>BEHD01000032.1 GCA_002898355.1 archaeon HR01 | reverse complement strand
TGGTCTATTACGGCTGTGGGTCTTCTGCCTGCTATGCTGCTAAGGTTGAAGAAAACACCTGCCACTACGACGGCCGCTGCCACAGTTATGGCTATCAGCAGTATCACCGCCACTAGAGGGCTTAGCCCTATCGAGGGTCGGTTTCTAATGCTCATGGACGCAAAGGAACCCTAGCCATTATTTATCTGTTCCCCTGAAAAGATATGGGGGGGAAATCCGGCGATAATACCGCCGTAATGTAATCCCGATATTGGAGGAGATGTTTACACTTTCTCACACCATATAAAGCCAAGTGCCTCAGCATATTCGGGCTACTGTGAAGGTCTTACCTGAGATGAGGGGGCCGCTCTGGCCTATAACGGTCACGGTCCCACCGTTCTGTATCTCGAAGCTGAATGTGGATGTGTGCGTGCCTCCAGCTGTCACGGTCACAGGGTTGGGTGAGAAGGTTTCCGACCTTATGACGTTGATGTTTGGAGACTCAGAGAAGGTCAAAGTGACAGTACCGCTCCATCCACCCAAGCTCGTAATCTCAACAGGAACCGATGATGGATCACCCCGACATCCAGTTACAGCGGTCGTTAAGACATTCACAACAAAACCCTGACCCCCCGAGGGCACTGTTATACAGAGCTCCGATAATACAGTGACAACAAAAGAGCTGGTCTTAACAGGGCCAAGCCCATCATCACCAACAACCACAACTGTCCTAGTGCCTGAACCTGTTGGCTTGGCGTTGACGTGGACGTAGAAGTCTGCCGTGGTCACAGCATCCCTTACTGATACAGGGTTCGGAGCTGCCGCATAGTTAATCCTGGTATCAGGCGGTGAGACCGTTGAAACCCGGAACCCCACATCTGATTGATAGTTGGTGGGAGATACCACTACGCCGATGGTTGTGGCGCAGCCCTGCTCAAGGCTGATAGATGACGGTGTGAAGCTAAAAGAGAAATCGCCCACGACAACCCTCAGGAGGAACTCCCTGGCGAAACCTCCTGTATCAACACGTAGTCGCAAGAAGTATGTTCCGGTGGGTGTGGCGGCTGGAACACTAGCCAGGATGTTCACAACCACAGCACTGTCGGGTGGTACTGTGACCGGGCTTGCGGGGTTAAATGATACAGACCAGCCGGAGCATGAAGCCGGTAAAGGAGTAACCGAGACACAGGTGATGGTTACCGGCCCACCGGTGAAGTCCGGACCTGTGGCGAGAACCAGCTGGGTGAGAGGGCCTTTGACACCGCTGCTGAAACCAGGCCTCACCAGCCTCATCTCATCCCTAAGCCTAAACAAAGACCAGGGCTCCGACGGCACATCACCTACGAAAAAGACGCTCCCCCTCTCCGAGACTACCGTGTATTTGCGGCCTGGGCTACGTGGAGAGTCTGCAGCTAGAACATCCTTGTATGTTTTAGGCTGGACGGACCAGTCGCCGGGGTTTAGCGGGCCGATGACGTTTAAACCACCGCTGTCGGATGATACCCAGTACCTGATTGTAACGGCTACGCTGGAGTGGTTGTTGAAGAGCCTCACATGGGTGGTGTTGACCCAGAATATCTGGAAGGCAGCCTCCATAGCCCTTTCCGCCTCCCTCTTCAAAGAATCCACCTCGGCCTGGTGGAGGTTGTACTGGGCAGCCCAGAGGGTGCTGATAATAGTGAGCAGCACACCCGTCACTATGAGGGCTGATATCACAACGCTGACGCCGCTCTTTGCCGCCTCTCTCATTCTATGCGGTTTATCTTTGAGAAGGCCTGTCTAAAAGTTTTATAGAATCCGGCGGTACTACATCGGGATTAGGGTGATAGTGGGCCGTCATCAACCTATATAGCATGCTGGATGAGGGGGCATGCGGAGATGGTTAAGCTACCTTTTAGGAAGAAGACAGCCCCACCACCCCCCTCGATATGGGAGAGGCTGGGGGACATCATACTGCAGCTCCAGACCATACAGCACAGGCTAGATGCCAAAGCCCGCAACATGTCCATGAGGGGTAAGGAGGTCTTCAACCAGATAGTGAAGGCTAAGATGGAGAAGGATGAGGAGAGGGCGGCAACATACGCCAACGAACTCTCCCAGCTGAGGAAGATGGTCAACTCAACGGTCAAAAGCCAGGCCTCTCTGGAGGGTGTGGTCCTCCGGCTCGAGGCCGTGAAAGATTTCGGCGAGGTGAGAAAGGTTGTTGGCCCCATAGCAGCCGTCCTAGCTACGGTCCAGAAGGAGATGGGAGGAGTAGTCCCCGAAGTATCCCACGGACTCCGAGGTGTCCAAGACCTTCTTGAGGACCTGGCCGTGAGTGTTGGAACGGTCTCCAACGAATATGCGGGGCGCACCACCCTTGACGACGAGGCTGAAGCAATACTAAAGGAGGCCACAGAAATAGCTGCCCAGAGAACCAAGAGGGAGATACCCGAGATAGTGGACGGCTCCTACTCATAAAATACATTCCCGCCCTGCCAGCAAAGCATCTAGAAAGGACGGCCACAGGCGAGACACGGTATGCTGTCCGCCGAGCTCAAAGGACTAGCGGTAGCGGCACTACTCCTCGCAGGACTCCTAGTCAGGGGAAGATACCCACACCTACCCGTCTGGTCAATAATGATGGGCTCCATGTTCCTCTCACTAGCCCTAGGACTCGTAGACGTGGATGAGGCTGTGAAGTACATCGACTTCGACGTCGTCTTCTTCCTTATCGGGATGTTCGCCCTGGTCGGCTTAGCCGAGTCTTCAGGTCTCCTAGACTACATATCGTCGTCAACCCTAGCCATATTCAGGGATGCACGAACACTAGTTATAGGCTCCTCCCTGATAATCGGGTTGATGGCGGCATTCTTCGTAAACGACACAGTAGCCCTTGTAGGGCCGCCGATAGCCGTCCTCATAGGAAGGGCCATAGGCGATAAGTATGAAGCCTCCTTCCTACTCCTATGCTATGCGATAACCGTAGGGTCGGTGATGACACCGCTAGGAAACCCTCAGAACATGCTGATAGCAGTCCAGTCCGGGATGACCGCACCATTCCTCTCCTTCCTCATACACCTAACACTGCCAACCATAATATCACTGGTAATACTTGGCCTCTACATCGTGAATGTCTACAAGATCGGGAGAAAAGAGGTGGTTGCTTTAGGCATCCCCGCCGAAGCCATCAGGTCTAGAAGAGACGCCTACATAGCCATGGTTGGGATGGCCGTTACAGTAGCATCCCTGCTGGTCAACGACATCTTCGCAGCAACAGGCCAGCCCCACATATCAAGCCGTGGACTGATACCTTTTATAGCCGCAGCAGCAGTATGGCCCTTCGTCTCAAACCCCCGAGATATACTGGGGAGAGTAGACTTCGGCACCGTCCTCTTTTTCATCAGCATGTTTGTCACCATGCAGGGTATATGGAATTCGGGCCTTCTCCAGCAAATCCTAGGATTCCTCCCTGTAAACACCTTCACGGGCGGCAACGCCGTCATAGTCACAGCTTCCACCTCACTGGCCATCAGCCAGCTCATAAGCAACGTCCCCTATGCGAAGCTTTTCATAGAATATCTGAGAGATGCTGGAGTGACAGGTGCCGATGAGAAGATATGGCTAAGCCTCGCCACATACTCCACCCTAGCAGGAAATCTGACAATCCTCGGGGCAGCATCCAACATAATAGTCCTTGAGGTCTTGGAGAAGCGATATGGGAGATCGATATCGTTCTGGAGATTTCTTAAGGTGGGGCTACCCACAGTTGCATTCACATCCCTCATCTACCTTCCCTTCCTCTACATCCCGTACCCGTGACAACGACCCACTCCCCAGACCCACCACCCGCCTACAAACTCGACTGTAATTCATCTTCGCAGTCCAAAAACAGGAGAAGAAGATGGAAGCAGGAAATCTCTGGCGCCATGACAGTCGGCAAGGGTAAACCACGCAAACCGAAGTCGTGCGAGAATCAAGCCCCTCTTACGGTATTTATCGAGGACACTTCGCCGACGTTCCACAGAGAGAAAGATATGGTGAT
>BEHD01000031.1 GCA_002898355.1 archaeon HR01 | reverse complement strand
GAGGCCGCATATGGTTTAACGGCTGTGGGTGGAATAATCTACATGGCAGGTTACACGGCGGGATATGGGACCCGTGATGTGTTGCTAGCGGCATACGCCTCCGACGGAACATTTTCACACTCGTTCTTCATCACAGGTGGGCCAACAGGCGACGACCAAGCCAATGCCGCAGCATCACTGGGAGCATGTGTATATTTAGCGGGCCAACACGTTAACCTACCGCTCTTCTACGTCATAAACGACTTAAATGCACAGTCTTCCACCGTTTCACTCACAGTTGAAACCTTGACACCGACCACAACCGTAGTCTCTCCATCAACCTCAACACCTTCACCAGGCGTCGCTACCTACACACCCTTGATTGATACTGCCGCCGGAGTCAACTCGTTCTATTCAAGGTTCTGCCCCGACAACATTGTTTCAACAAGCACGACGACGGTTACATCGACTGTGGGGACAACAACCACCGCTACCGCCACAGCCACAATAACCACAACCGCTTACGCGATAGCGACGACAACCATAACACAGACCAGCTCCATCATCTTCGTCTCAACTGCGACCAGCACCACAACCATCCCCGTTACAACGACTCAGACACAGACGCAGACGACTACAAACACCCAGACCGTGACAACCACTACAACAACGACAGCGACATCCACAGCCCAAACCACGCAGACACAGTCAACCACCCTGACCCTGACACAGGTAACGACCGTCGCCTTCCCAGAACCCGTCTCAACCTACATACTGCCCATGCTCCTCATCCTGATAGCCGTCCTCATCTCCACAGCCATAGTCGTCGGCAGAAGAAGACAGCCACAGCCACAGAGACCCACCTTCTAAACATCCACCTTTTTCCCAGCCATTCGGCACCGAAGACCGATGCGGCCCGTTTGCAAGGTTTTCGGATGAAGGACAGCGACTGTAGACATCACAGCTTCCGCATCATCGAGGAGAAATTACCTACATGCTATGGATGCAAATAGGCCTGGAGGACTCGGCACCGGAAAATCTGTAATGTAAGCTAGTGATGGCGGTTCAAAAGTTTCTCCCAACACTAGGGTCATGGTCTGCGGTGAGAAAAAATTAGCCTTTTTAAATGGCTGTTGAAGAACGGTGGCCGGGATGGCTCTTATGTACTCTGAGACAGATGTCTGGCGCTTAGCTGATGATTGGGGTCCTGAAAAAGTTGTGCTAGCCTATGACCCAGACACCGGTATGCGTGGGGTGCTTGTAATAGATAACACCGCCATGGGGCCGGGCAAGGGAGGAATCAGATTCACAGAATACGTGACACCGGTGGAGGTCTTCCGTCTAGCAAGAACCATGACTTGGAAATGCGCTTTAGCCGGCTTGCCTTTCGGCGGAGCAAAAAGCGGGTTGTTGGGTGACCCGTCGAAAGTGGATAGGGTTGCTTGGATGAGGTCGTTCGCAAAAACCATTAAGCCCTACACACCGCTTCAATACATAGCAGCCACAGATATGGGGACAACAGAGCTTGACATGGCGGTTTTCGCCCACGAGGTTGGAGACATGAGGTCCTGCACAGGGAAGCCGAGGGAGCTGGGGGGCATACCCCATGAGCTCGGTACAACTGGCTATGGTGTCGCCATAGCGACGGACCTCACCGTTAAGATGCTCAGCGACATGGGGGCATTAGGTCTCGACCCCTCGGAGGTGAGGGTCTCAATACAGGGTTTTGGAAATGTCGGGTCCTTCACAGCGAAATTCCTTGATGAAATGGGATACAAGATTGTCTCGGTCTGTGATATCTCAGCCTGCATATACGACCCTGACGGACTAGATATACCGAATATCATGAGGGAGCTCGGCTCCAGCCTCCACATATCAAAGCTCAAGAAATATGCAAAGATGCCTAAAGAGAAGATATTTGAACTTGACGCAGATATTTTTATTCCAGCAGCCTCCTCCGACACCATAAACGATGAAACAGCACCAAAACTACTACCCCATACTAAGGTAGTGGTGGAGGCCGCCAACATACCCACCACCAGTTCCGGAGAGCAGATACTCATGAAGGGTGGGGTCTGGATTATCCCAGATATCATAGCTAACGCTGGAGGAGTGATCGGCTCCTACGTAGAGTATAAGGGTGGGACGGAGATGGAGGCATTCGACCTAATCCGATACAAAATCTCCACAAATATCAAGATGATCCTGACAGAGGCTGACCAGATTAGAAAACCACCAAGGACCGTTGCTTTGGATATTGCGGCCGCACGTGTCAGGCGGGCGATGCTCTTAAGGAGGGGAGCCATAGATGTTGCAAGGGAATATTTTGCACAGCGTAAGCTCTACTATGACTCAATGCTGAGCATGAGAGACCCATCCCATACGGAAGACAGATGATTCACCGCCCTACCGGTCGGATTGGATGCATCGGGAACTGGAGAGCCCCCCTTCGGTACTGAGTCTTAAAGATTTCTTCCATAACCTGTTGATGGTGAGGGTAGAGGGGGTTACCGTTATAACCTAGACTGTTGATTAGGAGATGGTTGGTGTCAAACATAGTAGTTGACGAGTCCGCCCTCCGCCTGGGTGTAGGTTTAGATAGGGTTGTCAAGGATGGTTCTAAAATACTCATTCACAGGACACTACTGAAATATGTGCAGGAGAGGGCCTTCGCCGGAGATCTATCTGCCCTTGAGGGGTTGAGGAAGCTAACGGAGTCGGCGGGGAAAAATGTAGAGTATGTTGGGGAGCCTGTGGAGGGGGGCTGGCGAGACGCTGTCCTAGAATATTGTAGAAGAAACGGTGAAACTCTCCTAACCTCCGACCCTCTCGTCGCAAGGGTCGCCGAATCGATAGGTATAAGATGCATATACACGGTACCTGAGCCGCCTATCCAGATTGAGTCTGTCTTCATCGATGACGTGATGAGTCTCCATGTGAAGGAGGGACTCGAGCCCAAGATAAAACGGGGCCATCCCGGCCGATGGATCTTCGAGAGCGTTAGGGATAAGGCGTTGACGAGGACGGAGATGGAGGCGCTGGTGGCACATGTGATGAAGATAGCATATGGGGTCTTCGGTACAGATGCCTTTGTGGAGGTGGACAAGCCTGAGCTTACTATTCTCCAGCTGGGCCAGTATAGGATAGTTATCACCAGACCCCCACTATCTGATGGGATGGAGATGACAGTAGTCAAGCCGGTTATCAGAGTAAAGCTTGAAGACTACAGTCTACCACCGAAGGTGTTGGAAAGGCTTGAGAGACGGGCTGAGGGCATTCTAATAGCTGGGCCACCAGGTATGGGCAAGTCTACCTTCGCGCAGGCACTGGCAGAACACTACCGAAATATGAAGCGTGTAGTCAAGACGGTTGAGAGCCCTCGAGACCTTAACCTCCCACCAGACATAACACAATACTCTAAAAGCGCCTCAGACGACGGCTCTATACACAACGTACTGCTCCTCAGCCGGCCAGACTACACAGTCTTCGATGAGATGAGAGAGTCCAAAGACTTCGAGATGTACATAGACCTCCGTTATGCTGGAATAGGAATGATCGGCGTGATTCATGCGAGCACTCCTATAGACGCCCTGCACAGGATAGCCAACAAGGTGGACATAGGGATATTGCCGTCAATTGTGGACACCCTCATATTCATGGATAAGGGTAGAGTCGCCAGCATCCACACGCTGGAGATTGTGGTGAAGGTTCCCACCGGCCTCAAACGTGCAGACCTTGCTAGACCAACCGTGGTTGTTAAAGATTTTCTAAATGAAACACCTGTTTACGAGCTATATGTCTTCGGTGAAAGAGTCTTCTTCGTCCCCGTCAAACCATCCGAAGACCATGCAGATGAGACAGCGGTATTCAGAAAGATTATCTCGAAACATCTCACCGACTTCTCCGTCGAGCTGTCAGGTGACACACTTTACGTCAAGCTACGCCCAAGTGACATGAGAACCTATTTCAAGAAATGCCAGAACAAAGTTCTGAAGATTGCGAGGCAATCCGGGCTTTCAGTGGAGGTATCTCCTAGAAACAGGTAATAGGGGATGTGGAAAAGGCTCTCTCCAGGATGGCTTAACAGAAGTTGAAGGCTGACTGATACAATCACCGTTGGGGTTCGTAAGGCTTATTTGCTCGATATTGCTAGGTGTGACATGATCGTCAGGGTTTGGAGGTGTAGGATTAGCTCTGCAGAAGGTTTCCGAGAGTTCACCGATAAAGATGCACTACCTATTCTGAGGAGTCAGGAAGGCTGTATTGCTGCCTACGTGGGGTTGGATGACCTCCAGAACGGTATAGTGGTGACAGTGTGGAGGGACCTAGAATCCCTACGACGATTCGCCGGCGACGACTGGCGTGAGCCCGTTATACATCCCAACGAGGTGAAGCTTTTAGCCGAGAAGCCTAAAGTAGAGCACTACACACTAGTAGGCATGCTATAGCCGAGTCACTATCTATGAAGCATGGGAAAAGTTGAAGAAAAAATGTGAAGGGGCTGATTACCCCTAATCATACGAAAACAGGAATAGTAGCCCGTAATAGGTCGTCACCTTCTACCGTAAACGTGACCGTTCTAGTCGTTTGTAGGCCATGCGTCAGGACCCCATGGTGCAACATGGAATCTAGCATCACCCCATCCCCAGCTCCACAGTACCTGAGAAGAAGGTATATTCAACCCTTATGAGACCCAGATAACCCTCTGTTTTTTGTGAGCATTAAATGTCTCATGGGTCTATTCTTTTTATGCTCGCTATTTTGTCATATTCTTCATCTGTTGATATTATTGTCTTGTCTCCCACCATGTTTAGGCATGTGGCAGCATAATATGCATCAAATATTGAGCTGAGTTTATTGCTGCATGAGAGCCAGTGCTAACAGGTCTAATTCATACACTGTGGGTAGCAGTGAGAGGTTTGGTATCGCTGATATTGTTGCCGCTCTTCTTATGAATTCCTCAAGAGACACCCCCTCCTCTATTGAGACATAATATAGTTCGTGGAGAATCTCTCTACTTGAATACACGGTCCCAAACTCTCCCCTCGTAATTCTAGACATTAGCTTGTTTGCCGCTGGTTTTA
>BEHD01000030.1 GCA_002898355.1 archaeon HR01 | reverse complement strand
GGCCAAGGCCATGAGAGGGACCATATACAGGTATCCGAGGAGTGGTATGGCTAGAGCCATCCGGCCTACAACCCTATCCCAGCCCACAACCTCCACATAATCCGGCGAGGCATCGGCCGAGACCACAACCGCCTCCGGCAGAACCTCCACAACCCTGTGGAGGAGAAGGGACTGGCCAAGCCTGTAGACAGCGACATCTCCAGCCGAGAGTGTGGTGTCCTGAACAGCTACTACTAGGGAGCCTACGGGGATTCCCGGCTCCATACTACCCGTCACAACATAGTAGAGCATCAACTGACCCGTGAAAAAGAGATAGCCGATAAAGACTGCTGTAAATATGAGAGCGGAGCCTAGAAGCCTCATGGCTGCGTCACCCTGACCCTAACCGTGGCTTGGGAGCTGTAGGCGCAGTCAGGGCTCACATCCACCGTCAACGTGGTGGCTGTAGGGCTTAGCGACGCGGTGGTTGAGCCTGATGCGCTACACGTGCCTACGCTGACGAATACCTGCACCAGATAGCTCCCCGATACAGTGGAGGAGAGCGATAAGGTGACCACATCTATCGTGGAAACTGCGAAGTCGGCGCTTCCAAGCTTGACGGACAGGACCCTTACATCGGCCTTGGAGACGTTGACAAGCCCTGTACCACCTACCTGGCTTACCTGGGCTGTGGACAAGGCGGCCGAGTAGGCTAGCGTGGTCAGGCTTGCCAGAACAACAATAGCGAGTAAGAGCCTCTCAGCCCTCATGGTCCTAGAGACACGGTGCGGTTCTCGAGATGCAGGCCTTTACTGTAGCCACATAGTCTATAGGAACGTCTGGGGTTACGTCTATAGTCCTAGTCCTGCTACCTTGCTCGAACCTAGTATCGCTTCCCGAGGCCAGAAGGTTGCCTGAGGAGTCATAGAGTTCTACCTGCTTGATATAGGTTCCACGTATAGGTACCCAGATTGTTATGGTGACGGTTGCCACATTGTTTCCCATGAGGTTTAGCTGTATCCTCTCTATCTGGGCCCCAGATGATGTGTCTCTTCCGAAGATGTATGCTGTGTCAGGCCTGTTTGGGAGTATGCTCACCTGGTTGACCGTTATTAGTATGGAAAAAATGATGGAGGGTGTTAGGGCCGCCGCCACCGCCAGCAGAAGCAGCGGCTTACTGCTCAACTATCACAACCTCTACCTTGTAGACGTCTTTCGGGTTCACGTTCGGATCCACGTCAACAAAGGTCGTAACCGGGTCTGGGTTGGCCGCCTGTGCCTGGCACCCGCTGGTCAGGTGTGCTGAGGAGCTGTCGTAGAGGCTTACGCAGACGTTGTAGGTCGCCCCAGAGGATTTGGCGGTCTTCCACTGTACGTTCACCTTGTCAACTCGGAAGGGCGGGGAAGACGTCAGGGTCCAGCTCACCTTCGTCACCTGACACGAGTTTGCGGGGCAGTTCACGTCGACGAGGCCCGTTCCACCTAGCTGGTTGATGTCTGCGCTGTTGAGGGTTATCAGCACGGCGTAGGCCGATGTAGCCAGCAGTAGCAACGGCAGCAGGGCTATTACCAAGAGGCTTTTCCTCAAGCCATACACCCCCTAACGGCAATATCCCAATCCCGATGCATATAAGGGGATAAGGCCAGGGCCGTGTTTGTAGTTCCAATACCCCCGTTTAAACCATTATTAGCTTCTGAGGCAATTGTCTGGATAGGATGGTTAAGCCCTACGCTAAGCTCTACATCCCGGCCTGGATGGCTGTCTATGATAGGCTGAGACATAGTAAGGGTAGGCCGTTCAAGACGACTTCGCTGTCGAAGGAGCTGGGGATACCGAGGACGTCGGTAAACCAGTCGCTTCTGGCCCTCCGTGTTAAAGGGCTTGTCCGCAAGACATCCGATGGATATGTCTATAACGGCTTCCACGCCGAGCCCGTGAGTAGTGAGGGCAGGCCATGCCCCTCATGCGGGTCCAAGAGCTCCAAGACGGTCCCACTTACCGTAGCAGGCTCTGAGAAACCCCTCCGTCTCTGTCTTAGATGCCTATCCCGCATCGTGGGCCTGTCCCTGAGAATCACAGGCCGGCTCAAAGCCCTTACTGAAGGCGAACACCTCATAGGGAGGCCTGCCGGAAGCATAACACGGAAGCATAAACAAAGGAGGTATAAGGCCTCTGCGGCTGTGAAAAGCGCTATCTACGGTAGGTTTGTAGGCCGCCTCATCTCCTTGGTCAGCCGTCAGGGTAGCGCCTGCGCCACATCCCTAGGCCTGAGGTATGGTCTGTCGAAGAGGGAGGTTAGGAGGGTCTTGGAGCGGATGGCTCCCAAGATGGGCTGGGTTGTGGAGAGAAAGTCGAGCCATCTGAGTGTGAGGGCTGGAGGGCTTTTTAAAGAGGCTCAGCAGCAAGCGGCTACGCCGACCATAGATGTTCAGGGATAGCTTATCTGTAGGGTAGCTTCTCCTGCTCCTTGAGCGGTAGGTGCCTCTGGAGTTCATGCCCCTCCCTCCACCAGTAGGGGATGGCTTTTGTGAACCAGTCCCGTATATCGCTCAACCAGCCCTCATCACCAGATATTATCACCACCTTCTCCGCCCCGAGTCTAGCGGCTGTCCTCAAAACGTCCTCGGAGACGCCCCAGCTGTCAAACTTCCTAAACCTCTCCTCAGGCCGCCTCTTAGTAACATATAGCTTTCCCAGAGGTGTGTCAACGAGGTAGCCTACAGCCTTCCCCGCCATCCTGACACGGTTAGCCTCACCCAGAGCCTTCAGGACATACTCCACGGTCAGCTTCGGCTTCCCAGAGCCCTCGATGAACCCGTCCAGCGAAGAGGACACCTTGAGGCCGCTACAGTAAACGGTCGGCCATGCATATATCTGGATAGAGCTATATCTCTAGGGGCTCCTCAGAGCCGGCCTCACCCTTGGGGTTAACCCTCTCAAGGGCCTTAAGAACCTCGTCAAGCCTCCTCTCCGAGAGGAGCCTCCTGAACATCTCCAGCTCCTCCACAGTCCTAAGCATCAACCCCCTCCTCTTCAGAGGAGTACCGTCACCGCCAACAGGATTAACCTCAACCATTAGGGAGGCAGGCCTACCCCTATATGCTGGAGCCCTAACCACGAATATTCCTGGGGAGCCCTTAACAGGGACCCTCTGCCAATCCCTACCACCCTCCAGAACCTTCCTCAAAGACTCATCCAGAGACATCGGCTGAGAGGATACACCCATATAGATAAGCGTAACTGATTTATCCCGGCAGGACACCATAATAGCGATGGGTTATGGCTAGGAAGAAGAGAGCTGTTGGGAGGGAAAAAGCTCAGAAGAGGGTGAGAAAGAGGGCGAAGCCAAGGCCTAAGAAGAAGGAGGAGAAGCCTGCCGAGCAGGCTCAGGAGGCCCAGCCTACAGCCGAAGCGCCAGCAACGTAGAGGCGTCTGACTATAATCGGTCGGGAAAAGTCATCAAGACTTGGGAGCTCTCACCCTTCTAACTCCCCCAACTATTGTCAGCAGCCCAAGCACTAGAGGGAATATTATCAAGCCCATTAGTGTTAGGCTTTCTTCAGCAGGCCCTGCCAACCATTTCGTAATCTGTGGAGCTAATATGAGGGAGGAGATAATCAATAGTAGTCCTCCAACTATCATCAGGCCTCCAACCACAGCTGACCTCAGCCCTCTGGTTGTCAGGTATGCCGCACCGTAGAATATTGCCGAGAGTAATGCTGACGCCGCAGCCATGAATACGGCTATTCCAGCGCCTAGTCCTGAAAATATGTCCCCAGTCGGTGGGCTTGCGAGAACTCTTACAGCTTCTTGAACAGCCGCAAGAACAAGCATGGATATGAGGAGGCCGAAGACGGACAGAACTATCCCAGCCTTAAACCCCATACTATTCACCTTTGTGAACAAACATATATAGCATTTACTGGCTCCCCCACCTTGTCAGGAGGTCTCTCCCTACGCTTGCCACATCGGCTTCTTTATCCACGACGCAGATGACGGGCCTCTGTATCTTTAGGGCATGCCCCTTGTATATGCAGTACCCTCTTGGAAGGAGTCTGGCGGAGTATGCTATGTCGCTACCCATTATGCTTCTAAGCCTCTCAAGGTCCACATCCTCTACCCTGAATGCGAATATGTTCTGACCCATCTGGGTTGATATGAACTTGTCCACCTCTGAGAGCCTCTGGGTTGCCAGGAATAGGGGCATACCGTTCCTAGGCCCGGTCGTTGCTATCAGCTTCATCACCGGTATCATCATGTCGTATGCCTCCCGGCTTGCTGCCCCCTCATGCGGTGACTGTGGCGCGAAGTTGTGGACCTCATCTATGAATACTGCCACCCCGAAGGATGGGCCTGACCTAGCCTGGAGATAGCATGCCTCAAGCATCCCCCTGCTCCTGTTGATTATCTCATCCCAGTTGGAGGCGTCTGAGAAGTCGGCGTGGACGAGGGCTTTAGACCTAACCGCCTCGACTACATCTACGCCGTTACCCTCCTCCGGGGACTGCTTGAACAGGGTTTTACCCCTCTCCTCCAGGTTTCTCCTAACATCCTCACTCTGAACCATAGACAGTATTCTGTCGAACTCCTGCTGGGACCACTCCATAGAGCTGGCCCCCTCCTCCTCAACCCTCTTAACTACGGCGTATAGCGCCCTAGCCTCCTTCGAGGAGCCTGTAAGACCGGCTCTGGTCCTGAAGGCGCTATACCATGCCTCAGGGCTTAGGCTCCTCACCCTCCTGGCAAGCCTCGTGGAGGCCGTCACCCTGAGATAGCCCCCACCATCCTCAGCCGCCTTCTCCAGCAGGCCGCTCCTGAACTCGCCGTCCCAGTCAATCAGGAGGATGTGAGGGTTTCTAACAGTCCTCAGCATTCTGACCATCAAGGTCATTAGGAGGGTGCTCTTCCCCGTTCCAACCCCTCCGACAACCAGGGCTCCCTGCCTGAACAGGACCTTCAGGCTCAGACTCAGCCGTACGTCAGTCGGATATATTGTCCCTAGTGAGATGCTCGCCCCTCCGGGGGCTATGAAGCTTGAGAGGGCTTCAGGGCCCGGCCTGTAGACCGGTGTGAGGGGCGGTATCGGTGTGAGGAGGGGTCTAACAAGTCCGGAGTCTTCATACCCTACCTGCCAGCAGAAGGCCTTCCCGACTATCTTCTCGGGGTCCTGCCTGACCTGCCCGTCCCTCAACAGCTTCTCCTCATAGCTGGCGCTCGGCCTCCTTAGAGAGGCCGTCTCCACCTGTATGAAGACCGGTTTCGAGGCCTCGTACGGATGTCTGATGCAGAGGTACTCGCCCCGGTACACGGACTTGTTAGCTAGGAGGGTTACCTCCACCCTCTCCGAGCCGTAGCTACCCTCGGAGGAGAAGACATGCCCGACAACCTCCTGGAAGGCCTCTACCATATCCTCTCACCCCATCTAAGGACTAGAGGTGCCCAGAGCTTGGGCGGTATCTTTGACATGGTTGAGGTGGCGCATGACCTGTACAGCTCAGCCACAAGCCTCCTGCTCACCTTAACCTCCTCATCAGCCTTCATAAGTATTGCCGGCGGGCCGTTCACCGGGTCTGACGTGTATGCTATGTATTGGAGGGCTTCGTAGACCTGCTCATCACCCATGTATGTTGGCGTGTCTATCCTGAAGACCCCAGCCTCCGGCTCG
>BEHD01000029.1 GCA_002898355.1 archaeon HR01 | reverse complement strand
GCCAGCACAGACCTCGAGGCCACCTTCTTCGGGCCTTTCGGAGACTTCTACCGCCATGATAAGCGGAAGCCGTGGGTGAGCGAGGGCTACATAGACATAAACCCCATCGTGGCCAAGAAGCTGGGAATCGAGGATGGAGACTATGTGTGGTGTGATGCGGACCCGTCGGACAGGCCCTTCGTCGGATGGACAGACAGGCCCGGGGACTATAAGGTCTTCAGATGGCTTGTTAGGGCCCGCCACTACCCCAACATAGCGCCCGGCGTGGCGAGGGCATGGTTCCACTTCTACGTCTCAACCCACGGCTCGGTGGAGGGGCATGAGAAAAGGGCTGACGGCCTCGCCAAAAACCCGCGAACCGGATATCAGGCAGCCTACCGATATGGAAGCCACCAATCCACCACAAGAACATGGGTCAAGCCCACACTCCAGACCGACAGCCTAGTCCGAAAAGAATACTACGGCCAGCTCATAGGGAAGGGCTTCGCCTTAGACGTCCATCAGGTTGTGGGAGCGCCGAAGGAGTCCTTCGTCAAGATAACCAAGGCCGAGCCCGGGGGAGAGGACCAGAAAGGGTTGTGGAGCCCTGCTGCGGCAGGGTTTAGGCCAGCCTACGCCAGCGACGAGGTGAAGAAGTATCTGGCCGGCCAGTATGTGGAGGTGACCTAGGATGCCGAAGGTATACAACTGGCAGATTGGCCGGGAGATGGACTACTGGTATGAGGAGTCGAGGCCTAGAAGGCAGGCGGCAGCTGTCTTCGACACCAACAAATGCATCGCATGCCAGACATGCACGGTCGCATGCAAGACCACGTGGACCTCTGGGAAGGGGCAGGAGTACATGTACTGGAATAATGTGGAGACTAAGCCTTGGGGCTCCTATCCGATGGGCTGGGATGTCAATATTCTCAAAATGCTTGGGCCGCAGAGGTGGAGTTTGGAGGGTGAACGATACGTGTATAGGGGGAAGACTATCTTTGAGGCGGCGGCTCAGTCTGAGCGTGTGCTGGGCTATCTACCGTCAGACCTAGACTACGCATACCCCAACAGGGGCGAGGATGAGACAAACGAGATAGTGGTGGAGGAGAAGTTCTATCTCAGGATGCCCCACGACCTCTGGTTCTTCTACCTACCACGCATATGCAACCACTGCACCTACCCAGCATGCCTGGCATCGTGTCCCAGACTCAGCATCTACAAACGGCCTGAAGACGGGATTGTCCTAGTGGACCAGGCGAGGTGCAGGGGTTATAGGGAGTGTGTCCAGGCATGTCCCTACAAGAAGGTCTTCTACAACCATGTGACACGTATCTCCGAGAAGTGCGTCCTCTGCTATCCTGCGGTGGAGAAGGGTATCTGGCCACGCTGCATGAGAACATGCATAGGTAAGATTAGGATGTTCGGCTACCTCAACACACCGGAGAAAGCGGACCCGGAGAACCCCCTCGACTTCCTCGTCCATGTTAAGAAGGTGGGGCTGCCCCTGCTACCTCAGCTGGGGCTGGAGCCCAATATATACTATATACCGCCAATACATGTTGGAAACATCAACTTCCTCAGAATGCTTTTTGGCCCCGGCGTTGACCAGGCAATCCAGACATACAACAAAGCCATCGCCGGAAGGGATTTGGAGCTGGTGGCTGCGCTTCTCCTCAACGTCTCCACCGACAGGATAATGACCAAGTTTAAGGTGATAGGCTCGAGTGAGGTGGCGGGATATGATGAGAACGGGCATGAGGTTGTCAGGATTCCTTTGAAGGAGCCCGCCGTGGTGAGGCCCTTCTATGACGAGCGGCTTCAGGTCTATAGGCATAACATCACATAGAGGTGGTGGATGTGGTGGCTGAGAGGAAAAGAAGACGCGCCCTCCTCAGAATGGGAGCAGGCATCTCCAAGTCTGCTAGGGTCGCTGACAGGTTATTCCTGCCTGTGGTGGCTGGCGCTGCTCTCCTAACCATGCTTCTCACGGTCTTCCACCGCCAGATACAGGAGATAGTAAGCCCGTCTCCACAGCCCTCTGGCGAGCAGCAAGGACCTAGGGCAGATGTAGTGGCCTACACGGTGGATAAGGTTCCTATCTCAGACCCAGACTCACCGGTATGGGATAACATACCCCACTCAAGGATAAGTCTGGCTGACCAATCCATCATCAAACCCCTCAAGCTTAACGTGCCTGCCGAGCCGGTGAAAGTAAAGGCAGCCCATGATGGTGAGTGGATAGGTTTTCTCCTGGAGTGGCCGGATAGCAAGGCCGATACGCAGGCTATAAAGGTGAAGGAATTCAGGGACGCATGTGCGGTGATGATAACTTCGTATCCGTCACCGCCGGAGGCACGGTTCATGGGGACAGCGAATAATCCAGCCACAATACTCCACTGGAAGGCTGACTGGCAGATAGATATCGAAGAAGGTTTCCAAGATCTTGAGAAAGCCTTCCCAAACGTGTCCGTTGACATGTATCCACTCCTCAAGGAATCCATCAGGGATGGGAAGCCGCCAAAGACCGTGGATATCCCTGAATTCGCAAGGGTTAGGCTGCCTGGCACATGGGCAGGCAACCCCGTCTCCCAGCTTTCCAAGGCCAGCCCGGTTGAGAAGATAGTGGCCAAGGGCCCTGCAACTATAACCACGCTTCCAACACAGGACGCTGCGGGATGGGGCAGGTGGAGGGATGGTGTATGGCGTGTTGTTCTGGCCAAGAAGATGAAGGCCTCCGACGGGCAGGCGGGTGAGATGGTGATTGAAAGGGGCCAGACCTACTCGGTTGCTTTCACGGTATGGTTTGGCGATGGGGGTGATAGGGGGTCGAGGAAGAACCCCAGCATGCTCCACACACTATATGTGGAGTAGAATGGCTTTGAAAGCTGTTCAGGATTACAGCTCCCAGCTGGTCGCCACAGCCGCAATCTACAACCTGCTGGCCTCAAGCCTAACCGGGGACAGGGAGAAACTCATGGCCACGATGACCTCCCTGAGAAAGCTCTTCGACACCCTCTCTATGGCCGCAGAACTGGAGATGGTGGATGAGATTATAAAGGTCCTAGACGAAGATGAGAGAGCCACCTCAGAGTTTGTCAGGCTTTTTGAGATGGGCGCCGCACCCCCATGCGAAACATCATACACGTGTAGGTTGAACCAGGAGTTAAAGACCTTCGAGCTGGCAGACATAGCCGGTTTCTACAAAGCCTTCAACCTGAAACCCGCCTACGGCACTCCAGACCATATAGGTGCTGAGATGGAGTTTATGGCCTACCTCCTTATACGGGAGGTATTGGCTGGGTCAGCCGGCCAGGATGACGCCGTAGCAGTATGCAGAGATGCTAGGGAGAAATTCTATAGAGAGCATCTATCGGTGTGGGTTGGGGATATGGCCCGACAGGTTGAAGAGAACGCAGAGAAACCCCTCTACAAACATCTAGCAAGGCTACTCTCAAAGGTCATCGCAGAAGGTGTCCCTATCCGTTGAAGATCACCGAAATCCTCCAGAGGGAGCATGAAAAGATTAGAAAAGCTCTGGAGATTTTAAACGAGAAGGTGGAGGAGGCGGGTAGAACCGGCGAGCTGGACATCTATTTCCTGAAGAGATTCATACGGTTCAGCAAGGGCTTCATAGATGAGTACCATCAAGCCAAGGAGGAGAGATGCTTCTTCAGATATCTTGAGAAGCGTGGGATACCCCGTGAGGGAGGCCCTATCGGAGTGATTCTGTACGAGCATGAGCTGGGGAGAAGCTTTCTGAAGCGTATGCATGACGCCGTCTCGAGATATGAGAGGGGTGAGGCAGGCATCGACGAAGTGCTGGATAGGTGTGCAGAGTATATAGAGCTGCTCAACCAGCACATATACAAGGAGGATAACATGCTCTACCCGCTAGGTGATAGTGCGATGGGTGAGGAGGACCAGAGTGAAGCCTATGCCTGCATGGAGCGGTTTAAACCTAGAATATCACAGCTGGAGGATGCGTCCATAGCATAAAGTCCGGCCATCCTAGGTCTGCGATGTTTTCCATCCCTGTTTGTTCTCTGCTTGGAGTGTTATGGCTCTCCGGGGAGACTAAATATACCGGACTTTCTATGTCTATGTTATGCTGGCTGCCTTCGTGGATGTCTCGGGTGTTGTTTTGAGGGATGTGGCCGAGCCTGAGGCTGGGAGGGGTGAGATTGTGGTGAGGATGGGTGTCTGCGGTGTCTGCGGGACAGATTTGGAGAAGGCTCATGGTAGGGGTATCACGCAGGCGGTGCTGGGGCATGAGGTGGCTGGGACAGTTGTGGAGACGGGTGAGGATGTGTCGGATATTGAAGAGGGTGACAGGGTTTATGTCCACCACCATGTCTCATGCGGCAAATGCTTCTACTGCCTCAACGGAAGCCCAACCATGTGCCACCTCTTCAAAACCACCAACATATATCCTGGCGGCTTCTCAGAGCTCTTCAAAGTCTCCCAGCCGATAGTGGAGAGGGGTGGGGTGGTGAATATAGGCGGCATGGGTTTTGAGGAGGCCTCGTTTATAGAGCCGCTGGCATGCTGTCTGAGAAGCCTTGAGAGGGCGGGTTTTAGGCCGGGGATGTCGGCCGCTGTGCTGGGGTTCGGACCTGCCGGCGCCCTCCACGCCATGGCTTTGAGGGCTTCAGGCTCGCCATACGTGGTTGTGGCTGATGTATCATCGTACAGGCTTGAATACGCATACAGGGTTGGTGTGGATGAGGCGGTCAATCTAAGGGAGCAGGACCTCTCCACGGTCTCTAGGAGGGGTACGGATGGTAGGGGTGTGGACTATGTTGTGGTGGCTACAGGTAATCCGGAGGCCCTGAAGACAGCCTTGGATGTTGTGAGGCCTGGGGGGAGGATATGTCTTTTCGGAGCGCCTCCAAGGTCATCCACTGTCGAGATGGAGCTTCCCAAGATATTCCTCAACGAGATATCCATCATACCCAACTACTCCACCACCGAGAAGGAGACCAGAGAGGCCTTCCACCTCATCAAGGCTGGGCTGGTGAAGCCCTCCATCCTGGTCAGCCACCGCTACCGGCTGGCGGATGTTGTCGAAGCCTTCAAAACGGCCTCAAACCCGTCGGCAAGTATGAAAGTGGTTGTCCACCCCTAGCTATATCTTCACAATCTTGATGATGTGGACTGGCTCGTCTGAGATTCCGTAGGTGAGGACGAGGGTATCGCCTGGCCTAATATATCCCTGGCTGGACAGCTCATCCATCAAGGCGTCCAACCCCTCCATATAATCCAGCTCATCCAGCTTTATGGGTGTCACGCCCCAGAGGAGCATGAGCCTCTTGATGGTTTGGTTTCTTCCGCTGCCGGCATATATCTCGGCCCTCGGCTTGTATCTGGAGATGCGTCTGGCGCCGTTCCCAGCCTTGGTGTAGACGGCTATCTTCGCCCCTAAAGCCTCAGCCAGCTCGACAACCCCTAGGGCGAACCTGTCGAAGATATTCTCCCGGCCAACCGGTCTGGGAAGGCTTACACCATCCTCGTAGGTCTCCACAACTTTCCCCAGCCATTTCACGGCCTCGACCGGGTAGCGGCCGACAGCCGTCTCACCCGTCAGCATCAACACGTCAACACCGTATTCTACGCAGTTCATGATATCCACTATCTCGCTTCTGGAAGGCGTGGGCTCCATCATCATCGAGCCTAGGAGCTGTGTCGCAACTATCACAGGCCTCCCAACCCTCATAGATGCGTCCACTATCTCTTTTTGAAGCCTCGGAACTTTTTCTAGGGAGTAGTGCATCCCCAGGTCGCCCCGGGCCACCAATACGGCGTCGGCGGCCTCAGCTATCTCCACAACATTAGCTACAGCAGACGGTGTCTCCACCTTGGCGATGAGACCGGTCTCCAGCCCACGCCCCACCAGATACTCCCTAACCGAGTCCACGTCAAAACGTGTCCGTACCAGGCTGAGCCCTATAAAATCGGCTTCGAGGGAGACCGCCTCCTCAATCTCTTTCAGGCTGTTTTCCAGATAGCCTCCCACGAAGCTCTCCCTCCCACGTACCACGAGGGACTTTCCCGGAGCCAGCTCCATATCCGCAAGCGCTCTAACATCAACCCTGTCATCCCCCACGGTTAACACCTCCATCTGGCCACGGCCGTCATCGGTCACCAATACATCACCTTGGGAGACCGTCTTGAAGAACTCCCTGCTACCTATCTCGAGGCTGTCCTCCCCACCCAGCCCCCTCAGAAAGATTGGGAAGCGCTCGCCCGCCTTCAGCTGTCTCCTGCCTTTAAAGCCCTCAAACCTTACCGACGGCCCCCTCAAATCTGTGATGAGAACGTGGTCGAGTCCCAGCTCTTCGCCGACCTCACGGAGGAGGCCGGCCCAACGCCTCCAGAGCTCAGGGCCGCCGTGGCTTAGATTTATCCTGAATATCCGGCATCCTACCTTGAATATCTCACGGATGACCGCCCGTTCTCCCGAGGAGGGGCCGATGGTGCATGCAAGCTTTGTCTTCATGGCTAAGGCCTGATATGTATCTTGACCGCCTCACCACGGTTCAGCATTTGATAGGCCTCCACTATCCTGTCCAGCCTCTCCTCATGGCTAAGTATCTCCCTCAGCCTCAGCCTCCCCGACACTATCATCTCCAAAGCCTTCTTCACGTCTCTCGGTGTGTGGTGGAAGGAGCCGTAAAGCCTCAGCTCCCCATAGTGGGTCTTGTA
>BEHD01000028.1 GCA_002898355.1 archaeon HR01 | reverse complement strand
CCACTGGAGAACACCGTTGAGAAGCTCCATCCTGTAGTTGCCCGCGTAGCTGCCCACGGTTCCGCCGAAGTGGCCGATATTGTTGGTGAGGCTGGCCACGAGAAAAATACCCCTGTCCTTCAGGTCGCTGTGGTAGAAGTGGTTGGGCCCCATGCCCTCGACGAAGAGTGTTCTGGTCTTGTTGGCCGCTATGAGACGGGCCAGCTCCTCAATAGATTCGGGAGGCGCCCACGTTATCTCCGAGACCGTGTATGGGTCGAAAGCCTCCAGATACTGCCTAATCAAGTCGAAGACAGGCCTAACCTTCACGGTTGAGCCGTCGACAAGCTTAACCTCAAACTCGCCTTCAAGCGCAGGGTCAACATCCAAGCCCGCGAAATATTCCCCAACCTGGTCCCGGGTAACCACTCGAGGCTGCCGTGTTTTATAGTCCCACACCATGAAATCATCCCACTCAACCCTGAGCTGCTCCGGGATTATCTGGTCCTTCTGGAGCGCGATTGGAGGAGGTGATTCTCCGGGTTTGAGGACCGTGGTGAAGTTGCTGAGCTGCGAAGGGGTGTAGCCTTCGACGACGTCGCGGGCTCGTAGGAGCTTTAGGTTATCCATCCTGACCAGTAGCGGCAGGTCGGTGAATGATTTGACAAACTTCTCATCGTAGAGCCTGTCTCTAATCAGGACATGGGCCAGCCCGAGGGCGAAGGCCTGGTCTGTTCCCGCTCTTATGATGATGACGTAGTTGGCCTTGGAGCTGCTGGACTGATACTCGGGCGCAATCGTAACGATTTTCGCTCCCTTCAGCTTCGCCTCTGTAAGCCAGTGGCCGTCAGGCATCTTGGTCGCAATCCAGTTCTTGCCCCAGAGTATGATAAGCTTGGCGTTTTCAGCCGTGTAGAGGTCAAAGTCCAGAGTCTTGTTACCCGTCACCATGGGGTGGCCGGGCGGCAGGTCGGTGTGCCATGCATAGTTATCCCATCCCCGTGAGCCTTTCGCCTCATCCGGGCCCACGCCCCTAACATATGAGTCGAGCAACGCCATCATGTTGGCGAATCGGTAGAACCCACCTATCCTAATGCCTGCGTTATAGGGCATACCTCCCCTAAACTTGATTGTTTTTGTACCAGCCCCCTCCGTCGACTCGACCATGGCGGGGTCGTATCCCTGGGCCAGAAGCCTCTCCTGACCTTCATGCCCACTATAGGTAGCGACAATATTCAACAGAGTCTGTGCCACTATCCTGAACGCCTCATCAAACGGGACCTTCACAAACTCCTCCTTACCACGTCCCGAGAAATATTCACGGGGTGGCTGGCCGGTCGCTGGGTCGCGTGGATACCCGTCATCCACCCATCTCTTAAACCCGGCCCTCACGTAGGCGCCCTTTATCCGCCTGTCGGAGTAGAACCTTCTCACATAGGAGAGGCCGCTTATGCACGCCCTCGGGTCCCACCTAGACGATGCTCTGTTCCCATAGATGTCGGTGGCTTTCCCGTATCCGAAGGACGGGTCGGCGTATATCACAACCCCGTTCTTCACGCTTGCTCTGAGGAGGCAGCCGTGGGTGTCGTTGGGTGCGCAGAGATAATGGAAAGTGCTCTCCGGCGTGTATATGTCCCTGTAAACCCTCTCCCAATCCCTATACGGATATGTTGCGAGAGGGTTTATGTTGGGGTCTATCGGCTCAATATACTCGAAGGCTAGAATATCTTCTGGCAGCGCCGCCAGCACCGCGACAGACAGTGCCGAAGAGGGGATGAGCGCCAGGAAATCCCGCCTACTCAGTCTCAGACCTCCCATACGGGATTATTAGGGCCTTAGCTCCGAATAGGCTTTCCACCTAAAAAGTTAGGCTGTTTGAGTGGGAAATATTAGGATGTACGGCTTATCTCATCATGTTTCTCAAGGCTGCCGGCAAGCGTCACATGCTCCTTAACAATCCTCTTCAGAGCCTTCCTCAAAGTCTCGGTGAAGGTGGCAGGTGTTATGCCGAAGAGCTGGGCCAGCTCCTTCACATGTATCTTCTTGGGGTAGTCAAAGAACCCAAGCTCGAGGGCGGCTTTTATTATCATCTCCTGCCTGCTGGTGAGACCTCCGTTGGGCTTCACAACACTCAACTCCACCGTCTCATACATAATCCCCCTCTCCGAAAGCCTCTGCATAAACCTCCTCAACGCCGTCCCCGGCCCTATGAGGCTCCATACAACCTCACCGCCGGCGCCTGTGCTAACACCCCTAAGGATACATGAGCCAGCTTCCTCTATCCCGCAAGCCCTGCTACACTTCACCACGGCGGTGCCGTAGATGAGGCCGTCACTGGACATGACGGTCCGCAACTCACGGAAAGATTTCTCTTTTTTGAGAAAAGATTCCACCTCACCCGCCTTATTATCCGCCGAGATGCGGAAGAACTGGATTCTCCACCCCCCATCTACGGACTGCTGCTCAATCACCTTGGCGAAAAGCCTGCCGTCCAGCCTTGAGAGCCTTGACAACCAGCACACATCACCCGGCTTGGTCGAAATAGTTAACGCCATAAGCCTAGACATATACTAAATAGATGGATGCCTAACATTTAAGGATGGTATCCATGTGCAAAACCCGTATTCAAGCATAAAGATGGCTCTCTAAAAGCCACTTCAACAATCAAATCACCCTAACCCCAACATTGACAACTGCCTGACATAGCGATACGAAGCCATCCCACGGAGCCCTTCACTCCCGCAGCCTTACAATGTAGGCTGGGGTCCGAAGACCCATCACCTCCATGCCAGCAACCACAAGGAGACTACCGTAACTTTTTAACCAGGGTATCTGAATAGTTACCGGGGAGGCTTGGGGACAGACCTGAAGCGGGAGCTGCTTAGGCTTCTGGATGAGGATGAGGAGTTCAGATATGCTGTAGCCGGCAGGATAGGCATACTGGAGATACTGAAGCGCCTCGACAGACTGGAGGAAGGGCAGAACAGGCTTTGGGAAGAGGTTAGAAGCCTGCGAGAGGGGCAGGAGAAGTTATGGGAGGAGGTTAGAAGCCTGAGGGAGGGGCAGAATAAGCTTTGGGTTGAGGTCAAAGAGTTGAAGAAGGCTTATCAGGGCTTGAGTAAAAGGGTTTCAGCAGGTTTTGCGGAGCTTGGGTCGGCTTTGGGGGTCACCTACGAGATGCACGCAGCAGCATACATACAAGTTCTTCTGGAGGAGCTTGGATATCCCGGCGCCAAGGTTACTAGGGGATGGGCTTTGAAGGACGGCGAGGTTCTTGAGATAGACATCTTCTGCGAAGAACCCTTGGTAGTAGGAGAGGTGACGACAAGACTTAGGGATGAGATGGAAATGGATAGAGAAATCAACAAGCTGATGGATAGGGTTGAGGCGGTCTCGTCAAAGTACGGCAAGAAACCGTTCCTAGCAATATTGTCTGTGGGCGTTGCCCCGGAGAACTTGGTGGAGAGGTTGAGAGAGGAGACTGCGAAACACGGGATCAAGCTAATCCTAGGCAGAGAGATAGAAGAGGCGTTGAGCGCTTAACATAGTTTAATGGAGAAAACATTCCTCACATCCGGTAATCTTTACCTCGCAGTTCTCTGTCATGAACCGGCCTCCATGCTCTCGAATTGGGAAACAGCTTTCCAGATTGCATCGATCTGAGAACGTTGGGAATGGTTTTTTCATTCTGCACAACAGCTTATCTTCTCCACTGGTCTTGGGAAGGCTTGTGCACTCGGTTTCAGGGCTTCTGAGTATGTTGGGAGGACGTGTATGGTGTCGACGATGTCTATGAGTGTTTTTCCGTATTTGATGTAGAGAGCCGCCTCGGTTACGTATTCGGCTGCGTTGGGTGAGGGGATGTGTATCCCAAGTACTCTACCATCGTCGGGGGCTATCAACAGCTTCGCCAGTCCTCGTCCACCCGGCATCCTAGCCTTAGCCACGTTCTCCAGAGACACTGCACGAGCATGTACCGAACCTCTTCACAACCTCTCTCATAGTCAAGCGAGTCCACCAGCATCTCTGTGGACACCACCAAGGGAACAGCGCCGTAATCCATAGAAGCCGAACCCCACTCGACTATGTTTGAGGCCGCCACCACGCCTTCACGCGCCGACAACGTCTCGAGCATAAGAGGCTTGGACACACAGTCACCCGCGGCATAAATGTTTGGTGCACTGGTCCGCATCATCTGGTCCACTTTGATGAATCCACGGTTGTCGACTGCAACGCCGCATTTCTCCAGCCCGATTCCATCAGTATTTGGTTTTCTGCCTGTCGCTATCAGTATGGTGTCAGACTCTATGGTCTGTCTGCCCTCGTTAGTCACAACCACGGCGTGGCTGAGGCCCCCATGCTTCGAGAACTCTAGAATCCTAGCCTTCGTGCCAATTCTCATCCCCTCGTCAGTCAGTATATTGGCTAGTGTAGTGGATATCTCTGGCTCCATGTTGGGCAGAATTCTGTCCAATACCTCGACCAGCATCACTTGACTGCCCAGCCTCTGCATAGCCTGACCTGTCTCAAGCCCCACAGCGCCCCCGCCCACCAGCAGCATGTTCTCGGGAAGGGTATCCATATCCCATATCGTGTCCGTTATGTAGTATCCATTCTTCTCCAACCCGGGAATGTTAGGTATGGCTGGCCGTGAGCCGGTTGCTATCAAAGCCTTCTCGAACTCGACTTCACGCACTCCATCACCCGTCTCGACCGCGATTGTGTGGGGTGAAGTGAATGAGCCGCGGCCCTCTATAAGCTCCACGTTCGGGTAATGCTTCAAGACATAAGCATACTTCTCACCCCGCATAACTGCTACAAACCTTCGGATGGATTCCATTAACTTGCCGAAGGTCAGTGCCCTTGGGTGTAACTCCGTCAAACAGGGGCGTGTGGCCGCTGTGATAATGTTTGGCGGCCTCTATCAGGTATTTGGAGGGGACACAGCCCACGTTGACGCATGTTCCGCCCAGCTTCCCAGCCGAAATCATCAAAATGGATAATTTATTCTCAGTTAGTTCGCTGACTTTGAACGCGGCGCTGAAGGCAGCAGCTCCGCCGCCAATTATAACTAGGCCGTATCTATTCATAGACTTGCCACCTGCTTCGGTTTTTCCTTTTCTCGGCCTTTTCCATGCTCTTCGTCTATTCCACTACAACAACACTTGCACATCAGCGATGACTACCTAAGCGCGGTATTAAAGAGAAGCAGTTTCTACACATATAGTAGCTATAGCCGAGAATAGTTTCGGAGAAAGCTTAAGAAAACAGATACGTGGTTAATCGACAGAAGTTGAGCCGTTAGATTTTCTCGATTTTCTTGCCCTTTTCTATTAATGTACATGAGCAGTGGGCTATGACTGTGCCTTTCTGTTTCAGCGCCCACTGAAGGATTGGGATTATGGCCGCCCTTAGCTCCTCGCCTTCTTTGGTGAGTGTGTATTCAACTCTTGGAGGAATCTAGTTGTAGCCCTCCCTTTTTACTAAATTGTGTTTAATCAACGCCTTTAAAGTGTCTGAAAGTATTTTTGGACTGATTCCATCCAGTTCCTTCATCAACATGTTGTAGCGGATTCTTCCATGATTGCCTATTTCATTCACTATCAGGCGAGACCATTTTTGCTGATTAGATCGATCACACCCTCTATTGGGCACAGGCAAATGATACGCTTTGCCTCTTTGGTCACCATGTTTGAAGGATTTGCATATGATAAATATCTTTGTCGTCAATTGTTTGAGACAGGATAAATGGGACGGGTGGTAAAGGTTATATGCGGGACAGTGTCCGGTGATGTCGCGGGGATGCCTGAGTTTCTTGATTTGTTTGTTTCCCAGGTGTTGAATAAACGTGAGAGGCTTGTGTCGGTTCTTTCTTTTGGTCGGAGGAGTGTTTTTGAGGAAGAGTTTCGCAGCCTATTGAGAAGTAGCTGGAATCCGTTGCCCGCGGCTGGGCCGTGTTTTTCAAATGTTGTCGGCGTCGATGGAAGCAGGGCTCTGCGTCTTTACGTGGTTGGCGGCGTGTTGTATGTGGTTAGAGCAGTCGGCGTATACGGTAAACAGAGAATACGGGAGTTGGAGGTTGATGCTTTCACATCCGCGTCAAGCAGCAGAGACATCAACAGGTTTGTTAACAGGAAGATGGAGTGGCTCGAACATCGTGCCGCTTTACATGCTCTCGAAAAGTTTGACGACGTGGAATGTGTTCTGATTGACGGAACTTTACACGGCAGGATGATGGCTGTGCCACGGGACAGCGCCGCAGAAGGTCAGAAAGATTTCATGCTCCAATATTTTCAAGACTACACGGCTTTTCTCGAAGAATGTAGACGAAGGAATGTTGTGCCGGTTGGCGTCAGCAAAGACAGCAGGTCAACTCATCTCAAAACCTACTTTCTATCACTAATCCTTGAAAAGTATTTGGAGGAATCGGATACCGATTCACAGCTACATGGGAAATTGTTGAATATATTGTTTGAAATGGTTGATGAAGAGGTTAAAAAACAGTTTACTACTAATTCTGTTGTTTTGGAGAATGTGTTTCGTGAAGCTCCTTCATCTGTCACAGACCATCAAATAATCAGAAACTACGCCGAAGAAGCTGGATTCACCCAGCCGCTGGAGATAGGTGTCTATGGCAGAGGCGCGAGGCTGGTTAGACAATTTATCGAGTCACCTATTCATTATATTCACCGAAATTTTCCGGAGGCCTTTGAAGAGGCCGGTGACAAGGCGTCTTTTCTTGAGTGGGGTCGACGCGTGCTGTCAAAGATTCTGCGTTTACCCACCATAGTTTCGTTACATATATTGCTTGACAGGAGAGACTCGCCTCTGCGGATAGATGTGCCCAGCTGGTATTTCGGGCTCGACAACACTCTGTCCGATAAAATAGGGGTCAGCCCTGTGAATGTACGGCCAGATTTGCTTGAGAGAATTGTAGCGACGTTGATGCGGGGCTATGGTGGGTTGCGGAACTATAATGTTTGGCTGGTGCAGGCTGATA
>BEHD01000027.1 GCA_002898355.1 archaeon HR01 | reverse complement strand
ATACTGCCTGGAATCAACACAGGCTGACCGATATCACGATAAACCTCAGGAATCAACGGATGACCAGCAGGAAAACTCCTTGTAGCGCCTTTACGATGCACCACAACGTCTTTCATCTCACCATCAATCTTATGTTTCTCGAACTTCAGGACGTTATGGCAGACATCATAAACTATCTGCATACCCATGTCGTCGGCCCTTCTTCTGAAGACTTGTTCGAAGCTTTGGCGGACCCAGTGGCTTATTGCCTGCCTGTTGGCGAAGGCGAAGTTGACTGCGCATCCGAATGCTTTGAGATACTGTGTGGCCTCCTGGCTGCTGGCAGGCGTGCAGGCCAGCTCCCGGTCAGGCAGTCTCAAACCATATTTGACGACAGCCCTCTCCATTACACGTAGGTAGTCGCTGCATATCTGGTGTCCATATCCACGGCTGCCACAGTGGATGAGAACAGTTACCTGGCCCTCCTGGAAAATACCCATGGAGCGGGCTGCCTTCAGGTCATATATCTTATCAACCCGCTGTATCTCGAGGAAGTGGTTTCCGCTACCGAGGGTGCCTATCTGCGACTCGCCCCTGGACTTCGCCTCCCTCGAGACCACCTGAGGGTCTGGGTCGGGGATGTTGCCCGCCTTGTAGCTGGGATACCTCCCCTCCTCCTCCATCCTCCTAAAGTCCTCATCCCACCCCAGACCATACTTCTCGATGACGTATCTGGCCCCTTCCAGGGCCACCCTGTCCAGGTCCGAATGTGTTACCATGAAATCCTTCCTCCTCGAGCCGAGTCCGGCTGGCACGTTGCGGAAGACGGTGTTCACCAGCTCCACAATCTTAGGCCGCACCTCTTCATAGGTAAGGCTGGTAACCATCAGCCTCACGCCGCAGTTGGACACTACGAATCCATTGGCGATGAAGTTATGGCTTTCATGGTCTACCGTAAAGTCATACACCTCCTCATCTGCTTCTATCTCCTCTATTTTCTCAACCCCATCCCATACTATGTCGCCTTGCATGTGCTCCTTCACCCATTTATCAAATTCTGGAAGGCTTCTTGGGACTCTAGGGCCTGTTTTCCTACCTTCGTAGAGTGAGCGTTCTACGAACCTCGCATTCACATGTTCTGATTCCAACGTTTCCATTATCTCCTGTTTTTGTGCTCCGTTGCTGTGTAGAATTACTGCTAGTTCCTCTGCAATTCTCTGCTTCAAGCTTATCCATGCCACCGCAGCTAATGCTAGTTGTCTCATAGCTGGGTTATACTCGTATCCCACCCTACTCCATAGAGTCTTAAGGTTCTCAGGTTTCTCGGATATTAGCAACCGCAACCTTATTGAATCTCCTTCTATAACAGTGTTTATGCCGGTTGTCTCTACACCAATCTCCTCTAGCAATACGCTTATCTGGTTTAGGAATTTTCTACCGTTCTCTTCAAGTTCAATCGTCTTGGTTAGAGTTAGCTGGGGGGTGGTGAAGTTGTACCCGTTTATTGTTTGGGGTTTGTTAAGCCCGGCGCCGAAGAGGCCGGCTAGGTAGAGTCGTTTCATCCATCTGGGTAGGTTGAAGAGCCAGTTTGGAACTAGGTATTCACTGTCTTTTTTCCTCCCCTTTGGAGCGCCTAGGTATTGGAGGAGCGCTGTAAAGCTTCTCGAGTTGACTCTGACGGAGTTTTCCCGGCCTTCGGTTGTTTTCCCTCTCCTAGTGTATATCTTTGATGGTTTATAGCCTATCTTCTCTATATCTCGCCGTATATACTCAAGGCCCTCTACGCTTCCGTAGAATACTGTTGACTTCCCGTCGAAGGAGCCGTCTCCCGTGAAGTAACCCAGCAGACGTATTAGATATGGTAGTTTTGGGTTTCTGGAGGTTAACGGAAGTAGGCCACGTTTCCAGAGTTCGGCTGCAATTGTATTAGATAGTGTGTTTCCGTCTAGTATCGTAATTTCGGCAGGTGTTTCGTAGGATAGGCCTTCGAATGGATGTAGGGCTACATAATCACCTACCTTAAGCCTATACGCCTCCAGCATCCCCTTCTTCGTTAGTATTGGATGGTCAGCCGTAGCTGTTAGTGTGAAACCAGACTCTGTCGTTATCTTAAGGAGTTTCTTTTCCCTCCTCTTAAATATCAAGTCGATCCCAGCATCTGTAGCTTTAGCATCGTTTAGGCAGACAATTCTCTCCAGGCCTTCAAACTTTTCTATAGGTTTTGTATAGCCCAGCTCTGTCAGTATTGGGGTTCCACTGGGGAGGCAGTTTATGTCATAGCCGACTCCGCCGGGTGAGATAACACCCTCCGTGGCATCCATGGCCGCTACACCGCCTATCGGGAAGCCGTATCCCTCGTGGGCGTCGGGGAGGACTATCGCCGTCTTGACTATTCCGGGCAGGGAGGCGACGTTGACAGCCTGCTCCAAGGTTCTGTCGGTCTGAATCTTCTGGAGAAGCTTCTCGGAGGCGTATATGGTGACGGGAACCCTCATATCCCTCCGATACGTCTGGGGTATACGCCATATGTAGTGGTCTAGCCTCTCAACTGTGGGTGGCATGCCAACTCCATAGGATGCCTCCGAGGTATTAAGCCTATTTATTAATCGAATTTTGTTGTCGGGAAAGGGTTTATACATAGCTTTGAGGCTAGGGTGATAGGTCTGATGATGTAATGTCTGGCTCATCTAAGAGGAAGGAGCTCAGCCTGAGGGTGGCTGAGGCGAGGCAGAGGGATATAGGCCGGAAGATAGCCAGGGTGGATAGCCAGGGTATGAGGGAGCTGGAGCTGAGCCCCGGCGACCTCATCGAGATAACCGGTAAGAGGACTACGGTGGCTATTGTATGGCCGCCATACAAGGAGGATGACGGCCAGGGTATTGTGAGGATTGATGGTGAGATAAGGCGGAACGCCGGGGCGTCGGTGGGTGAGTATGTGCGGGTCTCCAAGACCTCGGCCAAGCCCGCCACCAAGATAGTTCTAGCGCCTTTTGAACCCCTCCCCTTTGTGGGTGATTTCGGGAGAATCGTGAGAAGCCAGCTGCTCAACATGCCTGTTGCGAAAGGCGACATAGTTGTGGTCCCCGTCCTCGGGATGGGTGTGGAGCTGAAGGTTACCAGCACAAGCCCCTCATCCATAGTGATGGTTACCGAGAGCACCCTCGTCGAGATAAGCACCACGCCTGCCAAAAGGATTGAGGAGGTCTCCGGAATAACCTACGAGGATATCGGCGGGCTTCATGAGGAGCTGCAGAGGATAAGGGAGATGATAGAGCTCCCCCTGAAGCATCCGGAGCTCTTCAGACATCTGGGTATCGAGCCTCCCAAGGGTGTGATATTGTACGGGCCGCCGGGCTCGGGTAAGACCCTCATCGCCAAGGCTGTGGCCAACGAGACGGGCGCCCACTTCGTCTCCATCAACGGCCCCGAGATAATGAGCAAGTTCTACGGCGAATCCGAGGCCCGGCTTAGAGAGGTCTTCCAAGAGGCTGAGCAGAACGCACCCTCAATCATATTCATCGACGAGCTGGACGCCATAGCTCCGAAGAGGAGCGAGGTGACGGGCGAGGTGGAGCGGAGGGTTGTCTCCCAGCTTCTCACCCTGATGGACGGCCTCAAGAGCAGGGGTCAGGTGGTGGTGATGGGCGCCACCAACAGGATAGAGGCTATAGACCCAGCCCTGAGAAGGCCTGGAAGGTTCGACAGGGAGATAAGGATAGGTGTCCCAGACCGTAACGGGAGGAGGGAGATACTTCTGATACATACTAGGAGGATGCCCCTCGCCGAAGACGTTAACATAGACGAGCTGGCGGACATAACCCATGGGTTCGTGGGAGCTGACATAGCGGCCCTGACACGGGAGGCGGCCATGAACGCCCTGAGGAGGTTCCTACCCAAGATAGACCTCGAGAAGGAGATTATACCCGCCGATGTTCTGGAGCAGATCAAGGTTACCCGTGAAGACTTTGCCAACGCCCTTAAGAACATCCAGCCCTCGGCCCTCCGTGAGGTTGTCCTCGAGATACCCAACGTCAAGTGGGAGGATATAGGCGGTCTGGAGACGGTGAAGCAGGAGCTGCGGGAGGCTGTGGAGTGGCCTCTCAAATACCCCGACGTCTTCAAGAGGCTTGGTATAAGGCCTCCGAGGGGGCTCCTCCTCTACGGCCCTCCCGGGACAGGTAAGACCCTCCTGGCCAAGGCTGTGGCGACCGAGAGCCAGGCCAACTTCATCAGCGTCAAGGGGCCGGAGGTCCTATCCAAGTGGGTCGGCGAGTCGGAGAAGGCCGTGAGAGAGGTCTTCAGGAAGGCCCGTGAGACAGCTCCCTGCATAGTCTTCTTCGACGAGCTGGACTCGATTGCACCTAGACGCGGCCTCCACACAGACGCCGGGGTCACCGACAGGATAGTCAACCAGCTCCTCACCGAGATGGACGGCATGCAGAGCCTCAAGGGTGTGGTCGTCATAGGGGCCACCAACAGACCCGACATACTGGACCCAGCCCTGCTAAGGCCTGGGAGGTTCGACAGGGTTCTATACGTCCCGCCACCCGACAAGGCGGCCAGGCTCCAGATATTCAAGATACACACCCGCGCCATGCCCCTAGACAAGGATGTAAACCTGGAGGAGCTTGCGGCCATCACCGAGGGATATACAGGGGCTGACATCGAGGCTGTTGTGAGGGAGGCGGCCATGACCGCTGCAAGGGAGAACATAAACATCCAGATGGTGTCGATGAGGCATTTCGAGAAGGCGCTTGCCAAGGTGAAGGCCAGCGTGGGCGCCGAAGAGAAGGCCGAATACGATAGGATAGTGAGCAACTTCAAGAGGTCTATGGCTTACATAGGCTAGCATTATGTCGCTGGTTAGGCGGGATTCGGAGGTAGGCCGGGAGCAGGCTGCGGGTGCTAGGAAGACGTATATCCAATGGCTGATAGATAGGAGGGATGGCGCCCCCAACTTCGAGCTCCGCAAGTTTACACTGGAGCCTGGTGGTGAGATACCTGCCCACCTACACCCAGACATCGAGCATGAGCAATACGTTTTAAGGGGGGAGTACACCATAACACTGGACGGAAAACCCTACAAGGTTGGCCCCGGAACGGCCATCTTTATCCCGGCCAACACAGTCCACAGCTACCGCAACGACGGAGACGAGCCTGCGGAGTTCCTCTGCATAATACCGAGGCGTGAGAAATACGGCGTCGTCTGGGTTGAGGAGGAGCGTGGGAGCCGCTAGCTTATCTTTCCCGGATAGGCTTGAGGTATTTCCTCGGGAATCTCTAACCTCTCTGCGGAGACATAGCGATAAATACCTGTGGGTGGGGGCTGAGGCAAGTGAGAAGGTTTGCGAGTACCGTGGAAGCGTGAACCAGTTGAGAGGGCCGTTGTAACGCCGGTCTCCTACCAAGACAGAATGATAGAGATTCTGACGCAGCTGAGGATACAGACGGAGAAGCTGAACAGAACCATCGAGAGGCTCAAACACCGTGGGAAAGAGCTCTTCGAACAGTGTGTGAGGGCCGCTCAGGAAAGAGACACAGCCAGGGCCACCATATACGCCAACGAGATAGCCCAGCTCCGGAAGATGACTAGGACCATCCTCACCAGCCACATGTCGCTGGAGAAGGTTGTTCTAAGGCTTGAGACGGTGAAGGAGTTCGGAGATGTCATGCATGTCCTAGGCCCGGCAGCCCAGATAATCAGGCAGGTCCAGTCGGAGCTCTCAGGGGTTGTCCCAGAGGTGTCCAACAGCCTGAGGAGGGTTGACGAGATGCTGGAGAGCGTGATAATAGAGGCGGGGAACGTGACTGGGGCTAGCGTATATGTAACGGTCAGCGACTCTGAGGCCCAGAAGATCATGGAGGAAGCCGCCGAGATTGCTGCTCAGAGGATGAAGACCAACTTCCCAGACCTACCTGAAGGGTTTAAACATCTCGAGCCCTCCCCCGAGCCTAAAATAGATTGAGGGGGAGCCCCCTCTTTTTATTTTTCTACACCAGCCTATACGTCTTCTCAGGAGCTATGCCCCTGAAGGTTTCAGGATGTATTATCTCGGCCAGAATCTCCACAGCCTCGGCTATCCCCGGTCCATGCCTGCTGAAGTATCGGCCGGCATCCACGGCGTACACCATGGCCTCGGCCGCCCACCAGAGCTTTCTCAGCACCCTGGCGTCGCTGTAGGCCTTCTCCAGGTTGAAGCCGCATGGCCCGGCTATAATTATCTCCGGCCTGTGTTCAGCTATCTCCCTCTCTGAGACCCTCCTGCTGTGGGCTCCCTTCAGCCCAAGGTCCAGCCCGCCGGCCAGCTCCACAAGCTCTGGGACCCAGTGGCCGCTGCAGAAAGGCGGGTCCAGCCACTCCATGAAGAAAACCCTCCGCCTCCCTAGGGGTTTAGACTTCTCAGCTACCCTATGGATTCTCTGCCGGATGCTATCCACCAGCTCCGTGGCCTCCCTATATCTGCCTAGGCCCTCGCCCAGGGTGAGGATGTCGGCCAGAATCTCCTCTACCCCCCGGGGCCCCACCTGTATAACTCTGGCTATCTTCCAGAAGTCCTCGCTGAAATCCCTAGTGTTGGCAGCGCATACGTCGCATACGCTTTGGGCCACGATTAGGTCAGGCCTCAGACTTCTGATCCTCTCCATGTCCACCCTGTATAGGCTCTCACCCCGTGCATAGGCCCCGCTCACGACTCTATCTATCTCAGCCTCGGAGAGGCCGTCCATCTCGTAGATTGGCTTTACAACAACATCCTTCATCCTAGCCTCCGGAGGAGTGTCACATGCGTATGTTACACCCACAACCTCGTCTCCCGCTCCCAGCATGTAGATTATCTCGGTGGCGCTCGGCACCAGCGACACCACACGCATGAAAAGGCGGATGAGCCCCTCTCTGATAAGCTTATCTCAACATCAATTAAATAGAGCCTTGAACGGTTTGCGGGCATGATAGCCGCCGTATTCTATGGCCCCGGCGACTTGAGGGTTGAGGATGTGGAGGAGCCGGCCTGCAGGCCCGGGGACGTCAAGATAAGGGTTGAATCTGTTCTCACCTGCGGGACCGATTTGAAGACGTTAAGGCGTGGCCATCCATATGTTAAGCCTCCGAGGGTTTTAGGGCATGAGTATAGCGGCGTGGTTGTTGAGGTGGGGGAGGGGGCGGGCTTCCGAGTCGGTGACAGGGTGGCCGGTGTGAACTCGGGCCCATGTCTTGAATGCCGCTACTGTAGGAAGGGTAGGGAGAACCTCTGCGAGACCCTTGACAGGGAGCTGATAGGGTTTACCGTTGACGGCGCCTACGCCAAGATATGTAGGATACCACGCCGCGTGGCTAGGATAAATCTCCACAGGATACCTGAATACGTGGATTTCCGGGATGCCGCATTCTTGGAGCCGCTGTCATGTGTTGTGCACGGTCTCGGCCTACTTCCCTCTCTGTCGGGTAAGGTAGCCATACTGGGGAGCGGGCCGATAGGTCTCCTCCACCTCCAAGCCGTCAAAGGTCTGGAGGCCAGCTCCCATATCACAGTCTTCGACCCACACCATGAGAAGCTGGAAAAGGCGGCCAGTCTTGGGGCTGACGAGGTGGTGCCGGCCTCCAGCGATGTCTGGGATAGGTATTCTGGGCGGTTCGACTTGGTCATCGAGTCGGTGGGCCGTGTTGAGGCGTGGGAGAAGGCTGTCCATCTGGTGGATAAGGGTGGGACCGTCCTATTCTTCGGCGGATGCCCCAAGGATACCAAGCTGATGCTGGACACGTACAAGACCCACTATGGGGAGCTGAGGCTTTACGGCTCCTTCCACCACACACCGAGAGACGTGAAGAAGGCTTTGGAGATGATAGTGTCGGGGAGGCTG
>BEHD01000026.1 GCA_002898355.1 archaeon HR01 | reverse complement strand
CGCTATAACCTCCCTATAGTTAGAAGTGACCAACCTATACACAGGTCTAGGCGGGTTAACCTTCTTACCAACTATCTTCGAAGACTTTATCTTCAAATCCGGCCCAATAGAATAAACAGTGTCACCCACCTCCACATCTCTAATACGCTTTACATCATTATTCATGAAGACCACAGTATCAGGGTCTAAACAGCCAATATTTGCGTCAACCCACTCAACAGTCGCGTCCTCGTAGGCATGGGCACGCTTAGTCACAAGGTTGTAAACATCGGAGCTCCAGTTCTGCAGAGTTGTGTACCTCACGTAAGCTCCCTTCTTGGCGACAATCTCAACAACGGCTGTATGGAGCGAGGAGGTTGAGTAGATGGGGGCAGTGCAACCCTCTATATAATGTACTCTGCTGTATGGCTCGGCGATGATGAGTGTTCTTTCGAACTGGCCCATGTTGGCTGCGTTTATTCTGAAGTATGCTTGGAGTGGGTACTGTATTTCGACGCCTTCGGGTACGTAGATGAAGCTTCCGCCGCTGAAGACTGCGCTGTTTAGTGCGGCGAACTTGTTGTCCTCTGGTGGCACAACCTTGCCAAAGTATGGCCTGAAGATGTCTGGGTACTCTCTGAAGGCTGTGTCAGGGTCTACGAAGATGACGCCCTTCTTCTCCAGCTCTTTCTGCAGGTTGTGGTAAACCACCTCAGAGTTGTGAACGATGACGCCCTCTGCAACAAAGTTATGGTATCCCTCCACCTCTATATCGTAAACTGGTCTGACCCCGATGTATTTGATTGATTTTATCTTGGCAAATCCTACGTGTTTTGTTGTGTGTTTTATAAATTTGGTTCCCTTTGCGCTCGTAAAGTTATGGTGGTATTTCCGCTTGTTAAGCCTAGCTAAGCGTTTTTTACTTCTACACATGATCTTCTCCACAGGGCCGCTCAGCTGCACTCGATAGGCCTTCACTTTTCTCTCCGGATCAAGTGGGTGTTTTGATTCAAACTCATGTACATTAGATGTCGGTATTCCACATATCATGCAGAGATATTTGAGTTGCTGGAGTAATTCGTAGTTAATGCTTGTTATTACTGGGTCATGGTTTCTCTCGCTGTCTCTTACGTATCCGTCTGAGTCTAGGTATCCTCCCAAGAATGCGTATATCTGGGAGTGGGGGAGCGTGAAGACCCATTTAGGTATTGATTTATTATGGGCATTCTCTCCTATTCCAATATATTTTAAGAACTTGGACAGTATCGTGGAGTATATCGTGATGCGATATTTATCATTTTTGGAAATCTCTAGAGAGAATATCTTTTTTACCGCTTTGGCAACTTCTTGTCGTAGCTCTTCGTCATCCTCTGGGATTGCTATCTCAACCCTTTCTTTTCCATTCTCATGATGTATGAACCCGTCGCCAAGGTAGATTCCGAGAAACCACATAAGGTCTTCTGTTGTGTATTCTGGTATTGTTACATCGTTGTGTCTATGGTTCTTTTCATAGTTGAAGGAGAAACCGTATGGCCTTCCATAGTCTGGAAATTCCTTAACAATTGCCACCAAGTCTCCTCTCTTAAGGTCTTTAAGATACTGCCACTCGAGACTATACTTACCACGTTGTGCCCCTCTCTCCCTGTAGTACTTTAGCGTTAGGAACGGGTGGTTTTCTGTGGCTTTTATCGTTCTCGTCCCTATCCTAACCTCGTAAACCTTTCGCGTACCTCTGTATGAGACGCCTCTCACTCGGCTTTTTACTAACTCTCCTCTTTCCCCATCAAACGAATATACATACATTCCTTCCCTGATATTACTTATCTCAACAACTCCTTCAGGGTTTGTGAATATTTTGGTATCGCCTGTGAGACACTCGTATTGTGCTCCTACGCCTGCGAGGAACTTCCTCTCAGCCTCCGGTATCCCCAGTCTGTCGAATGTTTTCTTGATGTATTCGGGTACTTCGTCCCAGCTTCTGGCTTTTCTATCGCTGGGTTTGATGTAGTAGTGTATCTTGTCGAAGTTTACGTCTTGTAGGTCTGCTCCCCAGAGGGGCATGGGCTTTTTCAGGAAGGTCTCATAGGATTTGAGCCTGAATTTTCTGAGCCATTCCGGCTCGTCTTTGTGTCTTGATATCTCTTCTACAACCTCTTGTGAGAGGCCTGGCTTGGACTTGTATATGTAGAGCTCTGGGTCTCTGAAGTTGTATTTGCTGTAGTCTATGTCTAGGATGTTTTTTTCAGCCATTCCATTATAACGGCGTTATTCCTTCTAATATACGTATCACAACCACCCAGAAAAGTTAACATCTAGCCGGCCCCAAGTATCTGGGAGGGCTTTATCGGAAGGGTCTTCGGCCGTTTACCTACGGCGTCGTAAACAGCGTTGGCCACTGCCGCCGGTATCGGTATGCAGCCGGTCTCACCAATGCCCTTGGCACCGTATGGGCCGTATCTGTCCTCGGTCTCGACGAATATGGCTTTGATGGGTGGTGTGTCGGCGCTGGTGGGCAGTAGATATTCCGCTAGACTGGCGTTTATGACCCTGCCCCTCTCCAAGACCAGCTCCTCGGAGAGCGTATATCCTAGACCCATGGCGACGCCGCCGTGAACCTGGCCCTCTGCAGCCGCAGGATTTATCACCCTTCCACAGTCATGGGCGGAGACCACCTTGAGAACTTTAACAACACCAGTCTCCGGGTCCACCTCCACCATCACCGCCTGGGCTCCGAAGGCGTAGGTGGCTGAGAGATTACCCATCCAACGCTCATCCTGCATCTCGGTGGGCGGGTCGTAGAAAACCGAGGCTGTTAGAACCTCCCCACCCTGCCTGAAGTGGGCCCTCCGCACCAGCTTGTCAAACTCGATCCTCTTGGACGGATCCTCCGAGGAGAATACAACGCCATCCCGTATCACAATCTTCGATGGGTGGACCAGCAATATCTCCGAGGCTATCTCGAGGAGCTTCCTCTTTATCTCCCGTGCAGCCATTAGGGCCGAGTTGCCGGCGACGAAGGTGGCCCTGCTGGCGTGTGTCCCCACATCCCACGGCCTCACAGTCTCCCCGCTGTTCACAACCCGCACCTTCGAAAGCGGTATCCCCAGCTCCTCAGCCACTATCTGGGCTAACGCGGTATCCGAGCCTGTCCCCAGGTCGGTCGAACCTGTTACAAGAGTCACGACACCGTAGTCATCGACGGAGATTGTTGAGCCGCAGCCATCGCTTCTGTAAACCCTTGCACCGCCTCCCACGTGGAAGTATGCGGCGAATCCTATGCCTCTTCCGGGTCCAGCCATCCTCCTACCCCTCCACCCTATCGCATCGGCCACCGCCTGCAGACACTCCCGCATCCCGCAGGAGCTTATCCTCATACCCTGCGGCGTGACCATGTTGGGTGTGTTGGCGTTTAGAAGTCTAAACTCGACAGGGTCTAGGCCAAGCTCCTCAGCCAGAGAATCCATCTGCTGCTCTATTGCGAAGGTTATCTGTGGGTTGCCTGCACCCCTCTGGGTGCCGCAGTAGGGGTTGTTGGTGTAGACCACTGTAGCCCTGAACCTGACGTGGGGCACAACATACAGCCCTGTTGTGGTGGCCATCATGACACGTCCGTCGAAAGGCCCCCATGATACGTAGGCTCCCGCATCTAGGATTACGTCGGCATCCCTCGCCAGGAGCTTTCCATCCCTTGTGGCGGCGGTTTTCATCCTGATGATGGCTGGCTGCCTAGGCGGAGCATACTGTAGCTCCTCCTCCCTAGTGTATAATATCCTCACAGGCCGTCTGGTCTTGATGGATAGGGCGGCGGTTATCGGGTCCAGCGGGTAAATATCCATACCCCTACCAAACGCGCCACCAATCTCAGGCTGGACAACCCTGACCTTGGAGGGGTCCAGACCCAGCACCTGCGAGAGCTCATGTCTGTAGAGGAATGGGGCCTGCGTGTTTGTGTAGACCGTCAGCTCCCCCAGCTCGTTATAGTAGGCGATGCAGCCCATCGTGCCTAGAGGGGATGCATTCATGTATTGGAGCCGGTATTCATCCTCCACCACCGCATAGGCCCCCTCAAAAACCCCCTCCATATCACTGTCTGTGGAGAAGTGGAAGTTTAGGTCTATGATGTTTGTGCCAAGTTCCTCATGGACTAGGGGTGCTCCTGGTTTAGCCGCCTCCTCCGGGTCGAAGACAGCGTCCAGCTCCTCATACTCGACCCTGATGGCTTCGACGGCTCTCTCAGCCGCCTCCTCGCTCACAGCCGCCACCGCAGCCACCTCATCCCTCACAGAGCGCACCTTACCATCCTTAAGGGGTGGCTGGTCCTTCAGAATCCCCATCTTATTGAATGACACATCCCTAGCCGTGATTACTGCTGCCACGCCGCCCACCCGCCAGGCCTCTCCGGTGTCTATTCTAACTATCCGGGCGTGGGGGTAGCGGCTACGTAGAATCTTACCGTAGAGCATGTTCGGGAGCTCCAGGTCGTCCAGATAGCGTGCCAGGCCCAGAACCTTCTCACCTCCATCAATCTTAGGAACTGAGCGTCCAATAACGGAGTATCGGTGGACAACCTGCTGCTCCAACATACATGGGAGAGAGTCGAGGGGTGGGGTTTAACCTTTGCTGAGGCATAGGACACGGAATCATCAGGCTGTGGGTAGGTGAATAGACAGCTCTAGGAACTATTGCCGAGAACATAGCTGCAAACACCAGCAAGTATCTCCCCGTAGGGTGAATGAAGCAGGCATCAACATCTATGCCACCCAATCCATAGAATATGCCGTAGCCTTAATTCCCGGCTCAAAACAACAGTAGAGGGCGGTGGTGGGATGAGGAGGTTGGTGGAGGCCATCGTCGCATTACTGGCCGTCATATCTCTCTTTACGCTTCTGCTCGATTATATAATACCGCTAAGCCCTGACGAGCTTGCGTTAATCTACGTATTTGATTTCGTAGTCGTCGCTGTCTTGGGGGCTGACTTCTATCTGCGGGCTAGGAGGTCGGGCAATATCAGGAGATATCTCTCAGCCAACTGGTATGAGCTGCTCGCACTCACTCCGGCCTACCTGTTCTACGTTCTCGAGGGGCAGCCGTTTATAGGCGCTGTCCTCCGAGGGCTACGGCTGGTCAGAGTCGTCAGGCTGGCGGTGGCTCTGCCTAGGGTTGTCAGGGCTTTCAACATCCTCACATACGTGCTGCGGGCGAGCAGGCTGCTATATCTGATGGCCATCTCAGCCGTGGTGGTGTCAGTCGGCGCAGTAACAGTATACATCTTGGAGGCCCATGTTCCAGGCTCAAAGATAGTAACTATGAGCGACGCCCTATGGTGGGCCTTGGCAACGGTCACCACAGTAGGCTACGGAGACGTCGTCCCCGTCACCCCGGAGGGCAGGATACTCGGCTCAGTAATCATGCTATCGGGAATATCCATCATCGGAATATTCATCTCCACCCTCGGAGCGACAATGGTGGCACGACACATGGAGGAGAGAGACAACACCATCAAAGACTTTTTGAAGAAAAAGATAGACATGGTTGAGAACCTCAGCGAGGAGGAGCTGGAGACGCTCGTCGAGATGATAAAAGCCCTTAACAGGAGAAACAGCCATACAAGAATGGGAAGGGAGTGAACCCACCGGAGTGATATAGCTCAACACTCCGCAGACCAGCCAACCCTATACATGTGTCGCCGCTGGAGCCGTCAACACCTATTTAGGGGACAGCCTACACGTATCTCTGCTCGTTGGGGCACCAGTATTTTTGATACTGGGGGACATACTGGAGCTGTGCGCCGCAGCTGGGGCAGAGGGGTCCCTGGCCAGCTGGCTGTGGCGGCGGAGGTGGAGGGGCTACGCCCACAGTCCCTACAGGTGGAGCCAAGGGCGCCTTGCCGAAGAAAGCCTTGACATGCGGCCTAGTCAGATAATAGATTACTATAGCGTAGATTACAGCTGTTATTACAATACCGGCTATTGCCCCGCCTAATACAGCTCCTCCGAACTCCGTGCCGGCGAATGGGAGGAGTTGTGAGACGGCGTATCCGCCTAGTGCGAGACCTATTACAAGCGAGATGATAATCCATGCTAGTACAAATGTATAGCTTCTTCCAAGTATCATTAATACGCCCACCAACAGACCTATAATGCCCAACACGAGATTGGCCGCGCCTAACGCAATCCCAGCTCCCAAGTTTGAGGCACCTGCCCCGATATTGATTATGCTTCCAATAATCTGGAGAATAGCTATCACCACCAAGCCCACAGGCCTCTTCCTGACCGGTGGGGATACAGGCGCTCCCCCTGGATAGGCTTGTAACATGGCTGTTACACCGTATTCCCTTATATAAGCTTTTAAGAAGACGTTAAATAAACACTGGTGGCTGCAAAAGTATGTCCTACCCTCCACCGGGATATATTCCACCAGCGCCTGTAAGCCGTGAGAAGGTTAAGGAGACTGTTGTCAAGATATTCTCCGCCTACGATATCTCGGTTACCGAGGCAAGGAGATGCTCGGCCAACGTCGAGCTCCTGAAGAAGTATGTGGCGTGTGTGGTGGAGAGCGATGTGGCTGCGTTGGAGGCGGTGGTTAAGGAGTTTGCAGAGGTTGAATGCCGGGGTAAGGGTGTGAAGAAGGTCTACATGTGGTCTGTTAAGGAAGGTGTGTACAACTATCTCAACATCGGATTCTTCACGAAGGAGAAAGATGCCACTGTGCTTACCATGTTCTCTGTGGGCACTGGTTAAAACTTTTTATAGGATCGGCCGTATCTTAACACATGCTCGGCGGGTCCTTCGATAGGGATGGGCTGGACTACATATACTACGGCTCGATAGCAGCAGCTGTTGCAGCGCTCTTCTTGATGATAGCGATGGTGGCCGGCGGAAGTGTTGCTGCTGCAGTGATAGGTGTTTTGGGAGGACTGGCTTTGCTGGCGGCCGGCGGCCTGTGGGTTATCGGTTTTGGACGGTATAGAGCATACTACAGAGCCGCACTAGGCTACGGCCCGCCACTACAGCAGACGCAGTTCCCAGGCCCCATGCCTCCGCCCCCGCCTCCTCCGCCACCCAGTCAAGTGAGCCGTGAACCAACATGACCCCAACGAATGATGGTTTGGACTACATATACTACGGCGCCATGGCTCTTCTAGCTTCAGGCCTACTCACTTTCATCGGGTTCATAGCTAGCGCAGCACAGGCGGGTGTGGCTGGAGTGGTTATTAACGTATTGGGCGAATTTGCCTTTCTGGCTTTCGGCGGCCTCTGGGCCTATGGTTTCATGCTTCACAGGATGCATGCCAGGCAGTATGCGGTCAAGCGTTAGCGGCTCTCCCTAGGAGCGTATCCGTGGGCGTACCCCCAGAAATACTCGTCCACCAACGCATCTCTAGCCAGCTTGCTGAGATAGTATATGAGAACCGGCCCCCAAATAAACACAATTATGAGACCAATTAATTGGAGATACTGTGCCATCGTATTCCATAGCATGTGAGTGAATATCGAGAAGGCGATGGCCGGCATCGCTGATGAGAAATGTAGTGGAAGTCCGTGGACCCTGAGATAGCCCAGCCAGTACCCTATCAGTCCTGTGGTGAACATGTGCATGCTCATCGTCATTATCCTTACAGGTATTAGGATTGGGACGGACTCTAGGCCTCTCGCTATGTAAAGTATGTTCTCCGCAAATGCGAAGCCGAGGCCTGCTGCAGAGCCGTATAGTAGGCCGTCTAGGTGGTCGTTGAACTCCGACTTGAGCCTTGGGTTTGTGGCCAACAGGTACACACCCAACATTTTGATGGGCTCCTCGGTAAAACCCGCCAACCCGCTCCAGCCCAAGGCTATTATGAGGGGTGTGTTGATGATTATTGCTGGGAGTAAAGAGAACACCCCCCATCCAAAAGCGAGGCCTACAAGCCAGACCGGCTCAGGCTCCAGCCTGTCATTAATCCTCATCCACACCAAGAATGCTACTGGCGGCACTATGGCTGCTATTATTGAAGCAGGTAACATGGCTGCGTACCCCTCTAGAGCTATGACAGTGGATGCTGTGGCTACGCCTATGAAGAAGATGGCTAGGGCTATGAGCAGGTAGTGGCCGGACCTGGCTATCGTTTGGGGGCTCAGCCTCTCATAAACCGCTGGTGATGCCTGATATATGGGGCCCCTCTTCCTAGTGAGGAGCCTGAAGAGCAGCCCCAAGTCAGCCAGCCCTCCCCTAGGCCTTAGTGAGGGGTCTGTATATTGTTGTCCAGCTCTCATGGCTGGGATGTAGCCGGTGAGCCTCTGTCTAGGTACTGGGTGTCCGCATCTGGGGCATGTGTTCAGATGGGCTGGAAGCTGGCTACGGCAGTAGGGGCACATATCTATGGATAACGGAGCCCCACATCTAAAGCAGTAAAGGCTTCCTGACTGGTTGGTGAAACCACATGAATGGCATATGATAGATGACATTTAGGAACACGGCCCCTTATCTAATATAAAACATTTTTTCCTTCCCGCAACAGATACTGTCAACTTACCTTTTCTGGGTGGGTCTATGGCCTTGCTTGCCCCTCTTCCATTATGCATGTCTTAGATAACCTCGTGGAGCATGTATCCTCTCCGCTCAGATTTTATAACTACACTTTCTCCGAGAAGCACCTTTAGCTTTCCAGAAATCATAACTAACCACCCTTACTAATTTTCATCTGGTGATTATTTCCTTTGGTGTTTTGACAGCTATGTATTTTTCCGCTCTTTTCATTTCTTCATCGTAGGTTACTATAGCTGTGGCCTTGTTTGTTATAGCTGTGGCTACCACTATGGCGTCGGGTAGTTTTATTCCTAGTCTTGCTCTGATTTTTCCCGCCTTGCATGCTATATTATGGTCCATCGGTATGATTTTGTAGGTTGGTGTAGTGAGGAGGGCCGCCAGCAATTCTTCCGCACCCTCTTCATCATCTTCTTGATAATAGCCAGTACATAACTCAGCCACAACCAATGAAGGAACTATACACTCCATCTTACCATTGTCTATTATCTCCAAAAGATTGGAGGATTCTGTGTAAAATGGCTCGGCCTTATTTTTCACCGCCACAAAAACATTAGTATCCAACAGAATCCTCATAGCCATTCTTCACGAAGTCTCATCTGAAATTCTAGATGATTTGTTTTCCATGGTTTTTGTTTCCTTAGCACGTTGGATACTTTTTTTGATCCTGCTTTAACTAGGATGACTTTGCCCTCCTCAACTAAGAATAAAACTTTGTCGCCTGGCTTAACGCCTAGATACTCCCTTATCTCCTTAGGTATTGTTACTTGTCCTTTTTCGCTTAAGGGTGAAGTCCCTATACTCACTCCAACCCCTGGTAAGAATTCCTTTAATATTAGCTTTACCTACACGTCATTTCATAATCAACCATGTATAATGATTCTTTACCGGACGGATTAACTAACCGCTGAAATAAAAATGGTGTTCTGTTTTCTAGCCGATAAACGCTCTTATCGCGGAGGCGATGGGCTCTGAGAGGAATGCGACACCCTGGCTGATGACCAGGGATATGGCGAGGAATGTTCCGAATAGGACTATGGCGACGGCCAGGTTTCCGTTCTTCAGCTCGTCTTGTATGTTGAACTTCTCCACCTCCACGCCTGGAACCTTGGAGGCAGCCCTCACCATCCAGCTGTAAACCCTCGACTGGGCCCATGTAATCACAACAATCGCCAGTGGGAGGCCGATGAACAGCTGTATCAGCCCGCCAATAAGGGCCGCTACGTTGAATGCGCCTGGAACCACAGCCTTGCTAACGCCTGAGACTGCCTGACCCACCACGTTGCCCACAGCGATGAGGATACCGGCCACGTAGACGCCTACTGCGAGGTTCTTCTTCCGTAGCTCCTCAAACTCGTTTATCTCCTTTGTATACCTGTTCAAGATGTTGATGGCAACCGTTATGCTGAAGTGGGCTAGGGACACGCCGAAGATCAGCTATATTATGGCTATGACGATGTCGAACACCGCTCCTAAAATGTTCACGTATAATTGCGATATACGATGGCATAAAAATTTTTCGCATATACGAGCACCTCCAGCCAACATCCCAACAGTATCCCAGCGGCTAAAAGCATACGCTAGCGAAAAGATATCTGACCCCGGCCCGCTCTCAGTCATAGTGAGGCTATGACAAGCCATCAGCATATTCCCCGGCAACCCCCTGGTTGGCGTTGAGATAGCTTGATTAAGCACACCCCCGCTGGTAGAGCGGCTGGGCCAAACACCCCAGAAAACAAAAATAGCCCCCAACAGGGGCCGCATAGTAGGGCCGGTGGTCTAGCCTGGTAGGACACTGCCCTGACGCGGCAGAGGTCGAGGGTTCAAGTCCCTCCCGGCCCATGGAATATAATATATAGTCTTCACGCATGAGATTAGAAAACTTGTCCAGTATTAGAAATCGACGTGACGATGAGGAATCTAATCGGTTCATCCTATCGGAGCGTGTT
>BEHD01000025.1 GCA_002898355.1 archaeon HR01 | reverse complement strand
CTTTCCGGTGATGTTGATGGTTTGAGCAAGCCAGTGGACTTGGGTTCTTTGAAGGAGGGGCATAACGTCATAATAGATGGGGAGCCCTGCAAGATAGTGGAGATTGAGAAGAGTAAGCCGGGGAAGCATGGCTCTGCAAAGGTTAGGCTTGTGGCGATAGGTATCTTCGATAATGTTAAGCGGAGTCTTGTAGGACCCGCCGATAACCGTGTCGAGGTGCCTATTGTGGAGAAGAGGAGTGGGCAGATAGTCTCTATCTCGCCGGACTACGTGAGCGTCATGGATAGTGAGACGTTACAGATAGTGGATGTCCCCCATCCTACGGATGAGGAGCTTAAGAATAAGCTTGAACCCGGGGCAACTGTTGATTACTGGAGCATAATGGGCCGCCATATGATTGTTGCCGTCAAGTAGTTCTGGCGGTCTCCCTCCGTAAACTAACATCTCCTAGAACATTTAGCTTGTAAATGTATCCGTCGACTATTGCTTTGAGACTGGCCTCGAGGATGTTACGTGATACAGCTGTAGTGGCCCACTGTTTCTCCCCGTCTGAGAACTCTGTGAAAACCCGTACACCAGCCGCTGTGGCATCTCTGGTGTCTATTACTGAGACCTTGTAGTTGGTGAGCTGTGTCTTCTCCATCTCTGGGAATTTTCTCAGTACGGCAGCCCTGATGGCCCCGTCTAACGCATGAACAGGCCCCACACCCTCAGCCGACTCCGTCACCGCTTCACCATCTACATCAAGTGAGACCACAGCCTTGGATGTGACCCTACCCACATCAAGGGATTCCACCCACCATGTTCTCACCTTAAGCCTTTCCTGATATTTCCCCATAGCCCGAAGTATGATAAGGGAGATGGTTGCGTCGGCAGGCTCTAGATGATATCCCGCAGCCTCCAGGGCCTTAACCTCCTCAAGGGCCTTTGTCACATCATTCTTGGAGATCTTCAGCCCTATCCTCTCCGCATGGCTTATCAGTGCGGAGCGCCCAGCCAGCTCCGAGACCGATATCACCCTCTCAACACCTAAAAGAGATGGGTCAACATGTTCATAGGTTCTCGGATTTTTGAGCATGGCATCTATGTGGACTCCGCCTTTATGGGCGAAGGCGTTTTTCCCAATAAAGGGGTGGTTGGGCGGAACCTGTAGGTTGGCAACCTCGGCTATGTATGCGGCCACCTCAGCCAGCTTTTTCAGGCCATCCTGCGACTTCAGAACCCTCATCCCCAGCTTTAGGGCTATGTTGGGTATTACCTGAGTGAGGTCTGCGTTACCGCATCTCTCACCAAGCCCCACCATGGTTCCTTGAACATGGCGTGCACCCTGCAATACCGCGGCCAAGGTATTGGCCACGGCCAGACCGCAGTCATTATGTGTATGTATGCCTAGGGGCGTGTGGATTTTTTTGAAAACTTTCTCGGTGATACTGCCTACCTCTGTGGGAAGGCTGCCGCCGTTTGTATCGCATAGGACAAGAGTTTTCGCCCCTGCTTCTTCGGCTGTCAGCAGAACCCTCATGGCGTAATCGGGGGATTCCTTGTATCCGTCGAAGAAGTGTTCAGCGTCAAAAATAACCTCCACTCCATGGGACCTCAGATACTCCAGGGTATTTCTGACCATCTCCAGATTGGTTTCAAGAGAGCATCGCAGGACCTCCGTCACATGAAGGGTCCAGGACTTTCCAAATATCACAGCCAGGTCTACGTCGGATTTTATCAGCGCGTTGAGGGATTGATCGTTTTCAGGCCTAGTATCTACCCTGTGGGTGCTGCCGAATGCTGAAAGTCGGCTGTGGGATAGGCTGAGATTTTTCGCTGCTTTGAAAAACTCTTCGTCTTTTGGGTTGGAGCCGGGCCAGCCCCCTTCGATAATGTCTATGCCCAGCTCGTCCAGCTTCTCAGCTATTCTCAGCTTGTCGTGTAGTGTGAAGGTGACGCCTCGGGTCTGGGCGCCATCCCGCAGCGTTGTATCGAGGGTTTCAACGTAATCGATTGAGACACCCCCTACTTACCGGTCTCCGTTGGCGGGGTCTATATAAGCATTATCAGGCCGGCTTAAACAAGCCTAGCCTCCTCAATACTCAGGTATCCCGAGTCTCCACGCCAAATCTTCCTAGCCTTCAGAATCTCTATCCTCCTCTCGAATAGTGGGCAGTATAGTACCAGAGACTCCATCTCACCGCCCTCACCTACGGGGCTTATACCATACCTCTCCACCAGCCATCTGAGGTCCTCTACAGCATCTCTGTCGAGCCTCCTCCCAAGCCAGCCAGCATCAAATCCGGCGGCGTTCACAGCAGTTATCACCACTTCAAACCCCGCATCCAACAACTCGTCGAGGAGGGCCCAGGGGTCCATACCCCATAGGGGAGCAAAAACCTCCAGCCCAAAGCCTCTACAAATCCTCTCTATCCTAGACCTTTGGTAGTTGCTGGCTATCGCGCCGGTCAACAGTCCGTCCACCCTATCCGCTATTTTTGCCACCAGACCCTTGAGATCTTCCAGCTCAGCCTCTCTTACCCCGGCGGAGGTGGCCGTGAGCTGGGGTATATTCATAGCCTCAGCTTGAAGCCGGGTGATGTGTAGGTTGGGAAAGTGGTACATGTAGCTCTCGGCCGACTGGGGGAAGACCGTGAGGAGGTATTCCACGCTGTGGCCCTTGCTGGCTGCCTTGTATATGGCGTATGTGGAGTCCTTTCCACCGGTGTAGAGGGCTGCCAGCCTCACCGCTAGAATATCTCAGGGCAGGCTCTATTTGAATTAGCTATACCTATAAACCGCCCTAATGGCTGGGATGGTGTGAAAATTACAATAGTATATGCAGCCACCAGAGCTGAATCAGCCGAGTCCGCTAGACGGCTTCACAGCTTCCTGGAGGAGAGGGGGGTGGAGCATAGCGTGATGTCCCTCACCGACTTCGAAAAGGCGGATACCTCTGCTGGTGATGACATCCTAATCGTTTTAGGGGGTGATGGGACCATGTTGAGGGCTGCTAGGAGGATAACTTCACCCAGCATAGTCGTGGCCGGGGTGAACTATGGGAGGGCTGGGTATCTATGCCAGATACAACCTGCTGAACTGTATGAATCTATGGAGAAAATACTCAAGAGAGATTATCAGGTGGACAGGGTTAGCAGGCTTGCAGTATATCTTGACGACCGTTTTCTCGGCGATGTCCTCAACGAGATATTAATATCGTCTAGGAGGCCTGGCAGGATAATAGAATACCGAATCGCTCAGGAAGACCTCATCCTAGTGGATGTGGCTGATGGGGTGATTATCTCGACACCGATAGGGTCGACGGCCTACGCCCTCTCCGCAGGCGGGCCAGCCGTACATGAGGATGTGGAGGCCATGGTTGTGGCCCCCCTCGCATCGATGACAAATCTAAGGCCTTTGGTGGTCCCCATGTCTACACCCCTTTACGTGAATGTGAGCAAGGGTGAGCCCCAGATACTGGTGGATGGACACACCTACTACGATGTTGGACAGTCTACGGTGAAGGTGGTTAAATCCCCCAACAGCCTGGGATTCATCAGGCTTCGGGGGCAGTTGATGTTCAGCAGGAGGCTGAGGAAGAGGCTTTACCAGCATAGGCCGTTTGAGACGTAGTCGGGGCGTCGTGGAGAGGTGGGTTAAATGTTTACATTTTGGTTAAACATGTTTTATCCTGAATGATGTCGGATGAGGAGCAGAGGGTGAAGACCCTTGCGGATATCTTCTCGGCTCTAGGGAACCCTTTGAGGCTCAAAATACTCAACATAGTGGCTTCCAGCGAACGCCCGCTCCACATCAAGGCCGTCTCTAAAATGGTGAAAACCCGGTACCCCGTCATCTACAAACACGTCAAGGTTCTCGAGAGAGCTGGACTGGTGAAGATTTACGAGGTAGGTCGGTCGCGTGTAATATCCATTAGGTCGCCCACATCCCTTGAACGAATATTTCTTGCTGTCGAAGAGATTAAAAAATAGAAAAAATTTAACCAAAAAGTAAAAATAAGAATCAAAAAATATATACTTAAATAGAATTCTTCTTTGAAATAGCTTCATGAATAGGAATCAAAAGGTAGCAGGTGCAGCATCTTTAGCTGCCCTTGCATATGTTCTGGGGTTAGCACCGGCGAGCATACCCTTCCCACTCCTCCCATTCCTACGGTTCGACTTGGCCGAAGTGCCTGATGTCCTAGCATTCCTCATATTCGGCTGGAAATATGGCATAGTGACTGCGCTGGCCCACTGGTATGCACTGGTTATTACTGCCCAGAGCGGTTTCGCTCCTCCCCCTATACCTCAACTGATGAAGCTGGCGGCGGTTCTGTCGATGATGTTGGGGGTTTACGCCGGCTTAAAGGTATCTCGTAAGCTTGGCATGGGTAGGCTGCTGGTCACCACAGGTTTCGCTATGGCCGCAAGAGCCATAGTAATGACCCCTATAACATTTGTGCTATACTATTTCCTGCTGCCATCAGTCTATCTACCCTTCGGCAGAAAGGTTCTATCCGCTGCAGGCTACTTTGCGGAGACAGACATCGCAGTCGCATTAACCATCTCAGGCTTGACGGCGGTCTTTAACATGCTCTCATCAGCCATCATAGTTCCTGCCAGCTTCTCAGCCGAAAAGGCATTGCGGAAAGCCCTTGGACCCCGACTCCAAATTCCCCACTAATATAACCAGCCATGAAGAGATGCAACATTCTTCTTCAGAAGTCCTTCCATTTTGTAGCGGCTACCGCAGATATCGTAGCAACTACAGCCGTAATAGCTACGACCAAGGCGGGGATTATGGCTGTGGCCGGAGACCCAGATACGAGAGTCTCCCTCAACGCTACGTGGAAATAGTATAATGGCATGTATCGAGCTGCAGCTTGGAGGTAGCCCGGCATAAGCTCGAGCGGCCAGAAGGCTCCCGAGAGAAACATCATGGGAAATGATAGTGTGTTGCCCAAAGCCGCCACCGCCTCAGCCTCCTTCAATACACCCCCTATTAACACGCCGAAGCCTGTGAAGGCTAGGGTTCCCAGCAATATCACGGCCAAGCTGAAGACGTCGGGGTAAACAGCAATCCTGAACACCAGCCAGCCGGCCAATATCATAACAGAGGTCAGAACAAGTGACGCAATAGTCTGGACAGCCACAATTGAGGCAATCCAGAAAGATTTGGAGACCGGGGTTGATGCCAGAAGCTTTATCACGCCCCTCCTCCTATACTCCGAAAACTGTTGAGAGACGCCGAGTAAGCCATTTGTCATAATGAAAGCGGCTATGTATCCCGGCATGTAGTAGTCGACAGCCCGTAGCTGCCTGATCTGGTGAAACTGTGTCTTAACCTGTAAGACCGCCGATGCGTTCAGCAAGCCAAGCTCGAACTTGGATGCGATAACATTCAGTATACCTTCTATGGCTTGGAGGATTCTATCGTCAGGGCTTCCCTCTAGGATGAGGGTTGTGTTCCCCACCACCAGTGACTGCTTAAAATCCTCCATGCCCTCTATACCCCGGGATATGTTAGCCCTAACCTCCGACGATATGTTTTCACCAGCCATCTCCACAAACCTCAAGATAGTGTCAGCGGTGATGTCTATCCGGGTCCTAATAGAGGCGTTGAGCAGGCTTCCAGTGAAGCCTTGAGGTATGGTCAGTATTCGAACAGCGGTAAAACCCGTAGACTGTTGGGGTGGGGCGTCGGGGGGCAACAGCTTCACCTCGAAGACACTGCTGTTCAATGCGTCGATGAAGGCTTTGGAGAGGGGTGCCGGCCCTCCGCTCCCGTCTAAGTCTAGGTTTCTGACGTAGAGACTGTAGCTTGGTGGTGAGGGGCCGCCGAAAATCGTTCCGAAGACGAGGAGAAGCGTTATCGGCAGCGCCAATCCGAAAAAGAGGCTGGTCTTACTTCTAAACCATGTCTTGAGAAGCAGTGTGACAAAAGTGATAAAGGTCCTCATATCAGATCCCCTCCCTCCGAAAGTTTCGAACCTATTACGGAGAGGAAGACATCCTCCAGCCCTCCCCGCCTTATCAAGGGATATCCCTCGTATCCTAAGCTCCTTAGGTAGGATATGACCTCGAAGACTTCATGCTCACCCTCAACCCTTACCACAGACCTTCCACCAGACAAGGCTTCAACATTGAACCCTCTATCAACCAAGTGTTGACGTGCCTCCTCATCGATGTCGTCGAAGACAAGGGTTGTCCTCCCACCATATCTGGATATGAGATTCTTCACCTCCCCCTCTGCTGCAATCCGTCCGTTCACGATTATTGCGACGTGGTCGCTCAGCCTCTCCGCCTCCTCCATGTAATGGGTAGTTAGAACAACCGTCACACCTGACCTCCTAAGCTCTCTTATGAGATGCCATGTTTCACGTCTCGCCTCCGGGTCTAGGCCAGTTGTCGGCTCGTCGAGGAAAACAATCTCGGGCTCACCTACTAGTGCCATCGCCAGCCCAACCCTCCGCTTCAAACCCCCTGAGAGCGTCGAAAACCTCCTACCCCTAAACTCCCAGAGACCCAGCCTCTCCAGAACACCTCTAACGTTGTCGGAGTTTTTAGCGGCCGCCGCCAGCACCACATTCTCCAAAACCGTCAGGTTATCAACGGCGTAAAACTCCTGGGGAAGGACGCCTATAATTTTTTTAATCTTTCTGACATCCTTGGGGTCTCTTACACTGAGTCCTTTTATCCAGGCATCACCTGACGTCGGTGTCCTCAAACACTCTAGGATTTCTACTGTGGTTGTCTTGCCGGCGCCGTTGGGACCTAGGAGCGAGAACACATCACCCTCGAAGACGTTGAAGCTTATATGGTCGACAGCAGTCAGTTCTCCATACTTCTTCACCAAATCTGAGACGATTATAGCCTCAGATCTCATATCATCGTGAGGGCATACCAGCTAAAAGATAATCTTTTAGAAGCCAAGGCTGTCATTGTGGTGTTTGGCCATGTGTTAGATTTGAGGGCTTATATTTCGGATGGGGTGTATCTATAGTGTGCCAGGGCCTGTTCCTAGGAAGATTGTAAAACGGGATGGCCGTGTGGTGGATTTTGACGCATCCAGAATTAGGGAGGCTGTTAGGAAGGCCATGCATTCGGTTGGCCTGGTTGATGAGGTGAGGCTGGACCGTGTGGTTGATGATGTATTGATGGTGCTGTCTGAGAGGTTTGGAGCCGAGAAGATACCCCATGTCGAGGATGTGCAAGACATAGTGGAGAAGGCCTTGATGAAGCTGGGGCTGGATGAGGTGGCTAAATCGTATATTCTTTACAGGCATGAAAGGACCAGACTGAGGGAGGAGAAGAAGAAGATTCTGGAGAAGGAGTATATAGACGAGGTTGATAAAGCCTTCTCCCTCAACGCCCTACGGCTGATGGCTGCAAGATACCTGCTGAAAGATTACGATGGTAGGCTGGTGGAGGGGCCTAAACAGATGTTTCAGAGGGTGGCAGCCCTGGTCGTCATACCCGACATACTCTACGACCATAGGTTATACGACCCAGGGCATAGCCAGCCGGTATGGAATGCCGACGACTCCGAAGTATACAGCTATGAGGGGAGGATTGGGCTCGGCCCTGAAGGGGATGAGGGTTTCGAGGTTTTATGGAATCGACATCACCTGGAGAGGCTGGCCTATCTATACAGCCATCTCAACAGGATAGGGGCTATGCGTAAGCCCTTGGCCGAGATACTACGTCTTCTAGCATCTAAACAGCTGAACTACTACAGACTCTACAGAGACTACTACGAGCTTATGGTCTCTAAGAAGTTCCTCCCCAACAGCCCAACCCTCTTCAACGCAGGCACCCAGCTGGGACAGCTAAGCGCATGCTTCGTCCTAGACGTGGACGACAACCTGGAATCCATCATGGAGACAGCCAAGGAGGCCGCTGTCATCTTCAAGTCAGGGGGAGGTGTGGGCATCAACTACTCCAAGCTGAGGCCGGAGGGGGATGTCGTAGCCTCCACACAGGGCGTGGCATCCGGCCCCATCTCATTCATGCGCATAATCGACACCGTGACAGACGTCATAAAACAGGGTGGGCGGAGGAGGGGTGCCAACATGGGAGTCCTGGCTGCAAACCATCCCGACATAGAATCCTTCATAACATGTAAGGAAAGGCCGGGATTCCTGGAAAACTTCAACATCTCCGTGTTGATACCGGCGGATTTCTGGCGATACCTGGAGAGGGGGGAGTCCTATCCACTGATCAACCCGAGGGATGGCACAGTCTGGAGGTCCATACATCCTGAGAAACTTCTGAGACTGGCGGCCGAGATGGCTTGGAAGACGGCGGACCCTGGCATGCTATTCCAGGACAATATCAACAGATATAACCCCTTCAGGGAGGTGTTCGGGGATATAGTATGCGTGAATCCATGCGGAGAGCAGCCGCTATACCCTTACGAGTCATGCAACCTCGGCTCCATAAACCTCTACGCATTAGTCAGAGAAGATGGGGGGTTTGACTGGGGTGAGCTGGCCCGTGTGACAAAGCTGGCAACCCGCTTCCTCGACAACATCATAGAGATAACAAAACACCCATCTGAGAAGATACGGGACAGGACACTCCGGAGCAGGAGGATAGGGCTGGGTATAATGGGATTGGCAGACATGCTCTACGCATTGATGATACCCTACAACAGCGAAGAAGGGTTCAGAACCATGAGAAGAGTTATGGAGCATATCATGTACTACGCTGTGGAGGCCTCGGTGGAGCTGGCCGTCGAGAGGGGTCCATTCCCAGATTTCAACAAATCATCTTGGGCGCGTGGCATCATACCGGTGGAGGGGTTCCACAGACGTGAGTACTGGACCCTTGACTGGTCCAGGCTGGCCGAGAAGATAGTCAGACATGGTATCAGGAACTCCCACCTAACAACGGTGGCCCCGACAGGCAGTATCTCCATGCTGGCCGACACATCGTCAGGCCTGGAGCCTCAGTTCGCACTGGCTTTCGAAAAACACGTCACAGTGGGGAGGTTCTACTATGTTGACCTAGAATTCGAAAGGCGTATGAAGAAGTTAGGGCTTTACACGGAGCAGCTAGTCATGAAAGTGGCCGAGAACGGAGGCTCCGTCCAAGGACTGGCAGATATCCCTGAAGAGGTTAGAAGAGTCTTTCTGACCGCCTATGACATACCTTGGTGGGACCATGTTAGGGCCCAATATGAGATTCAACTATGGGTTGACGCATCGGTGAGCAAGACCATAAACATGCCGAGCTGGGCCACAGTAGAAGACGTCCTCAACTCCTTCCTCCTAGCCTACAGACTTGGACTTAAAGGCATAACCATCTACAGGGACTCCTCAAAAACGGCACAGGTTCTAGTCACGCCAACCCAGAGGCATGGCAGATATTCTCTAGAGATAGAGAATGAAACATTAGGGCTTGCGCTGAAACTAGGCGTCAGCCCCACAGGGCAGCCAATCTCGGTCAGCCTGAGGCAGAAACCAACACCAGCCATAAAGGATGAACACACCACATGCCCCCTATGCGGAAGCCCCAGAATAGTCTTTCAGGAGGGCTGTTCAAGATGCCTTGACTGCGGCTGGTCCAGCTGCGTAATAGCCTAAAAATGAGAAGAGAGATAACATTCATAAAATCCCCTCCATCACAGCTATCCACCATGTCAGGAGCTATCAGCCGTGCAGAGGCGGTTTGGGAAGGAGACCTACTTTCTGGTAGGGGGAAAGTGAGTCCGGGAAGCAAAGTTTTCCCAGAACAGGCGATAACATGGGCCGCAAGGGCTGAAAGAAAGCCTGGAACCACAAGTCCCGAAGAACTCCTCGCCGCAGCCCATGCGGGATGTTTCGCGATGGCCCTCTCCAACATCCTAGCCAAGGCCGGCACACCTCCTGAAAGGCTGGAAGTCTCTGCTGAGGCCGCCTTTGAGAAGGTGGAGGATGGCTATAGGGTGACTAGGATAGTTTTAAATGTGGCAGGACGTGTTAAAGGTATAACCGCCGAGAAGTTTGTCGAGGCCGCAAAACAGGCTGGCGGCGGATGCCCAATATCAAAGGCCTTGAAGAATAACGTGGAGATTGTGGTGAACGCCCGGCTCATATAACCCTTTTTTAAAACTGTCCAGCCAGGCCGTAAAGCCTTCTCAGAGCCTCTCTCCTAGTGGAGCTTTCCACGGCGGTTCTTTCCAGCACACCCTCTAGAAATTCTATCACCTCATCCATTCTCCTCCTAGAAACCGGGTAGGGGACACCGTCTTTTCCACCTACTGCGAAGCTGTACTTTATGGGGTCACGCCAATCCAGCTCCACACCATATATGAGGCATGAGATGAGGGCTAGAGCCCGAACCGTTGCGGCTCCGACGCCTTGGAAGAGGAGGAGCTCCTCATAGCTGGCCGGCCTCACATCGTAGAGCCTCCTAACAACATCCCAGTTGATGCGGCGTGGAAGTTTAACATGTAACGCGGTATGCATCCGAGGGTGGACGGTTTCGAAGTTTTCCAAGGTTGTCTGACGCTGGACAACCGTGCTGAGAAGTCTCTGAATTCTAGCCGGCCCCTCGGCCACCACATCAAGAGATGCTTTCTGAGCGTCTAAGCTTTGACGGGAGACCATGTTCAATACTGCTGCCTCATATCTGTCCCCTGAGATGCCGCTGTGAGGCTCCAAGACATAGCTCCTCACAGATTCACCAACCCAGTGATAGCGGCGGGCATATCCGCAGTCTTGGTTCAAACCCTGCTGGACAACGGCCCACTTGGCCTTCTCCGTGAAGAATACCGTATGGTGGTAGATCTTGTAGCCGTCCTGTAATGCGTTGTTGTCCACCTTGGAGGATATCTTGCTGGCGTATATCACCTGCCTGGCCTCCTCCTCATCGAGCCCTGCCAACCCTATCTTCTCTGGGATTGCCCTGGATGCAAGTCCTTTACCACCCAAAGCGGCCACACCGTGTCTGGACAACTCAAGCGAGTCCCTCAGAACACCGCAGACGACCGTTGTTAGCCCGCTGGAGTGCCAGTCAAAACC
>BEHD01000024.1 GCA_002898355.1 archaeon HR01 | reverse complement strand
GGGTTCAAATCCCGCCCCCCACGCGCCGATGCGATTCCGGTATATTCTATAAAGAAGGAGAAGAGAGGGGAGTGGTTGGCTGGGGGCTTTGTTACGTTAGGTGGTTTTCTAAACATCTCTTTGTGTTAGTCAGAACCTCAGCCTACAGCCAGCTGGAATGTAAATTCTGTTTTTCTTATGTGTTCTGGCCTTAATATGTCGTCTAGGCTCTGTTGTCTATATCCCCAGCTACCTGAAAAACGTCAATACTAGTCATGATTAGTACTAATTGTGATTAGCCTTGAACAGAAACATTATCGAAGAGAGGGTGGTGCTCATTATTTCTGGCTCTTTGCTGGGACTCATGTGCGAAGAGGTTCTGTCAAGCGGCTCCCCTCTCTACGGCAGGAGGACTAAAGAGCTGAGGCCCTGGCACGCTCTTAGTTTATCGTCCTTGTGTTATCGCTTTAATGAGAGGCCGCTAACTAAGGGATGAATGGTGGCGCTTCTGAAGAACCATAAGGCTGGTTAACAGGGTCATAGAAGAGCTGGAAAGTGATGCTTGAGCTAAAGAAGAGGCCCTCCTCTACGTAGACATAGTCCAGTTCAGGCTCGCAGTCTTCGGATACGCCAACAAACTCATGCCCCACATCCCAAAGCAATAAGAAAAGGACACGGCAAACTACAGCTCTTTTTATGGCCTTATGTGACCCAGCAGTCTCTAGACGGTTATTTGGATAAGGATAGCCGTAAACATAAGCATGCGCATGATGTCCGCGCCGCTCTCCTCATCATACGCAGAGATTAAATAAACCCCGGTTATTGGTGGGTTTATGCTCCGAGAGGGTGAGGAGGCTCCAGACTTTGAGCTGCCATCATCCAGTGGAGTGGCGATTCGACTTTCTCAGTTCAGAGGCCGTAACGTGGTTATCTTTTTCTATCCAAAGGATGGCTCTCCCGGATGTACTGTGGAGAACTGCCTCATTAGAGATAGGCTGCGAGAGTTCGAGGAACTTGATTCAGTGGTCTTAGGGATTAGCCGTGACAGCGTCGAATCCCATAGAAAGTTTGCATCCAGGCACGGTCTTGCCCACTACCTGCTCAGTGATGTGGTCGGGGATGTTATAAGGAGATATGGGGCCCTAGGACTGTTCGGTATCACCAAAAGGGTGACATACATTATAGACAGGCAGGGTAGGGTTAGTAAGATTATAAGGAGCCTAGATCCTCGGAGACACGTTGATGAGGCTCTGGACTTTTTAAGGGTTAATTTAAATCTCTAGCGGCCTATTTAAATGCCTACATTTATAAAAGGGGAGAACAACTTTGAGCCAGTGTTAACAGATGCCTGAACGGCACGAGCTAGTTGTCTCCAGAATTGTCTTAGACGTTCTGAAGCCGCATACACCAACCATTATCGAGTTCGCTAAATCCATCTCGGCCGTTAAAGGTATAAGCAGGGTTGACGTCTCAATCTTAGAAGTGGACACCAATACCGAGACTGTGAAACTGGTTGTGGAGGGGGCGGGTATAAATTTTGAGCAGGTCGAGGCGGCTGTCAAACATCTAGGAGCGGCGATACACAGTGTAGACCAAGTAGTGGTTGAGAAGATATCCAAGTGAAAACTATGCGCCGGTGGCTAAGCAACAGCATAGAAAGCATCCGAACCATGCTCAGATATTCAGGCAAGTCGGAGATGGTTAGGAGATACTTCTTCACCAACGGATTCGATGGCGCAATATCCATGCTGGGTGTTATTATGGGGTTAGGTCTCCTCGGAAATGTAGAGAATTTTATTGTTGTGACCGCTGGCCTAGGTGCAGCCCTCGGCATGTTCGTATCGGGTTTCATGGGAACGTATGTGACAGAGTCAGCCGAGTCTGAGAAGAGGATGAGGGAGCTTAGGGAGGTCTTGCTGACAGACGTAAGTAACACAGTATTCGATGAGGCGGGGAGGATAGGGGCCTTAGTTGCCGGTCTTCTGCAGGGTTCTGGCTCTCTTGTCTTTTCGGTGTGTGTGTTAAGCCCCTACATAGCATCCCTATTTGTTGGGGGGTTAGGGGCATACTCCCTACCCCTGTCGGTTACTCTAGGACTGGTTGTTCTATTCCTGTTGGGGATGCTTCTAGGCAGGATGACCAGACAGAGGGTTGTCTTGACCGGTATAAAGATGGCTACCGCCGGTGTTGCCACCGCCCTGATTCTCATACTGATAGACTGGCTTCTCTAGCCGAACAAGAACTTGGCCAGCTCCGATGGGGAGAAGACACCCTTTTCCGTAATTATCCCGGTCACCAGCTCTGGAGGCGTTATATCAAATGCCGGGTTTACAGCCTTAGAGCCTTTAGGTGTTATTCTTGTTCTTCCCACATAATGGACCTCATCTTCATTTCTATACTCTATAACTACATTCTCAGGAGTGAGTTCCATGTCTACAGTCGAGAGCGGTGCGGCAACGTAGAAAGGTATCTTGAAGTAGTGGGCGTTAACCGCTGCAGATAGGGTACCGATCTTGTTTATCACATGGCCTGTTTTAGCCAAAATCCTATCTGCGCCTACGACGACCTTACTTATCTCGCCCTGAGACATGAGATATGCCACCATGTTATCGGTGAGAACAGTGACTGGGATGCCGATACGCATAAGCTCAAACACTGTCAACCTAGCACCCTGAAGCCTCGGCCTCGTCTCACTGGCATACACAAGTATTCGCTTACCCTGTTCCCAGGCCGCCCGTAATACGCCTAATGCGGTTCCATAACCTGCGGTGGCTAGGGCTCCCGCACTCTGCTGAGGCTTAAACCCACCTCAATTGCAGTGCGTGAGGACTTTGTCACCGTCCTCTAGCAGGGATGAGCCGAACCTACCAATAGCCTTGTTAATCTTTACATCTTCGTCAGCCATCGAGATGGCTTCCCTTAGGACAGCATCCTTAACATCCATTACATCCCCAACTGTACTCTCTGCCACTCTCATCACCCTATCTAAAGACCAAAAGAGGTTGACGGCGGTAGGCCTTGTGGATGCAAGCATCTTCTTGGCCTCACGAAGGTCTCCGATAAGCTCTTCCCTTGTCCTAGCCTTACTGTTTCTTGCGGCCAAGGCCATCCCAAAGGCTGCTGTCACTCCTATTGCTGGAGCGCCCCTCACAACCATCTCCTTGATGGCAAACGCCACATCCTCAACAGTTCTGCACCGGAAATAGCGTAGGCTATGGGGGATATAACGCTGATCTATCAGGATGAGGAGCCCCCTATCATCTCTCCATTCAATTGTTTTTAGCTCCTTTTCCATGTATATACTTTATCAGCCTCTAATTTATGGATTGGGCAACCTCTTCTCTATCAAATAATCTATCACCTTTATCTGCCTGTTTAGAGCTGCCGATTCTAAGATAATATCGGCGATAAGCGAGGCCCTGTACCCATCAACAACATCCACCATCGGTTTTGTCGAAGTTTTGACGCACTGGATAAAGTGTTCCAGCTCCATGCGTAGGGGCTCAGAATACTTGATGTTGGGTATTCTGACATAGTCCTCCTTCTCAATTACCAGCTCCTGCTCTATGAATTTCACGGATATAACACCCCTCTCACCCGTAATATGTATCTCCCTCTTCTTCCTAGGCGTCAGCCAGTTGGCTTCTATGATGGCGCTCCGGCCCGTTGAGAAGGTGAGAAATATCTGAGCATGGTCCTCATACCTATGCTTTAATCTACCGACTCTAGCCGATATCGACTCAGGTGTTTCTCCGAAAAGCATCATGGTTAAATCTATATCATGCACAGCGGTATCCTTTACGACACCCACATCGCCTATCCTCTCGGGCCACCACCCAATCCGCCTGCTGTAGGTGAGGATGATTTGCCCTATTTCATCATTAGATAGGAGTTCGACCGCAAGCCTAACGGCTGGGTTAAACCTCTCAATAAACCCCACCATCACCAGCCTTCCCACCTTCTCTTGGGTGGAAAGTATTTTTAGAGCCTCCTCCGCAGACGTAGCCATAGGTTTCTCCACCAGAACATCCAATCCGTGGTGGAGCGAGGATATTGTCAATTCGACGTGGGACGTTGATGGGGTGCAGATTGTTATCGCTTCGGGTTTAGCTTGTTTGAGCATAGTTTCAAAATCGTTAAAATATGCCTCCACCCTATATTTCTCCGCAGCCCTCCTAGCCCTTTCGATATCTATATCGCAGATCCCAACCAGTTCACAGTCTTTTAAATCGCTGAGAACCCGAGCATGGTTCATACCCCAGAAACCTGCACCAGCTATGGCAACTCTAACCATATCATACACCTACATCTGAAGGATGAATACCTGAAAGAACAATAATTTTATCCTCACCTACAAGGTCACTAAGGGCTCCTCTCAGGTAGCAATACCAAGGATCTAACACTACTAGGTCATATTCACCTCCCACAAGCTGCCTCAGCCTAAGCATCTCGTATACGGTGCCCAAAGTAGCGACGTTTACTCTGCATTTTTTGGCAGGCAGATAAGAGCGGAGAATTTCCCCAGATCTCTCATCCCCAGCGAGATACAAAATCTTAGCCACCCTCTTAGATGATATCCTCTGGACCTTCTTAACAAGCTCACGACATGAAACATCAAACATGTTGCTGAGATATTTTTCTGCATATGATACAAGGCGGCCATGCAGCCGTTCCCTACCCTTGAGATATCGCATCACATCCTCGGTATCGGGTCCTACCTGCCTGTAGAGTTCGGGAGGCGGGGTTACGCCGTGAATGCGGAAAACATGGTTGATAACGGCATTATGAACGGCATCTAATGAAAGAAGAGAAATCGTCAACGCTTCAGCAACCTCCAAGTCCCTGACAAAAAACAACTCATCAAAGCAGGATGTGAGGAGCCTCACGGCGTTTTCATCCTCCAGATATGATGGGTGGATTGTGTTTTCCCTGTGGAGGAGCCCTGCATATCCGAAAACCTTCTCCTTAAGGCTTTCCTCTGCATATTTTTTGAAAATTTGGTGAAGTCTGGATGAGGTCCCAGGCACACATAAGAGCGAGTAAACTATGGAGTGGGCTACTCTTGTAGAGCTGGCCAGCCTACGGACTAGATTCTCCGTCTCTCTCTGAACCGGCCTGCCCCCCTCAAGCATATCAGAGAATATAATCAATGCATCCGCGCTGTCAGGGGGTTCTCTAGCAACCTTAAAAAACCCATCTGAGAGAATCTGTACAAATTTCTCCCTAGAGATAAACCGATACAAGTCCAACCTGTACTTTGCTATATTTTCTGTCAGGGAAGGGTTTGGAGAGTAAAAAATTGTTTTATAACCTTTTGTTGCTAGTCTACATCCAATACTTGCACCATATTCACCTGTCGAGGCTACAAGAACAGACTCAACCATCTCTCCGCCGCCTCAGCATAATGTCGTAGAGCCATATCTCAGCAAGTTTCTGCCATACAACAACCCATGTAATGAAGACGGCCGCGCCGACGAAAACACGGACAAACTGTCCTTCAGACCATGGATTCTCCAAGGTGGCCGAAATTATCAAGCCTAATATCATGCTAACGGAGAGAAATAGGGCCCAGACGATCGTTAGGAGCACTACGAGGAGTTGGAAGGACCGCCAGCCATTCATCATCTGCCACCCATGAAGAGAGCATAGGTTAGGAATGCGAGGAAGCCGCTATAAAGGCAGAGGTAGGCGAGCAAATACACCACCCTCTTCTCGGTCAGTGGCTCCAAAGATGTCAACAATCTCACAAGCGTTATGGGAGCTCCTCTCACAACGCTGGCCTTAATGGAGTATCCGTTAACTTCCACAGGTCTCAGAACAACATTTTTAGCATTTCGGAGACCGCCCATGGACAGGATAATATGCAACTCATTCATAATCTGTGGCATAAGGGCTATAAGGACCACAACCTCCACACCGCCTATAACGGCGAGAGCCGCAAAGGCTGTCCCTACAGAGAGGCTCCCCACGTTGCCGGAAAAGATCTTAGCGGGAAAGAAATTCTGGGATGCAAAAACCGCTAAACTCGCCAACATCGAGGCACTAATTATGACAACATCCGGCTTAGAGTATAGTATCCCTATGGATAGGAGAGGGGATAGGGATGCTATTGACGTTAGTGCCATAGAGCCGTTCAAGACATCGATGCTATTGACAGCGTTGGCGACTATGGCTGTACCCACCAGAACGAGTAGTGGATATAATATTGTAAGCCTTGCTTTTCCTATGAAGGGGAGCTCAGGGTATGGTGAGTAGGTTCCAAGCATTATTATCGGTAACCCAGCCAACGCTACGAGGAAGGGCTTTAGAATTGGGTTCAGCTCTCTAAAATCCTCGGCCAGGCCGATAGCCGCTGAGATGGTTAAGGCAAGAGATAGAGCCAAAGCATCCCGGTAAAGTCCGGACAGTACAAGCCCAGCAGAGGCCCCAGCGGTAATGCCGGTGAATAGGCTTAATCCCCCGATTTTAGGTATCTTAGGCTTCTCTGGCTTATGAATATCCACGCCTTCCAATCCAAACCTCTTAGATATAATCCTGCTGACTGGCAGTGAGGCCGCAGTAACCAAAGCCGATATGATTAAAGCCATTACAGGTGGGAGCATCGCAACCTTCTCAACTGATGGATGTTTTATCTTTTTCTTGCTTTGAAAATTGGAGGACTGGGTTTTATGTTATTCGAGCGTTTGACAACATTGAATCTTTATAGCGTCGCCGTCGTGTTGATATGGGTTTGAAGAAAGTCTGGTTTGACATCTTAACACCTAAACAGTTCTGGTTTTTCACGGCTATCGGAGATACCCTAATGGAAAATGGTTATGAAGTAATGTATACTGGAAGACGGTATGAGCAGCTAACACCTCTGCTCGAGTTATCCGGTAGAGACGGATTTTATGTTTTGGGCGAGTATGGAGGTGGAGACCTTTCGGGTAAGCTGATGGCAAGTCTCAGAAGGGCTGTGGAATTGGCTGAACTGGTGAGTTATGAGAAACCGGACTGCAGTGTCTCCAGCGGGTCTCCTGAGGCTTCAAGGATAGCTTACGGGCTTGACATACCCCATGTCCTCGTCTCTGACACGCCCTACTCACCCGTTAACCCACTATCGGCACCTTTATCAAAGCTGGTTATGAGTCCATGGGTAGTGGGTAAGAGAAAGTGGAGGAGATATGGTGTCTCATCAAAGACGATCAAACTGTATAGGGGGCTTGACCCCGTTGCATGGCTTAGAAACTTCAAACCCGATAGATCAATACTGGAAAGATATTCTCTGGTAGAGAGAGGATACATTCTCCTCCGTACACCTGAATATAAGGCATCCTACCTGTCCTCCTTAGACGGGTTGGGAAAATTTATGGACCTCTGTAGGGGGCTTATAGAAGTTGCTAAAGGTTACGACCTAGTGGTTCTTCCCCGTTATGGCGACGAATTGGAGAGCGTCAAGAAAGCATTAGGCGAAAAAGTCAAGATAATACCCTCACCAGTTTATGGGCCCAGCATAATTTACTACAGTGCAATCTTGGTAGGAGGAGGGGGGACTATGAATCAAGAGGCAGCCCTCCTAGGCGTGCCATGTATCTCAGCATATCCATCCAGGCTGCCTGAGGTCATACAATACCTTGCCCGGCAGAAAATGATATCTATAGCTCGCAGTCCAGGAGATTTGATACGGCTCATCAGAAGAATGATTAACGAAATTGAAGATGTTAGAGCATTACTGGAGAGAAGGGCTCGGAGGTTAATGAGCAGGCTTGAAGACCCTTCAGAGAAGGTGTCAGACGAGATTAGGCATCTACTCACTTGAGCCCTCTGAGCTCATCAAATAAAGTGTTAACCTCGCCAGCTAACTCCTCTACCAGTCGCCTATACTCTCGATATATCCTCTCATATATACGTCTAGTGGTTTTTTTGGTAGCGTAGTCTTCAGCAGATCTGGCTAAGGCTGTAAGGGAGTTGGAAAGCTCTGATATACTTTTTTCACCTTTTTCCAACATCTCAAAAATATTTTTTGGGAGGTCGCCGTGGCGACGTCTTATATCTGAGAGCTGGTCCCTCAGCCTCTTGACTGCTCTGGAGAGGTCTTCGAACTGTTTTGGCTTGGCGGTGCTTCTCTGGGTGGGTTCAAGATCGTTTAGGTACTGAGATATACCTACCGCTATATCGAACCATTGTGAAACAGCTTTCTCTACAGCCTCCTTAACGTCTGTCGGGAGAGCTGCCCCCAGCCTAGAGACTCTAACCTTTGGTATCACAACAGCAGCTCCTATGGAGATGAATAGAATAACCAGTAGAGGTGGTAACGGATTAAAGTAGAGAGATGGCGTATAGTTGAGGGATATTTGAAAGTGGGCTCTGGGGAAAAAGTTTTCAAACCTGTATGAGACAGCGGTTGACGAAGCGCCCACAGGAAGCACCTGCCAGGGCTGCAAGTTATCAAATCTGATGTCGCTAGCTGGGGGTGTCTTCACTGTCACAAGATATTCCCCTACAACAGATTCCTGCAGCTCAGGCGGATGTATGACCATAGTCTGGGGGGTCATATCTACTAATGAAGGGTCTTCATATAGAATCGTTATGTCAATCGATTCTCCTTTCCCAAGTTCGTTATTAAGCTGTACTACTATCGAGTCACCGTCCTTGAAGCTTTTCATTTTTTCAAAGCTACTCCGCACATCTGTTATGGAGGCTTGTCGGGAGAGTTTGACCGATATCTCGTTAACGGGGTTATCCCCCTCATTCCTTACCCTCAACATTAGTTTGGCCGCTACAGGGTTAAGCTGCTCGATGTTCAGCTCAGCCCTTACAATAGAGATAAGTGTTAGTGATGGAAGGTTTAGAACCGCCCTCAAACTGGTGAACCTGAATCCGCCGGGTTGGTTGACACTGCCTGACGCAGCCGTATTGTTTACTATAGTCAGGATAGATGGTTGCAGAGAATTTATACGACCCCCTTCGGGAACTCGGAGTGTTATGGATATGTTTCCAGACGCCTCACGCATCAGAGGGTTGATAGCCATTATAAGCTCGTAGTTATCGCCTGTCTTCAACAACATATCCTTCCAGATTGAAACAATAACCACACTTCCACTACTCCATGTATTGGGAGGCCTCGCTTTGATGAAAAAGATGTTGTTCTCAATATCTGATATGGTTATTTGGGCGTCAACACCCTGAACATAGCTGGTTACCAGCTTCCCCCTCATATCTGACGTAAATCCCAGCTCAATCTCCTCCGAAGGCGTATCCACCTGCACGGTGTCCACAATCTTCAACAGCCCATTAGGCAACACCTGAAGCAATCTCTCCTGGGGAGCGGCTGGTTTACCATAGCCGATGGGGATAGTGGAACAAGCCATTACGAGCAGTATTAGAAGAACGTATGTTTTCTTCAATTCCAGCCCTAACCCGATAAGTAGATATTATTAACCTTAAAACATCATATATAGCTGGATGACCTAAAACGGGGGCCCGTGGCCTAGAATGGATAGGGCGTCGGCCTGCGGAGCCGAAGGTCGTGGGTTCAAGTCCCACCGGGCCCGCATCATATTGTAGGAGCTATATCCTCGATGAAGAACTTCATGAGTTTGAGGGATTCTTCTGCGGGTAGGTCGCCGAAGTCCAGTACAACATGTTCAGCTCCTGATCTCTTGAAAGCCGCCAGCCTGGGGCCCAGCTCCTCCACAGTGGTGGTGAACCTGTACCTGCTCACCACGTGTAGGTCTAGATGTATTCTGAGGGAGTAGGTTATCTTCCTCCCATTCAGCATCCCCTCAAGCCTCTTTCTAAGCATGGCATAGTCTTCAGGTGTTATTGGCCTATCGTTATAGGTTATAGGCTGCCAGCCATCGCCTGATGTGGCAACTCTTGAAAGTGCCTTATCGGATGAGCCTGCCCACCATATGGGTGGATGGGGTTTCTGCAGGGGTTTTGGCTCGAAGACGCAGTCTTTAAATTTGTAGTATTTTCCAGAGTGTTCTGGATTTTCTTCAGTCCATAGGGTCTTCATAATCTTTATGGCCTCTGTGGCGTATTCCCCACGTCTCCTATAGTCTGCACCTAGGTAGTTGAACTCTGGTATGTCGTCTTCTCCCTTTCCAAGGCCGACGCCGAAGATGAACCTCCCCCCGGAGAGGTGGTCGAGGGTCACCACTTGCTTAGCCACTAGGATGGGGTTCCGCAGCGGTATAGATAGTATTGAGGTCCCAATCCTCACCCTCGATGTCTTGGCCGCCACATGGCTGAGAACTGTGAGGGATTCGAAGATGCGTCCGTAGGGGTATGCGTACTCACGTGCCATAATGGTGTGGTCTATAGTCCATATATCTGAATAGCCCAATTCCTCAGCTTTTACAGCGGTCTTAACTATCGACTCAGCGGATGTGTTATTTCCGTATGTAGGCAGGTTGAACCCGAAGAGCATAGTAGTGATGGTTTGCGGGTTGCATAAATATTGTTAGCTAACGCATATATTTTCGGGACTGGCTGGCCATGTATGCCAACGATTGGGTTTATAGGCCTTGGTAGGATGGGTTCTAGGATGGCTGAGAACCTTCTGAGGAACTATCCTCTAGTGGTATGGAACCGTTCAAGGGAGAAGGTGGCGGAGCTGGTGGGGAAAGGTGCTGTCGAGGCCTCGACTCCTGCAGAGCTGGCGGCCAGGAGTGAGGTAATAGTAAGCATGCTGGCGACGCCTGAGGTCACAGCAGATGTTATGCTGGGGAGGGGTCAATACTCTGGGATAGGCGTATTGGATGGCGTCAACAGGGGCGGGCTGGTAATTGATATGAGCACCAACTCCCCGCAGACGGTGGAATTGCTTGCATCGATGTTTGAGGGGAAGGGATGCGGGTTCGTTGACGCGCCTGTGATGGGGAGCGTCCAGGCGGCAGCTGAGGCTACGCTCACAATTCTCGCTTCGGGGAAGCTTGGAGACTTTGAAAAAGCTAGGCCGGTATTGGAGAAGATGGGAAAAAAGGTGTGGTATCTAGGGGATGTTGGGAAAGCATCCTCACTCAAAATAATCTTCAACCTCCACCTATGGCTACTCACCGCCTCCTTTTCCGAAGCCTTTGCATTGGCTGAGAAGGCTGGTCTAGACCCTGCCAAGACCCTGGAGATATGGAATAGCTCCAACCAGAAGACCTATATCTCGGAGACGAAGGGCCCGAAGATCTTGGCAAATGATTGGAAGGCGGCTTTCACCGTAGAACTGGCCATCAAAGACCTGAAACTTCTGACGGAGATGGCTGAACGGCTGGGGTTCCAACCTCTTCTGGGAAATGTGGTCTATCAGCTATATCAGGCATGTTCCTCTCTTGGATACGGCGGAGAGGACTTTGCATCCATCATAAAGGTTTACAGGTTTTATAACATGCGGTAGGGCCGGGGTTATAATCCTTAAAAACCACCACTCCCACCCGAAATAAGGTGCAGAGAGACCTTGGAATACATCTACGCAGCACTCCTCCTACATAAGCTCGGAAAGAAGATAGACGAGACCTCACTGGCAAATGTTCTGCAGGCCGCAGGAGCGGCACCCGACCAGGCCAAGATAAAATCCCTAGTAGCAGCCATCTCCGGGATAAACATCGACGAGGTCTTGAAGCAGGCCACCGCCACACCGGCAGTAGTTGCTGCGCCGGCCCCGGCGGCTCCAGCCCCAGCTCCAGCTGAGCCAGCCAAGCAGGCGAAGAAGGAGGAGAAGGAAGAGAAGGAGGAGGCGTTGGCTGGGCTGAGTGCTCTCTTCGGATAGCCCGGTGCTGAGCAGATGCATTTAGACCCAGATGAGTATCGTCTAGATTTTTTTCTAGAGAACGGTTTCCATCGCAGGGCTTGCGAGATATGCGGTGATTTTTTCTGGACATTGGATAGCTCGAGAACTGTCTGCGGCGAGTCCCCCTGTGTCAGCTATGATTTCATGCTCCGTAGATATACCGGCAGAAGCCTGTCGGTGTTCGAAGCGAGAGATGTCTTCATAAAATTTTTCGAGTCCAAGGGCCATACGCCTGTTAAACCCTACCCCCTAGTGGCTAGGTGGCGGACGGATCTTTTCCTAACCGACGCATCAATCGTGGTCTTCCAGCCCTGGGTAACAGACGGCATAGCCGCACCCCCAGCCAACCCCCTAGTACTCAGCCAGCCATGCGCCCGGCTGGTGGACCTGGATAAGGTAGGCCTAACCTTCGGCCGCCACCTCACAGTATTCGAGATGGGTGGACACCATGCCTTCAACTATCCCGACCGCTACATCTACTGGAAGAGCGAGACCGCAGAGTACTGCCATGAATTCATGACTAGGGTGTTGGAGGTAGACCCGTTGGAGCTGAGCTATAAGGAGGCGTGGTGGGCGGGCGGTGGGAACGAGGGGCCCTGCCTAGAGGTTATAGCGGGAGGCCTCGAGCTCGCCACTCTGGTCTATATGAAGTTCAAGACGGTACCTGGGGGGAGGGTTGAGACAGCTATCAAGACTGTGGATACGGGATACGGGATTGAGAGGCTTGCCTGGTTCAGCTCGGGGACGCCAAGCGCCTTCGAGACCATCTACAAAGGCATCCTAGATGATGTGGCCGACATGCTGGACATCGAACGGCCGCCGGAAGACATCCTATCCAGATATTCCCAGTATACGGGGCTTGTCATACCCAAAGCCGAGCTGACGGTTGCGCAGCTGAAAAAGAGTGTGGCCATGAAGGCAGGACTAGATTTTGACCTCGTGAAGAAATATATCGACCCATATGAGAAGATGTGTTCCGCACTGGACTTCACGAGGGCCATAGCATTCATCTTGGCGGAGGGTGTTGTACCCAGCAACGTGAAGGCGGGATATCTCGCCCGGCTCCTTATCAGAAGGACCTACAGGCTTCTCAGATCCCTGGGCTCAGAGGACAAGATGATGGAGCTTGTCCGTAAGCAGATAGGGTATTGGTCCAGGGATTTCCCCCATCTCAGGGAGATGGAGGCCGAGATAATTGAGCTGGTAACCCACGAGATAGAGAAATTCCGAGAGACTCTGGCCAGGGGTTCGGAGCAGGTGTTGAGGGAGCTGAGGAGCCTTAGGGCTAGGAGTGAGACTATATCGGCTGATAGGCTTGTCGCATTTTACGACGAGAGGGGGATAACGCCGGATATTGTATCAGAGATAGCTGCCTCGGAGGGTTTGAACCTAGAGATACCCGAGAACTTTTATGAGCTGGTGGCGGCGAGACATCTTAGAGAGCAGCCCCAAGAAGTAGCTGCGAAATGGCCGGAGGATATCCTGGGAAGATTCGGTAAGACACGGAAACTATACTATGAGCAGCCTTGGAGCTTTTCATTCCAGGCCCGTGTGGAGGGGATAGTGGATGGCTACCTAGTTCTCGACAGTACCCTCTTCTACCCTGAGGGCGGAGGTCAGGTAGGTGATACTGGCGAGCTCCTATTCAACGGGAAGCGCTGTAGAATAGTCGACACCCAGATAGTAGGTGATGTGATATTGCATAAGTTTGAAGGGGAGCCGCCTCAACCCGGTACCCTGGTGGAGGGCCTTGTTGACCGTGAGAGGAGGCTATCCATTATTCGTCATCACACTGCAACACATATACTGATCGGTGCTGTGCGGAGGGTTCTGGGTAGACACGCATGGCAGGCGGGGGCTAGGAAAGAGGCTGAGATGGCCCGGCTTGATATAAGCCATCACAAGAGACTAGCCGCTGAGGAGGTGAGGAGGATAGAGGAGCTCGCCAACGAAGTGGTTGCTAGGAGGCTGCCCGTGAGAATAGAATGGCTCGACAGGAACGAGGCGGAGAAGAATTATGGATTCTCACTCTACCAGGGGGGTGAGGTGCCGCTAGGTATGATTAGGGTAGTGGAGATTCCGGGATGGGATGCTGAGGCATGTGGAGGGCTTCACTGCGAAAACACGGAGGATGTGGGTCTGATAAAGATCACGAAGACCGAGAGAATACAGGATGGTGTTGAGAGAATTGTCTTCACATCTGGTCCTTCAGCATTAAAACACATCCAAAGAATGGATAATATCCTATCCGATTTGGCTGAGATACTCTC
>BEHD01000023.1 GCA_002898355.1 archaeon HR01 | reverse complement strand
TTTAAACAATTAAGTGGTGTAATTTATATATGTGATCCTTATTGTGATGTTACAACTTTGGATTTCTTTACCGAGATCAATAACAATGTTACTATTCAGGTTCTCACAAAATCGGTTAAGGATGTAGAGAAATTTAAGAGGCGTACTAGAGACCTTATGGAAGAACGCAAAAATCTCAAGCTTGAGATTCGCCAGCATGTAAAAGAAGTTCTTCATGATAGATTCATTGTAATAAAGGATAAAGAGATCGCATATAGTGTGGGGACAAGTTTGAATGGAATAGGTAAAAAGGATACCGTAATAACAGAGTTACCGAAAGACATATTTGATGCCTTAGTAGAATTATTTGAACATAGATGGAAAGAGGCTAATCAGATCTTTCCTTAGCAAGGAGACTATGCTGGGCCTCTTTAGTTTGAGCGTGCCACTGGACTATTTGAGATTTAGCCTATACGAACGGGGTAGATTAGAGCTTCGAAGTTAGGGTTGACTAAATTCCTATGATTTTACCACGTAAGCGGTTGAAATTTACGGCACCTTAGGCAGGTAGGCTATGTAATGCATTTTCACGAATGGATAGTCAGAAACAACTTTCCCGAGGGATTCTAATTCTCTACTTTTTATATAGAAAGGGATAAATCGTGCAGCTGGACTAATGTACCCAACCACCTCTCTACCCATATTCTATCTGAAAATAAAGAAGATGGATTTAGAAGAAATTGGTTAAACTTTGGCTTTGGAGAATCGCTTGTCGACGTCGTCCCAGTTGACGACTTCCCACCACTTGTCTACATATGCGGCGCGGTCGTTCTTGTACTGTAGGTAGTAAGCGTGCTCCCAGACGTCGAGGGTGAGCAGAAGGGGGAGGTCGGGTGGATGCATGAAGTTCTGCTTCTCGACCTGGTATATTATCAGTGAGTCGGATTCTCTGTCGTAGGTGAGGATGGCCCATCCTACTGCTTCTACGTTTTTGGCGGCGTCGCTGAACTGTTTCTTGAATGATTCGAAGCTGCCGAAGTCTCTGTTTATCTGGTCTGCTATGGCTCCTCCCGGTTTTCCCCCGCCCTTGCCCTGTGGAGCCATGTTGGGCCAGAAGACGGTGTGGAGCTTGTGGCCGCTGAGGTTGAAGCTGAGGTCCCGGAGAATACCTCGTATGTTTTCAGGGTTCTCACCTTTACGGGCCTTCTCAAGCCGTTCGAGGGCGGCGTTGGCGCCGTTAACGTATGCCTGATGGTGCTTCGTATGGTGGAGGGTCATGATCTCGGCCGATATAACCGGCTCCAGCGCATTGTATGCATATGGAAGGGCTGGCAGCGTGTATTTCGTCATGGGCATAGACAGGTATCGCCTTTATAAAAAAGTATCGTCATCTGTCATTTCTTGGAGAGAAGCGGGATAAACGGGAGAAGCAGCGTGTAAAATGCTGCCGCCGTGTAGAAGGAGGCTGCGAATCCTCCGAAGGCTTCAAGCAAGACACCGAAGATGTGGGGCATCGCTATGGCTCCGGCCGCTGCCGAGGTGTTGAGATAGCCCGCCGCCACGCCGGCGACGCCCTCCGGATACCTGTCCCTGAGTATGGCGAAGGCTGCGGGGGTGGGCAGGTAGACTAGGAAGCCTAGAGCCGTCATATGTATGGGCGCCAGCCAGCCAGGTATGCTGGGGGCTGTGGCGAGGATGCCGGCTAGGGCTGCGATGTTTAAGGCCAGCATCTTGGATTTCCCCAGTAAATCGGTGATGTAGCCTCCCAGAGTTAGCGAGGCTATCCCCGCAAGCTGTAGAACAAAGGCGTATGATGCGGCCAGACCGCCCGTCATTCCGTAGACCTCGGCGAGGGCTGTCGGCATCCAGGTGGTGACGGCGATGATTACGCCCAACCGCACAAAATGTAGCAGGTTTAGAAAGTAGAAGGCTGTGTCTCTATGAAAACTGGATGGGCGGCTGTTCTGTGGTCTGCGTTGATGGGTGGGAAATGTGAGGAGTGAGGCTACGGGTATGATTGTGGCGAAGGCCATGGTAGAGTATATGAGCCCGGTCTGCCAGCCACCGTTGACGGATGCGTTGAAGCTATAGACCGCGCCCATGCCTGTGCCGATGTTGAAGCCGCATGCAACAAACCCTGTGGCGAATGAGCGTCTCTTCTCCTCCACCGTGAAGGCCAGCTGGAGGCTTGGGATAAAGACCGCACCACCTATGAACCCTTGAATAAATCTATAGAACAATATCTCCGTCCATGTGGATGATGTGGCGAAGACGAGATGGGTTAAGGTGTAGAAAACCAGTCCTGAGGAGATCACTTTCCACCTACCGAGCCTCTCGGCCATCATGGCGAAGGGGACCTGGCTTATCAGGTATCCGGCGAAGAATGCTGAGCCGATCAGCCCGCCCTCTGAGTAGGGGACGTTAACATCATTCATTATAGCTGGCAGGAGGGATGAGAACGAGCCTACGTAGGCCCCGAAGATGACGTTGGCCAAAAACCCTCCGACAACAGGCAGCCAGCTGGTTTTCTTCACTTTCCCCAGATAGCCGGACGGTCCTTATTTTAACCTAATCTATCCAAGCCGTTCACCTTGAGACGGTGATGTATCTGCCGGCTAGTTTCCTCCCGGCGCTCCCAACGGCAGGTCTATCCAGGGCCAGTCGAAGACCGAGTCGTCGTCGAACCAAGCATGATAGCCGGCGGGAACCGTCTGCCTGATGCATCTTGTGTTGTCGCAGCTCCCAGAAACCTCTCCGCCGAATGCGTCGGTCCAGAACTGTGAAGGCCCGGGGTTGCCCCACCCGAAGTCAGGGTGTTCAACAGCCCTCATGTTGCCGAGGAAGAAGCTCATCGGGTCGCCGCAGGATAGGCCCTCGACTACTTCCGATATCGGATAAACCCGTGAAAGGTCTCCCATTTTCATGTATGTCATGGGGTTGTAGACAGCTATTCCCGGTGCAGCGAAGAACCTTGCGCCGTTTACCTGCCCGGTTCCCACACGCACCGCAAAATACCACACCTCGTAGAACAGCCCTCTCCCCACACACTCTTCATCGGGAATAATTCTGTCACCTACACGCGGGCCGCATTTGGGGTTTAGCTCACCAGTCGGAGCCATCAAACTAACCCTGGTCACTCTCCCGGCCGAGTCAACAACGTCAATCTGGATGCTGTGAAACGACTGGACAAGCCTTCTGGCTCCGGCTGTTCCCTGGTGAACCACGATACGCCACTCGGCCTCGTTCCCAAGCCCGTTCCCAGACATAGGCTTGTAGAAGACCTTGAAACCTGCGTGGGCGGCTATCTCCTCAACCATTCCCGCAACTTTCGCAGCATATCCGAAGGGTGGCAGGTCTCTGAACCTTCCCTGTCGAGGGTTATCACCGTGTTCATGGGCGAAGGTGCATGTCCCCTTGGACGGGTCTCTCGGGTCTATGGGCACGGTGATGGGGTGCCAAGTCCTGTACTTGCGTCCATCGGGGCCGACTACGTAGTATCTGTCATGGACCTCCGGGGGGCAGGTTCCGAGGATGAGCGGGTTCACCGCCGGGAAGGTGTCGGAATACTGTGTAGTGGTTGTACTTGTGATGGTTCTGGTTCTTGTTCTGCGGGATGTCCTGACGGCTTCACCATCCTCCACGATAAGCCCCACAACCATTATGGCTAGCAGAACCAGGGCGAGCACGACGTAATAGGCCCTCCTCTCGGCCATGGTTTTGACGATGCTTTCCCGGTTTATATTTTTAGGGAGTTTAGTTGGGAAGGGGGATGTGTCGAAGTTTCTAGAATGTGGGCTGGTATGGGGTTTTTATGCCGGCGCCGCCTAGACTCTGCAGCGTATGGATAAGAGGGTTTTTGGGAAGATAGTCTCCCTCCTCAGAACACGTTACGGGGGCGGCCGGTTTCCAGACCACGTTAGGGAGGGTGATGCCTTCAAGGTGTTGGTTGGGGCTGTTCTCTCCCACCGTACCCGAGATGAGAAGACTGACGAGGCCTACACCAATCTTTTCAGTAGGTTCAGGAACCCGGCCGAGCTGGCGTCCGCGGATGTGCGGACAATTACACAGTTGATAAAGCCTGTCGGGTTTTACAGGCAGAAGGCGAAGAGGATAAAGATGCTCGCTCAAATTGTCTATGGGAGGCTGGGTGGCCGTGTCCCCGACAGCCGGGAGGAGTTGATGAAGCTGCCGGGGGTTGGCCCCAAGTCGGCCGACATCGTATTGTCCTCTGCTTTCAACAAGCCTGAGATAGCTGTGGATACGCATGTGGAGACTGTTGCCAAGAGGCTCGGCGTGGTTGGTTTAGAGGCTGGATACGATGATGTGAAGAAGGCGTTGACGTAGCTTAGTCAGCCAGGCGATATAAAGCATATCAACATCTTGTTTGTCAGGTTTGGCCGTGAGATATGCAGGAGGCCGAGGCCGAGATGTGGGATATGCCCGATAAGCCAGTACTGCAGGTTCTACAGACTCGGCAAGATGTGAGGGGTTATCCGTCCTGGCCACCCTACCCCAGTTAAGGGGGTTATGCAGGCCTTTATATCGTCGCCCCATCCCGGAGGCTGCGTGAGCGCCCGGAGGTTCTTGGAGGAGGTGAGAGGTTCTATGGAGGGGTTGAACAGACAGATATTGGACAGCCCCTTTATCGGGGATGCGGAGGCAGGCGTCCTACCCCTCGACCGTGTGAGGCTATTTGTGGAGAACCAGCTCTACATAGTCGGCCATGATATCCGAAGCCTTGCGGTGATGGTGGGCAGGTCGTCCAGTATGGAGGAGGCATCATACTTCACAAAGCTCCAGAACGGAGACCTGGAAGCCTTTAAAGCGCTTACCGAGATGGCTGAAGAGCTGGATGTCGAGGTGGGAAGACTGAGGCTTATCCCGGCGGCCGCCGCCTACACCCACTATCTCGCATGGCTGGCCCTCTACGCCAATCCCGGGGAGCAGGCTTTCGCCCTCATAGTAAACCTTCCAGTCTGGGGTGCTGCGTGTAAGAGGCTTTCGGAGGCCCTGAAGAAACGGTATAAGGTCAGGAGCACGGGCTTCCTCGACCTCTTCGGAGAGACACCCGGCTGGGTTGAGGAGGAGGGGCTGCAAATAGTCGAGAGATACCTGGCCGCATCAAGGGCTAGGATGGAGGTCTCTGCGAAGATGATTCAGGGATATGAGGCGATGTTCTGGGACGCAGTCTACAGGATGAACCCGCTCATGTGAGGGCCGGCCCCACCCACCGGCATGCCAGACCTCTTCCTACAGGCGTCTCCTCCTATGCAGGATGTTGGATGCTGTGGCTGCAGCTACGCCGGCCGCAAGCCCCATGGCTGCCAGCGATAGGCCGCCCAACACCTCGAGGATGTAGGCGGCTGCCAGCGGTATGGCCAGGGATGCGAGGGCTATGGCTGTGTCGTTGGCCCCCAAGACCTTCCCCCTAATCTCCGGCTCCGTCTCGTCGGAGATGAGGGCCACGGATGAGACTGTGGCGGCGCTCCATCCAACACCCACCAGGAACATGCCGGCCGTCACTACTGCTAGGTCGCCGGTGTAGGCTGTGAGGAATGCTCCGAGGCCGCAGACCAGGACTCCTCCAGCCATGGTGGGGAGCCTGCCTACGCTGTCGGCCAGCTTCCCCAGGGGGATTGAGAAGGCGTACATCCCTAGGACGTGAACCGTTACCACGGCTGAGATGGTTGTCGTCCCTATGTGGTGGATGTGGAGGAGGAGGGAGCCGAGGGACATGAAGGCGACCATCATACCCGTTGTGATGGCCGAGGAGATGTATGCCGAGATTACCGGAGGTGTTATGGCTTTTCTGAGGCTCTGCTGCGGCATGGTCCTGGATGCTGGCGGGTCGTGGACGCTCTCGGGATAGTATCGGCCCAGGTCTCTGGCGATGGTCAGGGGGTCCGGCGTAACCAGGAGGGCTGCTAGAACCGCCGCTGCTGCGAAGGTGATGGCCGCCAGCTCCGCAGCCACGGATGTCTGCGGCTCGACACCATCCACCAACGCCGTGGCCATGTAGATGACAGGTGTGGCCACCAGGGTCCCCGCCATGCTCCCCGTCAGGAGTATCCCGGTCCCCACACCCCTCCGCTCCGGTGGAAGCATGTCGCCGGCCGCTATCCGTGCATAGTCTGCCATGCCTCGTCCGATGCCGAAGGCCAGCACCGCCGCAAGATAGAGGGGTAGGTTGCTGCTGTATGTTGCCAGGCCTGCGGCTGCCGCTGTTATCCCTGAGATGGCCAGGCCTGCGGAGATGACCGGTATCCTGCCCACCCTATCCATCAGCCTACCCATGTGGAATGCTGTGGCCAGTCTACCTCCCCACATGAGGGATGTTCCAAGCCCCGCCAGCGTGGTGGAGCCGCCGAGGAGCAGGATTGTGATGGGGACGTGGATGGTGAATATCTGGATGACGATGGTCTGGAGCCCCTGGGCCGTGGCCAGTAGAAGGAGGTTCCTAGCCACTCTCCTGTGAAGCCTTCCTATCAATATTCCTGCCACCCTTGGCCGCCGCCATCCTCCTATAATACTCCATGGGAGACCTAACCCCTCCGCAGAGCCTGCCGTTCTCGATGCATAGGCCGTGGGTCTGCATGGTGCTGCATCGGGGGACCGAGTATCTGGTCCTGCTGCCCTTAAGGCCTGCGATATGCTCCACCTGGTATCGGGCGATTCTCGGGTCGAAGTCACCCCTCTGAGAATACATCTCCACCACCTCCTCCACCGTCATCCCGATTCTGAGCATGAATGAGGCTGCTGAGAAGTTGCCGAAGTGGGAGACCGGCTCGCCTGCCAGGAGCCTCGCCCTGAGGGCCTGCATGCAGGGCGGCCACGACTCCGGCCCAAGCCTCGACAGAGGCCCCGTCCGCCTCCACTCCATCTTCTCCAGTATCTTCTTCAGCCTCTCCACGTAGGGTTCCAAGAATTGCGGGACATCCACCCGGCCCATCTCCTCCAGCCTCCGCCTGATATGGTGTTCGAGGCCGTTCTTCACCAGGGTTATCATCTCGGGCCTTGTCACGTAGACATACCCTCTGTGGACCATCCTGTTGACCAGCTTCCATCTCGGCTCGTTGAGGCCCACCGCCAGCCTGAGGTATTGGGGGACCGCCACACGGAACTCGTAGGGGGGCTTCTCGGCCTGAGCCTCCACACCCAACACCTCGCCGGCCAGGTATAGGAGGACATCCCTAATCCTCTCACCCGCTATCGTGGAGAGGATGCGGCCATACCTCTCCGCCTCCGAGGCCGCAAACCTTCTAACCGCTTTCGGGGATGAGAGCATAGCCACCAAGGCCATGGCCAGAGGATAGGATATCACCTCCTCCTCCGATGGCTGGAGGCCTCTCCCGGACGGCTGCCTCACACCGTAGATTAGGGCCTCCTCCACCCGCCTGGCCGCCGCCTCCGTGAACCTCGACATGGAAGGGTCTGCGAAGTCGGAGAGCTGCAGTCCGAGGGACCTGACATACTCCCTCACCTGCCTCAGGAAGGGCAGCTGGGACATCATGGTCTCCAGGAGGTATGGGTCGTAGGATGTCAACGGTTTATGCTGCTGGGACGCCGTATTTAAGCAGGTCTCCTCCCCACACCGCGGAAAGCCCCGGGTCTTATGCGGCCCTCATCCCTCAGCATCCAAAACTCCAGAGCCAGCTCCACCTTGTCCATCCTGTGGACCAGGCGGGCCTCCCTGGTCTTCCCCTCCAGGTATAGTCGGTAGAGCCTTAGGTAGCGGCGTCTAAGCCTTGGGGGAAGGTCTGAGAGAAGCCACTCCACCACCGCCATCTCAACCCTCCTGACTAGGGATAGGCCGATCTTCCTCTTCTGATACGGCCTCAGGTCGCCTGTGTAGGCTTCGGCGAGGTCGTGGAGGAGGGCTATCCTCAAGGCGTCGGCCGTCCCAAACCCATCCATATCTGAGGCCAGCATGCTCAGGAATGCGACGCCGAAGGTGTGGTCTGCCACCGACTCTGGGTTGTGGACCCCGGCGTCCACCCATCCACTCCTCCTCAGCCTCTTGAGGCCCAGCATCGCAGCCGCCAGCCTAGGAGGAAAACCATTCTTCAACCAAGAGCCCTCCGCACAATCTTCTCCACGCCTGTGCCGTATTGCAGAGCCCTCTTCCTCATATCTGCTATCTCCCCAAGCCCAACCCTCCTCGCCACCTCCCGCAGGATATATTTTCTCACAGGCCACCCATCCACCAGAGTCAGCTTCAGATGGGCTGGGATGGATAGGCCTATCTCGAGGGGCCTCCTCGCCAGATAGGGAAGTGTAAGGAAGAGGCCTGCCTCACGGCAGGCAGACGTATCCCGGTCCAGCCCCCCGGAGTGGAGGGAGCGGACATCCCTTTCGAGGGCTTTGGCCAGGCCTTCGTATCCCTCCCTCCTCTGCACCTCCACATATTTCTCATAGCCTGCGTAGAGCTCGTCGGCTCCCTGGCCCGCAGCGGCCACCTTCAACCCCATACCGGCCGCCTTAGCTGCTAGTATGTGGAAGACGACTGCGATGGATGCGTCCATGGCCGAGCTGATGGGGACGTAGCCCCTGAGCCGTGTGAGGGTCTTCAACACCCCCTCGCTGTCGAGGACTGTCTCAAGATGTTCGAGGCCTAGGATGGATGCGGCTCTCCTGGCGTCGGCGAGGTCTTTCGAGCCTTCCACACCCGCTGAGAGGAGGAGGGGTTTGAGGCCGGCCTCCGCACACGCCCAGGCCAGGAGGGAGCTGTCCAACCCCCCTGAGAAGAAGACGGCGGGCCGGCTGGGCAGATACATCCCCACAGCATCGACCAACGCATCCCAGAGCAGGGCCGGCGGGTCCTCGGAGACATCCACCCTCTCTGGCGTCCAGTAAACCGTTCCGGAGCCTTCAAGGCCCTCCACCCTGGCGGGCCCCATCTTCCTCACATCGGTGAAGGCGGCCATCTCTGCCGGAGAGTTGGAGATTACGTCGTTTCCGGCCGAGATGTATACGGGGACCGAGCCGACGTGGTCGGTGAAGCATGTGATGGACTCACCCACCAAGACACCGCCATAGAATCCTTCCACGGCCCTGAGTAGGCCTGTCCTGGTATCCTCGCCCGCCGAGGCCAGCTGCTGGGGGAATTCCTCACATCCCGGTGTGACGGCCTCACCCACGAAGATTCCGGAGCTTTTCACAACCCCCCTGAAGAACCCTCTAGGCAGCCTCTGGGAGCCGGCTGCATAAACCGCCACCTCCGTTCCGTCAGCCAGCACATCGTGGAATACTGTCTCGGGCTTGAAGCTTCTCGGCCCCCCAACCCCTCCACCCACCGTGACGAGATATCTAAACCCGTCGGCTCCCCGAGCTGTCAAGGATACCGGCATCCTTAACTAGGACATCCAACATATCAAGGTGATGGCTGGGGAGCAGTGTAGCCACATCCTAGAGCTTCTGGGGGAGCAGAAGACCGAGGGAGGCTCCAACTTATACTACCGATGCCTGAGATGCGGCGATGTCTTCGTCAAGACACCCCAGGATGATAAGGTTTACAGGGTTCCCGGTGTACGCCGTTAGACGCCGAGATGTAGCTCGTCGGCCGTAAGCCCCACCTGGTGGAATATCTCCTCCCCCACCGACTCAACCGCTGCGGGAGCCTTCAGCCTGAGGGATGTATATTTCCTGTAGAAGGCCTGCCTCACAGACTCTACGGCGCTGAAGAATTCGTCGCCGCTCCTATACTCAGCCGTGGAGACGGTGTGGGTGAAGCCGTTCCCACTCCTCGCCATTATCAGGGTTACCCTGCCCGGCAGCCTCGTGAAATCCTTGACAGGCCCCTGGGGCCGGATGGCCTCAGCCTCCACCAACACGGAATACATCCTCCTCACACCTCCCTCCATCTTCACCACATCAATCGAGAAGCCGCACCTACCAAACCGGGAATATATCATCCTCTCGTGGGGGTAGTGTCTATGGGTTGCCAGACCCACCACATCCGGCGACTCGATAAGCTCCACAACCATCTGGGCCAGGGACTCAACCATACAACCCACCTCGATAATCCTTGGAAGCCCTATTGATAAGCGTATAAGCCCTCGATAGGTATTTATCCTAGGCCCCACCCGGCTTCCTTGGTTACCGAAATTGGGTAGGAGAAAGTATTCGAGGCCGAGGCATGGCTCCCTCGCATTTCTGCCTAGGGGTAGGTCTTCCAGGCTTCTGCCAAGGGTGAAGCACTGGCCCGACGCCGACGCTGTAGGCCCCCTAGGCTTCATAGTTTACAAGGTGGGCATGACCTCAATCCACTACATAGACAACAGGCCCAACACACCCACCTCAGGGAACGAGGTCACCAAGGCCGCCACGGTGGTTGCGGCGCCGCCCATGAAGGTGGTGGGCGTGGCCTTCTACGGCAGGGGTGATAAAGGCCTGGTGGAGCTGGGCAGTATCTGGACCGAGAGATACGCCGAACAGCTGAAGAGGAGGAACACCACGTTCTCACCGGGTAGGGCCGACCCAGAATCCTTCAGGGATGGTGTGGAGGAGGTCCGTATCATCGTGGCCACAGACCCTAAGGTGGTGGGTGCGGGGAAGAGACCGCACATAGCCGAGATAAAGGTGGGCGGGGATGTGGCGAAGGCCCGGGAATACGCCCTCTCCAAGCTGGGTGGCGAGGTAAGGCTCTCCGAGGTATTCGGAGAGAGCTCATACGTGGATGTTTTAGGGGTGACCAAGGGTAAGGGCTTTCAGGGAGTGGTGAAGCGGTACGGCGTATCCATACTCCAGAGGAAGTCCAGGAAGACTAGGAGGGGTGTGGCGGCTATAGGTCCGTGGAACCCCCACTACGTCATGTACACAGTTCCAAGGTCTGGCCAGATGGGTTATCACAGGAGGACGGAGTTTAACAAGAGGATACTCATGATATCGGACGACACCTCCAAGATAAACCCCAGCTCGGGATGGCATCGGTTCGGCCTTGTGAGGACCGACTACGCCGTGATAGAGGGCTCCCTACCGGGCACGCCCAAGAGGCCGCTCTTCCTCCGATACTGCGCCCGACCACCCAAACCGCTGGAGAAGCCCCAGATAACCATGGTGGAGGTTTAGGAGGATGTATCTCACAGCTGAGACCCTGAAAAAATCCGAAGGCCCCGAGGTCCAGGTTATAGGGCTTGACGGAGAGCCGGCCGAGAAGGTGAGGCTGCCATACTTCTTCAACATCACCAGGAGGGCCGACCTAGTCAGAAGGGCCTACATCCATCTCTCAACCCACACGCTACAGCCTAAAGGAAGCTCCAAAGGCTCCGGCCACAAGCACTCCGTAGAGTCTTGGGGGCCAGGATACGGTATGGCGAGGATATCACGGGTGAGGGGGCGTGGAACCCCGAAATACATGTCGGGAGGCATGGTTCCGTCGGCGGTGGGCGGTAGACCTACCCATCCACCTGTCACCGAGAAGAAGATACACAAGACGCTGAACTGGAAAGAGGGTAGGCTGGCACTCCTCACAGCCCTCTCCTTCACCGCCTCCAGGTCTGCCGTGGCCGGCAGGGGGCATAGGCTCCCCGAGAACCTCGAGACCCCTGTGGTTGTGGCTGACGGCCTCGAGGAGTTGAGGAAGACCAGGGAGCTGGAGGAATTTCTCCTGCGGCTGGGGCTTGGCGAGGAGCTGGCGAGGTGTGCGGAGAGGAAGATAAGGGCTGGCAAAGGTAAGATGAGGGGTAGAAGGTATAAGCGGAGGGTAGGCCCCCTCATAGTGGTGAAGGATGACAGAGGTGTCGGCGAGGCGGCGGGAAACATCCCAGGCGTCTCGGTGGTGGAGGCGAGGAACCTCAGCGTCCTCCACCTCGCACCGGGGGGCCATCCGGGCCGTCTCACAATATACACCAAGTCGGCGATAGAGGCGCTGGGTGAGAGGCTGTCATGAACCTCCAGGACGTGGTGAAGAGGGTGGTGATAACGGAGGAGGCGGTCAGCCTCATCGAGAAGGAGAATAAACTGGTCCTCATAGTTGATGTCAGGGCGGACAAGCCAACCATCAAGAGGGCTGTGGAGAGGCTTTACGAGGTGAAGGTGGAGAAGGTGAATACGCTGATAACGCCGACGGGTGAGAAGAAGGCCTTCGTGAAGCTGGCCCCAGAGTATAAGGCGTCGGACCTGGCTGTGAAGCTGGGCATCTTCTAGGAGGTGTGGATGGATGGGTAAGAGGATAAGGGTGCAGCGTATCGGCAGGGGCTCACCCAGGTTCAGGGCTTCACTAGCCAGAAGGTTTGAGATAGGCTACCCATCCCAGCTCATCACAGCTGGAGCCTTAAGGTCTGGGATAGTTGAGGACCTTCTCCACGACCCTGGCAGGGGCGCTCCGGTGGCTGTGGTCAGGGCTGACGGCGTCGAGTTCTCCATCCCCGCCGTGGAGGGGATGTATGTGGGGCAGAGGCTGGAGTTCGGCCCAGAGGCAACACCCACACCGGGGAACATACTACCCCTGGCCAGGCTTACGGAGGGCGCCCAGGTCTCCACGGTGGAGAGGATGCCAGGAGACGGCGGGAAGCTGGTGAGGGCCTCAGGCGGCTACGCCATCGTAGTAGCCCAGCTGGGTGAGAAGACGATACTCAAGCTCCCATCCAAGAAGGATGTGGAGCTACCCAGCAAATCCCTGGCGGTGGTTGGGACGGTGGCGGGCGGTGGCAGGCCCGAGAAACCATTCCTCAAAGCCGGCGCCAAACACTATCTCATGAGGGCTAGGCATAGATACTGGCCGAAGAGCAGGGGGGTGGCCATGGCTGTGGCCTACCACCCCTTCGGAGGAGGCAGCCACAAGAGGATTGGCAGGCCTGAGACAGTGGCTAGGACGGCTCCACCTGGGAGGAAGGTCGGCCTGATAGCCGCGAGGAGGACAGGCCGTAAGAAGAGGGCCTAGCCAGGTCCAAACCACCACCCATTTAGGCCATGGCATAGGTCTCCAGGGAGGTGTGTAGCGTCATCAACGCCGAAGGATACGCCGGCATGAGCCGGACAAAGGTAACCGGCGTCCTAGCCTTACTGGATAGCTACTCTCTGGCTCTCAGTAGGTGTGGGCGACATGGGCCTCTCAATAGCGGTATTGGTTAACGCCATGCGTGAGACCAGGCTGAGACCAATCCAGAAACATCACAGTCTCCTATAAGCTGGTCTATCACAAGCTTAACATCGCCGCCGTAAGTTTCCGCGTATATAAGCAGCTCTCATCTTCGTTCTCACCAACTATATATATGCGGCTAACTCTTATCCACAAAGTAGTAATGAAGCTTAAACAAATTCTTGAGCGTAAAGGTCTTGACTATTTTTTCCTCATGCACATGAGTAAAGATGGTAAAGAAAAGAAAAAATTGTGGACATATGCAAGAGAAAACAATGTTATTGGTTTAAGGGATAGCGATGGGATAATCCTAGAAAAGAGATGGGATAAAGTCTCTGACGAAGAGAGAATGTCGGTTACAAAATTTTGGCGGGGACAGTACAACCGCTTCTACTATGAGATGGATATTGGTGATATCGTTTTAGTGATGGACGGAGAAAAAAAACTTTATGGCGTTGCTGAGGTTCGTGGCAGGCCACGACTAATAAAAAATGATAAAATTGACGAGGAATTCTATCCCCATATAAGAAATGTTAAATGGCTAATCGCATATGATGAACCTATCGATTTTAGACTTCCTAAGGGAACTAAATTCAGAGGAACATTACTGAAAATTACACCTCAAGATAAACCCTGGAAGCTAACAAATTATGATATAAGGGAGCCTTTAAAAAACTTAAAAGTAAAGCCTGCTGCTGACGCTAAATTACTCCGGAGAAAATATGGGCAACGAGGGGAAAGCGAGGAGCATAAGAAGTTAAAGATATTATACGCAAATCACCCAGAGCGTCTGGGGTTGGAAAACTGTAGCGGAAAATCGGAATATCCATTTGACACACAAGACGTTGCTGACATTGTCTATTTTCGTGGCAAAGAACCTATTGCCGTAGCTGAGGTTGAAACCAATGTGGGAGACCCGTATGTGGGAGCTCTGCAGGCTCTAAAATACCGCATCCTACTTTGCGCGAAGTATGCCATTAATATCACTTCTAAAAAAATCTCAGCCTACCTTATTTGCACAAAACAACCCAACGGCAAAACGAAAAAACTTTGCAAGAGATATGGCATACGAGTTAAACTGCACAATGTGGCATAGGAACTTTGGTGGAGAAGCTTAACAACTAGTCCAAAAACCTCTCGGCCGACGCAGCATAAGATGCCGGGGAAAACCGAAAACTATCATTATACATCCGTGAACCTTGGGAGGGAGAGGAGGAGTAGGGCATATAACCTAGAGGCCTGCAGGCAGGCAAAGAAGGTTCAGGGAAGTCATGTCGACGAAGAACCACTGCTTGATACCATTAGAGTTCAAAACCAACGAAAAATTCAGATTTCCACCGATTTGAGTGATGTTGCCGGAGCGGGTCTTTAGCGTTTTGCTTGCACTAATCTCACCTCTACCCCTTCTTCAGATGCTGCTCTGGCTTGCCTATCATCGGCGGTCATGAGCCGCAGGTTCTTACTTTTTGAAAAGACTATGTAGACTGCATCATAAACCGTTATCCCTCTATCCATAGCGACCTTAATGGCCTCTTCAACATATTTTGTCTCTTCCTCGATTTTTAAAGCCGCCCCCATCAAAGCCCTCAAAGCCTGCAAGGCCGCATCTACTTCCCCTTTGGACATTTCTCCACGCCTGAACCTCTTCAAGATGGCGTTGGAAACCTCCTTCAACGCCAAATCCGGGGATAGGGCCCCCTCTTTAAGTGCATCACCCACCTCCCTCCAACCCTCCTCTTTCAGCAAGAAGCAGGCTAAGGCTGAGGCATCAATGGCTATCACGGTCCTCCCTCACCAACGTCGCCGCAGTGCCCTCGGGGGCTGGCCTCACATTTTCAAGAAGCTTTATAGCCTCTTCGACCGCCCGCTCCCTCTCCAACTCCTCAAGCTTATTAATGATGCTCCTCCTAATCTCCTCGGGCCAGTTCACAACACCATCATACTGTTTCATCTTCTCCTTAACCCATCGAGGAACCTTGACGCTAACCACAGACATTCCAGTATACTGAAAAGGTAAACCAAATTATATAGCTTTAGTAAACCTTAGTTTTTGTTAAACTGGGAAAGCCTTGCAAAAATATGACGCTCTAACGTATGCCCTGGCTTACAGGATAGAGTCATGGGATGGATATATAATACACGTCGCAAAAGCTCACGGCACACGCCTAATCTATAGTGTCGACAGAGAATTAGCAAAGAAAGCCAAGGAGATGACGGTCTTGAACCCATTCCCTGAAGACCTCATGAAGGAATACGATACATATCTTCAGAGAAAAATAGGCAACACAAAATAAAACCCAGCCAGGTTCGCAGGAAGGCAGTCCAACGACAGGGTGTGAATATCTCCTCCTCTATAGCTGTGAAGTCTTGGCGTGTAGCCAGGCTTGAAACCATTTGAGAAACATCACAGCCATCAGCTAGGCTGCTGTGAAAAGATATTTGAGGCGGTGTTAACATCTTGACGGCATGCCCCACCACATAGAGCTCTTCTCGGCCGGCTGCCCCCTCTGCAGGAGGGTGGAGGACATGCTTCTGCTGGGCAAGTGCGCAGGCTGCAAGCTGGAGATCTACGACCTGAGCAGGGACTACCAGACAGCCCTCCCAAAGATAGACAATTACAGGATAAAGGCGGTCCCCACAGTCGTGATAGATGGGAGGATTAGGATAGAGGGCCTACCCCAATTCAGCTTCATATGCGGCGAGGAGCTATACAGCTGGCTGGATGAGAAATACCCCCTCAGCAGGCAGCCGTGATTAAAGGCTGTATCCAGCGGCGGGGCCTCCACCACCTGAAGTTTATAAGATAGTGGACGGACTGGTAGACGGAATGGTGAGAGAGTTCACATACCGGGGCCATACACTGGCCCAGCTCCAGAACATGAGCATGGACAGCCTCATCCGCCTCCTACCCAGCAGGGCCAGGAGAAGCCTAGCCCGGAGAGGCCTCACACAGGCCGAGTCCAGACTCCTCCAGAAGATTAGGAAATACCGGCGGATGGTGGAGCAGGGCGGCCAGCCCGGCAAACCCATCAAAACCCATGTCAGAGACATGATAATCCTCCCAGAGATGGTGGGCCTCACAATACACGTCCACAACGGGAAAGAGTTCCAGCCGGTGGAGATAACGCCGGAGATGATAGGGCACCGCCTCGGCGAATACGCCATCACCAACAAAAAAGTCGTCCACGGCAGAGCAGGCGTAGGAGCCACAAGAAGCAGCATGTATGTCCCGTTAAAGTGACGGCTTTTTTGTCTGTTTAATTTATTGTGTTTTTTCGACTTCTTTTAGGGTGTGGGCTTCTAGCTGTTTTAGGCGTACCTAAAAAAGAGAACCATGATATTCCACAACAAGATAAGCGCAAGAAACCATACACAAGGAATAAACATAGGCTTTTATCGGCTCCTGAGTCTTCTCTCTGTTTTTGTGGTGGTGTTTCTCGGCTTTTGATGGTGGTTGCTTATAAAGGGTAAGGCCTATGGCCTTCTTTTTCCTCGTATTTTGTATGGGCTATTGGAGGGGTGTTGATGGGAGGCTTATAAGGAGGGGTTAGATTATGTTTGTGAGGCGTTACTCTGATGAGCTTCAAGAGAAACAGATTTCCGAAAAACACAATACAACCAGGATGAAATTGGGGCTCGGTTACGATGATTCCTAAAAACATTAAA
>BEHD01000022.1 GCA_002898355.1 archaeon HR01 | reverse complement strand
CAGAGTTGAGAAAGACGAGAGCAGAAACCTCAACGTATTTCTCAGCTCCATAGTCAACGGCCTACCCCTAGCACTCTACAAATACTATCCCAACCATAAGGATATGTGCGTCAAACTCGATGATGTCCTAAAAACATGGAGAGCCAAAATAATATGCGAACGTGGCAAGCTGGTCCAAAGACTGGTTAGATTCACGGAGGACTTCATGAGATATGTTAGGCTCTGGATAGCAGCACGCTCTTTCAACCTCACTAGAAAGGACGAGGTGTCATTAAGAGAGCTAAAGGATATACAAAATAGAATATTTGGCTATTATGGGCAGATTAATGCCTTGATAGGAAGGTCCATTGGCGATATAGACAGGAGACTGAAGAGTGCTACCATGTCCGGCTGGCAGGCACTTGGAAGCGCACTAAAAGAAAGCACTGGTGAATTCGATGGAAATAATTTTCTAGCCCACGCCGGACTCGAGTATAATGTGACCGAGGTGTGTAAAAACAGGGATGGCGAGATAGTTCTCAGGTATAGGAAAGATATGCGTCAGAAGATAGAAAGCGCCAGTCTCAACGGTCTCTTCAAAGGCTAGAACACCTACAAATTTAGGTACATGCAGTTTGGGTCGCAGATGGAGGGCTTGGCCGGGTCTATACCCTCAGCCACTATCCTCTGCTTGCGGTCACGCTCCTCCAAGAACTCCATCCTCAGCGACTCGTCTATGGCATGTATTCGCCTGATAACTATGGGTGTTGGAGACTCGTCCCTAAAAGAGAGGTAAACGATGCAGCCAACATTAACAGGCTGGGAGAGACTGCTCTCAAGAGCCAGAGCATACCCCGTAGTTGTCAGCTTGTGGAAGTCCATGGGCGGCCCTGTCTTGAGGTCTAGGACAAGGCTCATGGCTCCTAACGCATCGGCTTGAAGCCTCTCACTTAACCCAACCGGCCGGCCGTTGACTAAGTAGTTGACCACGAAGGGAATCGTAGCCGAGACGAGCGTATCAAGCGACACTCCCACTCCACGGGACAATACAGTGTTTAGAGAATGGCTTATCTCGAGGCTCATATACATCCACAGCTTCCTCGCATTCCTAACATGCAGCGAATCTTCCGTTGGTAGCTTAAGCTTATCAGCCAGCCCCTGAATAGTGGTCTCTCCCATCGTATCGAGGTATTGATAGAGCTCTATTGGTGGAGCAGTGCCGTAGTTGTAGATGAAGCGCTTGGCCTCCTCAACGATACTCGATATTATTTCGTGGTAGAGATGGCCTGTCCGGGCTTCGGTAGGGGGCTTCCCGGCCTGTCTGAGGACATATGAGAGATAGACATCCCTTCCACACCTGCAGTATCTGTTGGCGATGACGGAGACTGGGAGTGGGATATCGTAGGGTGGTCTGACCGGGCTGGAGTTATATGACCAGCCACGCAGGGACTCGTCTATCACAGTCTTGGAGGCCTCCCTCTCCACCTCCCTCATCTCCTCGGCTCCTAGGAAGTAGACCATGAAACCTATATCCATGGCTGGAGGTATATTAGAGCTATGGCCAGCGTGGGGCATGTCCTTATAGCCTCACTGGGAGACTCACCTGCGGTAGTAACTGAAAGCAGAGACGAGCTTTCCAGGTCAGGTATCCCAATCACAAAGGTGGTCACACTATATACTAGGGAAGTTAGAAGATATTTCATACTTCTCTACCTAGATTTTCTCTACGGTGAGTATGGTGGGAGGGTTGAGCTTGTAGGGGTTCCCCTAGACATGGATGATGTGGAGAAGACAGGGGACTGCCTCATCTATCGGGAGACACTGTTGAAAACAGTCATGAAGGAGATGGAGTCTAGATCAGTCCATATCCTTATCTCTGGAGGGAGGAAGAGTATGGCTGTAGACGCCACACTGGTAGCCCTCGCCTGCGGCCTGAAGGAGATATACCATGTCAAACTACCTCGGGGGGGAGTGTTAAGAGGCCAGTCCATCCCAAGCCTCTACGATCTTGAGAGATATCTTTCATTACGGCCGCCGGAGGCGCTGATGGAGCAGATAACTTCTATCTGCCATCCGAGGATAAGGGAGTCTATTCTCCTGAGAATTCCCCTTCCACTCCTCAGTAACGAGGAGCGATTCAAAATTATTGGATATATAACTACTGGGAAGGGTGGGTAGGAGTGTACATCACTAAAGCTGTATTCACGCTCCATGCCGAAGCTGATATTGTTATCCCACCTTTCTCCTCCAAGGTCACTAAGACCATTCTTATCCATGGATTGAATGGGGCCGGGTCATCGAAGTTGCTAGAAGAGATTCGAGCCAAGACAAGATATAAGAGTCTAGTGCTTTCACCTGTTTTTAGCGGCTCAAAGCCGTTGATCAAGCTTGACATGCAAAACTCTTCTTCACTTACACTCTTTAGAAATAGGAGATACTGGTTCTGGGTCGTGGTCCTCGGTTTAGAGCCAGCCCTTGAGATAGTTGATGCGGTCTCCTCTATGGCGGATAGCAGTATGTGCTTGTTCAGCAAGCCTGTAAAGGTCTCTCTCTATGAGTTGACTGTCAGGCATATGGCTCAGTTGGGCTTACCTGAAGATACGAGATACCTGGGCCTCCAGTTCATCACACCAATGCTTCTTCAGCTACCTCCTAGGCCTCACATCCCAGTCAAGCATATCCTCTTCCCTATGCAGCATCTGATGATCAGGTCACTCCTGGAGCATTGGAATAAGTATTCTGGCTCGGAGCTGGCCATCAATGATAACCTCCTACCCGCGTACTCCTTCTACGCTCTCCGAGAGGTTGATTATTCAGTCAGGCCTGTAACCGTTGTATACGATGAGTCAAGGAGGCCGAGGGGGTTCATCGGATGGGTTATGTACAGGATTTGGAGGGGGAGGAAGAGGAGTAGATATAGGTCTCTCCTGAAGCTACTGGACTACGCCAACTATGTTGGGATAGGTAGGTCTCGGACGATGGGGTTCGGAATAGTTTCGGTCAGCCGTGTCATGGCTGATGAAGGGAGATGAACCTAGTTCTGGATAGTTTCGGCCTTTTCCTGGGCCGGAGGAGGGGGCGCTTCGTCTTAAGAGGGCGGGAGGTTGAGAGGGAGATACACGCTGAGGATGTTGAGGAGATTCACTTGCTGAATCCTGGGGTAGGTCTCTCGGCTGCCGCAGTGCGGCTGGCCCTCAGGAGTAGGGTATTGATTGTCTTTGGGAGGAGGGGTGGCTGGCCTCTGGGCTTCATCACTCCCTCACATCTAACGGGAACTGTTAGGGCTAGAAGAGAGCAGTTTCACGCATATTTGGATAGACGGGGTGTGGAGCTGGTGAAGGCCTTCGCCTCAGCTAAGATGATGAATCAGGCATCCCTGCTACGGCTGGTGGCCAAGAACAGGCGGCAGAGAGACCCTAAGCTATCCCAAGACCTGTTCAACATAGCCGATGAAATAGACAGCCTTTTCCTCAAGATGCAGTTGGTTGATGGCGAGAGGTTGGAGGAGGTGAGGGTGGAGGTCATGAATAAGGAGGCTGAGGCGGCTAGACATTACTGGCGGGCCGTTGGGATGGTCATCCCCGGAGAGTTTGGTTTCCAGGGCCGTGTTACTAGGGGCGCCAAGGACCCATTTAACATGATGCTTAACTATGGGTATAAGGCCATCCTCTTCGTAGAGGCGTGGAAGTCTCTATATTATGCGGGGCTTGACCCGTATGCTGGTTTTCTTCATACCGATAGGTCTGGCAGGCCGTCTCTAGCTCTTGATTTGATGGAGGAGTTCAGGCAGGATGTGGTGGATAGGCCATTGCTTGCGGTCGTTGGGCGTGGGATGCTGAAGGCTGATGAAGCTTTGGAGGCTGGTGAGGGAAGGCTTAGCAGGAAGGCTGTGATGCTTTTGACGGGGGCTATATATGAGAGGTTGGAAAAGCCTGTTCTGATAAGAAATGGGAGACCAAAACTGAAAGACGCTATACTTCAGCAGGCACGTGAGTTGGTTAAATATCTTCTTGGTGAGATATCAACCTACAAACCGTATGAGCTGAGGTGGTGAACGGTTTTGAGGTATCTGGTCATATATGATATAACTGATAATGGGCTTAGAGCTAGGGTGGCTGAAGTGCTTAAGGATTATGGGCTTGCGAGGATTCAGAAGAGTGCTTTTGTGGGAAGTCTGAGCCGTAGTATGCTATCGTCGCTCGTCTCTGAGCTGAGGAGTATGATTGTGGATGATAATCTGAAGATTTTTCCGCTCTGCGACCCTGACTTTAGGGCGATGATCTCGGTTGGGAAGGAGTATCGAGAGGAGGACAAGGATGTGGTTGTATTTTACTAGGAGGTAACATGGCTGAGGAATTCGAAGAACCTGTTAGGGTGGTGGATATCAAACATTATCTATACTGTCCTAGGATTGTTTATTTCGACCGTGTGGCCAGGGCTGAGGAGCGGGTTTTCTCCCAGCAGAGCAAGTCCCTTGAGGAGCATGAAAGGCTGGAGAAGTTGGAGAAAAGGCGGGTGGGTGGATTTTTCTACTCTGGTGAGCTGGTAGATGCTGAGAAGGTTTTCCAACTGAGGCTGCGTTCGGAAAGGCTTAACCTAGAGGGGGTTCTCGACTGTCTGCTGAGGCTGGGTAAAGAGGCGGTTCCCGTTGACTACAAGTATATGAGGTCTATGAGGGGTAGGGCTTGGCTTGACCACAGATATCAGCTGACTGCTTATGCGCTCTTGGTTGAGGATAAACTTGACTGCGTTGTAAGGCGGGGCTTCATCTACTATGTTCCCGAGGATAGGGTTGTTGAGGTCTCTGTAGACGAGGGGATGAAGCGATATGTTAAGAGGCTGATCAAGCGTGTGGAGTATATGATGCATGGGGAGGAGCTGCCGCCGGTGAGGGTGCCTCCGTCAAAGTGTGCCGGCTGTGGTTTTTTCTGGATATGTAGGAGGGTGTAAAAGTTTATTAGGGGATAACCTTTATAAAGGGTTGAGCAGAAAATAGATAATCGGAGGAGGTGGGGTGTAAAAGGGGGTGGAGTAGCCGAAAACCAAGGCATTGGACTCGGTTTCATTAGAGAAAATCCCATAAGGGAATTGAAAGAAAGCCCCCATTAAGGGCGGGGCAGTTCCCTGCTCCACGGTGGCTGTTTCATTAGAGAAAATCCCATAAGGGAATTGAAAGACTGATGCTGAAGCAACATCCCCCAGGTGGGGGCGTCAAGAGTTTCATTAGAGAAAATCCCATAAGGGAATTGAAAGTGCTGTAATCAACATCTGATATTGAACCTGAGACATCAACGGGTTTCATTAGAGAAAATCCCATAAGGGAATTGAAAGAGTCGCCGAGAAATCAGCTTTGGCCCAAGAAAACTTCCAAGTAAGTTTCATTAGAGAAAATCCCATAAGGGAATTGAAAGTTTCCCACTCGTCAGAATATCTGCGGTTCATATAGTCTATGTTTCATTAGAGAAAATCCCATAAGGGAATTGAAAGATATCCAATTCCGCCCGCGCGCTTCACGTTGTCTAAAGCGGGCTGTTTCATTAGAGAAAATCCCATAAGGGAATTGAAAGTGAATTAGGATACAACACAAATAGCGTTCCTAAGGAAGTAATGTTTCATTAGAGAAAATCCCATAAGGGAATTGAAAGAAATCTATCCGCATAATCTATGAATATTACTTCCTTAGGTTTCATTAGAGAAAATCCCATAAGGGAATTGAAAGAACTTTGAAATGCCCCTTAACAACTCCGCGATCTATAATATACGTTGTTTCATTAGAGAAAATCCCATAAGGGAATTGAAAGTTAGCATTTTGACTGCGTTGGTTGAGAGTGTTGGCATGTTTCATTAGAGAAAATCCCATAAGGGAATTGAAAGCATTCTGGTGCTTTTCGAAGTCCACAGGAACAATCAGGGTGTGTTTCATTAGAGAAAATCCCATAAGGGAATTGAAAGGTGGATGCTCATCAACCTTCCTCCGAGAAGACGGCGTTCAAAGTTTCATTAGAGAAAATCCCATAAGGGAATTGAAAGTCAATAAGATAACTAATGAAATGACTCATGCGAATATTCCTAGGTTTCATTAGAGAAAATCCCATAAGGGAATTGAAAGAATAGTGATAGCGAATAATTCTTCCATTGCGTTTGCTCTTTAGGTTTCATTAGAGAAAATCCCATAAGGGAATTGAAAGTCTAGCAACCCATCCATGCCACCCACCAGGCCGATAAGCTGCTTGTTTCATTAGAGAAAATCCCATAAGGGAATTGAAAGTTTCTTCATCCCCGAAAAAATGTTAGAGGTTGGATATAAGTTGTGTTTCATTAGAGAAAATCCCATAAGGGAATTGAAAGACCTTGACCTCCGGTCGTAATCGGTTATGGCTAATGCCCTTGTTTCATTAGAGAAAATCCCATAAGGGAATTGAAAGTTGTATACGAATCTACCGCACTCGCAGTGCTCCTCCCAGACCCAGTTTCATTAGAGAAAATCCCATAAGGGAATTGAAAGAGAGGGGTGTTTGTGGGGCGGTCGTCGGCAGGTAGGTCATCAGTGTTTCATTAGAGAAAATCCCATAAGGGAATTGAAAGGGATTTTTATGAAGCGGCGGGTGAACTTGTATTTGGGGTCAGTTTCATTAGAGAAAATCCCATAAGGGAATTGAAAGCTATTTTACCTTGTGTCTCAGGCCTCCCTTCCACATGGGAGGGTATGTGGAGCGCTGCATTATCACCCTCCTCACATCCACGGCCATCCCCTCCGTTGACTCCAGCATCTCCTCGCTGGTCATCACCGCCAGGCCCAGGCCCACCACCTCACCCTTAAGGGTCATCACAGCCACTACATCACCCCTGGCTATGCCGGTCTCCAGCCGGGAGATGCCGGCCACCATCAGGTCTGCGCCATGGCAGAGGGCGTCCACAGCACTATCCATGACATAGACTTTGGGGAGGAGCTGGAGGGCTGTCTCCACAGGCTGGACCACCTCCCTCAGCCCTGCCTCATCACCCTCCTCACGGTATCTGGTCCACGCGTCCAGTACGTCGATTAGGGGGGCCGAGCCGTCCTCGGTGTATGGGCCGGCCCTCACCCTCCTCAGCTCCTCCATATGGGCTCCAACACCGAGGTATTCACCGATGTCATGGCATAGCTTTCTTATGTAAGTCCCCCCCGAGCATGCGATATCCAAGAGGACCATCCTCCCCTCCAGCTCCAGAACCCTTATCCAGTACACGGTCCTCACCCTAGGCCTCCTAGCCACGGCGGACCTGACGGGTGGGACCTGGTAGATGTTTCCTGTAAAGAAGTCCAGCGCCCTGCGGAGCTCGTCCCCGCCTACTTGGCCGTGCAGCTCCATGAGGGCTATGTATTCCTTGCCGCTATGCATTATGGCCGGCGTGCATTTGGCGGCGTCCTCCAGCATCAGAGGCAGTACCCCGGAGACGGCGGGATATCCCTGAAACCTCTAGGGTCCCGCCGTGACCGACAAGGCTTAGCCCCATCATCTTTCTCACTGTGGCGGCTACGTCGTGGCTTGTTGGGCCCCTGTGCTTATCGAGGTTTATCACCCCCAGCCTCAGATGCTGCTCCATCGGCCTCCGGCCCGGCGGGAACCCGAAGCGGCTGTCGGATTCCGCCTCAACCCTTGTCACCAGCGTCCTCTTCACATGCCAAGGCGGCTCCAGCGCCTTCAAATCCTTAACCCCTTCGCCAGCTTCTCCCTGAGCCCGTTCTCCTCGAGAGCCTTGGCGACCTCCTCGTCGGATGCGTCAGCCTGTACAGGTATCTTGTAGGGTGTCAGCTCTAGATGGGCTATGTTGACCCTCCTCCTCCTAAGCCCTGTTACGCTGGGCGGCCCGGTGACAACCACATAGTTCTTGTCGATAACCGAGACTATCACCCCATATCTTCCCGCGTCTCTTCCAGCCAGCTTTACACAGAGCCGTCCAATATGTTCCGTTAGGGACATGGCCCAACATTCTCCCAGCCCGGTTATAGGCTTTAATTCTCCTCGCAGGCAGTCCTTATATGGCTAGAAGGACCACCATCTGCATCAGCGGCTTCGCAGCCACAGGCAAATCCACTGTAGCCCGGAAGCTGGCCAGGCGGCTGGGGCTCCGCTACGTCTCGGGCGGTGACGCTTTGAAGGCTGTGGCCGTTGAGATGGGCTACAGGCCTGGAGGTAGGAGCTGGTGGGAGACATCGGAGGGGTTGAGGTTTCTAGCTATGAGGAGGAGGGACCTCTCATTCGACAGGAGGGTTGACGAGAAGCTGGTGGAGATAGCTCTCGAGGGTGATGTGGTGGTGGATTCGTGGGTCCTTCCATGGATTCTCCGGGACCGCTCCTACAATATCTGGGTCTCGGCGTCGGATGAGGAGAGGGCGAGGAGGATGGCTAGGAGGGCCGGCATCCCCGTCTCCAGGGCCCTTAGGATTTTGAGGAGGAGGGATTCCGAGAGTAAAAGCATCTATGAGAGGCTCTACGGGATACGGCTGGGTGAGGACTTCACACCCTTCCACCTAATCCTCGACACAACCCAGCTGAACCCCAGACAGGTATATCAGGCGATTCTAAACACCCTCAGCCAAAGCCTTCACGTTCTCACGGATTAGTATCCTCACACACCTGCTGCAGAGGAGGCCTCCTCCAGGTCTTGAGACCGTCCTGCTGGTGTGGCCTCCATCCAGCCTTCTGGGTATGCCGTGTAGCTGGCCTCCGCATCTCTGGCATGTGGGCCTCCCCGGAACCTCGGACCTGAAGTGGAGGACACCTCTTCCGCCCGGGGTTCTAACCTTTACCCTTCTTCTCGCCCTTGTCCTGAGGCTTCTCCTCAACCCCTTGACCACCCATCCCCAGCGGGCTTATCCCCAGAATTTTAGCTATTGGCGAGCCTACGGCGAAGAAAGATAGTATGAACCATCCGTAGAAGTATAGCCCTCCATCAGTGCTTATGAATGGTATGTTAAGGCCTGGAGGCATACTCCCAAGCTGGGTTGCACCGAAAAACCCTGAGAGAAGGGGGTAGACAGTGAAGAAGATTATCATGCTGCTGAACATTATCAGCATGTTCTTCTTGCTGACGTCGGCGTTGAGCTTCTGGATATACTCCTTCCTGCTCTGCAGCTTCTGTATGGCCTTGGCATCCTTCTTCCGCTGGGCCGCTAGAAGCTCTCGGTTGAAGGCCTGTATCTCAGCCATCTTTCTCATATCCTCCTCCTTGAAGATGACCCGCCGTATCCCAGTGGTGACCGCCGAGATTCCGGCGGCAACCCCCAGTACAGCCAGCATCTCCAGCACCATCTCACTCACCTCCTAGGAATCTTTTCAGGGATGGATATATCTCCGTAAGCCGCTCCCTTATCAGGGCCTGGTAGTACTGGTGGAGGATGCCTATCATCAGGAGGAGGCCTATACCGGTTCCGAATACGTTGAGGTAGTCGGCGACACTGGCTATAACCCCCACTATCAGCCCTCCCAGAACCGTCACCGTCGATATGTACTTCTCCACTATCTTGGCGATTATCTCAGGGGACCTTCTGAAGCCTGGCACCTGCATCCCAGCCTCCACCAGCTGCTCCGCCACCTTCCTCGGGCCTAGACCACCTATCTGGACCCAGAACTTGGCGAAGACTACCGCGAAGAGGATGAGGAGTGCTGCGTGGGCTAGGGCCCTGACAGGGTCGGCCATGACGTTGGCCAGCCCTCTCGGCCCTATCACGTAGTATGCCAGACCTCCTGTGGGTATCAGTGTCCCCGCCTGCTGGTTATACGTGTATGTCCCGATTATGTTTAGGAGTGGGTTGTCGTTGTTGGGGTTGAACCTGTTCCAGAGGAGGGAGCCCAGATAGTAGATGTTGCTGAATATGGTGGTGGCGAATATGATGGGTACGTTGGATACGTATAGGAGTTTGACGGGGTATTTGGCCCTGTATCCGGAGTATTTGGCGTAGGATATCGGTATCTCCACCCTTATAGCCTCTATGTATATGAGGGAGAGGATGAGCAGGGCCGTCGTGATTAATCCTATCAGGTCTGGATAGCCCGCCCGCCTCAGCATCAGGCCCTCGGGGGCTGCCCTGCCTGTAAACACCTGGATGATGGCCGGTACGATTCCCTGGAAGTATCCGTCTGGGAGGCCGATGGGTGAGAAGAGGGAGACGAATATCTCCTCAGCGACCCCGGCTGCTATGAAGAGGCTTATACCGCTTCCCAGACCCCATCCCTTCTGGACCAGCTCGTCGAGGAGCATGACAAGCATCGTGGCTAGGAAGAGCTGGATGAAGATGAGGATGTTCTGGGTTGTGGTGGTGGGGCCGAAGAAGCCGGCCAGCACGTAGGCGGCTCCCTGGAAGAGTGTTATGATTAGGGCGAGGAGCTTGCTGGCCGATGTGAAGAGGGCCCTGTCCTCGCTCTTCTTCAGGTCCAGCTTGATTATCTCGGCTCCCACTAGGAGCTGGAGGATTAGACCCGCCGTGACGATGGGGCCTATACCCAAGGTTATCAGCGTCCCGACCTTCTGGGCGAAGACTATGTTGAGGAGTATCGGGTTCTGGCCTGTCTGCTGGGTGGCTGGGAGACCGTATAGGAATGTATGGCCCATCCAGACATAGATGATGAGGGCGAGGGCTGTCCATGCGAGCTTCTCGGTAAGCCCAACCTTCCTGCCAGGCTTCTTTATCTCCGGCAGTATTCTCGAGAACCTGTCCAGGAATGTTCTTACGGCGCTAGACTCGCTCATGTTGGCTCAGCCTTCAAAATCTCTCCGCCTGCCGCCCTTATCTTCTCCTCGGCGTGTCTGCTCCAGCTCGCCACCGACACCTTCACCGGCTGGTCTATCCTACCCTTCCCCAGAAGCTTATCCACACCCATCCTGGAGAGGTCTACCTCCTTCTCACCGGTCCTGTATATGTATTCGGAGAGCTGGTCAAGGTTCATCGTGTTGAGATGTCTCGTGTTGATGTTGTAGAACCCTTTCTCGCCGAAGTAGTCGGTCTTAACGAGCTTGGTCCACTTGTGCTTGTGTCCTCCAGCCATCCCATGCCCACCCTTCGCCCCGCTCTTCCTATGCTGGCCTATCTGACCCCATCCATGGGTTCTGGAGCCTCTCAGCTTCCTAACCTTCCTCAACCGTGTAGGCATTGAACCCCTACCACCCTCCGCCTCTCCTCTAATAAATGTTAGGCGACAAGCCTGAATAGGGGGTTTACGGCCTCATCCCTTACCCCGTATTCCCCACCACTCCTATACGGCCTCTTGATGCTCTTCCTGAACCCTCCACGGGGTGGGTGTAGGCTGACAGGCCCGAGGTTGAGGGCTTTTAGGAGGCCGCTATCCATCTCTAGGGCCTCGGCCAGCTTACCTACGTCGCTGAAGCCCAGCCTCCCGAGGACATCGCCTCCAACCCCTGCCTTCTTGAGGAATGTGGCCAAAGTGGTTCTGTTGGGCTTCCCCCACGTCACATACCGCTCCACCTTCCTCAACATACCCCTCACCGATGGGTTGTCTGGGAGGAGGACGGCCTGATAATGCCGTCGGAGCCTTAGAAGCTCCAGGGTCTTCCGCCTTTCTCCGTCCAACCCCACGCTACCCTTTATCCTTATGGCGAGTAGGAGTCCCTGAGCCATCCTAAACCACCTTCCAGAGGCTTGGTAGAGCTATCTTGTTGGTGTTTTTTAGAGCTTCATAGGTGGCGCCCACGACGGAGAGGGAGGTCCTGGTCTCGCCGAAGCTCCTGCTCCAGCAGTCCTTTATACCTGCGAGGGTTAATACAATCTTCTGCGTCTCACCGGCCACCAAGCCCAGACCCCTAGGGGCGGGCATGAGGGTTATGCGGACGCTTCCACACTTACCCTCCGTCTTTACCAGAAGGCTGTGGGGCTCGCCGCATGCACATTCCCAGCTCCCACAACCCCTCTTGACCGGGATTATGTTGAGCTTGGCGTTGTTGAGGGCTTTCTCGATGGCGATGACCACCTGCGCCGACTTCCCGGCCCCTATACCTACGTAACCATCCCTGTTACCGACCACCACCACAGCCTTGAACCTTGTCTTCTCACCGGCGTCGGTCTGCCTCTGAACCATCTTAACATCCACGACCTCCTGCTCCAGGTTGGGCAGTAGATAGTCAACTATCTGCGGCTCAAGAATCCGGTGGTTCTCCTGGAAGACCTGCTCTATCGACGTTATCTTTCCCTCCTGGACAAGCCTCCCCAAGGTTGTTACAGGCACCCACTCACCCATTCTACCCCACCTCCATTATCCTCTCCCTAACCTTCTCAAACATCTCCTCGACCGATTTGATGCTGTCGGGGTCGGAGGCTGCAAACTGGGGCGTCCCAGGCCTCTCCCCCACCATCTCAAAATACTCACGGATATGCCCGCCTCTAACCCTCTCATCGCTGGGAAGAACCTCCTGGGAGAAGGGTATGGCCAGCCCGGCGTCAGCCGCACCCTTCACCACGGCGAAGAGCCTCGACCCCGCCACAGGCCTCTGAAGCCCGATGTCGACTATAGCCTCCTTCAACCCCTTCTTCAAGGCCATCCTACCGGCCAGCAGCCCTGTCAGGTAGGCGGCCGGCATGTTCTTGAACCCAGCCCGCCAGCCATACCCAGCCAGCTTCTTAGAGGTTACGGTGAGATGGCATCTGTCGCCTCCAGCCCTGGATTCAACCAGCTGGACGATGATGTATCTGTTGGTCCTTCTAATCACCAGCCGTGGTTTCCCCGACTTGACCTGCTTAAGCCTGTGACGGTAGTCGGTGACTTTCTCCCTCCTCCTCCTGGGAGGCATCCTAAGGAGCTGGGTCATCATATAATCCTCCTCCCCAGCTTGTTGACCTCGATATACTCCTCCACGGCCGCCACCGATTTGAAGACTCCGGCCTTCACCAGCCTGTAGAGCCTCCGGTATATTTTGGCGTCGATGACGCCCCTATCCCTCAGGCCTGCGATATATCTGCGCTGGGCCCTGACCCGCATTATCCACCTCCTCTTCCTGGGTAGGATGGAGTATTTTCCACCCTTCCTACTTCCAGGCCCCTTCCTCTTGGCCTCAGCCCCAGCACCGCTTACACCTCTGGCCTGGAGCTTGTAGATTACGCCGTCCTCGATGAGCCTCCGGACATCTTCCCGGGTGATGGCGTCCTCGATATCCTCCAGCCTCTCCGGGTCAAACCTTACACGGCTAACCCCACACTTCAACAGCTCAGAGGCCAGCCTCTTCTGCGTGCTCAGCTTCAACCCTCACCACCTCCTTCCCCAACCCTCACAGCGGGTGGGTTGAGGACCTTAACCCCGGCCTCCCTAGCGGCCTCGTATATGGCCATCCTCTTCCTCCTACCAAGGCCCGAGGCTATCCTAACAGCCTCCACCTCGGGGTTGACCTTCTTCAACTCCGCCACACTATACACCAGCACCTCCCTATAGCCTGAGGGGTGGAGATGGCGGTATTTCGCAGGGCTTCTATAGCCTATCTTCACCAGGGGCGGCGCCCCACTCCTCTGCAGCCTCATACGGCCGTCAATCCCCTTAGGCTTCCTCCAAACCTCCTTCAGCCTAACATATCTCCAGCTCTCCTGCCTGACGAAGCGGGGCCGCTTCCTCCTCATCTCCAAAACCTTCCTAGGTATCTTCGTCATGCCAGCCCAACCTCCTTCTGGTAGATGTATATTCCGTCGAGGAACTTCCTCGGGTCCTTCCGGGATATCTTGCAGGCGTTCTCTATGTTGGCCGCTGTCTGGCCGACTGCTTCCTTGTCAGGCCCCGAGACTATTACATCCTCCTCCTTCACCTTCACCGTCGTCTCACCCACTATCTCTGCGTAGCGTTTATACCTCTCACCTATGAAGTTCTCGATACTGACCCGCCTACCCTCCACCTTCACCGTTATCGGGAAGTGGGATGAGATTATCTTAAGCCTGTAGGTGTATCCCTTTGTGACCCCCACTATCATCCCCTCGATGTGGGATTTGATGGTTCCCAGCAAAGCCTTGGACCTCCTACTCCTCCCCGGCACCTCGATGACGAGGCCGCCGTCCCCAAGCCTGAAGACAGCGGGTGTGTGGCTGAAGTCCTTCTCAACCCTCCCCTTCGCACCCTCCACCCTCACCAGGCTTCCGGACACCGTCATCCTGACCCCTTCAGGTATGGCCACCGAGGCGGAGACTGATTTAGTAGACGTATCCAAGGAGCCTCCCTCCCTGTCCAAGCTTCATAGCCTCCGTATGGGATAGGACCCCAGCCGGGGTTGTGACCACCAATATCCCTATCCCACGGCCCGGCAGATACTGCTTCTCATACATCTCGTATCCATCCTTCTTCACACTCATTCTCGGCCTGATGGGTGCCGAGCGGTTAATCCTCCCAAGGAGCTGAATCCTATACTTCCCACCCCTCCCATCCTCTATAAACTCGAAGGCCCCTATGTATCCATTCCTCTGCAAAACCTTCAAAATCTCACCCACCAGCTTGGACGACTTCACGACACACTCCCTATTCCTCACCATCTCGTTGTTCTGAAGCGATGTGAAGAGGGAGGAGACGAGGTCGTGCATATCCATCACCTATTCGTAGGTTTTGAAGCCGAGGGCTGGCGCCACCTCGTTGATACACCGCCTACAGAGCATCAGCCGATATTTCCTGATGACGCCCACATGGGTTCCACATCGTCTGCAGGCCACAACACCCTTCCCGAACTTCCTCTTCTTAGGCGGTTTTATCTTCAAGACGGGCCACCAACCACGTTCACGGAGGCTATCTCCCTGAGATACTCTATCGCCTCCTCCCTAGTAACCCTCTGGCTCCTCCCGATCTTGGAGGCTCTCCTACGCCTCAGCCTAACCCGATAGCCTGGCTTAGTGATGTGGACTATGACATCCATCCCTATCATCCCCAGCTCAGGAACGTATTTGGTCCCAGGTATGTCGAGATGCTCCCTGATCCCGAAGGATACATTCCCGTTCTCGTCGAAGCTTGAGTATTTTAGGGTGTTGTTCACAGCCTTCAAGGCCCTGAGCAGGAAGTCCAAAGCCTTCCCCTTTCTGAGGGTGACCATCAGGGCTATCGGCTCACCCCTATGTATCCCGAAGCCCTTAACAGTCTTCTTAGCCTTCCTCACAGCTGGCTTCTGACCCACAAGAGACTCCAGTATCTTCTGGGCCCTCTCCAGCCTCGCACCACCCTCACCCACACTGCAGTTTACAACCACCTTCTCAATCCTCGGCCTACTCATGGGATTAACCGTCTTCAGGGAAGCGCTATCCATGGAGAATCCACCCCCACCGGCATCACATGTGAGAGAATGGTCTTAATAGAGTTGGATGAGGTCAAAACCTCCACCGTGGGCTTGGCCGGATAAGCTACATCTCTGGCGACCTCCTTCAGCCTTCCATGATAGCCGGCCTTTGACCCACTATGTATGAGGACGTATGAGTTAACCTCCAGCCTCGCAACATCCAGTATCTCCTGCCCCGGTATAGATATCTTCAGGCTGTCAAGCCTTCTAAGGCTGCTGTACTCGCTCTCCCGGTCGAGGAGTATCGACCTTCCGTCGTGGAGCCCCAGCTGAAGCCTCCCACCCCTCACCATCTTCTTAACCCTTATCTGGCATATCTTGTATCCCGCCTCATCGGCAGGGATCTTCACAGGCTTGAGGCCTGCCCTAGGCACAGTTATCACCCTGTAGTCTTCTCCCAGCTCCTCCACGGATAGGACATCCATCAGCCCGATGGGGAAGCGGGGCTCTTTGACTATCCGGCCGTCCACCCGGAACTTGCCGGCCTTTATCAGCTTCTTAGCGGTTCTAGAGTCCTCCGCCAGCCCCAACATATCCCTGACAACCAAGATCAGTGGGAGGCTCCTATCCTTTGGGTGTGGGCCCGGCCTTGGGGTGGTGGCGAATACTCCTAAGGGCTTGGGGTAGTGGGGCGGTGCGGCAAGGGATTTGAGATGGGTCAACCCGCAGTCACACCCTCCTCGAGCTTGGATTTCCTATACTTGTCGTCTAGGTTGAGCTGGGTAATCATCACCTTCGAGACCCTTATCGGCACATCAACGTTGGAGCCGTCGGCCTTCTTATCCGTCACATTCTCCACGTAAACCCTCCTCCTCTTTATATCCACCGCTTTCACCTTACCCTCCACACCTTTGAAATCTCCCGAGAGAATCTTGACAGTGTCACCTGTCCTCACGGGGAAGGAGCGGCGTCCATACTTCTCCCTCAGAGCGGGGGAGAGGTGTGCAGACATCATCTTTACCATTCTATGTCTGGGGGCTGTGTATAGGATGAGGCGCTGTTTCCGAGGCTTACTGGACGCCATGGCGCATCACACTATAATGCTGGCAGCGTTTGCTATCCTCGGCCATCTCTCCGCAGCCTCCCTTGCCACAGGGCCCTTAATCTCCGTCCCTTTGAGGTCTCCCTCAGGAGTCATGAGAACCGCAGCTGTGTCCTCGAAGGATATCCACGTGCCGTCGGGCCTTCTGTAGGGCTTCCTCTGCCTTATCAAGACGGCGTTGGTGGGCTTCTTCCTCAGGTCTATCGGCCCCTTCTTCACAGTCACGCTGAGCATGTCGCCCACACAGGCCGCAGGAACCCTCCGTAGCCGTGTCGATATGCCGTGGACCTGTATTATCCTGAGGATTTGAGCTCCCGAGTTGTCGGCGCAGGCCACCAGGGAGCCTGTCACCACGGTCCTCGGTATGTTGGGCCTTCTCTCGAGGATTCCGACCGCCGCAACAGCCCTAGACCTCTTGGCCATACTATCCAGCCACCTCCTTACCCAAGACCACGAAGCTTACAGTTTTGCTGATGGGTCTGCATTCACCAATCCTAACCACGTCGCCCACGTCCACGTCGATGCATTCAGGGAGATGGGCTGAGATTCTGCTTCTCCTTCTCTCGTAGCGTTTAAACTTCCTCACATAAATCCTGTACTGCCTCTCCACCACGACCGTCCGCCTCATCTTCTTCTTGTACACCACACCCTTCAGTATTATCCCCCTCACCCTGAGGCCGCCGTGGAATGGGCAGCAGCTATCGCTGCAGGACCTCTGGGGCGGCTGTACCGGAATCCCTATGTTTCGTGCCTCGGACATCTTCTCCCACCCCTTCTAATCCTTTCATGGGGCCTCCCAACTATCTCACGGCCGTCCAAGACTACCTCGGAGCCGTCCTCCAGCCTGAACCTGAACAGTGATTGGGCCTTGGGGACCTTCTTCACAGAGTCGCCAACGGCCACCGCCACCATGTTCCTTGTCTCGCCGACCACAAGCCCTCTAAGGAGCCGGCCAAGATACCGGGCCTCCACATCCCGGCCCACCAACTCCCCCCTGAGAAGCTCATTAACCGCCTTGGACATTTCTCCTCCTCTCCCTCAAAACCGTAAGGGCCCTAGCGATGCTCCTCCTTATCTCCCTGGCCCGGGCTGGCTTACCCACACCACCTCCAGTCCCTATCTCGGACCTTATCTTCCTAAGCTCGGCCTTAAGCTGGTCAAGCCTCTCGAGGAGCTCTGCCTCACTCATCTCCCGTAGCTGTCTTACCTCCCTCACCAACATCACCGACCTCCTTTTTTATGGTTAGCTGCTCTGGAAGGGGTGCGTCAGGCGGATAGATGAGCACCCTAATCCCAAGCACACCTGTCTTAAGCCTGACGGAGGATTTGCCCTCCAGCACGTAGTCCATGGCCAGCTCCCCGGACTTGGGTATGAACCCCTCAGTAAACTTCTCGGTCCTCGACCTGGCTGAGGTGAGCTTTCCCGAGATATGTATCTCAACACCTCTGGCCCCCGCCTCCATGACACGCCTCACAGCCCAGAACCCGACACGTCTATATCTTACACCCTTCTCCAAGTCCTGGGCTATCCTCTCAGCCACCACATACGGGTTGAGCTCAGGAACCTCCACCTCCACCACGGTGACAACGGGGTTCTCCACCCCAAATCTCTTCTCGAGGGTCTCGGAGATCTCCTTGATAACGCGGCCCTTAGACCCTATCACTCTGCTGGGCTTCATGGCGTAGATGGTGACCCTGGTCCCTATGGGTGTGAAGCTTATGCTTACGCCTCCGAAGACGGCCGACCTCAGCCTCTCCCTAAGATACTCCTCTATCTCAGCCTTTCTCAACCTTGTGGAGAGTATCTGACGTACTATGGTCATGGCTCGCCCACCGCCACCAGCTCGATATGGGTTAGAGTCTTGTCGTAGGGTGTGGACCTGCCGAAGGCCCTCTCAATATATCGGCTAATCCTCCTACCCTTGTGGGCTGCAGCATGGACTATGCGGAGGCTGTCCAGCTCAAGCCCCTTAAACTCCGCGTTGGCCTCCAACCCATCCAGAAGCTTCAACATTATCCTAGCCACCTTCACAGGGTATCCTCCCGGCCCCCTACTCTGGGCGTGGTGGGCTCTCTTCTTCTTATACCTGCGATAGGGTATGAGCTCTTTACGCTCCACAACCCTCTCCAGAAGCTCCCTCGCCTCGGAGATCTTCATCCCCTTAATCCTCCGGCATACCTCCCGGGCCCATTTGGGGGAGACATCAACCTCCCTCGCACTAGCCTTCGCAGCCTTCTCCGACTCCGCCAAGGAGGTTGAGTATCCCCAGTTGGGCATGTCCAAGGACTTTCCATCCGAGAGTCAGGTTATAAACCTATCCGCCACGGCCTCGGAGGACGGCTCAAACATTATAGGTATCTAATGAGATTATCCGTTGGATGACGGATATCAGGAGGGTGGTCCAGACAACGGGCGGGAGCTCCTACGCCATAACACTGCCCAAGGCTTGGGTGAGTAGCAGGAGGATAGGCCGTGGAACCGTTTTGAGGATGAAGATAACAGACGATGGCGGGCTTCTCATCTTCCCAGAGGAGTCCACATCACGTACACCCACCAGCATCGATATAGTCGCCGGCCCAGATGTTGGGCGGGACATTGTTGGAGCCTACCTATACGGCTACGACGTAATAAGGGTGTTGGCGCCCGACCGCTTTAGAGAGAGCGAGGTCTTGGAGGTTAAGAGATGGGCCCGCACCCTTGCAGGGGCCGAGATAATAGATGAGACACCTAGGAAGATAGAGGTTCAGGTCATGCTGGACGCTGAGGCTGTTGCGCCTGAGAAGGTTGTACGCCGTCAGAGCGTCCTGGTTATGGGTATGGTGGAGGATGCCGTGAAAGCCCTGATAGAGGGCGATGCCGCCCTGGGAAGGAGTGTAAACCAGAGGGATGAGGAGGTGGACCGCCACTACTTCACCCTCGTAAGGGTTCTCAGAACAGCCGCCCACGACTACGAGCTGGCGAGGAGGCTGAATATCTCGCCCCTTCTCCTGATGGACCTCAGGGTCGCCGCCAAATTCATCGAGGATGCAGGGGATAACGCCGCCTCGATAGGTAGGGATGCGTCCAGAGCCAGTAGGGAGATGTTGAGCAACGAGATAAGGACCGACTTCACGGAGCTGGTCTCGATAATCCTGGATATGGGTCTCACACCCATCGACTCCCTCCTCCTTAGGCGGAGGGAGCTGGTTTACAAGTCGCTGGAAGCCCGGGAGAAGTTTCTAAAATATGGCGAGGGTGTGGCGAGAAAGCTGGCAGGCCATAGCTACAACCTATTCAAGGCCTACTACGCCCTAGACCGTATCTGCGAAGACTTTAGCGACATAGCCGAGCTGGCCCTACCCTTCGACGCCAAGCCTTTAAAGTAGGCAAATCCCAGAAATCTACGAGATGAGCAAACCATTCGACCTCTACGATATAACGATAATCGGCGCCGGGCCGGTGGGTCTCTTCGCAGCCTTCTATGCGGCGGGTATGCGTGGGATGAGGACCAAGATATTGGAGGCCCTAGGTGTGACTGGTGGACAGCTCACGGTCCTATACCCGGAGAAATATATCTACGATGTTCCCGGCTTCCCCAAGATACTGGCCAAGGACTTGGCTAAGCAGCTGGAGGTCCAGGCTATGGCTTACAAGCCCACACTCATACTGGATGAGAAGGTCGTCGACCTGAAACGGCTTGACGGCGGGATATGGGAGCTGCAGACTGTGAAGGGTGTCCACTTCTCCAAAACCGTCCTCATAACCGCGGGGCATGGCGCGTTCACGCCGAGGAAGCTGGGAAACCCCTCAGTGGAGAGGTTTGAGAACATGGGTGTCTACTACTCTGTGACCGACAAATGGATGTTTAAGGATAAGAAAGTTATGATCGTGGGTGGCGGAGACTCGGCTGTGGACTGGGCCCTCAACCTGAAAGATATCGCCGCCGAGGTTATACTGGTCCATAGGAGGGGGGAGTTCAGAGCCCATGAAGGCTCTGTGATAGAGCTTTTCCACAGCCCAGTCAAGATTATGATACCCTACGAGGTGAAGGAGGCCTATGGAAAGGATAGGCTGGAGGCTGTTAAGATATTCAACAATAAGACCAACGAGGAGGTTGTCCTTGAGGTGGACGCCCTGATACTTCAGCTGGGCCACCTCGTCGATGTCTCCCTCTTCAAGGGCTGGGGGCTGGAGATGGAGGGCAACGCCATAAAGGTCAACGGGAGAATGGAGACTAACCTACCCGGCGTATATGCAGCCGGCGACATAGCCCATCAGACAGACTCTGTGAAGCTGGCCCTCCTGGCCACAGGCTTCGGCCAGGCAGCTATAGCCGTCAACGTGGCCAAGAACTACATAGACCCCAAAGCCAGCCTCTTCCCAGGCCACAGCTCGGAGAAGAGGATGTAGGTTGAGGGTGATAGGCTATCTGGTGGGGCCGCTGCCCAGGTCTGAGGCCCTGATAAAGGCCTACAGGGACCACGGTAAGGGGAGGATATCTGACGCCGAGCTGGATAGGAAGGTTTCGGAGGAGGCGGAGAAGCTGGTGAAACTCCAGATGGAGGCTGGTCTGGCATACCTCTCCGACGGCATGCTCAACTGGCAGGACCAGCTCCGCCCAGTCTTCGAGGGCTTGGACGGCGTCGAGCTGGATGGACTCTCCAGATGGTTCGACAACAACTTCTTCTACAAGAAGCCGGTCATCTCAGGCCCCCTAAAACGGAGGGGGGAGGTGGATAGGAGGTATCTCCAGAGCGGCCTACTGCCCAGGGAGAGGCGGAAGCTGATACTTCCAGACCCCTACACCTTGGCCAGGCTCTCCGAGAACACCTACTATGGAAGGGTTGAAGACCTCGTGGCCGTTCTCGCGGAGCATCTCTCCGAGGTTGTGAACACCCTAGCCCTCGACGGCTACGGACAGCTTCAGCTCACCTCCCCATCCCTAGTCTTTCAGAGGCCCAGCAGGGACGAGCTGGAGAAGGCTGCTATGGGTTTGGAGATAGTGGCCAGCAGATGTCCAAGGCCCATAATGCTCCACCTACCCTACGGCCCCGGAGGATACGTTATGCCCGACATCCTAGACTTCCCGGTGGAGGTTATAGGCTTTGACATGACGGCCACCAGCAGGAAGATGCTCGAGGAGTACTCCTCCGAGAAGACCGTCTACCTCGGCATACTGGATGGGCGGAACTCCCTCATGGAGAGGGATGACAGGGTTCTGGAGGAGTGTGTAAGCCTCGGGGATGAGCTGGGGTTGACGGAGATACATGTCGGCCCCAGCTGCGGCATGGACCTCCTTCCCTACGGAGTAGCCGTGGAGAAGATACGTCTCCTCTCCAAAATCCTGAGGAGGGCTGAGGAGCTGTAATGCTTTTCCCAACTATGGAGGTGGGCAGCCTCAGGAAGGCGCCCTTCATAACCGGTGATAGGGGTAGGGCTGTCGAGGCGGCGAGGCGTTGGGGTCTGAGGCTCTCGGTCCCCCAATACGAGAGGCTGGTCCAGCACCTATCCGGAGGGAGCTGGGACGAGAAGATACTCCTGGACTGGGCCTCGATATACGGGCTCAAATTCTTCGAGGCCGCCGGGTTGGACATAATCTACGACGGCGAGGCCAGAAGACATGAGATGTATGAGCATCCCATCAGATATGTGGAAGGGTTCAGCTTCAGGGGGTTGGTGAGGGTTTGGGATAACGAATACTATTACAAGGCCGCTGTAACCGATAGGCCGAGGCTGAAGGCCAACTACCATCTGGAGGAGTTCCTCTTCAACAGGGAGCATACCTCGAAGCCCCTCAAGGTCCCCATCACAGGCCCCTACACCCTCGCCGACTGGTCCTTCGACGAATACTACCTGGCGGGAAAAACTGGGGAGAACCCTGCCGAGATACGGAGGGAGGCGAGGCATGAGATGGCCATGGACTTGGCCAGGTATGTGGTGGGGCCTGTGGCGAGGTCTCTCGCTGAGAATGGAGCCACGCATATCCAGGTGGATGAGCCGGCGGCGGCCACCAAGCCTAGTGAGGTGGAGCTGGTGGTGGATGCGGTCAACGAGGTGGTGAAGGGGTTGAACGCCGAGGTGACTGTCCACATCTGCTACACCGACTACAGCCTCCTACTACCCTCCATACTGGATATGAGGATAGCCAACCTCTCCATCTCCTGCTCCAACGCCGACACCACCAGCCTGGGGATGGACCCCTCCGCGAGGAGGGGCTTCAAAATCCTAGAGCTTTTCAGGGAGTACAGCCCGGGGTTCAGGGTTGCGCCAGGCGTAATAGATGTACACACCGATTTCATCGAGAGCCCGCAGCTGGTGAGGGATAGGCTCCTCTACTCGGCGAGGGGTTTGGATGACCCGGCCAAGGTTGTGGCATGCAACGACTGCGGGCTGAGGACTAGGTCTTGGGAGGTGGCTTTTGAGAAGGAGTTGAGCCTTGTGGAGGGGGCCCGCCTCGCAAGGGAGGCCCTGGGGTGAAGGCTATTTCTTCTCCTCCTCCTTCTTCTCGGCTAGGGCCTTTCTGGAGACCCCTACAGTCATCCCCTTCCTCCCCGTCGTCCTCGTCCTCTGCCCCCTCACCTTCAGCCCCAGCGAATGCCTAATACCTCTCCAGCTCTTCGTCCTCATCTCCCTCTGTATATCCTCCTTGATGGAGAGTTCAAGGTCTGCGCCGTAGAGCTGGCGGTTGACACCTGTTACGGGGTCAAACCTCCTGTTAAGCATCCAGGCCGGTATGCCGCTGGCCTCGGGGTTTCTAGCCACAGCCTCAATCCTCTCTATCTGCCTCTCCGTAAGCATTCCAATCCTCAGGTTGGGGTCTATCCCGGCCCTACTGCATATCGCCCATCCCAGGTTCACGCCGATGCCCTTAACCCTCGCCAGGCCGTAGGGAACCTTGAGAGAGCCGTCTATGTCGGTGTTGAGAATACGGACCACGTAGCGTAGCTCCTTAGACATCCACGGCGGATACCGACGCAGAAATATATAAGTCCATATTTCACGGCTCCGTGATACCTCAAACCCAGCTCCCAGAGCATTCGCTATGCGAATCACACATGTTGAGACATATTCAACCAAAAAGATTAAATCAGTCTATCATCAAT
>BEHD01000021.1 GCA_002898355.1 archaeon HR01 | reverse complement strand
AGCCGGCGAGAGAATCACATACGATATTGAAGTGGAGGGCACGGCCAACTTCATTGCTCAGGGAATCATTGTCCACAATAGCAAGGTGACGATGAAGTATCCCAGTGTCTATCTTCTGGGGAGGGGTGCGAGGGCGGATATTTTGTCGGTTGCTTTTGCGGGCCGTGGCCAGCATCAGGATACGGGAGCCAAGGCGGTGCATCTGGCCTCTGACACGACCTCCCGGATAACATCCAAGTCGGTTTGTAAGGATGGTGGCCGAACATCCTATAGAGGGCTGTTGCATGTTGCTAAGGGGGCGAAAAGGGTGAAGTCTAGCGTGAGATGTGACGCTCTAATCCTCGACGACATCTCGAGAACGGACACATATCCCTACAACGAGATAAATGAGGAGGATACCACAGCCACCCACGAGGCAAGTGTTGGGAAGATAGGTGAGGACCAGCTATTCTACCTGATGAGTAGGGGTCTCTCGGAGCAGGAGGCCCTCAACATGGTTGTGCTGGGCTTCCTTGAACCATTCACCAAGACCCTGCCCATGGAGTATGCTGTGGAGTTCAACAGGCTCATCGAGTTGGAGATGGCTGGCTCGGTAGGCTGAAGACCGCCAGATCACCCACCTTTAGACCTGTCTCGCGGACGAACCCTGCGGCCACCTCCAAGACATACATGGACTCTTTGGGCGGTTCATAGCTAATGCAGACGTTTCCGCAGGGCTGGGCGTCTTCAACTATGTACACCACCTCCCCAGACATGTCAATCCATATGATGTCGAGGGGAAACCTCATCTGATACATCCAGAACGCGTATCTGCCCGGCCTCTCGAATATGAATAGCATGCCCCAGCCCTCCGCCAGCATATCCCTACCCGAAAGCCCTCTACCACGCTCCACAGGTTCGTCAGCTATCTCCACGTAAACCCTCCGGCCACCAATAATCACGCTGGGAGTCCTATCAGTCTGATGGCTGTCTGTCCGCACCGCATCCGAGGATGACGTTTCAAAAACCTGGTTTAGGGAGCTGGTGGAGGATGGCTGGCTGATAGATGGGGATTGATTTCTGCCTATCGAAGACGCTGTTAATGCTATTAAGAAGACAGCGGCTATCACAGCCGGCCAGATATATCTCAATCTCATCCCAGCCCCTTATTCGTTGGATAAAACCTTTGTCGGCTGCCTATGCTTAAAAGCTGGGTCTGAGACATGTAAAGCTGAAGATGCAGTTAAAGATTCGGAGCCCACCACCATCCGGTTTAACAACTTTAGTGGCAGCCCTACCCGACATGGGTAACGTGGCCGGCATCGCCGTGGAGCATCTTATCAAGGCCCTGGGGATGGCGGAGTTTGCGAGGATGGAGGCCTTCTGGCCCCCCTACATAGTACATAGGAGGGGTGAGACGAAATTTAGGAGGTCCTACTTCGGTTTTTACAGGCATGAAGGAGGTCAGAGCTTTATCGTCATGTCTGGAGACCATCAGCCCCAGGAGCCTTCAACCCTCTACATGCTCTGTGAGAACGTGATAAGCTTCGTGAAGGAGCTTAAGATAAAACAGGTCATCACCCTGGGAGCGGCCCATAGAGATATCGTCCACCCGGAGAGACGTGTATTCTACGCAGCCACAAGCGAGTCAATGAAGAGGCTGGCTGAAAGCTGTGACGCCCTCCCACTTGAGGGAGAGGGCTATATCACAGGCTTCAACGGATTACTCCTGGGAATTGCGTTGGAGCAGGGGTTGGAGGGGCTATGCCTCCTAGGCGAGATAGACAACCCTGAGATACCCCAGCCACTATCCTCCAAGAGCGTCTTGAAGGTCCTGGCCAGGATACTCGGCCTGGAAGAGCTAGACCTCTCAGAGCTGGACACAATGGCCGAGAAGATACGCGCCCAGATACTCTTCACCGAGGAGGTTGCACGTCTACAGAGGCAGTTCGGCAGGTCGCCTCCAGGAGTCATCTAAGTGGTGGGGATTGGAGCCTGCTCCAAGCTATCGGTTCCTAATACTTGCTATCTTGCTGATTACAACGTTTTCCTGGGGGCTTGTCCTCTTCGGCGTGCCGGTCACCCTAAGCCTTCTCATGTCGGAGCTTCATATAACGAATGCGGAGGCGGGTGCGCTCTTCGGCTCCCTATACCTCTCCCTAGTTCTTGGCGGCGTCACAACAGGGTTTCTCACCAAGAGGATGGGGTTGAAGAAGTTCTTGCTGGCTGGGATGCTTCTGGGAGGGGTTTCAGGGGTTCTGCGGGGGCTCTCCTACGGATATCTCGACCTTCTGATATACTCCCTCCTCTTCTCCTTCAGCACGGCCATCATCACCTCCGGTTCCGCCAGCGTTATAAGAGTCTGGTTTAGGTCACGGCAGTATGGCATGGCCAGCGGACTTTGGAACGCCTTCTTCGGTGTGGGCGCATTAACAGCCATGGTCTCCACAGTCCCCGCCGTGATACCCCTCGCCGGCGGGTGGAGAGGTGCTTTCATCCTGTATGCGGCCCCAATGCTTATAGCCTCAGCCTTTTGGCATCTCCTCTACCGGGACCCACAGGATAAACCTTCAGAGGAGCAAAGCCTCCAGACTCCTCGAGGATTGCTCCACAGCCTCAACTTCTGGCTGGTTCTAGCCTCGTTCTTCCTGATAGTGGGAAACCAGAACGCCGCCATAAACTGGATGCCCATACTCCTGGAGGTGAGGGGGTTGACGTCTGAGCAATCCGGTGCGCTGTCGGCTCTGGTGTGGCTGGGAGCCCTGACAGGCAGTGTGGCCATACCGTCGATCTCCGACAGGATAGGGAGGAGAATCCTCCCTGTTATGGTTCTCACACCATTACTCGGCCTGACAATATACGGCCTCACCCTCATGGGTGGGGATAGCCCCTACCTGCCCATCAATATCTTCGGACTGGGTTTCACATCCAGCTATGCGTGGGCTATGTTTCTCACGATAACGATGGAGCTGCCCGATGTCGGCCGTGAAAACATGGCTAGGGCCTCGGGCCTTCTTCTGAGCGCCAGCGGTGTGGGGGCTTTCTTCCTACCTGTCCTAGGAGGCCTTATAAAAGATTTCACAGGCTCCCTAACACCAGCGTTCCTTGTTTACGCCTCTTCAACCCAGCTGGCCGTGGTTTTCCTAGCCATTTTAGGGCTTAGAAAGGTTTTGCGGTAGCGTTTTTCGTTTATGGGCTCTCGTTTAAATAACGGCGTTATAGCCAGAAGAGCGGAGACAAGATGTACCTAGAGACAAGAGACCTTCACGCCAGCGTGGAGGGGAAAACGATATTGAAGGGTGTCAACCTCAGGGTGGATGAGGGCCAGATATACACCATAATGGGCCCCAACGGCTCGGGGAAGAGCACACTAGCATACGTCCTCATGGGCCATCCACGCTACACCGTAGACTCGGGCGACATACTCCTAGACGGAGAGAGCATAGTAAACCTTTCACCGGACCAGAGGGCTAGACGTGGCCTCTTCCTCGCCTTCCAGTACCCCGTCGAGATATCCGGCGTAACCGTGGCCAACTTCCTTCGCCGCGCATACATCAACCTCAAATATGGACCGGAGACCGACGATAAGAGCAAGACCAAGATAGGTTATGCGGAGTTTCAGAAACTTCTCAAGGAGAAGCTGGAGATGCTTAAGCTGGACCCTGAGCTGGCCAGGAGATATCTCAACGAGGGGTTCTCAGGCGGTGAGAAGAAGCGGTGCGAGATATTGCAGCTGGCGGTTCTAGGCCCTAGGATAGCCATACTGGACGAGACCGACTCGGGGCTGGATATTGACGGTGTGAGGATAGTGGCTGAAGGTGTGAAAAAGCTTGTGGAGCAGACGGGGATGGGTGTTCTGATAATAACCCACTACCAGAGGCTCCTCAACTACATCAAGCCGGACATAGTCCATGTGATGTATGACGGCCGCATAGTTGAGTCTGGAGGATATGAGCTGGCTGTGGAACTGGAGCAGAAGGGCTATCAGATAATAGAGCAGAGATACAAACCCAGCTAGGTTCTCCGGCTTATAATGTAGGAGGAGACGCTGATGGCGATCTGGCTGGCGACAAGCCCTGTGTAGGCCCAGAGCCCGAAGAGATACTGGGCAAACTCAAGATATGTAAGGCCGAACTGGGGGGCCGTAAGTATATCGCCCACTATAATGAGAAGCTTCACAGCCCCTAGATATGGGATGTATCTCAGATAGCGTCCCGCACGGCCTACAACATAAGCCAGCACAGCCACATCCACCGCTATAAGACCTATGAGGCCGTAGGCGTGAGAAGGCGCGTTATCCCAAAGCTCTGGGTCGGTAGCCAGAAGAAATAGGCCGAAAAATATTGATGCGAGGAAGGCTGTGGCCAGTGGGATTTTGTTCAAGGGCTCAGCCTCTGCTTGAGATGATTATGGTGCCTTCCTGGCCTCGGTCCCTATGGCTTGGTCCGGCTGCTGCACGTACGCTGCAGTAATACTTGTACTCCCCCTCGTAGGCGGCGATAAACTCTATGACCTGTGTCTGGCCTCTACTCAGCCTATCTGAGCGGACATCGTATGGTGAGGGGCTTCCGCTGTCGAGGGTGAAGTCGTGTCTTATAGGCCTGTTCCGTTGCCGATGAGGGTTATCCTGATGATGTCCCCTACATAAGCCCTTATTGTCGGCCCTCCCCTAGATGCGTTAAAGCCGTAGTCGCTGAGGTAGAGGGTTAATGAGACTAGGTTTTGCCGGGTGCCTGTAGTCTGTGCAGGGGTTGTTGAAGTGGTGGTCTGGGTAGAGCCATTTGATGGGGTGGGCGGTGTAGAGGATAGCAAAAACACCCCGGCCATAGAGAGGCCTATAACTAGGACTGCTATAACTGCGGCCACCGATCTATTCATATCCTATCGCACTATATCAGGCGGTATTTATGGAAATTCACAAATTTGGTTGGGATGCCGTGGATGGAGGACCCCATCTAGGCCATGAAGGTAGGACAGCGGTTGCTTCTACACCTGTGGTCAAGTCTCTGATGGTCTTAGCTACATGCTTCACAACCGTGCTACCGTCAGACCTCTCCAACGTTAGCCGCAGCACCGTAATCTCCACACTGTCCCCCTTGTTAAGATAGTCCTCGGCAAACAATCTAAAGTATGAGACTCTCTCACCGTTCACAGTCCAGAACCACGGTGCGGCAATTCTCAAAGACCCGCCCTCTGTGCTGACCACCATAAACCCATAGTCGGCATCTCCGATTACACCTGAGACGGATATCTCCTCAGAGGAAATAGTGAAGTTGTGGTGTGGGCCACGCATCCATCCTCCCCTCCACTGGTGGGCTGCACCGTATCCAGCCTGGCCAGCCATATTCCACTGGGACTGGAGAACGGCTGACGCAACTGCACCTGCAGATAGGGCGGCCAAAAACGCTACAGCCAGTACGAACCACTCAACCCTTCTCATCATAGTCACTCAAGAAAAGATATCGGCCACGGTATTTAACAGTGGTGTACTATTGGTCTATCCCCTCAGTATTGCCGAGTTTTGCGGAGCCTGCTTTATATATGTCCGAGATATTGGAGATGTGTGGCGACGCTGCGTCACCGTTATCCCGATACCGTATTCGGTAAGCCAATCTATACCGCTGACCAGATTCCCAGCGAAGCAGTCTATGTCAAGGCTGTCAGGTCGAGATATCCCCACGCCATAGTGAAACGTATCGATTTCTCGGAGGCGCTTAAAGTTGGTGGCGTACTCCATGTTTTGACGGCTAAAGATGTTCCAGGAGTCAACCTCTCTGCGGGGATAGTTTTCGACAGGCCTTTCCTAGCCTATGATAGGGTGCGGTGTATGGCTGATGCCGTGGCTTTGGTGGTGGCCGACGACCCCCTCGCCGCCGACGAGGGTGTTGAGAAGGTGGAGGTGGAGTATGAGCCACTCCCTGCGGTCATGGATTTGGAGGAGGCGTTGAAGGAAGACGCTCCAAAGATACATGAAGGCGACAACATATGTAAACACTACAGGGTTAGAAAAGGAGATATCGGCAAAGGCTTCAGAGAGTCGGACGTCATACTTGAGAGAACCTACCGGACACAATTCCAAGAGCCCGCGCCCATAGAGACCGAGGCCGCCTACGCCAAACCCAGACCTGATGGGGGGCTGGACATAGTTGGAAGCATCCAGAACCCCTTCTACGTGAGAAACGGCGTGGCCAAGATTCTGGGGCTTCCGCCGGAGAAGGTGAATGTTGTAGCTGCAGCCCTAGGTGGAACATTTGGAGGGAAATCCGACGAAGCGCCTTGGGATGTGAGCGCCATGGCTGGTCTCGCAGGCCTATACACAGGCAGGCCCGCAGTGTGCATCTACGGAAGGGATGAGTCTATAATCGCACATAGCAGGAGGCATGCATCCATGATTAGATATAGGCTGGGAGCCACCCGTGACGGCCTGTTTAAGGCTGCGGAGATCGAGATCTACTTTGACACCGGGGCATATGCTTCTGTAGGTCCGCTCGTTCTTCTACGGGCGATAGTTCATGCTACAGGCCCCTACGAGATAGAGAACGTGAAGGCTGACGCATACCTGGTCTACACCAACAACCTAGTTGCAGGCTCCTTCAGGGGGTTAGGAAACCCCCAGGTTCACTTTGCAGCCGAGTCGCATGTGGATTTGATGGCTAGGGAGCTGGGTATGGACCCTGTCGAGCTGAGGCTTAAAAACTGTCTCAGGAAGGGCTCCGTCACAGCAACTGGTGAGCGGTTGGAGGATGAGGTCTCGCTGGAGCATGCCCTCCGGATAGTAGCCGACAAAATTGGGTGGGGTGAGAAAAAACATGAGGTCTCATCCGAGATTAGGAGGGGCTATGGCGTGGCTTTGGTCTACCACGGCAACAGTCTAGGACCTGAGGGTGAGGACTCCGCCGAGGCTGAGGTCGCTGTAGCCCCTGACGGCCTAGTTAGGGTGAAGATAGGCCTGACCGAGTATGGCACCGGAGCATCCTATGGCATAGCTAAGATAGCCGCCGAAACACTTGGAGTGTCCGAGGACAGGGTAGTGGTTGAGAAGGCTGTCACAGACTCGGTTCCTGACACCGGCGGGACGTTCGCCTCGAGATCTACATTGATGGGTGGAAACGCTGTCCGGATGGCTGCAAAACGTCTCAGGGATAGGCTGGAGAAGATGGCTTCGGACGCTGGCTGGCCTCTGGAGCAACGGCCAATCATAGATTTCGTGGCTGAGACCGGTGAGGAGATATCTGAGAGGGCTGTGTTCAGACTACCCCTCTGCGACTACGACCCTGAAAAAGGATACGGCGTAGCATACCTCCAATACACCTATGGGGCTGTGGGTGTGACGGTTTTGGTGGATACGTTGACAGGCGTAGTTAGGTTGGAGAAGATGGTGGGTGCTTTCGACGTCGGCAGGGCCATAAACAGGAGTTTCGTGATATCGCAGATTGAGGGAGCCCTCACGCAGGGAGCCGCCTATGGTCTCACCGAGGAGCTGATTACAGGTAGGACAGGTAGATTGCTGAACCCCAACTTCGCCGACTATCTCGTGCCTACGGCCGCGGACATGCCGCCCGTTGATGTGGTGGTCCTAGAGAATCCGAGCCCCTTAACACCTCTGGGCACACGGACAATAGGTGAGCCCCCCATATGCGGCCCAGCCCCAGCCATAGCCAACGCAGTACACGACGCCACAGGCGTGAGGGTATTCAGCCTACCCATAACCGCCGAGAAGCTGGTTAAGGTCCTCCGCAACATCTAGATGGCTCCGGCAGCCTTCTTCACAGCCTCCACTATACGGGTATAGCCTCCACACCTACAGATGTTTGCGGTTAGAATCCTCCGTATCTCCTCCTCGGTAGGGTTCGGATTCCTATCCAGAAGGTATTTGGCGGTTACTATGATGCCTGGTATGCAGTATCCGCATTGGGAGGCCGCAAAATCCACAAATGCCAGCTGGAGCCTGTGGGGTTTCTCCTCTGTACCGATGCCTTCAAGGGTCAGGATTTCACATCCCCGGGCCTGCACCGCCAGCATCAGGCAGGAGTTGACCAGTTCACCGTTCACAAGCACGTTACAGGAGCCGCAGTCACCGGCGCTACACCCCTCCTTTACGCTCATAAACCCCATCCCCCTCAGCAGATCTATCAGCCTATCCCTTCCCCGCACCTCAGTAATCACTTGCACACCATTTATCCTGAGGCCTATCTTAGGCATCGGCCATCACGCCATTATACGTCTCGCACACTCCATCAAAGACCTCACCACTAGAACCTTGGAGATATGCTTTCGGAAGCTTGCTGAGGCCCTGAAATCCGAGGCGGGGCTGATCTCATCGTCTAAAACCTCCATAACATGGCTTAGGGTATCATCGTCCAGCCTCCCATCCCTGAGGGCCTTCTCAGTCTTGTAGAGCCGGCCCGGAGTCCGGCCCCTAACCCTATTCAACGTGAGCCTCACATCATCCACGCTACCATCCTCCCCAAGCTTTAGATAGACGGCGGCCGTAACGACCCCTATACCGTTTGCAGCCCTCTTCTCAAACTTGCTAAACCACGTATATGTGCGTACGCCCAACTCGGGGAATACTATCTCGCTGATAATCTCGTCTCCCGCCAGCTGCAGCCCCAACGGCCCCGCAACTCTAGAACCCTCTTTCCTGACCAACTTGACACGGGCTCCGAGAACCTCTAGGATCTGTGGGAGGTCCCTCTCACCCCCCGAGGCTAGATTTCCGCCGACAGTGGCCATGACCCTCGTTGGCTCAACCCCGAAATATCTCCCGAGAAGCTTTATCGCACCATATCTCTCATCAAAAAGACCGCACTCCACCAAGTCTTTAACGGTGGCCCGTCCGCCGATAAGGAAATACCCCTTCTCCCGCCTGATGTAGCGGAGGCTGGAGACGCCTGACAAATCCACAACATATACAGGGCTGGCTTTCCCCCTCTTCATCATGGGTATCAGGTCTGTACCACCTGCCAGAAGGGTCATCCCACCCCTTGCAAGAAGGTCCAAAACCTCATCCAAGCTTTCCGGTGTGAAGATGCTGAAGTCTGGTAGCTCCCTCACACCATTAGCTGTAAGGCGGTCAGTAATTAATTTACTGAAGAAAAAATAGTCTCTCTGGACCCGTCCTGCCACAACTATCCGTAGGTAGGCCGGCCAATCCGCTACGAATACATATGTAATATTGACATCTGACACAGATACTTGTAACCGTTAATAATTATATGTAGGGTTTAGGTGGAGGAAAGCCGTGAAAAACATCCGATTATCTACAAGCCCTAGAGATTTAGGACTAGTAGTACTATGCAAGGGAAAGAAGCTCGCCATGTTACAACTAGAAATCACTAACCGGCCAGGCTCCCTCGCTGAGGTTGTCTCCGTAATAGCCAACCACAAAATAGTCTACATATCGAACAGTAAAACCTCTTGCGGATTCGAGGAAACCACTATGGCCAGCACATATCTGGACATGACCGATGTTAAGATTAAACCGGAGGAGCTGATGGCTGAGTTACGGAAATGTAGAAGTGTGAAGGATGTGGAACACATTCCTGAACAGTATCCCGGCATGGTTGTGGATGAGAAGGGCTTCCCACTCTACATGATTGGTGAACGGGCTGTAGTCTTCAGGATGCCCTCATTTACGGCGCTTTTAGAAGGCATTAGAGAGCAATTCGGAAGTGCTGGAGAGGCATTCCTATACTACATGGGTGTAAAGGTGGGGCAGGCCTTATACAACGCCTTCTCCGAGCTGGGGATGCTCGGAGATATTGAAAAGGCCATCACTCACTGGGGGATAACCCATGGGGCAGGCCTCTTCAAAATTGTAGAATATAATCCAGAGGAGAGGCGATGCGTTGTGAGAGTCTACGAGCTAATCGAGTGCTTGGGGGCGAGGAAGAAGGGCCAGCCCCACAGCATGTTCTACAGGGGAGTGTTAGAGGCAATAATCGGTTCTGACTGGGGGCCAGTTAGGGCTGAGGAGCAGAAATGTATAGCGGCAGGAGCAGACGTATGCGAATTCCTTATCACACCCCGGATAGACTAATCTTCACAAGCTCTGTGGAGGACTCGGCCCTCAACCTGTCGAGAACTTTCTTCAAAGATGTCAGGTCTAGTCCATAGATCTGGTCGGCGTATTCCATCTGTGTTCTGGCCCTAGAGAGGATTGAATGGTAGACTTGGGTCTCGCCTTTCTGCAGGTGAACGTAGGCGGCGGCCAGAAGTATTATCCCCTGAATAACCCTTTTCTCAGGGTCTGAGAGCTTCCGCCACAAACCCTCCAAAACCTCATGGGCCTCCCAAAACCTCTCGGCGTTGAATAGCTTCACCGCCTCATCTAAAACCTCTCGGGGAGGCCTAAGTTCTTCGGTTCTAACAACCTCTTTGACCTCTCTGACCTTGAATATTGAAGACAGGAGTGAGAGAAATCTCTCTACACCACCAGCCCTGGAATATACGTCGAACTCGATATGCTGGCTGGCCACTCTGCAGTCTATGACTTTCACATCCTCTGATGCGAGGCTTCGGGCAGTCTCAAGGAGAGCCTGCCTGTCACCCACACTCCAATCCCTGTTATAGACGAGTACGATGTATCTATGGCTCATCTGGTTCCAGCCGTTCTCCTGCCATACGTGGACTCTGAAACCCAGTCGAGATAGGATTTATTGACATCGGCTGGGGAAAGCTCTACAATCTCAGGCACCTGATATGGGTGTTCAGACTTTATCACATCTTTCAAATCATTCAAAACCCTCCTATCCGTTTTGAGGATTAGCAGCACCTCGTTATCCTCCTGGATATCGGATTCCCAGAGGTAGACCGACTTGACGGGAATGACGTTGACGCATGCGGCCAAGCCCCTGCCGACAAGGCTCCTAGCCCACCCCAGATAATCCCTATCCGACGGATATGTAACAAGGAGCAGAGCCATCATACAACTACACCGTCCACCAAATCATAGATAAGGTTTAGCCCTGTTGAGCCATACGCCACAGCCTCTGAAACTCCTCCTCAAACAACCTGTTGACATGCTCAGATATTATCACCACAAAGTTTTCATCGTTCCGGTCTTCCGCCGAGACAGACCAGTTATAGCTACCCGTCACCACGACATCCCTATCCACAACCATAAACTTGTGATGCATGAGATAAGGGTTGCTGTCCAGCCGGATGTTCACACCAGCATTCAGAAGACGCAGATATTCAGCTCCCTGCACCAATGCCTGGTCCTCCTCAACAACCACCAGAACCTCCACACCTCTGTCACGGGCCCTCATCAAGGCTTCCGCCAGCAAGTCACTGGTGAAGCTGTAAACAGCTACATGAACCCTCTCCACAGCCCTATCGATCAGCGAGGCCAGAATTGTGTCGCATCGGGATGTTCTTGAGAAGCATGTCTCAGAGATGACGTCTTGCCTGAACTCGGTTGTAGTGAATGATTGTGTGGTTAGGATGGTCGCTGTGTATGTTGTTGTGGATGTCTCCATCAGCGTGAGGGTTGCGGAGATTGTGGTTGTAGACGGTGTGGGCGGCTGGGCCGTCTGCTGCATGAGATACACGGCGAGACCTCCGATGAGCAGGCCTGCCAGAAACCCAAGAGCCAGCAGCCTCATACAGCCAACTAGCCTGCGATAACTAAAATAGATGTCGCAGAGTAGCCCTATCCGGAATGGCCAAGGCGAGGGAATACTTCGAGCTGCGAACAGAGGGGGGCACATCCTATATCAGATACGACTCGGTGGAGAAGCTGTCGGACCTAGCTGGCATAGTTCTGGACTGTGACGGCGTCCTGATAGATGAGTCAACATCCTACGATGAGGCGATAAAAGAGGCGGTCTCAAAGATAGTGGGCATAGTCACAGGATATGAGGTAGATTCCGAGCTGGTCTCCTCTAACATCATATACACTTTACGGGGCATCGGAAGCTTCAACAACGACTGGGACACCACATACCTGCTGTCCATGATTCTCTCCACCTGGATAGCCGCTGAGAAGGGAGACGGTATCCATGGGAGGCTGGAGAGGGTGAAGGCCGGGGATTTCAGCCTTGGACCGAGCCAGCAGATAGATAGCACACTACGGGAGAAGCTTAAGAACAGAGTTAGGGAGCTGGACATATTCCTTGGACAGCTGGAGATGTCAGCCCTACCCGTAAAGGATGTCTTAGACAGAGCCCTACACCGCCAATACGCCCAGCTAAGGACGGATATAGAGGAATGTCTCAGATACCCCGGAGAGTATGGCAGAAGCCTAGTCGTGACCGTCTTTGACGAGATCTACTTCGGCTCCGACAACATCCGAAACATCAGGGAGAAAGGCCCCTACTTCAGTTATAGGGGTAAGATAAATGATGAGCGTCTGCTGGTCAACGAGGATACCCTCAGAAAGTTGAAGGAGTACGCTGGGAGGCTGGCCCTCTCAACAGGCCGGGGCTCGTGGGAGACCTACAAGACTTTGGGGAGGCTGGCCGACTACCTAGACAGAGACGCCTGCGTCTTCATAGGTGACTTGGCCGCCGCAAACCCATCCCAGAAATCTGCATATGAGAAGCCCAGCCCATGGCCTCTGCAGAAAGCGGCGTCATCCCTTAGTGTGGATGGCAGGATACTATATGTGGGCAACTCGGTAGAGGATTTGCTGATGTTCGAAAACGCCAACCGGCTTGAGGGACGCTACCTCTTCGCAGGAATCTACTCGGGTGTTAAGGCCTTGGAGATGTTGGATGTGTGGCTGGAGAGGGGTGTGGACATGGCCATACCATCCCTAAACCACCTACCTAGAGTCCTCAAACATTTAACCGGTGAGTAGCTAGAAAAATCTATAATGTTTTATGCCGAACACTGTGCCTAGAAAATCTCCGAAGAGAAAGGTGGCCAACGCTGTGCCTAGTATCAGTGTTATGCTTATCACGAATTCTCTAAGAAACGCTTTCTCGGATATGACTGCGCCGTAGACGGTGAAGACAGCCATCGTAATAACCGCCAAGCCTACCGAGAAGGCGAACGCCAGAAGCATGTCCGCAATAATGAAGTATGGTATAGCCAGAGCTGTAACCGTGAGGAGGTATGCGCCTCCGGTAACTACCGCAGATTCAGCCGGCTTCTCCGAGCCTCCATGCTTGGCTTGTAGGTAAGCTGCTGAGGCCATGGAGATGGCTGCTGCGAAACCTACCACAAGCCCCGCTATACCTGCTATGATGGTGGAGCTGGTCACACCTAGGAAGCCTGCGTGCACCCCCGTAATCTCTATGATGGCGTCCGCCAGCCCCAACGCAACGAAGCCAAGATGCCTGACAACAGCCTCATCTATCTGAGCCATCAACGTCTTCTCATGTTCCAACTCCTCCAGTATAATGTTCTCCACACGCTCCTTCTCCTCACCATGAAGACTAGAAGCGAACTCCCTATAGGATTTTATAGTCTCCATCTCATGACGCTCCAGCAGCTTGATGGTAAATGTCAGCCCTAGGAAGATACGCGCTACCACCAGTAGACGTATAAAGAAGGTGGATGTTTTCGGTTTGTAGCTGTCGACGTACTGATTCCAGAACCTGTAGTGCTGATATTCCATTTCAGCCAGTTTTTCGAGGACCGTCTTTCGACCCCCGTTCTTCTCCATTTTAGCGAGCTCGCTGTAACTCCGGTAGTCCCTGTATTCATCTTCGACATATTTAATGAAGTCAGTCATTCTCCCCGTATAGCGGCGTTGGATGTTTTAATAAATCTGACAGCCGTGGATGCTGGGACTGGTGTAATATATTCTGTGAACCCTGTAACCCATAGATGATAGGTTGTCCACCACTGTTTCCACGGCTTTGTCGATGGGTCTCTCACCTTCTGGACCCCTGTTCTCGGAGGGCCTATACCATAGAAGCCTTGAGGGCCCAGCACCACTAACAGTCTCCGCCACATGGTATAGCTGGAGGATTCTCCTTTTCTCCTCCATCAAAAGCCTCCCGTCTAGTCCCCGTCCATAAACGCCTGCGTCAGCCCTAGCAACCTCCACGTATGGGTCGTAGACAACACTTTCTATGAGGAGGCCTGGGTCTGAGACGCATAGGGATAGAGTGGCTAGGGCCGCCCGCCCCACAGCCTCCACGTGGTGGTGACGGCTCAAACTCTCGGGTACAGCTCTCCTAGCGTCCTCGGTGGAAGTCTTCAGAATATCGGGTACGACGACCACAAACTCCAGGTCTTCGGGGGGCTTTACAGCCTTCACGACCGTTCTGCCGAGGAAGCTGTCGTTGAGGGCTATAGTGAACCCGCCCAGCAGGGAGGCGGCGACGTTGTCGAGATGCCCACCAGGCTCAGCCGAGGCCGCGTAATAGACCATCTCCACACTATCCAGTCCAAGGTTGTAGAGCTGGTTGACCGCATACACCGCTCCGGCGGCCTCCGCACCGCTTAGGCCCAGCCCCTTCCTAGGAGGAATTGAGACATCCACCCGCAGTGAAACCCCTAAGCCAGGAGCCCTCTCAGAAAGTAGTTTCCTAGCTGCTCTGGCACCAGCATGTTTTTCCGGGTCGTCGGTAACCTCCCCAGCATACTCTCCAACATTAACAACCTCCACCACGCCAGCCTCCGCCTTCTCGGCCTCCACCAAGAGATATGGGGTTTTAAGGGCTACAGAGAAGACATCATAGCCCGGGCCAAGATTTGCAGAGCTGGCCGGAACCCTAACCCTTACCATATGCCTCAGCTATCTTCCCGATGACTGCGTTGACGAAGGTTGAGGCTGTAGAGCTACCCCCCAGATCTGGTGTGAGAACTTTACCCGTGTCAAGCACCTCCTCCAAAGCCTTCTCCAAGGCAGCGGCAGCCCTCAAAACATTCACATCGTCTCTAGTCCTGCCCAGCCACTCCAGCATCATCTTAGACGCCAGCAGCTGTGCTGTGGGGTTGGCGTAGGCGGGGTTAAGGGTTGGCGCGGAGCCGTGGACAGGCTCGAACAATCCGAAGGAGTCGCCTATGTTGGCTGACCCGGCAACCCCTATGGTCCCGACTATTCCAGCCGCCTCATCGCTGAGGATGTCTCCAAACATGTTGGGGGTTAGCAATACATCGAACTGCTGCGGGTTCAAAATCATCTGGTAGGCCGCATTATCCACATACATTTCATCCACCGCCACATCCTTATAGCTTGAAGCCACTTCATAGCATATGTCACGGAAAAATTGGTATGAGCGGACTACGTTACCCTTATGTATAACGGTCACCTTTCTCCTCCTAGAGAGGGCCATCTCAAAAGCTGTCCTAGCTATACGCTCTGTCGCTCTTCGGGTGATTATCAGCATTGCGACCCCGTGGTCCCCACCCACATCCTCCACAGACTTGTAGACATCCTCGGTGTTCTCCCTCACTATGACAAAGTCCACATCAGACCAGTGGCTTCTGATACCTCTGTAGGTTTTGAATGGCCTAATGTTGGCGTATAGGTCCAGCCTCTGCCTCAAATAGACTATGACATCCCTAGCCGTCTCACCGACAGGACCCTTGAGACAGGCGTCCGACCCTGATATGGCCCTGAGCGAATCCTTTGGAAGCGCTTCACCGACTCTGGCCTTTACGGCGTCTCCGGCCGGCGCATCGATAAACTCCAAACCGAAACCGTATAAATCACCCAGTCGGCGTAGGAGACCCAGGGCGAGGCCTACAATATGGGGGCCTATCCCATCACCTTCAATCACGCTGATACGATACATTTTTACATGCGTCAAGCGCTTAAAGCCTGATATAAATCAATCACCCAGAGGGGCTGCCGCAGCTTCTGGAAAACCATAAAAACTGGCTTGGATTTCACCGGAGCCGGATAGGATGTGTCTGTAAGTTTTGGGGGGAAATTCCTACCGACAAAGCTGGAGATGATAAGGATTAAACGCTCTCTCCAGGTGGCTAGAGGTGTCTACAGGATTTTGGAGGATAAGCGGGATGTGTTGGTGAGACGTCTCAACGACCTTATCGACATGGCTGAGGCTGAGAATATGAGGCTTGTGGAGCCTCTCTCACAGGCATACTCGGCCCTCTTCGGAGCCTATGCCTCGATGGGGGCGGTGAAGGTGGAGGCGCTGGCCAGAACCACCCCCGAGACCGCCAACATCAAGGTGAGCGATACAACGGTTTTGGGCATACGTATTCCCAAGGTTGAGGTGGGGGAGTGGAGGCACGGACTCACATACGGCCCCCTCGACACCACATCACACTTCGACGAGGCTGTCGCCAGATTCCGTGAGATTTTAAACCCTATATGCAGGATAGCCGAGATAGAGAACGCAGTGTTCAGGCTGGCCGAGGAGTTGAAGAAGACCCAGAGGCTACTCAACGCTTTAGAACATCTGATAATCCCCAGATATCAGGAGGCGGTTAGGTTCATCGCCTCAACCCTTGAGGAGCGGGAGCGTGAAGACTTTGTAAAGCTTAAACATGTCAAGAGGATTCTGGAGGCGAAGAAGGCGGCATGACCGAGAAAGAACTTGAGAAAGAGTTTGAGGAGCTTAAGAGGCATATTAGAAAACGGGCCGAGGAGCTGGTGGGAGAGTTCGAGAAGAGGGCTGAAAAAATTAAAGTGTAGTCATCCAGATATCCTTATCACCCAGCAGGAGAAACTGTTAAACGAGTTGCAGCTCCAGCAGAACTCCGCCAAGCACCTAACAATATACGGAGGCATTCTAGTCGGAGCCCTGCACTTTCTCATCGGCCAAAGCCCAGTTGTCTATGGACTGGAGCTGACCAACCTCTTTTTCTACATGGACATAATCCCTTTCATCCTAGGTGTGGTGGGCTATTCAGCCATAGGGCTGGCGGACCATCTCATGGGGGGTGGTAAATGGTTTTTGAAAGCCAACCGCCTCCTAGGACTGCAAAGTCTCCTAGCAGCATCAGCCGTGGTAGGATACTGGCATATACCACTAGGTTCACCCCTGGGCTTTGGACTCTGCCCGGCAGACCTAACCAACTCAAGCCTCTACATGCTAAGGCGATGGGCTTACATAGGCGTTGGGATACTACTCTATATGGGGTTGAGACAGTTCTCACCGACATTCCGTGAGGCGTTTGCGATAGGTGTGGGAAAGGCCATGGGATGGTATGGATTGTATCTGGCTCTGCTGGACAAGCCCATCTACCTAGCCCCACCCATCTATTTCTCTCTAGCAGACCACCATATAACGGGTTTCGCCATGCTCATAATGATGGTCTTCCTAGACTTCATAGCCGTCACACTCCTAGTCCGTCAACTCTTTAGAGGAAAGCCGTCCAAGCCTTATCCATACCCCACCATAGCCGACGGACAAATACCTGAAAACAACCCCTAACATGTCCTTAGGATGGCGGGTTAGTATGTATGCGTGCCGGTATGGATGTCCAGGCCTATGTAGATGCTGGAAGATATTCCAATCGAGAGGTATAGGGCCTCCATCACTAAGAGACACTTAAATAGCCCCTAAAATAGGCGGCCCCGAGAGAGGGATGATGAAGATAGCAGTAGTTTCGGCTATAGTGTTTGCACTGCCTCTACTCCTAGGCACAGCGTACGGAGCTGAAGCGGCTGCCGACTCCCTTGTAGGCGAGGTTGGGTCGAGGACTTTTGCGGCGGCCATAGCCTTCGGGCTCGCCGTCATATCAGCAGGTTTCGGAATCGCCAGAGCCGGTTCTGCAGGACTAGCGGCATCAGCCGAGAGACCTGAGATCAGGACGATAGCAATCATCATCTCGGCCTTCGCAGAAGCTCTAGCGATCTACGGCATAGTCATCGCCTTCTTCATACTGGCCGCCTAGCGGAGGAAGAGGCTCAACCCGTGGGAGAGGTAGAAGTAGGCCAGGGCCGCAGCCAGTCCGGCCTGCCACCTCATTTTCTTTACATAAGACACCGCAGCACCAAGCATAATCACCGCTATTGTCTGGGAGAGAACTAGGACCGCATCCCTTGCCAGTATGTCGCCGGAGCCTATAAACCCTAGATTTAAAACCCGTTCCACCATGGCAATCCCCGGGAGAAGGCCTAGAGGTAAAAACGCCACTATTATCGATGCTGTGAATTTGAGCTGCTCCTTAGCAAAATTTAGCAGCCCTGAACTCTTCAGCTGTTTCAGATGGGCTGTTATGGATTTTATCCTGCCAGACATTATTAGGCTTATGGCTGAGAGGAAGGCAGAGCTGACCACTATTGTGAGGGCCATCTGGGTGGCCAGGTCGGATATGGAGACTCTAGTTACGGGGCTGATGTTAAGTAGGAAAATACTATGTCTTCCAGCCACCAGGACGAAGAGAAGAACAAATAGGGATAGAAAACCTAGGGTCGCTGCCACAACCCTACTCTCGTACAGTGGAGCGAAGAGCCATATGGGGAAGATAGCGTTTCCTATCCTGCTGATAACGCCTTCACTACGCTGGGATGTCAGGTCTTGGGCCTGCTCAGTCAATATTCTGTAGATTCGCTTGCCCTCCTCCGTCAGATAGTAGACACGTTTCTGGTCCTGTGCAATAAGGGGGGTTAGCTGTCTCAGATTGTAGTAGAGGGAGCCTGTGCTAATCCCCAGCCTCTGCCGCAGGATTGAAGCGTTAATCTTCCCCTCAGACCCCACCGTGACAAGTATCCTCCTCCGTACATGATGTCTTACAAGTAGGAGTAGGTCCTCATCCGACATCTTAACCGGCTGACCCCCAATATCATCCTTCATCTCATCCATCAATTTCTATAACTCTCCTTCTTAGGAGGTGGCGTAGCTTGATAGCGTTGAAGACCTATTTTAAGTGTATGTGGTTGTTTTTTCTAGAAGTATTACTTGGCGGCCTACAAGAGCTTAAAAGCTTGTATCTATCATAATTGTGGCGGATATGTCATGGGTTGAGGATACGGTCAGCTTTAGAGGGGTAATACGGAGGAGTGGCAACAGTCTCATCGCCACAATCCCCCCTGAGCTCTCCCAGCGGTTCCTGATTAGGGAGGGCCAGGAATTTACGATAGTGGGTATGAGCAGATATTCGCCCGACTTCGAGGGAGCCCTCCAAATCTATCTAGGCTTTTTCAAGGTTTTGGAGAAGGCGGTAGCCTTGACCATCAGGATAGCCGGCAATACAGAGGTGCTGGATAGGGTGGAGGAGGTGGCTAGGAGATACGGCGCCACCAGGGTTACCAGCTCATCCTCCGACGGCTCCGTCTCAGAATTCAAGATAGTCTTCGGAGTCGTCGAGAAGGGTAAGACCAAGATACCTAGGAAGCTTCAGGAGATAAGAGCTTTGGAGCCGTCGATCAGGAGGGACCTAGAGGCTGCCGGTCTAAAAATACTGGCGTCGGATATATCCGAAGAGGTCTTCGAGCTTAGGGAGATAGACCCCGCTGTCATATCTAAAAGCCATTCAAAGCTCGAGGGGGCTGTAACTTGGAAGTGGGAGATATAGCCGTCTCGGAGGATGGGGAATCTGTTTGGAGGCTATCCGCCCTCCCTTATCTTCTCTATCGCCGCCACGACATCATCCAGGTCTTCTTTCCCGGCGAGTAGGACGTATTGTGGAAGCCATACAGCTTCGTGGTAGGCGGCCCTCTCGGTATTGATGTTGTGGACTGGCTCTCCAGCCGCCCTTGAACTTATGAATGGATAGCTGTAGACCGGCCTGTATCCACTACTGCACGGTATCCCCTCAGCCTTTAAGGCCTTGACGAATTCTTCCTTGTTGTCGAGTCCGAAGCTCTCTGGATTTATCCTGAAGATGTATAGGTGGTAGGCATGTCTTGTCACTTCTTCTGGACGTCTCAAAGGCTTTACACCGTCTATCTTTGACAGCTGGCTGTCTAGATATCTGGCCGAGTCCTCCCTCCTCTTCATGTGCTGTGGAAGCCTTCTCAGCTGGGATAGAAGGATGGCTGCTTGAAAAGCCGTCATCCTGAAGTTCCACCCATATCGCACATGTTCATACCATCCGGCCTTCAGGTCTCTACCCACATTTGATATAGACCTCGCTACATCTGCCAGCTCTGCGTCGTTGGTTGTTATGAAGCCTCCCTCACCTGCGGTCATGTTCTTGCTAGCGTAGAAGCTGAATGCACCGATATCCCCTATGGCGCCCACACGCCTACCACGCCACTCCGCACCATGAGCCTGCGCCGCATCCTCGAGAACACTCAACCCATTTCTTCTGGCCAGATTGTTCAGGGCATCCATATCTGCAGGGCAGCCACCAAGATGAACCGGGATAACGCATTTAGTCCTATCGGTTATCAGACCCTCCAATCGTCTAACATCCACAGTGTAGGTGTCGGGGTCTATATCTGCGAAAACCGGCTTAGCCCCGCTGTCTATAACTGATGTGGCTGTGGCGAGAAACGTGTAGGATGGAACAATAACCTCGTCACCCGGCCCCACATTCAACGCCTTCAACGAGATTAATAGGGCTGATGACCCACTTGAACAGGCCACCCCATATCTGGCCTGTTGGAAAGCAGCGAAAGCATTTTCAAACTCGGCAATCTTCTCAGAGCCTATAGTCCATCTACCGCTCCTAAGAACTTTGAGTATCTCCGTCTCCTCGTCTGTGTCAAAAACCGGCCATTGGGGGAAGGGTTTCAACCTTGTGGGCTGTCCACCATGTAGTGCGAGACGGGTCATCCCATTCCATCTCTATCACAGATTTAAATAGATTCCCCCAGCCTGGCCCTCTTACGTGAACATCTCCGTCGCGTCAGTCGGTTGAGGGCTCCGCCGAGTAAAGCTCCTCCAATATGTCCCTGGCCGAGACAACACCCACTAGGTTATCCATCTCATCAACCACTACCACATGTCTTATCCGATGCTTCCCCATGACTTGACCTGCTTCCTCAACTGTGTTACTATCCCTCAATTTTATGATGTCCCTCCTGCACAAATCACCAACTTTCTTGTCTAGATTTCTCTCCTCAGCCAGCGATTTTATCACATCTCTCTCCGAGAGGACGCCCACGACCTGCCCTTTCTCCGCTACGACAAGGAATCCTATGTCCTCCTCAGCCATCCGCTTGATGACATCATGTACCGTCAAATCGGTGTCGATTGATATGACGCTCCTTTTAACCAGTTGACGTAGAGTGGTCATCGTCATATAAGATGGAGAGGAATATATAAAAGAACCTCCCCCTAAAATCTTCAACATTTTAGGGCGGCTGGCTGGCTGATTAATAAAGGAAGGAATGAAAAAGCCGCTAAGAAATTAAGCGATAGATATCTCATGGGTTCAGTATTTTTATTTGTTAAATGGAAACGGTTTAGTCTAAGGCTGGCAGTTGTTTTTGTGAGGGCTGCGAGGATTGAGTGAGGCATTGAGGAAGATCATGCATTACAGAGATGTAAGGATTTCTTCTATATGTGGAGCTTTGGGTTTCTTGGTAGCGTACTCGTTTCTTATTGGCATGGTCTTCAGGCAGCCCACCCCACTACCATTCACCATAGCCACACCCACCTTCGATCTTATCCTAGAGGGGCCTATAGGTCAGGTTCCATGGCTTGTCGCCTATCTCGATAGGTACTGGGTTGTCTCCGTCAGCTTGGAGGCTGGGTTGACGGCTATAGCGCTCAGCATCCTCTTCGGATTAAATGTTGGGCTCACGGTATATTCCTACAGATATTCTTCATGTAGACGTATTTCCAACGCCTCCCTCTCTTTCTTCTCAGCCCTGCCCTCCTTCTTCTCGGTCTTCTCATGCTGTGGCGGCGGCATAGCTACCAGCATCCTCTTCGCATTGGGTGTTGGAGGGCTGTGGACGAGCGTTCTACTACCTTATGGGCGAATCCTCTCGGCCATCTCAGCACTTCTACTTGTATCTAACATATTCATCATCTACTATAGGTCTGTGTCGGTGAAGGCCCATGCCACGAGGGAGGAATAGACAGGTAAGGCGTCATCGTACAGCATTTTTGTTGGGTCTACTGCTGGTTCTCGGGCTTGTTGTAGGAATAGCCTACTCATATCTAGGGAGGGGGGCTGTTGTCTCGACAGTAGTGACAACACTTACTAAGCTGCCGGAGGGGTCACAGAAGACATCTACCGGAGTAGATTCGGGGCCATTTGAGGGTATGAATGCCCCCGACTTCTCTGTCAAAACTATTGATGGGAGACGGCTCCAACTCTCCGAACTGAGGGGGAGGGCAGTCGTGCTATGGTTTATGGCCGCCTGGTGTCCCAGCTGCAAATCAGCGGCATCCATATTAAAGAGCGTTACCGCAGGCCGTGACGTACATGTCATAGTGGTTGATATGTGGACTGAGGATGTATTGAGGATGGTGGGGCTGCTGGGAAGCCGTGAAACTCGGCCGGAGACATCCGAAGACCTCCTCGCCTTCAACGGTGACTTCGGTGGTGATGGCTGGAACTTAGTCATGGATGACTACGGGCTTACAGGGCTATACCAGCTCAGATATGTTGATTCAATGTTTGTCATAGATGAGGAGGGGGTGGTGGTGTTGAGGAGCGACGGCCCAGTCTCTCCCACAGCCCTTAGACAGGCCCTCTCCAAATAAAAGTCAAGCACGACTGTAAGCCTTCCCCACAGCACGTTGTCCACTCAGTCTTTGAAGCGCTACGGCGAGCAAAGTTAAACAGCTCCAGAGATACAGTGTTAAACTGGACATACTCGCTCAGACCACGACTAAAGCCTAGGGCTGAGATAGAGAGAAAGGGTCAGAACATTCAATATATCGCAGATTTTAATCTTATTACACTAGATCAATCATTCAACTGTGTTGTCAAGATTCGTCTGTATAAAAAAGAGGTGGAGGGGTACTTAGCACTGAGAGGGTAGTTCCTCCACCTGCTGGCTCTTTACATTTTTCTTTTCCGGAGTCTGTTCAACCGGTGCGCAGCAACTGCACACACTCATTCACCTCGTATATAGTGAAAGTATGGCCGTTAAATCGCTTTTCCTTTAACTGTTAAAGCTAACTTGTGGTCTTCTTTTTGGAATAGAAGCCCTATCTAGGCTGGCCGACTTGGTAGGTAGACTGTGATGACGAATTCTATATAATGTTAAACTATCTGAGAGGATGCGGCTATTCTGCGTGAATTCCGTCTTCAGGCTTATATACGCTTAAGGAAGGATGATGGGGGTGGATGGCTGAGACGGCCATATCGCTATACATGGTGTACGTTGAAGGAGAGCTTGTAAAAACTATCAACAGGCATGCAAGGTAACAGGGGTAAAGCCTATCTTGATAGGGGTCGACATGGCAACACCTTGAACAGGATTAGGACCTGTGTCCTGCACTAAGCTTGAAAAAGCCTTCAGTGAAAGCAGCGATAATCTACCAAAAGAATAGCAGAGAAGAGCCCCAAATGCTATAAATGGATGAAACCGGCGTAGCTATGGTTTCCACCCTTCCTAAACCTCGATTAGCTTTGTTGATATTTCCTGATGAAATTCTTTGAGAAGAAAGAGGCTTATATCATCCTGCGTTTTTTCACCCTGCCTAAATGGCGTATCCAAAACATGTATCAAGTTTCGGAGATACAGCATGAAGTATGAGATAATAATAGAAACTATGACACTCGCAAAGGGCCCTGACTGTGTAAAGTAAACCACTATTATTGTGCCAAAAGCAAGGATGTCTGCAAGTAAACGGGCTGAGGGCAGATATGCTATACGTTGCATGTAGTAGATACGGAAAACTATTTTGAGAAGGTTTTCAATTGCATCCTTCATCCGTGAAATGCTTGACGGCATAGCGCCCAATCTCTCTATACCATCGATATAGCGTTCCAGTTCTTTGATGGCTTGTATGCATGGCTTCAGGTTCGGGAAGCCTCTCTGGCTGTTGACGCCTTTTATAAAACTTTCTATGATAAGCTCGAGCTGTTGACGCAGCATCTTCAACTCAAACTTGGGATTAACCTGACTCAGCTTCTTAGCCTCTCCCCAGAACTTCTCCAGCATCACCCGCATCTCAACAGTCATTTTCTCTGCCTCCTTGTAATCAGCCACTAAGCCAGCCATAATGAACCCAACTGTGAACAAAGCCCCTGTCACAACGCTACCTACCAGCAGGTTAGGGGATAAGAACTCAAGCCCATAGTGATATAGAATGAATTTCGCTAAAATCAATGGGGCGATCAAAGCCAAGGTCCTGATGGCTACAGTTGACCGCCAAAACATCCTAGATAACATCGAAGGACGCTGTTAAAAAAATGTTTGGGTAGACAGAAACCCTACTGCCCGTTTAGGAGATAGCCAGCCCCTCGAAAAATGCTGAGTTGGATATTTCAGGAGCCATGTACGTGTTGCAGTCTTAACTTGATGAACGGCGGCCAAATCCCCCACATCCAATTTCTCCATAGTAACTACGTGTTAGTGGGTTGGGTGGATGAATGCTATACCGCTAACGTTAGAGCATAAAACGCTTATGCTTAACGAGTGTATGGCTTTTTTTTGTAAACACGTGATTGGGACGGAAGGACAATCTTAAGTCTATAAACCATACAGTTTAAAGGGCTTTCTTTCCATCCAATAACGGTGCCGAAAACAACAAAAACACAGCATATATAAACAACATAACTGGTATTCGAGAGGGTGTCCGGACCTATTACACCATAACCTAAGGGCGGGGCTGCAGGTGCTGCGTTTAGTTAAAATTTAGGCCTTTCCGGTGATGTTGATGGTTTGAGCAAGCCAGTGGACTTGGGTTCTTTGAAGGAGGGGCATAACGTCATAATAGATGGGGAGCCCTGCAAGATAGTG
>BEHD01000020.1 GCA_002898355.1 archaeon HR01 | reverse complement strand
CTCCCTATATCTCTCCTTCAGCCTGGAGGCGTATTCTATAGCTTTTGCCGAGTTCTCCATACCTCCGCCGCGGTAGAGGTTGACGGCTTCGAACCCAACATACTCCAGTGTATAAACCTTACAGAGGTGTAGATGCGGTATAACGAAGCTGGGCAGCACCAGGCAGCCCCCAACATCTATCTTGGACTCTCCCACCCCCTCGACAGAGCCTATCTCACGCAGGACACCGTCCGAGACACCGACATCCACAAGCCCAGCCCTACCCGGAACCCTGCAACCCCTGAGAACAAGGTCATGCATAACCTAGCGTATACGTGGACGGAATTAAATTCATCTCTTCTAGGTGAGGGTTGGTATGAAGGAGTTGAGTGGAAGCCTTTGAAAAGGTCGTGGACTTGTCCTGCGGCTGCGGATGTGTTGAGATACCGTGCTGCCACGTAGGACTTTATGCCGGCCTTTCAGTATCTCTAATGTAGCTTGCGATAGATTGACTAACAATTGCCTACGCAATACGCTAGTCAACCGCCAAGCCTTAGCTGACCAGCCATCCGTCAATCATGTCAGACTATCCTCACTAAGAGCCTGACCCCCAACAAAAATATGATTAGTCCGATTAAGAATCTAAGGACTTTTTCAGGTATCTTCTTGGTGAACCTAGAGCCGATTATGGTTGCAGGTATACCTGCCCCTATCAATCCTAGGAAGATGGTCCAGTCAAAGTTGAACGTTGCCAGATATAAGATAGAGGGCGCTAATTGAATCATCAATGAGGCTGGGAGCCATGACCCAACAGCCCGGTGGGCATGAACTCTGAGCAAGAGAAGGCTCAATACGCCGGCGGGGCCACCTGAGCCGTAGGCACCCTCAAAAAAACCTGGAACAGCGCCAGCAGCAAAGAATCTGATGGAGTTCTTTCCTCTAACCTCCATCACCGAATAGCTTCGACTGAGAAGTACTCCGATACCACCAACGAGCAAATAAATGGACAGGATAATTGAGACCAATCTAGGCTTGACGCTGAGGGAGAAGAGGGCTCCGAGGATAGCTAGCATTACTCCGCTCAGCGTAAGTAGAAATATAAGATGCCTATCGCTATTTTTGTTCCTCCAATGTACGGCTCCACCAGCCGCGCTGGCTAAGACGTTGCTTGTTAAGACGGTGCCGATCACGGCTGAGTGGTCAAATCCAAGGAGTATCAGAAGGGGTACTGATATCGAACCCCATCCCATGCCGGTTAGTCCGAGTGAAAATCCAGAAGCAGCTCCAACGATGGCGGAGGTTACTATCGTGTCGAAAGGCTCCATTAAACTTCACCTTCAAAGTTTTTTGGTAGATATCCTCTCTCCACCAATAATTGAATAACCTTGAATACGCAGCTATCAACATTCTCTATATCGGTTGCAATAACTAGATCGGGGTTCTCAGGCTCTTCATATATGTCTTGGATACCTGTCATATTGCTGATCTCGCCTGCAAGAGCCTTCCTGTAGAGCCCCTTTGGGTCTCTTCTCACACAAATTTCTAGGGGACACTTTACGTAGACCTCCACAAACTCTGGTATGAGTTCCCTAGCATAATTTCTCGAACTTCTATAAGGTGAGACGAGTGAGACGAGTACCACAACACCGTTCCGTGAGAGTAGATGCGCCACATGCGCAACCCTTTTAATGTGTATCTCCCTATCCTGTCTGCTGAAGCCCGAATCCGGACTCAGCCATTTCCGGACCTCATCTCCGTCTAGCAACTCCACCGAAAGCCCGCCGCGTCTAAGGATTTCTTCAAGCTTCTTAGCGATTGTAGTCTTGCCTGACCCCGGGAGTCCGGTGAACCAGACGACAACACCTCTATTCAATCATAATCACAACTCTATGAATGGGTTTGAAAAAGATCTTATAGACTCGAAGACTTCCGGCCTCATAAACTCTGGCGGTGGTGTCTCTCCCCTCATTATCAGGTCTCTCAATCTTGTGCCACTGAATGTGACTCTGTGGCTTTCTTCGTGCGGGCATATACGTTCATTGACTACTCCAGAGCATTTTCTACAGTAGAAGAACTCACGGAAGAATAGTGGGGTGATACCTAGATCAGGAAAGAGCTGGAAGATCTCCTGCGCCTCATAGGGCTTGTAGTATGAGCCAACTCCTGCGTGGTCGCGTCCGACTATTATATGGGTGCATCCAAAGTTCTTCCTCATTATTGCATGATGTATGGCCTCTCTCGGGCCGGCGTACTTCATCTCATAGCGTAAAATGCTTAAGACTACCGAGTTTTTTGGAAAGTAGTGTTTTATGAGGCTGTCATAGGCTGCTAGTATGACTTCGTCTCTGAAATCGCCCGCCTTCTTCCTACCTATGACAGGATTTATGAAGACGCCGTCAGCAAGGGACATAGCAATCTTCTGGAGGAACTCATGTCCGATATGTGGTGCGTTTCTTGTCTGAAATGCTACAATTGTCTTCCATCCGAGCTCTTTAAAGAGTATCCTTGCCTCCATAGGTCGGAGCGTGTATTTCTGAAATTCGTTGGGCGGGTCGGCCAATAATGTGATCTTTCCACCTACCAGCTTCTCCTTCATTTTAAGAATCTTCTGGACGCCGGGATGCTCGTGAGATGTTGTCTTGAACACTTTCTCTGCCAATTGCGACTTGCTGTAATCGTATATTTCCTCGACATCTAACAATCCAATATATGTTGAGTCTAGTTTAAGAGCTACTGTCTCGGATAATGAAAATTTCTTGGATTCCTCTTCACTTATATCTAAGATCACGGGGATGGTCCATGGGATATCAGATGTTAGCCTCATAGAATTAAGGCAGTGTTCAAAGTCCTCCTGGGATAGGAAGCCTTCGAGTGGGCTATATACACCGTAGGCAATATTTTCTAGTTCAACAGCTTTTTCCATTGTAATGTCGATAGAGGGCATGTGAGCCGCCTCCTCAACCAGCCTATCCCGTTTTTTTCCCTCCGCAGCTTGTTTGACGAGCCTGCCACCATGCGGTCTAGCCACCATGTTCGTCCTCCTCACAAGTAGCCGAGGGCTCTCAGCCTCTCCTTAACTCGCTCGACATCCTCTTTGGTGAACGGTTCATCGCTCTTCCCCTGCTCATGCATAGCCACCACATCCCTCAACACAAACGTCACATAGTCTTGGGGGTCTTTGAAGCTGGTGTCTTTAATCAGCCGCTCGATCCTATTGTAAAGAGATGTGGGAATGAGAATTAGTCTTCCGCCCGGCGAAGTCTTCTCGAGTATTAGCTTCCCCAGTTCTGATAGGTTAACAAGGGCTTTTACTGGCACACCTTCTACCTCGTTGGCGGTAGAGACAACGGCAACAATCATGTCTACATGACCCTTCTTCACCCTTCTTGAGTAATCACTGGAGAACAGCTCCAGCTGGATCTGGAGTGATTTGCCCTCACTATCCTCTACTATGTATCTGGATGTGCCCAGCTTTTCTATTATTTTGTTAAGGCCGAACTTTTCGGTGTTCTTCTCGAAGAATTGGGCGAACTGGCCTATGTCCTTAAAGGGGGCCAGCGCCTCAATTATATATAGCAGATCCGTCAGGAGGTCCTCATAGGGTATGTCTCTCATAGAAGCATATATCTTCAGTTTTCTTCTGAGGTCTTCGGAGATTTGGAGGGTGGTCTTCGCCTCTGACATTATTTTACATAATCTTATTGGTTCTATATATGGCTTGAGACGCCCGCTTTACGGGGTGGGGGAGGCAAGATATATAACAAATCCTCTCCAACATTATTAAATACTGCAGCCGCTGAGGCAGTATCCTGGGATGTCCAACCGCTTGGTCGTAATCGGGCTTGACAGCGCTCCACCAGAGCTGTTGTTCAGTCGCTTTAGGAAGAAGCTACCCCATATCGACTCTCTTATAAGGGATGGATACCATTTCACCCTCAGGTCTTGTGACCCTCCCATAACTATTCCAGCTTGGATGGTTATGATGAGCGGTAGGGACCCTGGAGAGATAGGGTTGTATGGCTTCCGTTCTCGAAAGCCTGGAACTTATAACGAAACTATACTGCCCTCTTCACGCTCTGTGACACTGCCTAAGCTGTGGGATTTTCTTGGGGAAAAGGGTTTTAGGTCCTGCGTGATCGGCGTACCGCCGACCTACCCGCCCACAAGGCTGAACGGCTCATTGGTAAGCTGCTTCATGACACCTAGTAACAGCCACGAGTTTACATATCCTCCTCAGCTTAAAGAGCGGATAAGGGAGTGGGTGGGAGATTATGTGTTCGATGTTGTTTTTAGGAGGGAGGACAGGGACGATGTTCTTCGGGCCATATATGAGATGACAGAGAAGCGCTTCAATGTGGCGGCTAGGCTCCTGAAGGAGGAGCGGTGGGATTTTTTCATGCTGATGGAAATTGGCCTCGACAGGATTCATCATGCGTTTTGGAAATACTTCGACCCATCCCACCACCTATATGAGAAAGGCAATAAGTATGAAAATGTGGTGGAAGATTACTATAGGTTTCTTGACCTTAAGATTGGTGAGCTCCTCTCAGTCGTGGGAGATAAAACTGATGTGATGATAGTATCGGACCATGGGGCGAAACGGATGAAGGGTGCTTTCTGCGTCAACCAGTGGCTGATAGAAGAAGGTTATTTGAAGTTAAGGTCTTTGCCTAATCATGTGACGGACATCGACAAGGCTGATGTTGATTGGAGTAAGACTTTGGCTTGGGCCTGGGGTGGTTATTACGCCCGCATATATGTTAACTTGGAGGGTAGGGAGCCCTTGGGCTGTGTCAAACCCGCAGAGTATGAGCAGGTGCGGGATGAACTGGCCGACGCCCTAAAGCATATAAGAGGCCCGAGCGGCGAGAGGTGGGAGACTAAAACGTTCAGACCTGAAGACCTATACAGAGAGTTAAGAGGTGATCCGTCAGACCTTCTAGTTTATTTCGATGATCTCTACTGGCGAGCTGCTGGAACCATTGGACATGCGGACAATTATCTGCCTGAGAATGATATTGGTCCGGATGATGCTGTTCATGATTACGATGGCGTTCTTATCTACAGACCCGCGGAGGGTGTGGCAGCCCCGACTTCGGGCCGGGCTACCATCTACGATGTAGCGCCGACGCTTCTCAGCCTTTACGGTATTGATCCTCCGCAGACTATGAGAGGTGTTAGGCTTTTTGATTGATTCTTTAGACCATGTTTTTCGCTTTGATCTCTCTTATCCGGTCGAGTATGCGTTCCCTTGCGCCTCGCCTCACTACGCTGACAGTTCTTGAATAGAGTGGTGAGCCTGTAGCATACAGGTCTTTTATTACCCTGCCGTCGAAGTAGTCGGGGATGGCTAGTCCAGCCATGTGGAGGATGGTCGGTGCTATGTCCCATATTCTCTTTGTCTCGATCTGTCTTCCCTTTGCTATATCAGGGCCGTGGGCAAGTATTATACCGTCGATCGCATGTTCGCCTGTGGGTGTTATGTCGTAGTCTGCATAATAGGGTTTTGATGTTAGCCGCATGTCGAGGTAGAGCTCGTTTCTTATCTTGTATCCTTCGTTAGGCAGTATGACTATGTCTGGAGCCCTATCCGCATATGGCCCCCATATCACCTCATCCCTAGGAAATACCTCCTTTATGAACGGGACCCCGTCACTGCTTTTCACGCTCGCCAGTTCTCTTAGTAGACTGGATAACTCTTCACCGCTGAGCGAGTTTACAAATAGGCCCAGATTTGTGATGGCATACACCTTGGAGTCACGGGGGTTTACACGTAACCTATCGCTCAGCGGAACACTCTTCTTGAGCTTGGCTGGGGCCAACCTCTTCGCAAGCCTGTACAACGTCTTATGTTTCCGAAGCATTTCTACTATCCTTGATCTTGTGACTCCCATCCTCCGCATGCTAGATGTCGCTAAACCTTCTTTCATCGGTTTCAGTAACCCCTTGTTGTGTAGGAATGCGTTTACGTAAAAGAATTCCTTCACGTGGGTGAAGCCGTGGTCAGAGGTTATCAGGATGTTGGCCTGCTCCTTGCTGGCTAGATTCATGAATTCGCCGAGGTAGGAATCTATCTCCGTGTAGTGTCGTCGGATATATTCGGTTTGATTCCAGTAGAAGTGCTGGAGTCTGTCGGTTGAAGTGAATATGACCGCCGCCATTTTCCACTCGTAGTTTTGGAGTAGATGGATGCCGACACGTTTTATCTTTTGAGCATACTCGGAAACTTGGCGGAAGGCCACGTCTTTATCCTTTCTCAGGTTTGCATAATAGCTGGTCTGGATGTCCGGTATGTATCCTCCCGATACTTGCTCGATTTCTTTCTTTAAGTTAATTGGGTGTACGTAGTCTTGGGCTGTCCAAGGTGTCAGTAGGCCCGTGATATGTATCCCAATGTTGTCTGGCGGGTATGTTGCCGGGTCATTAACAACGATTGTCCCGTAACCCTTCCTGTACAGGGTTTGCCAAATGGTCTCCACCATTCTATAGCTAGAGTTGCAGATTACAAATTCACCGTTAACTCTAATTATGTTTTCTATGATGCCGTGCTTCCCTGGGTTGACTCCTGTGAACATGCTGGTCCAGCCTGGCAGGGTAGTGTAGGGTATGCTTGATTTCAGAATACCGGAAACCCCATCCGAGACAACTTCACCAAAGTGTGGGAGAGCTCCATCTTCTATCAAGGGCCTGATAACCGACCAAGTACCGCCATCAATCCCGAATAAGAGGGTCTTGACGACCATGCAGTGGACTCTACCCCATTGTATATTATTAAATATTTTGCTACCGTGACCGAATCCACTACGGAGTTAAGGGCGTTAACGGTTTTACAATGAAGCCTTGGGTTGCCGCCGCTGTCTGATTGTAAGGTCATCCGAGGATGACTGGAGCTATTTCACGTACTTGCATGCTAAAATACGGCCATCTCTGCGGGTTTATTGATGCCCCGCATAGCCATAGTTCATACTCTTCTGGGACAGCTTTTGGGGGGTGGGGAGCGCCTTGTGGAGGTGATGGGTGACCTTCTCGCTAAGAAAGGGTTTGAAGTTGCATATGTTACCATCTCCCCTAAGATAGGGAGAACATACTATGCTAGTAGCTCTCCAGTATACTCTATAGAGTTGATCTCTACGGTTCCCACCATACTCAAGGCATATGTGAGACCGGCCCTAGCCTTCATAGAGACGCTTCGTTGTGTGGCCTCGTTCAAACCAGACTACATCATACTATCAACCGACCACGCCATAGGTTTTTTGGTCAAGCGCTTAACACGTAGACGTGTCCTAATTTATGTTCACTGGCCCGAGTATCTTTTCCGACGGAAAACCAGTCTATTGCATCGTATCTATTTTGCCGTCGTCGATTATCTTGAGAAGCTCTCCATCCGCTCCGCTGACTCCATCCTGACCAACAGTAGATACACCTTGAAGGCGTTATCGAAGGTCTATCCTAGAGTCGGAGGCCGTGTTGCCTACCCAGGCGTGGACACCGAATTCTTTAGGCCACATAATAAGAAGGCTAATACGGTTCTGGTTGTGAGCAGGATAACACCGGTCAAGAAGATAGAATTCGCATTAAAAGTCCACGCCCACCTGCTCAAAAATATACCCGACGCCACATTAGTTGTAGCCGGGTCACTTTCCCCCTCTGATAAACCATATCTAGACCGCTTGATTTCGATGGTTGAATCACTTGGTACAGGAGATAAGGTGCAGTTCATGTTGGATGTGAGTGAGGAGACTCTGGCGGGGCTTTACGGGGCTTCCCAGATATTTCTATACCCTAGGCCAGATGAGCATTTTGGCATGGTTGTGGTGGAGGCGATTTCTGCAGGCGCAGTTCCTGTTGTACCCGATAGCGGAGGGCCGAGTGAGATAGTGAGGATAACAGGATGCGGTGTCGCCTTGCCTCCTGACGTGGAGGTTTGGGCAGAGACGATAGCCTCTCTCTTGTCGGAGCCTGACAAGCTTTCGGCGATGTCTAAGGCTGGTAGAGGGACGGTGGAGCGTTTGTTTACATGGGAAAACTTCATAGATGTGGTGGTCTCTTCCATGCGGTGGCGTGGATGATGGTTTCGGCGGTTGTATGTACTAAGAACTCGGAAAACAGTATAGTCGCCTGTATCAAGTCCCTTAAGAATCAGAGGAGGCCCCCGGATGAGATTGTCTTGGTGGACGGTAACTCAGCCGACCGTACGGTTGAGTTAGCCACTGATATGGGTGTGGACAGGGTTATCTATGATGGAGGTAGGGGCTTGGGCTATGCCCGGCAGCTTGGAGCCGAGTCTTCCAAGGGGGATTTGGTCTGCTTTATCGACAGCGATACTTGGAGCCCGCCTTGGTGGCTTGAGATGATGCTGGCCGAGCTGGAGAAAGATAGCGAGCTAGTTGCAGTTCAGGACTATTATGTAAGTGTTGGCAGAAACTGGGTCGCCGAACTTGAGTCATATTTCTTCAATGTATCAACCTTCAGAGCTCTGAAGAGAAAATCGGTAGAGGCCACCGGCATCGAGAACTCCATATGGAGGAGGGACGTATTCACAGAGATTAAGTTTGACCACAGGTTCAGACTCCTCGAGGACCTTGACTTTCTATACAGAGTCAACAGGATGGGGCTTAAAACCCTGAGAACGCCCAACGTATTCCATATCCACTTCCCACGTGAAAGTCTGCGGGAATCATACGACCAGTACATCCACCGGGGTTACTACACCGCCCTATTTCATCTAAAACATGGTTTGAAAAAGAGGAACCTGGCCCTGGATGTTCTCTTAACCCCCCTCGCAACACTAAACATAAGTCTCTCTGCAACAGTTGTGGAGAAGTCTCTATCAGGGGCTGGAGTTTTTTTGGTCGCAACTTTGAAGAGGGCCGCCTTCATGAAGGGATATTATTCTTTCAAAGCCTCAATGTCATGACTTCATATCCAGCCTTTTCCCTAGTGGATATCCCAAAATTTCAACCTCTATCCAGAATAGGACGACTTTCCACCAATTAAGAACTCAAATGTAGCCTAGGGCTTTGAACCGCTCCTTCAACTGCTCCTCCTCCTCCTTACTGTAGGCGGCTGGGGCGCTCCTATTTTCGGAGAGTATCTCGGATAGGCAGAACTCCACGAACTCTTCGACGCTCTTGAACTCTCCCCCACTCTTCTCCACATACTCAACGATCTTCGAGTACAAGTCTCGGTTTATGCTCAGACTAACCCTGTCAGATGACATCCTCAACTAGCCACAATGTAGCGGTATAAAAATTTTATGAATTTTGCAGTCTTATGACCTGATCCCCTTAGGTTTGTTCCCGAACTTTGGCCATGACCTCACCGTACCCATGACTAAACCAGAACCCCTACAAACACCATCAGCAAAAGCTTGAAGGCAAAAGAGACCCATAAATGGGGATCATGAAACAAGTTCTATACGATAGTCAGGACTGGCCTGTGTCGGATTATTACTCATACCAGTTGAAGTTTTGACCTAAGAGCTTCTGTAATTCTTCATTATATGGCCTATAGAACTCCACGAGCTCCCTCCTAGTTCTTGGATTCATCTCAGGATATTTGCCTTCATGATATTTTACATACTCGATCTCCTCAAATCGCCTAATGTTTAAAAAATCAAACACCCTCTGCATCAGATTATTCGGGTTTTCGAATAGATTTTCTGACTTGAGTATAAGAAACTGCTCTCTGGGAAAGAATTGAAACCATCTTGATAGCGATTTGATGTATATTCCCCTTGATATATATGAATATCTTCTGTGTTCTATGCTGTTATAATTTTCATCATGTAGCATTTTTTCAGTTTCTGATGGGATTAGCCTTTTTTCCCTCTCGATAGCTTCCTCGAACGTTAGTAGCTCAAGTCCTCTACGTCGTCGTAGCTGATATAGAGAATAGGCTCTATCAACGGGGTTCCTCAGTAATGCGATCAACTTAACATGCGGTATAAGTTTAGCTATGCGTCTGGGTGCATGAGGATGAAACATATAGTATGGACTTTTCTCACCAGTAATCACTTTGCTACCTCTCAACATTTCAAGGACTTTCATCCAGAATCTGACGGGGAAGTGTGCTCTGTACCAATTCAAACCCAGAGAATAACCAACATCGAAAAAATGGACCTCAATTCGGAATGCTGGAATCACCTGTGGATGGGACGTAATATATTTGTATAGTGAGCTAGTGCCGCACCTCGCCTCACCTATTATGATGAAATCTGGGAGGGCCCTAAGTCCTCCCGTCAAATACCTGAAGGCAAAATTCAATCTTTTTTTGATGCTCATTTCTTCTTTTTAACGACCTCTTTGTTCACCGTCCATTTCTGCAATATTCTTTTCGCCTCCTCGTTCTTGCCATCCAGACTCAGATAGAGTGCTGTGGCAAGGTCTCTGTATATGGGGTTCCCCTCGGCAAACAGCGCCTTCTCCGTCTGGTACGGCCCCTTGTGATGGTCCCACCACCCTATGAGGGTGGAGACGACCAAGTATATTGGGATGAAGACCACTACGAAGAGGGTGAGGCTTGGGAAGAGGATCTGTAGGTCGGGAATATTCTGGATTAGGAGACGGTACTGGATCACCACAAAGTTGGCTAGGGCTATGATGAAGGCTAGGTAGTGGCTGTGCCCCTTTCTAAAATAGGCGTTATACCTGTACAGCCTCTCCCTAAGCATGGAAATTATGTTGGGCCGCGATACTTATACTTGGCGCCACGATATAACCGAGACATGCCTTGACATGTTGGGGCTCCTTCTTCAGATAACTGCCATATCAGAACCGCCTCAACCTCTACTGTCGAAAGCCTTAGGGACAACGACTACATGCTTTAATAGAAATTACGCATCCATATATGCGTTGATAGGGGGATGTCCAATATAACTGCGGGGATGTCTATCCTCCTCTTACTAGCAGTACTGCTGTCCTCCGTGGCCGGACTTGGAGGATCACAACTATATGTATACACAGACCGTACCGTATACACCCCTGGCTCTAAGGTGCTTGTTAGGGTTCTGGCCGTGGATAGCGACGGCCAACCAGCTCCGGGCGTTAGTGTTCTTGTCCTGGTTTATAGTCCGGAGTCGGCCTATCCCGACGAGTATGAGGGTGTGACAGAGCAGGACGGCTATCTACTCATAGAGCTAAACGCCAGCGTAGAAGGGACCTATATGGTTTCTGCGGAAGATCTGGAATTCGCATTTGGACGTGGTGAGGCAACCTTCTTGGTCTGCTCAAACTGTGTAACTGAGGGGGTAGAGATAACTACCACTGTTGTTACCACTGAAACAACTACACGCTATCAGACTATTGCAACAACCGTAACAGATACAGTTACGGAGACAGTAGAGAGGACTGTGACTTCCACTAAGGTTAGTGTGGAGAGAAGTGGGGTGGAATACCTGACGACAACGGTGAAGGAAACAGTCTCAACATATTCCTATTTCACCGTCACCACCACCTATCTCTCCACAATATCATCACAGCAGACCTATACAGACATCTATCTCCTACCTGTGATACTGGTCATCGGTCTCTCCCTAGCCTTACTCCTTGGCTCTGTATTCATAACCTTTAGACGTAGAAGGGGCGGATGAGATTGCCGACGTGCTAACCATACTTCCTGACCGCTATTATCATAACCACGAATAGAGCTATTAAGATGGCTATGAACACAATCGTTAAGATATCTCCGTAAGAGGCGCTTTCTACAAATGTGGTTGCCTGCGTTGTTATTGTCGTTGTAGCGACTGATGTGATGGTCTGGGTTGTAGTGACGGTTGGTCCGGGGGTTGTTGTGGTAACAACGACCACCTTAGGCTCCGTTACACAGAGGCTACATACTAGAAATGAGAACACCCCCGGAGAGAACTCACCAAGCGACTCCTCGGCTGTCACGAGAAATTGGCCCTCCGTGACGTTTGATGGTATCGTATAGGCTATCGAGAACATGCCCGACTGGTTGGTGGAGACTACCGTGTCAAGGACTGGATTGTTCTCGGCGTCGACAATTAGTACCAGTATTTCGATGTTAGGTACGGGGTTGAAGTCCTCATCCACTGCGTGCCCTATTATGACCACTCTGTCTCCAGGGTGGTATGCATACCTGTCGGCGTATAAAATAATCTCCGGGGGTAGGATTGGTATTTGGGCGAACACCGGCATAATGAAAATAACCATAGAGAAGGTTACGGTGAGAATAGTTAGGAGACTCTTCAATTCTAGCCTACACTCCGATAGGGATCATTTATAGTTTATACGATGTCCCCCCGTCGTCCTAGACCGTTGCATGGTTTAGGAACATGCTGTATACGAGTTCTCTAGCGATTGGCTATGCCCCCATCCATCTAGGCTTCCTGGGCGAAGCCGAGGCCAAAGCCCGGAAAAAGACACCATCTTTTCTAGAGCGTTGGAGGTTTTATAGCAATACGTCAATCGACGAACCAGCCAAATCAGCCCGGGACCCAATAGAGAGGAGCTTTAAACATCGTCAAATAAAGATGAACGGCAGACGTCGAACAATCAGGCACCCCTTTCGGCCAAATAACACTTTTAACCCATCCCCACACCTATCACAAGCATGGAACGGGCCATAGCCATTTTCATCTTGGCCGCCGCCATCCTCGCAGTGGCCGCAGCCCAAACGCCCCTAGAGCCGCCGGCCATCATGGTCTACACCGACAAAACCATCTACAAGCAAGGCGAGACGGTAACCATAACCGTCGAGGCGCTGGACAATGAACTCCGGCCCGCACCAGGCAAATCCGTCATAATAACAGTCACAGATCCCAACAATGAAATAATACTGGACAACGCGGTAAGAACTAATGGGAACGGAACCGCAAGAATATCCATTAAACTTTCCGGGATCTCAGTGGACGGTGAATACTTGATAGAGGCCGTGGATGAGGAGAACGTCTACACCGCCTCAGTCGCCTTCTTCCTCGTATGTGGAGCATGCAAGGGAGTCGGGGCCGTGACCACCACCATAACCTCGACAGTTAGGGAGACTTTAGCCACAACATCGACCACGACCCAGACGGTAACCAGCCAAACCACAGCAACAGTAACAGAGCTGATACTCACTAGGGACGCCCTCCTCACAGCCATCCTAGCAGTGATAGCGGCCATATTCGTGGTCCAGATGGTGGTAGTTAGGAGGATTAGCCAACGCCCCGGCTCCCAACCCGCCGTGCAACGATAGCCGAGGCCACAGCCAAAACCACAACCATGCCCAAGCCTATGTAGTATAGGTAGGTAGAATCGCTGCTACCTGCGACGGTCAGGGTTTTGGTGACCACCACAGTAACTTCGCTGCCATTCAAAAAAGTTGTAACTGTGAATACCTGCACCCCTGTCTGTGTCTCCAGCATGGTGACAGTACGTATCGCTGTGGATATGGATGTGGTTGTTCTAAAAACCGTGGTTGTTGCGATGGATGGGGGGATGACACACAGCTTGCACACCTCAAATAATAGTGTAATGTCTCCGTATACTCCGTCAATGTCGGAAACCAACACTGTATATTCGCCTTCCGGTGAAGAGGCTGAGAGCCTGAATTGTGTCATAAACTTCCCATTGCTGTCAGTTGACAGTTCTTTAGAGTATAGAAGGTCACCATCAGGGTCAAAGACATCAACAGAGATATTCGCATTCTCCACCGGCCTGTTGTTTTCATCCAGCACGATGCCGAAGACAGTTACATCAGCCGGCCTGTCATAGACCATTCTATCCAAGAAGGCGAACACTCCCGGTCCCTCAACGGAGGGGTGAAGTGTTAAGGCTGAGCTGAAACCAAAAATCATTAGCAGGATTATGAAGAGTGCATATATCATGTGCCGCTCCCTTTCCTCTTTTTTAAGACTAAGAGTGTGGCCAAATATCCTGCGAAGGCTAGGACAGCAAGCCCTGGAATATAGTAATATGGATTCACCTGCAAGGTGGCGGTAACTGTCAGGGTTCGAGTTGCCACCGATGTAACGACCGTTCTGATAGTCTCTGAGACTGTAGTAGCTGCCAAAGTTGATGTCGTGACAACGGTCTCGGTTGTGGTTATCGGTATATACTCCGTCTCCAGCACTGTGACCACGGATGGCACCTGTGAAGTCCTCTCATCATACTGGGCGCATAACCTACACACAAGGATGTAGATGGTCGCCGACGGGGTGGGAACTATGTCAACTAAAGCGACGGCGTCGAGACTATAGTATCCCTCCTCCGCATCACTGGGTATAAGCATGTATGTGACGTAGCTTCCATTGGAAAATGTATTTCCAACCTTCTCAAATATGACTCTGTCAAAGGGGTCGGTTAAGGATACGTAGACACCTACACCAGCTAGGGGGACGCCCTCGGCATCCCTAGCCAGCACATTGACCACCACCAGCATACCTGGCGCATAAACATGTCTATCGGTGAAGACATAAAATATGGCTACGGGCTCATCCTGTCCGAGGACACCATAGACACCCAGCCCAGAAAATAGAAGGAGAAGGACGGTTAAAGATATGGGTTTCTGCACGGAGACGAGGGTCTGTTAAGTTGTTTTTATGGTTTTCCCTCCGGCCCCTATGCTCTTACGCCATGGGCTTTTGGGTAATTGGCTTGATACGTAGCTGCTAGCGCCTACTGTGATGAAATTCAGCAGGACTCTAACGTGGTTAGACGCCAACATGCTAGAGATATTTTTTGAATATCTTATATATTCGCATAGCAAGGAAGCGCAAAACCTTTTGTCTAATCAAGAAACTTGTGAGCCAGGGTATAAGACGTAGTCTGCGATTGATAAAAATTGAAACAAATACGAGTCTCAAAGAATACCTCATTAAATTATATCTTTTTAGCCCCTCGGAAGACAGCACCCACCCGTAATATCCCGGTAAGAAAAACTTTGCCCGCCCCATCAGTTTTCTGTTTGACGCATTTTCTTTACTGAATTTTTTTATGGTCTTATTTTTAGGTGCTATATGGCTCGCTGACTTGATATGAGCATAATCATGTTGTTGATGTACGAGAAATAATCTCTCAGTAGCATCTATATATGGAATGCGATTTTTGTATGCTGTATACACAAAAAATCTTGACCATAGTCCTCGCCCAACGGCCAGCGGCGGTGTTTTTTGAACAAATCCCTTCCGGAAGATAAAAATATCAGGGCCCTGCTCAAGATTACCTTTGGCCAGGTTACGTAGTTGTATTTGCCAAGTAGGATTTCTGAAATCTATTATATCAATCATCGGGATACTGTATCTATCAGCTGTTATCAAGAAATTGTTGAAACGACCGATGACGTATTGGACAGTTTCAACCAGATCGCCTAATATTATTATATCACCGTTGACGTAACATATGATATCATGAGACGCAGCTCTATTGATCTGTTTTACTATACTGCTTAGAAGAGGTGTTCCAAACTCATTTTTCTCTAACTCGGGTATGTGTTTGATTCCGTGCTCTTTGGCAACCTCGGCTACCCCCTCATCATCGCCTAATGCAATAACCTCGCAAGGTGGGCAGAAACGCAACCAGCTTCTCAGAGCATTTAGTTGAATTACTCTATTATGTCCTCTGAAGGGTTTAAAGGTGCTGAATATTGAAATCATGAGCCTTCTGCCCTACAGTTCCGTATAACCTTATATATTTTACCGCCAGGCCGGAAAACATGGACATCGCTCGAAGACGAATACTCGTTACAGGCGGTGTGGGATTCATAGGGAGCAAGCTAACCATAGAGCTGGTGAGGAGGGGTGCCACAGTAACCGTTGTCGATAAGCCCCTTAAACTCAGTAGTAGAAGCTTTTGGGACCTAAAACTGAATTATTACACTGGCCTTTGGAGGGAAATGGGATACAAGTTAGAACAAGTATTCCATCCTAGGTATACTATCACCGCTGACGACCATATTGTCCTCCATGTTCTAGACTTAGAGACTGAGCCTCAAGCCTTAGAGAATCTGATGAGGGAAAGAGAGATAGATGTGGTATTTCACTTGGCAGCAGTGTTTGGTGGCAGGGGGTTCGTCGATACTAGGCCAGCTGATTGCTGTGCAGGATTAGCCATCAATCACAATGTATTCAAGGCTGCCTATAGAGCCGGAGTGGAACACGTGCACTTCGCCAGCTCCGCCTGCGTTTACCCGCCAAGCAAAAACCAGAGGGGATACCTTCTAAAAGAAGAAGACATTCTTAGTACAGGTGAAGGCTGGTATAGCAGCGACAACAGCTATGGATTTGTAAAGCTTATGGGCGAGATGGAGCTAATGTCATATCACATCCAATATGGATTGAAGGGAAGTGTAGCCCGCTACCTAACAGTCTATGGACCGGGTGAGTTTGATGAGTCACATGCGATCGCAACATTCATAGCAAAAGCGATTCGGAGGGAAGACCCATTTTTAGTATGGGGCACCGGTGAGCAGGAACGTGGTTTTACATATGTGGACGACATAGTGGATGGCACCATTAGGGCTGCGCAAGTAATATCCGATGCATCTGCCGTAAACCTCGGATGGGACAAGAGATATAAGATAAGGGAGGTCGTTGAAATGGTCATAGACATAGCTGGATATAGGCCTAAGTTAATCTTTGACCCCCAAAAACCTATGGGGCCATTCTCAAGGGCGTTAGACATAAGCCGGGCAAAAACACTACTGGGTTGGCAACCGAAGATAGACTTGCCTGAAGGCTTGTATAGAACCTATCAATGGGCCAGCCACAATATTCCGCTGTTAGGTCAGGTGTCTGGCGGTGAGTCTTAAAGTAGCGGTGGTGGGCATCGGGCGGGTAGGACTGCCACTGGCCGTGGTCCTCAGCAAATACTATGACACAATAGGGCTCGATAAAAACAAGTCCTTGGTAGAAGGTCTTAGGAGACGTGAACTCCAACTTATTGAACCACGTGTTCGTGAATACATAGAACGATATAATCCAAAGTTTGACACCGATTTAAGTAAGGTCTCAGATTGCGATATAGTCTTCATATGTGTGGGCACGCAGGCCAAGGGAGTAGGATATTCGGCAAAGAATGTCGCCGACGTCATCTTAGAGCTTGAACCATATCTTCAAAGACCGGAGCAACTACTAGTGGTAGTAAGCACTGTCCCGCCGGGCGTCTTTTCTGGGGGGATAGTTCCGGATCGCATATTATCCAAAATAGCTGGTGTCTGTTACAATCCGACAATGATAAGCTTGGGTGACGCCATAAGAGGGTTCGAGAGTCCAGAGTATTTAGTGATAGGGCAGTCGAATCCTAAGGCAGGTCATATTTTAGAGGACTTTTGGAGTACGATAATCGGTAGGGACGTTCCCGTATTTAAGACAAGTCTCGAGGGTGCAGCAGTCGTGAAGTATGGGCTTAATGCCGCCCTCGTTCTCCGCATAAGCATGCTGAGCTTCCTTACGGAACTATGTGAAAAAGCAGATGCTGATGTGGACCTCATTTCATCCGTGCTATCGCATGACTCCCGTATCTCGGGGAAGAAGATGCTGAGAGGTGGTCTGGGATTTGGTGGTACATGCTTTCCCGTTGATGTAGAGGCACTCATAACGTTATGCAGTGACTTGGGTCTTGACACCAATTTTATGAACGCCGTCAAATTATTGAACCAGAGACAGGTTGAGCGAAGTGTCGAGATAGTTAAATCATTTGGGAGAAAGAAGGTCGGGGTTTTGGGCATTACCTATAAACCCAACACTGACGTAGTTGATAATTCCCAATCCCTTGAGATTGCCTTAGCTTTAGCGGAGAGCGGGCTTGAAGTCACCGTATACGACCCAGGTGGGTTAGATGCTTTAAGGAAGTTGGGATATGACTCTAAACTGCATCTCGTAAGTAGTGTAGGGGAAGTACTAGAACGCTCGGACATAATATTTATAGGAGTTGATTGGCCCGAGTTCCACAACTTGAAAGCAGATGACTTTCGGAGTGACCAGGTTGTGATAGACCCGTGGCGGGTCTTGAGAGATAGGGCATTGACCTGCAGATACTATGGGTACGGACTTGTTTCGTCCTAATAATCTATACAGCTCGTGATATTTGGGCTGAGGTGTTGTGATGTTCATAGGCGTTTTTCGGGGTAATGCGGAGGATATGCCAGTTTCAACTTTTCAACAGACAGGGCTAGGACATAGGAAATCGCCAACGTGCGGGCGGCCTTGACAATGGGCTGCCGACGGATGGTTTATGTCTGAGGTGTCACAACAACCCCGTTTATACGCCAGTAGTCTCTGTCCTTATGGAATCTAAGGGTGAGAAAGCCATCGTTAACGTTCACCATAAACGTGACTATGGCGTAGCTACCTTTGGGTACTTTCAGATTGCTAACGACCATTCTTCCATTAGCGTAAATATCCATGGACTTTTGCTTGCTTGACATATCGCCTATGACGACCATAATTTGATACACGCCATTATCAAGTCTTATGCGAAATTCACGGTCAGCGGTGCCTCGCACAAAATCTCTCCTCAACGGATCAGGTTCTCCAGGCCTATCGACTGAGGTGATTTTACTGATTTTATTCCATCCATAGCCTAGGATTGAACTGTACTGTGTGTTTGAGGTAACCCGTGTACAATCGGGGCTGACGGGAGAGCTGCTTGTACCGAAGTCAAAGCACAGGGTTGCTGGAGGGGCGGCCCATGACACCTCTACTGTGAATAAGAAATCAGATGCGGCCGTTACCCTAATTGTTAAATTATTCTCCGGGTCATGGTAGGACTGGCCTACAGTCCACTGAGCATTATCCAGAGTTCCGTCACCTGGGGTTGAATCAATAGGGTAGGCTGGCCCAGAGCCGCACCAGCCGCTTATACACCTATTTCTACCCTCCTCATACTTGTGGATTATCACACCTTCGGCAGGTAGCCACTGGTCATAGCCCACCCGCCGCCTAGCCTCCACCGTGTAGAAGTTGTCTGTGGGCTGGCCTGGCAGAAATATCTTAACCATCTTGAGTCCAGACCCGGATGGCATGAGGGACAACGCCTCGATGGTGAAGACTCCTGTTACATATGGGTTTACCTCCACCTTATAGGGTGGGTCGATCCATCCCAGCTTATCCTTGTAGGCTGCTATCGTGTGCACCCCAAGCGTGCACCAAAGGGTCATGTATGACCCGCTGTTCATAGAGTAGTAGAGACCGCATGCATCTCCCCCTCCACCCCCTGAGCTCATAACATCCCACGGCGAATCATAGGGTGCGTAAACCCATCCAGAGTGTGGGAGACCGATGCTGTGGCCGATCTCATGGCCTAGAACCCTTACGTTCTGGGCCCATGGCGGGTCCCAGGTAACTCCATAGGTCTTTGTGACTCCGTCTAATGTTAAGGTAATGCTGCCGCCCCAGGCACAGCAGTCTAAATCGTTTCCTATCATGATGTTTATGTTTTCGTAGTCGGGGAAGTAAACATACGGGTCGGCGAGGTTTATCGCATCTATGAGGAGGTTATACAAGTATGCGCAGGCAGTACCCCATCCGCATGGGGCGTAGTAGTTCTTGGGATAGGGTAGGGTGAACCACATATTTCCGGCGACGTCTCCCTCTATGCTGAGTTTGCCGTATGATAGCTCGTCGAAGAAGTCGGAGATTGAGTTGTCTGGTAGGTTAATGATGTCGTCGTAGAACTGGGGGTTGTGTGGTTCCATTCCTTGATGGTCTGAGTATTTGACGAGGATGTTTATGATACGGCGTGTGCCTATGGCCTGCGGCAGTGCGTCATGTGTTATTGGCTCAGCCGGTGTGTAAGATTCAGCCAGAACCACGTTCTCTCCGGTTGGGGCTGTGCCCGCTACTATGATCTTGATCTCTTGGTTGGCGTACCAGTAGGGTGGCGGTGTATCGAATTCGACTTCGACGACGTTTCCGGAGGCTTCGGTTATGTAGTAACGTGTGTATGTTTCCCCCGATGGCGAGTCGCCGTAGATTATTGAAAGTCTTCCAATTAAAACCTCCCTATCTTGAGCATTTATGGAAGGGATGACGAGAGTGCTTAGTATTAGTAGTGAGATGGACACCGTCAGCGTTGAGCGACGGGCCATGGGATGGAGGACTGATACAGTCATATAAAATTTTATTCGATTAAGTTGGTCCTGTATTACTTCTCATTCATCCTCTAATCTATGACTCTGCATAATTTGGCCAGCCCTTTTGCGGTTTATCCCGGTTTTGGAGGTATGAGGGCTAAAGCCGCCTCAGGCTGTAATTAGGGCTGTTGAAGGTCCTGTAAATAAGGTTTAATTCTAGAATTTCTAGGCAGATTCTAGTTTTAGACTCTATATATATCTGGGTAGTGTCTAGCAAAGATTTTTAAGCTACGAGATATAATGGGGCCCGCAAATGATGTGGAAAATGTTTGAGGATAGGAGGTTTTCTCTCCTAACTTTGATGACCGCCAGTATGGCTGTTCTGACGTTGTTTCTGCTGCCCACTCTACTGGCTCCTTTTGCTTCTGCCGGTCAGTTACCTGTCGTCGATATGGACCCAGCCGTCTTTGTATTTAACGCTCCCGAGGTCTGCGGATTCATACCGCATGATATCGCAGCCAACATCGCTGAGCCGATAGACGCTGATTTTGTACCCGGGCCACCCGGTTTGAACGGTGAGCCGAGCGTCTTTGCTCCAGACTTGAAGGAGGGTGATTATGCCACCAACTTCTTCCTCCACAACAGCGACCAGCAGAAGGAAGTTGAGAACCTGACTTGGTTCTTCTACATCGAGTATTTCGGCTATACGACTCCCGACGGAAGATTCTTCGGATTCCCAGTAAAGAGGGCGATAAACATGACAGCCTGGCTTCTGGAACCAAGCTTCTCTATACTTATGCCTAGGAACGGCTCTATTGCAATAGGCTGCAACCAAGCTAACGCGTATGAAACTGGCGACCCGCTCACGGCCCCGCCCCCAGGAACCAATCCAATCTTTCTCAACAAGACTGAAGCGATAATAAACTTCTTGGGTGCAAAAGGTATAATCAGTCCTGCTGATATTCCGCCGGGTTCTGTTCTGTTCTGGAAGGGTTTCAACATATGGAACCAGACGAAGGGTGACGGCGTTGACACCACGGGCTTCCCAATAGATATAGACGTTGTGTATAGTTTCGAGTCCTCAGTCAACAAGATATGGTTCCAGATATTGAAGGACCCAACCCGAAGTATTCCTAGACATCTCCTCTTCAGGAACTTGGAGATAGTTGTGGCCTTCAGACCTCTGAACAAGACCCAGCTAGGCAACAACTGGTTCGAGGTTGTCCAGATAGACAGGCTGATAAGACAGGCGATAGCTGACCAATATGGTGCAACTACCGCCAACCGTGTCATTCTAAGGGTGCTCGACGTAGACCTTGGTGTGGGGAGCAGCTGGCAGGTTGTCGAGAGCGTGACCTTCCGAGAAGTGCCCCCGTAGAAGACGGGGCCCTTCCATTTTCTTACCGCTGAGGTGTTTTCTTTGATTCATGGTTTCCGGGCTTACTTGGCGGCTGGAGGGTTGCTGGCGTCGGCCCTGCTGTTGCTGACGGTGCTGCCCTACACAACCGCCGCCACCACCCAGCCCCAAGCCCTCTTCTTCAGACCCATGGACCTACCCACAACAACATGCCCAGACAACACGGCACAGCAGTTCGACCAAGACGTGGATTATGATGTTAGCCCTAATCGGCTGCTTGACAGGACAACCGCCGCCTCATCCTATTCTGGCACTTTGATGGTTCCCCCGGTCTTCGCCGGCCGGCAGGCCTGGCTAATACTACGCATAACGGATGTAAACCCCGACACCATATCCGGACAAGGAGCCTCTGATGAGTTGCATGAAGTATTTCTCAGCAACGCAAATGGGGAAACCATCTTCCTCGGAGAAATAGACGAGACAGACATCACCACCACACCTGTTGACCTTGTTTTCCAGATTCCCCAGGACTTCCTCACCGCAGGAGACAACATTATAGAGGTTCAGCTGGACGAAGTTCTCAACCAAGACCCAAACGTAAGTGATGGTAATAATGGCGATATCACGATTGATTCTATGCGTGTCTGCTACGGCGGCTACTATGTCTACAACATACCTCTGGTCTGCGGCTTCACACCCGTCGACCTCAACGCAACAGGCGCACCCACCTACAGGACACCAGCCATCAAAAAAGGCGACTACGCCACCAACATACTAATCAGAAACCCCGACCGAAGCCTCCCAACCATGACCCTAGACTACAGCCTCTACGTAGAATTCGTAACCAGTATCCCGATAGGCTTCGCAGGCTCAATAAACAACATCGATTTCAACGACACCTTCGGCGCCGGCGTGGGAACACTAGACCCCCTCACAAGCAACTACACATCCTGCGACTCCCTATCCGAACTCGTCCGCCGGAGAACAGGAGCCACCACCAACGAACAGCTTCTCTGGAAGGGAACGCTCATCATAACCCAGCCGATAGGGAACGGAACAACCCAGACCAAGCTACCCCTCGACATCCAAGCCGTATACAGCTACGAGCTCACCGTCAACAAGATAAGGTATCAGATACTCCGGGACCCGACAGGCAAGATACCACGCCACCTCATAGGCACAGACCTGGAGATGGTGGTGGCCATAAGCCCCTTCAACCAGACACGACAAGGACCTGGCGCCTTTGAAAACCTCCAAATCATGAGAATGATAAGGAACGAGCTGGTGAGCGGGTTCGGGATATCGCCTGCCGTAGCCGAACGAGTGGTCCTCAGAGTCATAGAAGCCAGCCTCGGCACAGGAGCAAGCCAGACAATCAACCACATAGAGCCAACAGAGGCACCGCTTGAATCACCGATAGGTGGCTTCTAGAAAGCCTCCGAAAACCCCCCACTTTTTTAAAACACCCACCCGGCCGAAAACGGGACAAGCAACATATATCTGCGGTAAATGGCCGTAGCGCCACAGCCCCCAACTGACGGCCTTCACACAGCCTCCTAACACCCCAACCTTTATAGCAGCCGCCACCCACCAATAACAGGGAACCCCGTTGGCCACACGCCTCAAGAAAAACATCCTCAAACTCCTCAAAGAAGATGAAGAGTTCCGCTACGCCGTAGCCGGCCTGATAGGCCTAGAGGAGATACTCAAACGCCTAGACAGCCATGAAGCAGAGCTGGTAAGGCTCCGGGAGGACATGGTGGCGGGCTTCAACCGCCACGACGAAGAGCTGGCAAGGCTTAGGGAGGAGACCAACAGGCTTAGGGAAGATATGATAGCAGGGTTTAGGCGACATGACGAGGAGCTGGCAAGGCTTAGGGAGGAGACCAACAGACTTCGAGAGGACATGATAGCCGGCTTCAAACGACATGACGAGGAGATAGCCAAGCTGAGAGAGGACATGATAGCCGGCTTCAAACGACACGACGAGGAGATGGCCAAGCTTAGGGAGGATATGGTTACAGGGTTCAAACGACATGACGAGGAGATAGCCAAGCTTAGGGAGGATATGAACAGGGGTTTTGACCTTCTCAGCCGCCACTTAACCGCCATAGGAGCCAGATGGGGAATCATGGCCGAGTCAGCCTTCCGGGAGGGGTTGAAAGGTATCTTGGAGAAGGAGCTGGGCCTAACCGTCGAGAAATGGTCTGCCTTCGACGAGAGCGGCGTCGTCCACGGCTACCCCAGCACCGTGGATATAGACATATCGGTAAGGGACGGTGTGGCGGCCCTTATCGAGGTGAAATCCCATCTGAGACGCTCCGACGTCGCCGAGTTCAGCCGGAAGATAGAGTTCTACATCCGCAAGACCGGGAGGACGCCGGATAGAAGGCTGATAGTCACACCCTACGCAGATGCTGAAGCCCTAGAGGCGGCGGAGAAGCTGGGCATAGAGGTCTACACCCAAGTCTAGCGGCCGGCCGCACCATTCAAGCTTAAGTAACCCCGCCCACATCTCAACACAGAGCAGGATGCCCAGGGAAAAATATGGGAGGAGGCCCTTGATTATGGCTTTTGGATGCTTGGAGGCCGCTGGGAGGGTTGAGGGGAGGCTTCCATGATGGCGGAGCTCCGGAGGGTTCGGCTGTCCCAAAGACAGAAGAGGGAGCTGATACGCTATCTGAGAGGGCTCAAGAAGGAACTGGGTGATGTTGAGGTATATCTCTTCGGCTCGAGGGTTTACGGAACACCCTTGGTGGACAGCGACCTCGACATGCTTGTGGTCTCCGAGGCCCTGGGGAGGAGAGGCTTCATAGAGAACATGATGGTATTAAGCAGTCTGTGGGATGGCTCATACACCATCGAGATATTCCCCTACACGCCATCCCAGATAAGACAGTACAGGGGCAGAAAAACCATCATCCATGAAGCCTTGACGAAGGGTGTGAGGATAAAGCTATAAGCCGTGGGGGAAGATGGTTAGGGCTTCGTGAACTTGGGTTCGTCATATCCTGTGCTACCGCTGCTGGATAGTTTCCGTCCCACCTCAGCCTTTATGGGAGGCTCCAGCCCAACAATATTCACAGCATGCAACAGCATTCTATAGATTAGGCTATCTCGCCGATCTCTCTCCCTAGGACAAGCCTTACCCCCGCCTTCTCGGCCTCCATAACCAGTCTATGCGAAACCTCTTCGGCTGCGTTGCCGACCACTAGGAGGGTTAGCAGAGGTTTTCTACCGTATATTCTCTCCACAACCCCACGTCTCTCCAGCAGCTTGGACAGCTCCAGCTCGGCCGTCCTAAAATCCTTAACATAGGAGGTAACCTCGCCAACCACCAGTGGCTCGTCGCAGAAGATATCTATCTCGACAATCTCGCTGTTGTGGAGGAATGACTTCCTCACCACTATG
>BEHD01000019.1 GCA_002898355.1 archaeon HR01 | reverse complement strand
CCAGAGCTTTCTGATCTCTTCCTCGATGGCGTCGAGCCTCTTCAGTATCTCAGCCAGTCCTAGGTATCCCGCTACTGTGTAGCGGAACTCCCTGTCCTCGTCGAGGAGTTTGATGAAGGATTTCCGGAGCTTGGAGGCCATGGCCCCGGGATGTATTCTCCGTAGGCGGGTAAAAAACGTTTGAGCGAAGGGAGGGTGCATCCGAGATGCAGGCCGTGAAAACCTTATGGAGGACTAACCCCAGGCCCCCTCTCTTAAATGACGTGCTTAGCCCTTGCCTTCGCTACTTCTGTTTATTATAAGGTAGGCGGGTTTTGGGTTGTTTGGTTGGTGTTGAGTTGACACTCCAGAGAGAAAGTGCATGCTAGAGGAGTTAGCGGAGATGAGCTTTTGCAAGCCTGATATGCTGAATCTTTACGTTAGTAGCCGTAGGGGTCGTAAGACAGAGAAGTTTGGTGGTAGTTTTTACCAGAAGTGATGATGTTATGGGGGGTTGTAATGTTTTATTATTCGTCAATAATAAACGAATCCGTAGTGTCCGGATAAGGATGGTATTTAAAGGCTTGACGACCTTTTCCTTCACTGTGACGTCCTCCCCATAAGTAAGGCGTTATCCGGATACTACCCCCGCGAGAAGCGGTGGAGATATAAGGGTGGGTGGTTTGGTTTAAGTGGGGAGATAACTGTGGGCCACGTCAAGGTTAAGGCTAAAATCGGCGACCCAAATAGGGAGAAGATCATGGAAGTTGAAGCTCTTGTAGATACTGGAGCGACTTTAACCGTGGTTCCGCGCAGATTAGCTGATGAGCTGGGGTTAGAGGTGCCTTAACGGCTGGCGGAACGATTCAACTTGAGCGAACGAGGCTATGGATCGAGCTTGAGGGTAAGGAAGATATTGTCCCGATATTGATTTCAGACATCATCGATAAGGTACTCATAGGAGTCACGACTCTTGAGGTCCTCGGACTGCAAGTGGACCCGATTACTGGAAAGCTCAAAGAATGGACCTTGTTATTGTATTAGGGATTGACTCCTGGCCACAGACTAGATGGGCGAAGATTGAATATAAGTGTCTCAGTATACTTATCTCGTCTAACTCCTCGAAAATTGTTTTTGTTTCTTTTAAGAAGAACACGCTATATGTTTTTCCCAAGGCTGGCGTGGTCATCTGGAACAATCTTGAGGTTCGTGACATCTATGGGGTTCAGGATTGCTTTGAAGAGGATATTCCACCAGCTACCAAGGATACATGGGATAATTGTTGAGGGGGATGAGAAGGGTATGGTCATGGGTATAGAAGTTTGGGATGCGGAGAAAAGAAATAGATGCGGCGACGTAATTACTTATCAGCATACCTTAGGGTATAGGGCGGTGTTTCTAGTGTTCTAGTCTTTAGAATCTCTTCTATTCTGGGTTTTCTTAGGTTTTTTGGGGGTTTTCCAGGGTTTTTCTATGGTGGTTTTATATGGTTGGGTAATACCTTCGAAATCTCCCCAGTATTTGCGTGTGGATTTCCTCCAAATTGCTGGAGGTTTTCTAGAAAGAGATGGGTTATATAGAGGCGGAGAAGGCTTACGGGGCGATGATAGGAAAAAGTAATGCAGTTTTGCTAGCCTTGTTGCTAGCACTACCGACGACATTCCTAGCAACAGCCTATCTAGCGCCAGCATTCGGCCAGACCAACTACAGCGCATGGCTCAAAATAGTGACCGACTCGTGGGATGGAATTAACTACTTTGGTTTCCAGACCCCGGTCAACCCTGATGGTATTGGCTTCGCCGACAGGTATAATGTGACGAATGTCTGCGTCGAGCTTTACAGGTTCAAGAACCCCGGCGGACTTAATCCTGCGCCTTTGATTCAATATGACGGCCCGATTAATGCGGGTAGTCCCAACGGCACAGGATTCATCCGTATATCTTGGCCTGCTTCTTGGGAGAACGTAACCATCATCGTTAAGGCTAAGAGCTATCAGGGTGACTGTATTGGTGCGGGAAAACCGTTCCAAGGCATCATAGTCTACTGGCTGACAGTAAACGGTACAGCAAGCTTCCTTAATAGGTTCTTCGGGACAACGACTAATGCCAACTATACGATTGGAGACGACGGCCTACTGTGGACTCATCCGGGGCCAGACTTTGATTACACCATCAATGCACCGTTCAACGCCGGCCCTGTTGACCACATGGATATGTTCCCTGCGTGGTTTGCGGCTGCCCACTCTGACCCGAGGAATGCCTCGGTAGCCCACGCCGCCTACATCTTTAAGCTCTTCCACGAGCACACTTGGTACGCTACCAACGATACCCTAGCTTACGCTACCATATTCGTCTATGACACCGACCACACACCCGCCGGCTCCACAGAGTCGCTTGTACAGGCGGCGATAACGGGGCCCGACGGCCAGTCCAGATACACTCGCGAGATCTTCCCAGCCAGTGAAGGCGTAGGCGAGTTTGACAGAACTCCCGGCAAGTTCGCCGGCAACAAGCTCGTCCCCATACCGCTGCAGATAATAAACAGGTTCAACGCCACACCATTCCATGGGGGTATACCGGACCCCGATGTAACTGGTATCCCAATTGGTGCCCCGCATCTCAACGCTACTAAGCGTGTGTGGTGGGAGACTGTTCTCACCAACCAGACCTTCTACGTAGGAAGGGAATACAACACCACAAGCTTAGTCGAATTCTTTACCGACCCCGGCACCGGCAAGACAAGGCCTGCATTCGGGGCCTATCCAGCATTCCCCGCCATCAACCCAACCCGCACGCAGGGAGGTATTACAGGTGTTCCGGCTGGGCCTTTCAGCCTAGCCCTCAACAACACAGTACCCAATAGACTTACATGGTCGGGAGGCTGGGACTTCACAGGCAACCAGACTGATGTTGCTAACTTTAACAACAATACGGTCTTCTACGCAAGGTTCTGCGTCCAGGACGCCGACCTGAAGATACAGCACTTCGAGGTGGGTGACAAGCTGGTTAACGCCGAGGTTACGGTGAACCTGAAGAGGACAGGCGCGGTCCAGCCCTACTACCTCACCCACAACATCTTGACGACGGATAACGGCGGATGCACCGACGACCCCCACAAATGGCCCGGATACGTAACTAGCTGGGGAGACCCAGCAGACGTTGACGACGATAGTGTGACAGCTGGTGAGGCTACATGGTTCGATAAGATGGCCCGCTTCCCCAACGGAACCAACTGGGGCCTGAGGGGAAGCCTCAACGTCAGCAAGGCCTTCGACCCCCGTGACGACTCCTCGCCTGTCTGGAGGCCTGGCGGATACTTTGAGAGGGCTTGGGGCGGCTCCTGGATGGGGCCATACAATAACGCCGGTAAGAGTTGGAGTAACCTCATACCCGAGATAACCTACATGAAGACGAGGCAGCTCAGCGACGACATCAACTACGACGGCTTCGACGTCCAGGTGAAGTGGAAGGGAGGTAGCAGGAACGCCTACGGAGGAACAGCCGTCCTCGTCGACAGCATAAGGGTTCCCAACCCCTACGCCATAGCCACCCTCTACAACTACGCCACAGAGGCTCCGTGGGGTGGATGGGTCTTCCCAACAACGCCGCTGGCCAACAACAAGCTCCTAGTAAGAGTTCACAGCAGCAGCGCCGCCACCTTCTCTATTGACACAGACGGTGACGGTGTCGGTGATGTCACCTCCACTATACCAGGGTTTAGTGGAACGCTTGAGATAATGGGTGCAGGAACATTAGACCTAGGCAACTACGATAGAACCGCCGAGAAGTTTGAGATAGACATCTCGACAGATTCTTGGAGTTTGAACCCGTGGATGGCCGTCAACATCGTCGAGAACAGGACCGACAGGTGGGTGGACTACTTCAACGTAACCGATATAAGGATAGAGGATGCCAACGCCACAATCAAGAAGCATGACAGCCCCTTCATCGACGGCTCAGCAGGCTTAGAAATAGTATTTGAGCAGGAGACCGGCGTCATAGACTTTAACGCGGACGGCATAGGCGAGCACACGGGGATATTAAGTGTTGAGGTCGACTCCGGGCCCTTTGAGATGGAGTTCTGGCCCGGAGCTCCCGGCGACAACGAGATAAGGGTCCTCATCTCAGCCCACGACGTACAGCTAAGATGGGTCGCTGATTCTGGTCCTTCAATACGGGACGACTTCACCGGGACGGTGCTGATAAGGGGAAGCCCAAATACAGGTACTTTCCTCGACTACAACGAGCAGGAAGGCAACGGAGCAGGCCTGACAGACACCGACCTATACCCAGCTAGAACCCTAACCCTCTCCGACCTAGATGTGAGACCACGGTTCCCCAGTCCCTTGCAGAAAACAGTAATCGGAGGAACGCATAGATCGTTCCCGGTCCCGGACGTCACAGGCTGGAACGTAACCAACGGCATCGTCTTTGAAAGACTGCCCAAATCCAGAATACTCAACATGAGCCTCTTCGGAGAGCACAACCTCACATTACAAGTCCTCCAGAAGGGCAATATCTCGATAGGCCTGTACAAAGGCGAGTTCGGCTACAAGAACGCTACCGGATGGCACAACGCCACAGTAACAGGAACGCTGACCTCATGGCTTGACGTGGGAGAAAACATCAACATAACCAGCAAGGTCGTACCCCTCTTCGACTTCAGCAACGACGACCGGGAATACGACGACTGGATATTCGGAGGCTACGACGACTTCGCCCTCACAGGAAGCGGCATCGTCTACATAACCGCATGGGTCCACGACATAGGCTTCAGGGTCTTAGACAACATGGGCAACCCACTACCAGCCAGCAACACAGCCGTAACACTCCACAGACCAGGCAACGGACCAGACGTCACCAAGTCAGGCGCGGGCTTCGACCCAGACAGACTCGTAGGCGGACTCCAGTTCAGCTACAAGATGCATGGAGACGGATGGGCAGTCTTCTACCAGCTCCCAGGAGACCAGGCATACGGCGTAACAGTAACCTTCGACGGACGGGTAGTATACGACGAACCCTTCGAGATAGACAAGCTCACCAAGACCGAGCTGATTCCGATAGTGACAAGGGTCTTCAAGCTGAAGATGGTCTTCGTCGACTGCGCGGAACTGCCCCTTGGAGGAGCCATCATCAAATACGTAGAACCAGGGGGTAGGACGGTCATCACCAAGATAGACGACCACGGAGCATTAGACACAGGCTACGTAGCAGGCGGAGACATCACCGTCATAGGCCTCTGGTGGAAGGGTGTCTGGGTGCCCTTCGACAAAGCCACAGTAGGAGATGAGGAGCTACCGCTCAACCCAGACGGAAGCCTCACCCTACCCATCGACAGAAACTACGACTCACCACCAGTGCTGAGAGCCGTCATCAACGACTTCATCTTCACACCGTGGGACTTCAACATGGACACAAGAATCCCAAGACTCAACATAACCCTGATGTGGGTCGGCGTATCACCCACAACAGGTGAACGGCTCTACTTCGTCGAGACCCTCGACCCGTCAGGCGACACATGGGACGGCAACCTACCCGAAGCCGACGACTCCGACGACGGCAACGCTAGAAACGACTTCAACACCAGCGTAACCCTCCACCAGTGGTTCAGCTACAAGATAGAATACAACCAGGGCGACGTATCCGACAGCAACAGCATACGCAGCTACGGCACGGTCAAGTACATCTTCTACCAGATGCCGCCCACCTACTACAACATAACAGTCACAACAGTCCCACACTTAGTAGAGCCCAACGGCCAGAACGGCGAAGACTGGAGCACACCATCCACCAGCAAGTGGCCAGGCAGAAACGTCCTCGTAGAGTATGAGGCCAAGATACTCTGGGGAGCATCCGACATCAGCACATTCACCACAGACGACCTGAGGAACCCGCCGCTCGAGGCGTGGAAGAGGGCATCCTACAGCAACGGCAAGTGGAGCTTCACATCACCCCCAGACAGCGGATGGGCCAGCTACGCCAACGACAGGATAGTGCTGCGTGTCTTCGGAACCATGGGAGGCGTGCCTGTGACAGACCCCAACCTCAACCCAGGAGGCGTAGGCGACCAGACAGCAAGGGTGTGCGGACCACGCCAGATAGACCTCGCCACATGGGCCCACAACTTCTACAAGCGCATCGTCGACGGCGACTTCGACTACCTCACCCAGGCAACTAGGATAGGCAACGTCACCTTCTTCATCAGAAACGACAACGGCATTAACATGGAGCACTACGACCCGGTGGACAAGGTGTGGGTTGAGCAGCACACCAGCAACTGGACCTCAGACCTCTGGAACCCCAGCAGGATAAAGAGCACAAGCGAGTGGAGCAGCACCATATGGTGGAACGGCAGCTACGCAGCCCACAGCCTCCAGTTCTACGACTACGTCTACCCGCTCCAGCTCAGCAGAGGCGAGCAGCCATGGGCAAGATTCTACGACAGAGTAGGGCTGAGCGGAACCGGATGGCTCACAACGCAGAAGGGACCGATAACCAGCCCAGGAGGAGACGTTAGACCAGGCGACAGCTTTGTGATAGATAAGTTCTTCAACGTGACAACTGGATTCTGGGACAACGGCAAATGGCCCACCCACAACTTCACAGTCGTAGGCAACGAAGGCCTCTGGAACCAGCAGAAGTGGAGATGGGAGAAGGCGGTAGAAGATGAGCTGGTCCCAGAAGTCCCGTGGAGACCCTACAGCCTCGTCTTCGAGAAGGAAGTTCTAACCATGCCAATACCCGTCGGCTTCATAACCCTCAACCTCAAAGACGAAGACCTAGCAAGACCCATACCCTACGCAGTAGTACAGCTCGACATATATGATGATACCCATACAACTGCCGTGTCCTCAGTTCTCTACAAGACAGGCAGGGACGGCAACCTAACACTCCTCTACCCGACACAGGAAGCCATGGAGAACATCCTCGGGACAAACGTCGTCAACTACACCCTGACCGTCTACTGGTACCTCAACAGCAGCATCGTCTACAAAGACGCCTTCAACCTCACCAAGAGAGGCTACTCGGTTGACAAAGTAGCCATCGCAGACGTAACATTCGTCCTAGCCATATCCGCCAACAAGGACAGACCCGTAAGAGACCTCTACGCAAGAATCTGGTGGTTCAACGTAACCGACCCGAGAACCGACCCTGCCAAGATAACCGTCTTCCCAGGAAGGATAACAGTCGACCACGCCAAGAAGACATGGACCTACACAGCCGTCCCAGAGACAAGGGGAGCAGCCAAATGGACCACAGGCCAGCTCACACTACCATGGCTACCAACATCGGAGAGATTCACAAAGAGGGACTGGAACCTCACATACTCCTCCGAATCTAAGAGATGGGTATACGAAGAAGTAACAAGGACATGGGATATACCATTCCCATCATACGATAATGGAAGCATGATAGAAGGATGGCCATACAGCCCGGTCCCGACCGGCTACGATCGACGCCATCCGCACCTCACCAACGAGGAAAACCGCAGAATACAGTACCGCATCAGCGTATGGAGCGACCAGCTACCGATAGACCCATCGCTGCCCAGCTTTACAAAGGGTGCATGGTCCACAGCAGCACCCAACCCAGCCACAGGAACTAACTACGAGCTCGTCTGGACAAGGCTATCCACAGGCGACACCTCTGTACCGGTCTTTAGGTTCGCATGGATGCTCTTCGGCCACGAGTTCCCAGACGGGATGCCAGGCTACAGCATCACCTTCTACCGAGGACCAGACGCCGTCGGAATGTTCCAGCCCATACCCGGCTACGCACTAACACGGACATGGACAGCCACACCAACACCAGGAAGCAAGACAGTCGCCATCAAGCTCAACGCCACAGACGTTGACATCCCCGTCTTCTGGCAGGTGGGTGACACAGAGCTAGGCACATACGACTGCGGACCACTCGTAGGCTACATCGTCAAAGGCAGAATAGAGCCTCCGAAGGGAGCAACCTACAGCCCGATAACAATCGACGCAGTCACGACCGCTGGCAAGATACAGATAGGTGACAAGACCGTCGAGATATGCCTAGCCGAGAAACCCGTCGGCCTCGTAAGATACACCAGCGGCAGCACAGTACCAACGGTAGTCTGGGGCACCAGCTGGACCGGACTCCACCTAGACCCCCACAGCGGTTCAAGAATAGTCATCGAAGAGGTTTCACCACCACCATCCATATGGTACAACGACGGAACAGGCCAGGCAGGCGCAGACAACCCCAACAGGGGAACAACAAGCAACTACTGGAAGAACTGGGTAAGCCAGGCCACCGACCCAGTGACAGGGCAGCCAGTCAAACTCACAGTAGGCGACCAGCTACAGATACCAGGCGTAGACCTGGGCATACAGTACATGGGCTACGGAAGACCCTACGAGGGCATGCCACGGGAGGTCAGCGTCGTAGCCTTCAGCAACGACCCCGACAACTTCCAGCACAGACCATTCATCAAGATGTTCGAGTTCCAGAACGTATCAGCCAGGATCACAGACTTCAACGGAAGGGCGCTGCCAGGAGCTTTCTACCAGCTTATCGACGCCCAGACCAGCAAGTCGGCCGCATGGAGCTACGCGGGACCCGACGGCAGGATAGTGCCGATGCCCATCAGGAAGCCTGGAGGCGTCTTCATCCAGAGGGTCACATACCTCGGGATAGGCGCCAACGGAGAACCCACATGGCCTGTCAACAGCTTCGCCAAATGGCCGATAGCATACGACAGCAGAGACGACGAAACCACCCAGGAGACCCAGAAACCCGACATACCGATAGGCTTCACCTACACAACAGAGGCAGGACCATGGCCAACCGGCGATGGATGGAGACCATTCGGGACCTTCACAATTCCACCGATATGCTCCTTCATAGACGGCGACAACTACTACAACTACACGGCGAACGGCGCGTGGCTTGACGAAGTCTTCGACTACGGGCCAGGGCCTTCAATACTAGACTGGATAGCAGCCTGCCCGCCGGCAGGATGGGGTAGACACTTCGACGTCATCACACGGATCTTCGACCTCAGAGTAAGGTTCGTATACGGCGACGCCCAGAGACCAGCAGACCCCGACTACGTCTTCACAGCACCATCCCTAGCGCTGCCCGACCAGTTCACCATCAGCGGCAAGGGAGCCATCTTCGAAGCCAAGAGACTGGCTAGAAGCACCTACGACATCGTAGCCTACTGGCCAACCCGAGACGGCGAGGAGGTAGGCAGGAGAACCTTCGACATCAGCAGAGCCAACGTCGGAACCGTGGAAGGCACCGTAACCCTGGCCCTGAGGGATGTCAGCTTCGCCATAGTAGACAGACAGGGCAGACCACTACTGGGAGCCACAGTCGCAGTCTCACCAGACCTCATGAGACCCGAAGACAAGCAGCAGAGGCCAGACGGCATATTCTCCCTCGTCAGAATACCCGACGGCAGAACCTACGAATTCAAAGTAACATGGACCCACCCAGACTTCGGCACATCAGCCTCAGCCAGCGTCAGAGACACCCCGGCAGGACTCCAGGACAGAGGAAGCATAACCCTGCCAGTGGACGACGTCCAGATCAAGGTCGTAGACTTTGACGACAGGCCGGTGGCAGGAGCAGCCATAACCTTCCAAGGAAAGGACGTAGGAAAGACCGACAGCCAGGGCATCATCATAGTCGGACAGGTACCCCTCGACAACACCTACCAGATAGCCGTCAGCAAGGACGGAACCAACCTAGGCGGCGATAGCGTAAGGTTCACAGCCTCACGGCTAACAGCAACGCTGCAGGTCGGAATATACGACGTCGTGGTCCTGGTCAAAGGCGCTGCAGGCCAGCCGATACCCGGAGCCACCGTAGAACTACGTAAAGGCGGAGCAGTCATCAAGACAGGAGCCACAGACGACAGCGGCCAGGTGGTCTTCCAGAAGGTGATAGGTGACGACTACACGGTAAACGCAGTCTTCGACCCATTCACAGCCAGCAGAGACCTGCCGAAGGGAACAAGGTCAGCCACACTAACCATCGACCTCTACACAGTCCTATTCGGCGTCCCGATGACCTTCGCCACATTCCTAGCCCTAATCATCGGACTCATACTGCTGGTGATAGTCGTAGCCGTCATAGTCAGCGAATACATCCGCTGGAGAGGCAGAAGGCTGGGCATCTACCCAGCACCACCACCCAAGAAATAAACAGCTAGCAAAACCCCCAACACCCTTTTTTTAAAACCCCCAAAATTTTTTATACCCAAACACATCATCCAGACCCACCCATATCAGAGATAGTAGAGAGAACCATCACCCCCGACATATGGGATATTCCAGGAAAACACCCCTTGGAAATATCGAAGTATCTCGAAGAACCCACAGCCGGAAAAGATTTTTTAGGGAACCCGCCAACAACCCCACAGACATGATCAAACCCCTCACCGCAGCCCTAATCCTCACAGCCCTACTCATCACACTAAACTCTGCATACACCCAATCCCAAGACCCATGCATAACCACCGAGAGAAAGATAAACCTCCAGGAGGGCACACCACCCATAGACGGAACCCTAACAGGCAGGCTGGAGGAGCACTACTTCAGGCTGGACGGCATAAAACCCGGCCAGAGGCTGACGGTGGAGGTGGAGGTCAGAGCCAACACTAGCGTCGGAATGACCATACTCCTCCTCAGGGAAACACAGCCCAGAACCTTCGCCAGGATAGCCGGCTCCCAGCTGGTGGTCTCCAGAGAACCCATCAACCAGACATTTTCATGGATAGAGGCCAGCCCCGGATGGGGCCTGCCAGCCCTATGCCTCAAGGTGGGCCAGTTCTCCGAAGCCAGACCGGTCACAAGCAACTACAAGATATCGATAAGCGTAGAGGATGTCTCAGACTACGGCGGCGGAGACGCACCCGACAAGCCGGAGAAGGCCGTGGACATCGGCCAGATAACATACGACAAGCCGATAACCATATCCGGATACCTCTCATCCACAGACGGCGGAAACGACCACACCGACTTCTACATCCTCTCAGCCCAACTATCCAGAGGCGACGAGCTGGTGGTGGAGACAAAGGTGAACCCTGATACAGCCAACGTCGAAATAGCCATCCTCGACATGGACATATTCGGCCTAAGATCCAACAGGACCGCCGCAGGCCTGGCAACCCTTAGGCTGCCGTGGGAGAAGACCGGGACACAGCCCTTCTACCTCAAGTTCTCCAACACAGGGGGTGTGGGCGGCGAGGCCCAGTACACCGCCAGAATCTCCATACGCAAGGCCCAGCAAGCCACCGAGACAACCCAGACCCAGCCCACGAACCAGGAACTACAGCCCCTAGAGCCCACAACAGCCAGGATGATAGTCTTCGGAGGCGTAACCCTCGTGGCGGCCCTATCCGTATTCTCGCTGGTTATGAGGCTGAGGGAACCCCGCATCCGTGAAATCACCTACGACGAATGGCAGGCTTGAAGGGCGAAGGGTTTAGACAGCTACCCCACATGGCCGACATCTACATAGAGGCCTGGGGCCCCACCCTAGAGAAAGCCTTCGAGCAGGCCGGGCTATCACTATTCAAGACACTGGTGGAGAACGCGGAAGGCGTCGAGACATCCAAAGCCGTCGAGGCCGAGGGATACGACCTCCCCTCACTCCTATACGACTGGCTGGAGAAGCTCCTACACCTCTTCGAGCTGGAAAACCTCGTGGGCACCAAGATAAGGGTTGAGAAGCTGGAGAGGGACAGGGCCTACAGGCTAAAGGCGGTGGTCTCAGGCGTCAAATACGATAGAAGCATCCACAGAACAGGCACAGCGGTCAAATCACCCACATACGCCCTCATGGAGATAGACACCGAGAAGAACATCCTCCGCTTCCTCCTCGACATCTAGCGCAGCCAACACCCCCGTTGTCTTGGGTAAGGAGGTATGCTTTGAGCCAGCCAAAAGCCCGCCGGCTACCGCATATCCTCATTTGCCTATTTTTAACCCTTCTAGGCTTGCTATCTTAGCCAGTTTTTTGTCGTAGCTTATGAATGTCTCAAAGTTTCTGGCTGAGGCTATCTGGATTGCGTCCGCTATGTATATTCCATGCTTGAATATGTAGCCCGTCGCCTTCGTTAGAATTTTGAGATTTAGTGGTACAAGTCTTAGTTGGCCGAGTTTTGTTAGGAGGCGGGATTCTCCGAGAAATTTCTCAAAGACTTTTTTAGAGTTCTTTATGATTCCCCGCCTCTCGTATCTGTCTAAAACGACTGCCACCTCTCCTATATTCCATATCGAAAATGCAAGTCTAATTTTTCCTGCATGGGCTTCTCGATAAAGCTCATCCACCCTGTCGCTCCCCTCCTCCAGTATGTATCTCTTTACTATTGCGCTGGTATCAAGATAAGCGTTCTGAGCGCTCATCCCTGATCTCCCTTACTATCTTCTCCGCTCCCGGCCCCCCAGGCCTATCGGTCTCGACTTCGACGCTCGTATAGAATCTCTCCTCAAGGTTTAGATCTCTGCAGAGTTCATCGAGGAAGCCGAGTTCATCGTAGAGCGACAAGAACTCCTCGACAAGCTCACTGAGGCTCCGCCCCTCTAAAGCCAGCCTGCTCTTAGCTCTCCTAGCGATCTCTCCCCTCACGGAGAGGGTGAGTTTCACCTTGCCAGCCATCTATACATCCATAAGCACATACGGCCAGACGTATATAATGATTGATTTACCACCCGCAAAACTGCCTCCACACAGCTCAAGAGACCGGAGATAGACCGATGAAATAAGCCACAAGGCAATAGGCAATATAAAATTTTATATCTGAAGGGTTGAGACAGTAGGTGAGACCATGGCGGCTAGGGCTGAGATAGTGGTGGACGGAGACGTGCAGGGAGTAGGCTTCCGATACTACGTGAGGAGAGAAGCCCGCCGCCTAGGCATCACAGGCTACGTGGAGAACCTAGAAGACGGAACCGTCAAAGTGGTCGGCGAAGCCGGGGAGGAGACACTGAAACAGCTGGTGGAGAAGATTAAAGCCGCGCCACCCCCAGCAAGGGTTGTGAGCCTCCAGCTCAGGTACGGCAAGCCCACAGGAGAGTTTAAAACATTCAAGATAAAGGTAGGCGAGCTGGCCGAAGAGCTGGTGGAGGGGTTCTCCACGGGTGCGGCCTACTTCGAGATAATGTTCGGCAAGCAGGACCAGATGCTCGCCAAGCAGGATATTATGATTGGCAAGCAAGATGAGATGCTGAAGAAACAGGATATTATGATTGCTAAGCAGGACATTATGATTGCCAAGCAGGATTTGATGTTGGCCAAACAAGATGAGATGCTGAAGAAACAGGATGTGATGATTTCCAAACAGGACGAGATGCTGAAGAAGCAGGACCAGATGCTCGCTAAGCAGGATATTATGATTGGCAAGCAGGATGAGATGCTGAAGAAACAGGATATTATGATTGCTAAGCAGGACGAGATGCTTGTTAAGCAGGATGAGATGCTGAAGAAGCAGGATGTGCTGATCGGGGGGCAGGACACCATGATGGGGAAGATTGATGTGTTGATAGGTGAGGTCTCCGGGCTTCGTAGGGATTTGCGGAGCCTCTTCGAGGAGCGTATAGTCAGGATTGAGAGGGATATTGCGGAGATCAAAGCCAGGCTTGGGATAGGTGTTTAGGCTTCTGGACGGGGTTGGACGGCCATACCCTTTACACAGCCTAGGTTGGAGAACCCGCCCGCAATACTCATCCCCTACTCCTACGCCTACGACGCGCCAAGCCTCAGGGAGGCCACGCACCGTATAGGGTTTCTGGGTAGGGTGCTGGCCGCCTTCCGCATCGAGAGGCTGATACTCTACAGGGATAGGGAGGGTGGCGTATATCGTAGGAACGCCTTACTGGTGAAGGAGCTTCTGGACTACCTCTGCACCGCGCCCTATCTCAGGAAGAGGCTCTACAGCCTCAGGCCCAGCCTCCGTTATGCAGGCCTCCTCCCACCCCTCAACATACCTACTCATCCGGAGGTGGATGATATCAGGGTGGAAGGCATCCACTACCGGCAGGCTTTGGTGGTCTCCTCGGGTGATACATCCCTACTGGATGCGGGGCTGAGGAGGGAGGTGCGGCTGGGTAGGAGGCTTGGCAGGGGTTCCAGGGTCGTCCTCAGGGTGGAGGTGGGTGGTGGTGGGAGGAGGTTTAAGCTTGTCCCCAGTTCCAGCCTCGAGGTATACGACGGCTTCAGGACATCCCTCGCCGAGGGTCTGGAGGAAGCCCTGAGAGGCTACGACGTCAGGATAGCCACCTCCAGATATGGTGAGGATGCGGCCGCTGCGCTGCCCAGCCTCCGGGACCTCGCCAAGTCTGGGAGGGTCTGCATAGCCTTCGGAGCCTACGACAGGGGGTTGGAGGAGATTGTGGGCGGGTCGGGCCGTAGGCTGGAGGAGCTCTTCACCAAGGTCTTAAACACGGTGCCTGGCCAGGGTGTCAGGACCGTTAGGACTGAGGAGGCCCTCGCCTACACCCTCGCCATCTGGAACCTCCATCTCAGGTCCTGAAATAGATTTAATGCCTGGCCGTTGGATTTCCTCTCGGCGGCCGGGGTACCCGAGCCCGGATCAAGGGGCAGGCCTTGAGAGCCTGTGGCCTCTCCGCAGGCCGCGTGGGTTCAAATCCCACCCCCGGCGGAGTCCAGCCGCTTTACTTATGGGAGGTCGGTGTGAAAGTGGGGCTGTGTTTATATTCTGCATCTTTGGGGGATGGGCCGCCCTCTCCTGCGTTGGATATGTGGGGTCCCATATGTGTGCTGTGTTTGGATAAAGGATATATGTTTTTGGCTGTTTTCTCTGTCGTGGGTGTCTGGCATATTAGCGGGTTGGGGGCTAGCCCGGGCGCCGTAACCACACCCCTCACAGTCGTGTATCTTCTCATGAAGGCTGCCCAGCTGGGCTCAGAGGAGGCTGCGGGTTTTTTCCTCGGCTCGGGGCAGGCCGAGGATGGGGTATGGGCCGGCGCTCCGGAGGCCATCGTGCTGCTGAGTTCGAGTGAGGTTATCGAGGGTGTTAGACGGGCCGACCGGGTTGAGGATAGACTCTTCAACCTATCGTCAAGAGATGGGAGGGTGCCGGAGATTATCTGGAAGTATCTCTCCAGGCTCTACAGAGAGCTGTGGGAGAGTGGTTTAGGTGTTGAGATATACCTCCTGGCCACCGGGATAGATGATGTTGATAGGGTGGTGAGGGATGCGGTTGTAACTGTTAGCGCGCTCAAGGGGAAGGAGGTATGGGTGAACATGGTGGCTGGGCCTAACACGGTAAACCTCTCGCTTCTAATCTCCTCGGTGATCCTCGGTGCGGCGTCCAGATACTACTACATCTTCCAGCCGAAGACCCAGATGCTCCACCCTGAGAATGTTACTTTCGAGAGTCTGAGAAATCCTGGGGGCGTTGTAGGCGGCCTGATAAACCTCTGGGTTGACATACCCATCTTCCAGATGGAGCTGGAGCCCCTTCTCAGGAGGTTGAGAGAGGTGTACGATGTGTCACCTTTTATCAACAGGGCTGAGCTTAAACGTATATGCGACGAGTATAATGTTGGCTTGGAGAAGCTGAAGCGTCTCATCAGTTTTGACGGTGATAGAACATCTCCCAGCCCCCTCTTCAGAAGCTATCTAGGCATCCTCAAGCATCTGGAGGATGCGCCGAGGAACTTTAGCGAGTGGAGGGAGTGGGGGAGGCGGGAGAGGATACTCTACACTCTGGACAGGGAGACCGGGAGGGTTAGAAAACTGTGGTAGGGCGGCCTAGATTTGTCGGCGCCCTCCTGCCGGGTTTTCTCCTCCATGCTTTAGATAAAAGTCAGAGCTGTATTTTATCGAAATGGATATCATAATTCGTTTATTGATATGCATAATTCTGGATATCTGTTTTTTAGTTCTTGGTCTTCGGTGATTAGTTTTAGGTTCATCTTGGATGCTTTGTAGATGTATGCAGCGTCATAGTATGTTAGTCTATCTTTCTTAGCTAGCTGAGCTACTTCTTCTATTTCTCGGACTTTCTCTGTCTTCATGGCTGAGAGTATCTCCCGCCAAACTTGCGCAACCTCTCCCAGCTTCTTTATTTCTTCTCTGATTGCAGCCTTAACCAGCACGTTACCGAGCTCATACCATGTTAGGTCTAGAATCGTTAGCTCTTTAGCAATATCCGTTATCTGCCTTCCCATCTTCTTGACTAATGGATACAGTGCTGAAGTGTCTATTATCTTAGGTTTCTCCATTCTCTCACTTCCTTTACCCAAGTCTCTGGTGAGACATTCTCCATCAAATGTAATAGCCTATCAACTGCGTCCTCTAACTGTTTTTTCCTCGCCTCTGAAACCGCCTGTTCTAACGCTGATTCAACAACATCTCTCACGTTAAGTCCAAGCTTCTCCGCTTCGTTCTTCAAACTTCTCCTGACCCTTATGCTTAATACCTCCGTTTCCATGTATACGTAAACAAGTATACTGATATTTAACTTTTTTTCTTCAATAATCGGATAGATAGTGTCCGGATAAGCATCTCTACCCACCTCTCTTCCTCACCACGTTATAGTTTCAGGAAGAGGTTCAGGTTCTTTATTCCCTGCTGATGACCTCTTATGTAGATATCTACTCGGTGGAACTGAAGCGAGTTCATAATTAAACCTAGATGCTTTGTTCTAGTGTTGTTTTCCTTTTGTGTACATTTAACCACAACAGCTTTATACTACGAAAATGAAACTATATTTAGACATGGCTACCGCCGGAGTCGAGTATGAAAAGTTCTGGCGTGACATAGTGGGCGCCGTCGCCTTTTTCTCACCGGCTGTAAACCCAATTCAGAAAGAGTTCGGCATTAGCTCAAAAGAGTTGATGAGGAGGCTAGGCGTGGAGATGGGGCGTAAAGCCTCCGAATCCATCAAGGCAGAAAATTTGAGAGCCGTTTTTAGTCATCTTTCGGATGTCTGGAGGAGACTTGTTCTGGGAAGGCTTGAAGTGATAAGCGAAACCCCGCTCGTTATAAGAATCTCTGACTGCACGATATGCGGCCAAATACCCGAGCTGGGCAGACTGTTTGAATGCAGCTTCCACGAAGGGTTTTTCGCAGGGCTTCTAAGCCACAGACTGGGCAGAAACGTCAAAGTCTGGCAGGAAGGGGAGATGTCAGGCGAGTCAGGAACCTGGACACGCGTATACAGGTTCGATGCAAGCATAGAGTAGAGAAGTGGGCTAGGAAGGATAGACGGCTAAACATATTCTGCTCTCTATGTATGATGTGGAGAATCTGGGCTGGATTAATATGAACCTCTTACGCAACCATGTGCTCTTCCAGCTTTTTATCCTGGGTTTTGGCGCGATACTGTCCGGATAAGCATCTTTACACGCCTCCGTTCCTCATCGTGTGATAGTACATGGTGAAGAGGTTTAGGAAGAGTTTGAGGTTTTTTATTTTTTGCTCATATATTGATGTCCTTCCCTTCTGGTATCGGAGTCTCTCCACCCTATTCCTCGCTCCGTAAGCCTCTCATTAGATGGGGGGAAGTTAATGCTGGACGGAACGGTAGAACATAAAAGCTGCCTAGGAGCCTTTCCGCTGTGATGGTGTTATCTGATGATTGAGCTTAGGGTTGTGGGGTATGTGCGGGTGGATATGGATGATGACTTTGTCAAGGCCAACCCCGGCGCTGTGTCTGGGCGTGTGGAGATACTGCCCGAGTATGTGGAGGCTTTGGATGGTGTGGAGGGTTTCAGCCACCTCTTCATCATATCGGTCTTCCATAAGGCCCCGCCGGAGTATAGGGATTTGAGGAGGGTGAGGCCTAGGCGTCTACTCAGGAAGGGGTTGAGGGAGGAGGAGCTGCCCATCCTCGGTGTCTTCGCCACAGACTCGCCTGTGAGGCCTAACCCGGTGGGGCTGACCCTCGTCAGACTCGTCAAAAGAGATGGCGGCGTCCTCTTTGTTGAGGGGCTGGACCTCTTCAACGGCACGCCAGTCATCGATATCAAGCCCTTCAGGCCCGACTACACCACCGAGAGCTTCCGTGTCCCTGACTGGGTGAGGCTGGATGTGGGTGCCAGGGTTTGATTGATGAGAAGATATGCCCGAGATGTGGCTACCGCCTCTCGATACCGTTGAAGCCCAGCGACTCTAAGGTCTCAAAGGTGTGGAGCCTCTACTGTCCGAGGTGTGGGTATTCATGGTCTGTGAAGGAGCCTCTGGAGGATGTGGTGTGAAAAACCATTTAGCAGTCCCTGCGGATGGTGTCTGGGATGAGCTGGAATAGGCGTCTCCCAGCCATACGTGGTAAAGCATACTTCGCCAGCTGCAGCCAGGGCCCCCTCAGCCAGGATGTTATGAAGGCCATCAAGAGGTATGAGGACAGCATACTCAGGTGGGGTAACCCGTGGGATGAGTGGATGGAGGAGGTCTACAAAGCCTCGGATATCTTCGCAGACATCGTGGGTGCGGGACGTGATGAGGTCTGCCCCCACTACTCCGCCAGCAGCGCTCTAATATCTCTCTTGAGCGCCTTCAAGCCGGATAAGCGGGATAAAATAGTGACGACAGACCTCGACTACCCGACTGTGGGTGTGACCCTGGCCGGTATGAAGAGGATGGGGTTTGATGTGGTCACCCTCCGTAGTAGGGAGGGGTGTATCGGTCTGGAGCAGTATGAGGAGGCTGTGGATGAGAGAACCCTCATGGTGGCGGTCTTCCATGTCAGCGCCCTCAACGGCTTCAGACAGGATATCAAGGCCATCTCCGAGATATGCCGGAGAAAGGGTGCATACCTACTGGTGGACGCCTACCAGAGCGTCGGCGCAGTACCCATCGACGTAGATAGGATGGGGATAGACTTCCTAGTGGCTGGGACGACCAAGTTCCTCCTAGGCATCCCGGGGGCCGGATTCCTCTACGCTAGGAGGGAGCATGCTGAGGGGTTGGAGCCTACGGCTGTCAGCTGGTTCTCCCAGAAAGACCCGTTCCTCTTCGGGAGGGAGGAGATGGACTTCCGCGATGGCGCCAAACGTTTCGAGATGGGGACTTGGAGCGTGGTGAGCATGTATGCGGCGGCTGCGGGCATGTCCATCATAAAAAGCCTGGGCGTCACCAGCATCTGGGAGAAGATCATCAGGAGCCGTGACTATCTACGGGATAGGCTGGTGGAGGAGGGGTTCGAGCTCTACAGCCCCCCAGACCAGACGCTGGGCCCCACCATCTCCCTCTACGTAGGTGAGAAAGCCCACCGGCTCGAAGCCTACCTAAAGCGTAGGAGGGTGATAGCCTCAGCCCGAGGCCCCGGTTTGAGGTTCGCCCACCACTTCTTCAACACGAGGGATGACTGCGAGAGGGCTGTGGAGGCTCTCTCAAGGGCGGTTAAGCGCCTCCCCTAGCCACCATCTCCACGAAGGCTCTAAAGTCCTTCACGGCGTCGTCGCCGCCGTACCCCGACTCCTCCATCCTATCCGCCGTCTCCTTGAGAAATCTGCACAGCCTGAGATGTGCTCCGGACTTCTGGGCCATCTCATGGGTTAGGTTGATATCCTTGATGAGGAGGCTTGTCCTACCTCCCCATACCTCGCCCGAGATGGCCATCCTCACCATCTCCTGGAAGATGAAGGAGTTTCCGGAGCCGGCGGTCACCACCTCATACATCTTGGCGGGGTCGAGGCCGAGGGTTTTGCATAGGGTGAGGGCCTCCATGGCTGCGTATGCGTGGGCGAAGACCAGGAGCTGGTTGATGAGCTTGAAGACGCTGCCGCTCCCCGGCCCTCCCACGTAGAAGACCTTCTCCCCCAGCTGGCGGAGCAGAGCCTCACATCTATGGAATGCGTCTGGGTCGCCACCCACAGTTATGGTCAGCCTACCGGTGGCGGCACGTCTAGGCCCTCCGCTCACCGGTGCGTCGAGGTAGCTGGCGTCCCTAGCCTTAAGGGATTGGTATGCAACCCTGGAGGTTTCCGGGTCTACTGTGGAGAGGTCCACCACTATGGTGCCCGGCCGTAAGCCATCCAGTAGGGATTTGTCGAGGAAGGTATCCCTCACGGCCTTGGGTGATGGCAGGCTGGCTATCAGGGTCTCGGAATATTTGGCCAGGTCCTGGAGGGAGGAGGAGGGTGTAGCACCCCTCTCAGCGCATCGTCTCATCTTTTCAGCGTCCACATCCCAGACGGCTACTGTGTGGCCGAGGTCTAGAAGCCTCTCGGCTACGGCCCCACCCATCGAGCCTACGCCTATAATACCTATCCGCATACCCTCTATCCGCCCAGGTTCTCGGAGGGGTGGAAACCCATCTGGGCCAGCTCGCCGAGAGGTATTTTATGGAAGTTGTTAGGGTCTGCGCACATCTCGTTAAGCCAGAGATAGAGCCTGTGATTCGTCTCAACCCATCTCACGTTGTAGGGTGCGGCCATCTCCTCGAACCTCCTCAGGTTTTCGAGGCTGAGGGACTCGCCCACAGGCTCCAGCAAGACCTTCTGAAGGGCTAGGACGTCGTTGAGGGCGAGGGAGATGCCCATCCCGAGTATGGGTGGTGGGACGTGGGCCGCATCACCTATGATGCATGCCCCCTCCCTTACGTAGGTGGGGCTGAGCCTCTTGATGATGTGGAATGGCAGGCCACGCTTGACTAGCTTGGCCTCCTTCAGGGCTGGGTCCCTCAAAGCCCACCTCTCCCTAAGCCTTGCCCCATCCAACCTGGTCCATCCACCCAGCTCGGATATCCTCACCTCCACCGCAAGCCTGAGGGTGTTCTCCGAGGAGGGGAAGATGCCTATGAAGCCGTGGGGGCCGACCGTGAACCTGCCGTATTCGAAGCCGCTCAGCCGCTCCACGTAGAACATCAGATATGAGATGCCCAGGTCTGTCTCGCTTGCCTGGATACCTATAGATCTCCTCACAACCGAGTTACCGCCGTCAGCCCCTATAACCAGGTCCGCCTCAACGCTTCTCAGCTCGCCGCTCTTCCTATCTTTGTAGACGACTTCACGGCGGCCATCCCTATACTCCCCCACATCCACCACCTCGCAGCCGAATCTAGCCTCAACATTCGACGCCCCCGACCTCTCGATGTATCTGTGGATGCCTTCCACGATGTAGTTGTGGTGTGTGTGTACCACCGGATACTCTGGAGCGAAGGCGTCGTATCGGAAGTGGCCCAGCATCCCCTTCGCAACGTGGTGTAGCTCCCTCCTATCACCCTTCCTGATGGAGTGGCTGTGGCGTAGGATATCGTCTAAGACGCCCAGCCTGTCGAAGGACCTGCAGGTCTCAGCCCTCAGGGTCTCGCCGCCGCTGGACCTTCCGAGGAACTCCTCACCCTCCTTCTCCAGGAGGAGGACCGAGTAGTCTGTGTTGGCTAGGGCCGCGGCCATCGCAGCACCAGCCACGCCTCCGCCGCAGATGACGACTTTCAAGGACATACAGTTGGGGGAATTTGGAGGATATATATGATTTACTCCAGCCGGAGATGGCCTCTGATAAGGGGGAGAATCTTACTGGCCCTTAGATACCTCTCCAGCGGCATCTTCAGCCTCGTCCTGAGATGCTCCAAGGCCTCTCCAAGGTCTCCGAACTTCTCACCCCCACCCTCCAACGCCCTCTTCACGATTTCCCGGAACCTCCAGACGCCGAGGGGTATCCAGCCCGGTGAAACCTCGAAGAAGACTATGGCACCCGCCTGCTCAGCCCTGCCAGCCAGGTGTCTGAGGATTGGGAGGCGGACAGCATAGTAGGCGCCTCCGGTATTCTCCGCATATCTGCCCCTGGGCTTGAAAAGCTCATGGTCCGAGTAGATGGTTGAATGTCTGAGCCAGCCCTCCAGGAGCTCATACATCCACGGTGTGGGTGTGAGGATTATATGGGCTGCATTCTCGAGGGCTTGGAAGCTGTGAAGCCTATACTCCGATATCTGGCCGAACCCCCTCACCTGGAGGTGGAGCCTTCTGGAGAGGATGTCATCCACGGCTGTGATGCTCCACTCGGTGGGGACAACCCTCCTCTCAGCCCTACGGCCGAGGAGGCCTGCCGAGAAGACCCTCGTGATATAGTATTCGTCGAAGCCGCCACGGTATAGGGATGCCACCGACTCCTCAGCCCCGACATCCAGGTCTGAGGCCAGCGACTCCACCCTCCTCGGAATAGAGACGTTACCCACCACCCTAACATCCTCAGCCCTGGCCGAGGGGCCGTAGGGCGCAGCCCTCACACTAAACCCGGGCCTGAAGATAGGCCTGCCGGCCAGAGCCACCTCCACATCTACAGGCTTTATGGAGGCGGCAGACTCCTGAAGAGTCTCGACGGCCTTCACCCTCTTCCTAGCCTCCAGCACGCCGACCCTCCAACGGCCGTAGAAGAGGGAGAGCCTCATGGCTAGAAGCCTGTCGAGGGATACCTCCAGCCATCCGGCTGGGCTGTCGTAGAGGGCCGGCTCGGAAGATTCTAGGAGGCAGACAGCGGGGCCGGCGGCCACCCTCGGATAACCCCTCTCACCTATCAGGAGGGACGGAGGCGTAGGACCGTAGACCGTGCTGGATGAGAGTATCCTGGATATCCCAGCCCCCGCCAGCAGCTCCCTATAGTATGGGCATGTGTTGAGCCTGCAGAAGCGGGCCATCCCACGGCATACAACGCACTCAACACCCTCCACCCTCCTCTCCCCATACCCCGGCGGAGACATCCACATCAAGCCAGCCCAGCGAAGATAGGCCGAGCCAACTCAATAAGATATGCGGCCTCCACCCACCCAGCCGTTGAAGGACCCACCACCCCCTACCGGCCGGTTCTCCTCCTAATCTCCTCGTATAAGGCGAGGGTCTCCTCAGGCTTCGTCGAGGTCTTGGTCCATCCATAGGCGGCGAAGGTTATGCTGTTACCGACCCCCTGCATGTCCCTGAAATGGAGCCTAATGAACGGCGTCCTAGGTGTCAGGAGCCCGGCCTTCTCATGTATCAGCTCTAGGCCGACGATGCTCGGGTAGGGGATAACCAGCTCGCCAGACCTAATAAACCACTGCGCAATCGCAGGGTTTAAGATAAACCACCACCGCATCTTCGCAGGCATCTTCACCTTGACGCCTTCAGGCAGGAGCTCGACATCGCCGATATCGGCTCTGCGGAGTCGTCCATAGAGCATTATTAACGCCTTCATGGACGCTCTCCCCAGCCACCTCACACGGAGTCCCAGGCTTAAATATCTTTACAAAGGCGGAGGAGGCCGAGATTGTCTCAAAATAATATCATCCAACAGGGCTAGGAAGTCGCTTGAAAGCCTGGCAGAATAGGAGATGTAAGAATCATCTACGAAGTTGCATGGAACGAAAGAATAACCACGGTTCTATTAATTGAATGGCGAGAAAGAGCCTACTAAATTCTATCCTACAATGGGCAACTGTGTCATTTCTACTTTCTAGCGGGTTTACAGTTTAGGAGATGATGTAAAAAATTTCCATTTAGTTTTTTGCTCTCCGCCAATTGTGGAGATGCTTGCTACGTTGGAGAAGGAGGCGGTGAAAGCGTACGTAGAAGAGGACTCGGCGATATATACTGATGAGTACCCATCATACAACGTACTAAACGAGGCAGGCTATACCAGCGAGTCGGTGAACCACTCAAGGGGAGAATACGGACAGGGGAGACGTACATATAAACAACTGCGGGAACAGGGCGGGACAAGAGATTCCTAAGAATGAGGAACGGAGTAGCCAAGACGAACCTGGACGCATACATAAAACTCTTCCAATACCACAAGAGAATATACAAGATGGGCCTAATAGAAGCAATAATGGAGTACATCAAGATATAAATATATACGACATCCCGATTAAGAGCGTTGACAATTTCATTTATATACTCTTCCCCTTACATCTATTTTGATTATAACGATTATTTGTTCTTTTTCGAAGTGCCCTATATTTTCCAATTCTAGCTCTGAATGTATTTTCTTCGCCAGCTAGCTTTACCAAATCGAGTTTGGACTTTGGGAAATTCTCCAGCTCTCTTGATATTCCTTTATGCTGTTGCGGGTCTTTTCCTCTAACTCCTGTAGATACTTTGCAACACGTTTATGTAGAAGTACTCTATAGCTCATCCAGCGACACTAGTTCGTTGAATCTCCTCTCAGCAACAAGCTTATCGACCTCTCTAACCATTAGATACTCCTCAGTATTTAAAAACACATCCTCCAAAAACTCCTTCAACTCATCGACCTTAGCTGACAAAGCCTTTAAAATCTCATCAGACATACAAAAACTAATACTGAGACATGCTTAAAAACATAGCGTTACGAAGGAGCGTGTCTAAGAATTCCGTTATTGCCTTCTTTATCCTTGTTAGTATCTTTGCTGCGTGTGCTATGAGTCCGGCTATTATCCTGGTTGCTGTTGTATCGTATCTCCTGGTCTTCATCCTGTCGCCGAACTCGTTGATTAGCGTTCCGAATCTTGACTCACCCCGAGAGCCTATACCTATAGTTATCAGCTAGTACTCCGAATACCCTCCTGGACCCCCCTATAGTCCCCTCTTATTGTTGGGTCTTACTAATGGAACATACCCCCAGCCCTAGGCCCAACCACAAGCCCAACGTAACTTGAAGAGACCCCAAACACCGCCAGCACACCCAAAGGGAAGGTGTAGAGTCGGACACCGCTTTGCCTCCATTTTTCAAGTCCTCGATATCGTATTGAGCTGCTATTCTCCTCTTAGCCAATCCGTTCGACAAGCCTAGCCTTATCCCGTGGAAGCCTTAACAGAGATAACATCTTTCATAATTTTTCTTGAATAATTCTGAGCTAAAATGAAATGTCACACCTTTAATATTCTCTAACGATAAAATCTATGGTATTTCCACACTTTGTCTTTTCGAGCACCTCATCCAAATTGTCGTATTCTTTCCGATTTCGATCATGTTCATAGTATACTCCGGCACCTAAGAATCTTTTTACTGATGGCAGTTTTTTTCTCAAATAATTCCAAGCATTGCCCCATGTTCTTATTTTTACCGTGGTGTGGGGGTGGTGGAGTACTAAGATTGGCTCTTCGCTTTTAGCGATTTTATACATTTGTTCGATTGTATTTTTACGCCACTCACTTAAGTTTAATCTTTTGTAGTGCCTAGGGTCAAACATTTTTAAGTCATGGCAACCTAATAACATGACCCTCCATACTTCCGGTAATTTAACAAAATGGGTTTCTAATAGTTCTTCACTTATTCTAACTAGCCCCTCTTGTTGCATTGATGTTGGATATGATTTCCCCGTCCA
>BEHD01000018.1 GCA_002898355.1 archaeon HR01 | reverse complement strand
AAGAAACACACCACATATCTAATCAATAAAGAGCCCAAACATAAAAACGGCAGACCATTCAAAAATCCGAGACAGGTTGACGGCCTCTACATAGAATGCAGCTATAGCAACAAAGACATTGTAAAGCACACTATAAGGTTGCTGAACCTCCACAGCATAGATCCCAAGGAGGTCTTCCTCATCTCTGGGAGCGGTTAACAGCACTTAGCTCCTCCAGCTCCGTTACACCGTCTCCGATGAACCTCAAAAAATAAATACCTGCTATGGGGTGGGCGGTGTATGGGAGCTAGGCTTGGCGCAGGCCTGTCCCTGGCTGGGCTTACTCTGCAGGTTTTGCTGGCGGCGTTGGCGGTCTCCGTCCTCTCATCCCCTCAGTCGGGCCCGGGCCTCGGCGCCATAATCGGACTCATAATATTGATAGGGTTCGGCGTATTATTCCTCTACATCCCCAGCATGATATTGTTTCTGGCAGCCGCCATATCTGCCAGGGGCGTATACAGCCCCGTCACAGGAGCCGTCTTCACAGCCAGCGGAATCCTCCACCTCATCACATCTATCCTCTTCCTCTCAACGGCCAGCCTCCAGAACATACCATCCCTGACTACGGCGGCGGTAGCGGCTATTGCGGGTGTAGCCCTACTGGTCTACGGGTTGAGAAGGCTGAGACATCCACAGCGGACGTGAACTATCTCGGCGGCCTCATCCTTTAATATGGATGTCTAGACGGATGGGGCTATGGGACTTCTGGAGGGGAAGGCCTGCATAGTCTCCGGAGCCTCCAGCGAGATCGGCGTAGCCACAGTCGAGGAGCTCCTCCGTGAGGGCGCCCATGTAACGGCGGGCTCCAGGAGGGTGGATTTTCTGGAGAGGCTTCGGGATGGCTGGGCTGCGAGATATGGCGGGGAGAGGGTTTACGTGGGCTACCTCGACGTCTCCGACGAGGATGTGGTAAGGGATTTCGTTGGACAGGCTGTGAGAAGGCATGGCCGGATAGGGGGGCTGGTGAACCTTGCGGGATACAACATAGACCCAGGCCTATGGTTCAAGCCCTGCACCGAGCTAGAGCTTAAGGAGATAATGGATGTCTTCAAGGTGGACCTTGCGGGCAGTTTCCTGATGTCCAAGCACGTCATACCCCACATGATAGGCGCTGGGGGCGTGATTATCAACATCAGCTCCACACCGGCTGTGGCGGGATACCGCTACGGATGCGCCTACAGCATAGCCAAGTCAGCCCTCCACGCTCTCACAAGACACATCGCCTGGGAATACGGGGGGAAGGGTGTAAGAGCATACACGCTGGCCCTGGGAAACATAGAGACATCCACCACGAGGGAGGCGGTGAAGGAGATGTATGAGGAGCTGGCGGCGGAGTCACCGGCCCGGAGGTGGGGAAGGCCTTCTGAAGTGGCGTCCGTCATCTCAGTCCTCCTATCGGAGAAGATGTCCTTCGTAAACGGGCAGACGGTTGTGGTGGATGGCGGAACCGTGATGCTTTGAAACGTTTAAATAAACGGATACAACGGTTTGAGGCAGGGTAAGGCCCTATGGCAATCCAAGGCATCGAATGGGTCGTAATCGGCGTCATAGTAATCATACTGTTCCTGTGGGGTCCGGAGAAGCTGCCCAAGATGGCCAGGTCACTAGGCCAGGCCAAGAAGGAGTTTGAGAAGGCTTCGAAAGGGTTGGAGGAGGAGGTCGCCAGGGCCTCTAGCATGGCGAGGCCCAGCCTGACGGAGGCTTCCACACCCCCGGCGGATAAGCTGCTGGAGGTAGCCAGGAGCCTGGGAGTAACCACGGAGGGTAAGACGAGGGAGGAGATAGCCAAGGAGGTTAGCGAGAGGCTTCAGAAGATCTCCTAGAGATGGCGCAGATAGGACCGCTGGAGCTGGCCCTCATAGTTCTGATTCTAGTTATAATCTTCAGGCCTAAAACCATAACCGACATAGCTAGGAGTCTGGGCAACCTTGTGAGGGAGTATCGGAGGGCTGCGGGCCAGGATAACGAGGATATACTGAAGGCGGCCCACATCCTGGGTATTGAGACAGATGGAAAGGACTTGGAGACTGTTAAGGAGGAGGTAAGGAAGAGGCTTAAATCAAGCTTGTGAGCCTATCGTGGATAGAGCTGGTGGTTGCCGTAGTTGAGCCGAGACAAGGAGATGCCCCTCCTCGACCACATCAGAGAGCTGAAGGATAGAGTTAAGGTCATCATCATATCTTTCGTGGTCGCCACCATCTTCTGGCTGGCCTTCCCCGCAGACCCGTCCAGCATCATCCAGAACCCGGAGTTCTACAAGCCGATGATATCCCTCATACTTGAGAGGATTTCAGCCGATATCGGCGGCGGCCGTCTCGACATTATCGGATGCTCCCTCACATCACCCCTCGAGATAATCTTCCTAGGAGCTGTCTTCCTCGCCTTCATCACCATCTCACCAGTCCTAGCCTACGAGATATACGCCTATGTGGACCCGGCCCTATACCCGCATGAGAGACGCCTCATATACGGCTTTGTCGGAGCTTTTACAGGCCTCTTCGCAGCCGGCAGTGTATTCGGATATCTTGTGGCAGCCCCCCTCGTGATGAGGGCTATGCTCTTCTTCTTCGAGCTGGCCAGCATAACCCCCACGGTATGCGCCATGGACTTCTACAGCCTAATCTTCACAACGGTCCTCCTGATAGGCGTGGTGTTCACATCACCAGCCATCCTAGTCCTCCTGATAAGGTTCGGAATCGTCAGCACCAAAATGTTCAGCAGGAACCGCCTATACATCTACGGCGGCCTATACATCTTGGTGGCGTTTATCACCCCCGACGGCTGGCTGGTGGGTAACGCTATACTCTTCGCACCCCTAGTCATCCTCATCGAGGGGGCTCTCCTAGTGGGGAGGCATTATGAGAGGCAGAGGATGCGGGCGGCCGCATCCGCCAACCCCGGCGAGAGATGTAAGTACTGCGGCGCCGAGCTGGACCCATCCTCACCCTTCTGCCCCAGCTGCAGCAAATCCAACGTCTAGAGGTTTAGATAGGAGAGGATGAGGGAGGCGGTATTGTTCACCCCGTGGACTATGATGGCTGACGAGAGGGTGCCTGTCCTATGATATGCGAGGCCTGTGAAGAGGCCGACTAGTAGGGTTGGCGGTATCCTCCATGGGTCGAGGTGGGCTAGGGCGAAGACCGCCGACGACAGGGCCAGGGCCTTTCCAAAACCCATCACAGCCCTGAGGCTCCCGAATACCAGGCCCCTGAAGATGGACTCCTCGGCCGGAGCCACCACCAGCCACATCATCACGGCGGAGAGGAGGAGGGATTGGGGTGTGGTGGGGATTAGACGCCTCAGACTATCCAAATATGTCTCGGGAGGGCTGAGAAATTGGAAGACAAGATAGGACGTAAACTGGGCCGTCACCACCACACCAACTACGGAAGATGCTATCATGGGGACGCTGGCCCTCCCAGGAGGCCTATACATACTTGTGGACAGCCTGCCCGTTAGATGGAGGATGGCCGTCAGGGCTAGCAGTGCAAGACTCGGTGTATAAACCCTTATGGACTCCTGTATCGGCAGATAACTGGAAAGGATGACCACAGCCACCACAGACAGAACGGCTAGTGCGGCCTCGTGGAGCGGCCTATCTGACACCTCTCACACTCCCCGAAATCTTCACGATGTCCAGCGAGGCAGGCCTGCCAGCCACGTTATCCACTAGGGTTATGGCCGCCACCACCTCCGGAACCCATCTGTGATAGCATGCGAGAACAAGCCCCTCCCTAGTCTTGAGCAGTTTCAGGCCAGAGTCGGCTAGCCCAACAAGGCCGTATAGGGTGGTGAAGAGGCCTCTAACAGATTCCCATACCTGCTCAGCCCCCAAATCCTCCGGGTATGGGGCCAGCCGTATATACCGTCTCCTAAGCCTCAACACCCTCTCAGACAAAGCCGATACACCTCCTCACCACTGTATACGGTGTTGTGGAGACGGCCTCGTCCCATGGGTTGTCGTAGCCTGCGAGGGCTGAAAGGAGATAGGCCATCTGCCTCGGCTTCCTCAACTCATAGATGTTTCTAGCACCGCTGGAGATTACTAGCGGCTTCTCCTCGGCGATGCATGTCTGGCAGAGCCTGACGATATTCTTCAGCCTCCTGAAGTCTTTGAGGGATTCTCTGACGGCGGCGAGGCTTATCTCCAAAGGGTTCTGATAGACCTCCAAGACGTTCCGGTCCACCTCAGCCATCTCCGGATGGGCTATCACCGTGTCCACCCTCTCATCCCTCAGAGCCACCATCAAGGCCTCCCTACTCAGGGGCATGACCGATAAGATGATGTTTCCAGGCCTCCCCCTCAGCTTCTCAAGTATCTCCTGCCGGCTGCCAGCCCTGTATATCCTCTTCACCACCGCCGAGATGCCCAGCTCTGCGGCCGCCCTAGCGAATGGCTGTGGGAGGGCTTCACCATAGCCTAGCTCAAGCCCGCAGGCCGAATACCCCAGAGCCCGCAACCTCTTCAATATCTCCGGGTCTGGTGAGACCCAGAGGTCTGTGTAATCCCTAGTCATCCCAGCATCTCCCTGAGGTCGCCCTCGTATGAGAACTCCATCTTTATGGCGTCCATCTCACCATACCTTATCACACCCCTGCAGGCGGCCTGCTTGTCAAGCCTGACATGTATCACGCCCCCCATCTTAGACTTCTCCTCAACACCAATCCCGGCCGGCCCCAGCCTAGCCACCATATCCCTGAGAAGCCGGCCCGCCTCCCCCTCATCCCTTATCAGGTATTCGAGGACCGCTATCCTGTCTCCGTGATAGCCCTCGAGATATTTTATCGATGGCCTGGCCTCCATGGGTGCGAGAGCTGTCTCCACAGCCCTCCTCACCTTCTCCAAGTCCTCGGTGGCGTAGGCGTGGGCCCTAACCCTCAGAAGCCTCACCCTCAACATATCCGGTGTATGGGGGGCCGCCCGTATAAATTTAAGAACAGCCCCTCCCGTGAATCTACACCGGTTTGACATCGTTATACGCTCTGATGAGGAGGACGTGGAGGGAAAGGAGTGAGGGCCTTAGGGCCAGACTACGTCAGAGGATGGTGGCGTGGCGTAGGGAGCCAGCCGTTGTGAGGGTGGAGAAGCCCCTCAGGCTGGACAGGGCGAGGGCCCTGGGATACAAGGCAAAGCAGGGGTATGTGGTTTTGAGGGTTAGGGTTAGGAGGGGAGGCTTCCAGAAGCCCAGGCCAAGGTCTGGAAGGAGGCCTAAAGCCATCGGCGTCACAAGACATAGGGTGAACATCTCCACCAAGGAGGAGGCCATCCAGAGGGCTTTGAAGAACCACCCCAACCTCAAAGCCCTGGGCGCATACCCCCTAGCCTCCGACTCCCTCTACAGCTGGTACGAGGTTGTGGCTGTGGACCCACACCATCCAGCGGTTAACAGCTAGCGCGGTAGTGGTGGTTGTTGGAGCTTGCTGGGATTGTGGGCAAGCCCAACGTTGGAAAGAGCACCCTCTTCTCAGCCCTCACACTGGTCAACGTAGAGATAGCCAGCTACCCCTTCACCACCAGGAAACCCAACGTCGGCGTCACCTACCTCCGGGTGGACTGCGTCTGCCGGGAGCTCGGCCTACGGGATAACCCACGCAACTCCCTATGCGTGGACGGCGTCAGACTCGTCCCCATACAGGTGATAGACTGCCCGGGGATAGTTCCCGGAGCCCACATGGGCCGTGGTCTCGGCCTCCAGTTCCTAGACGATATAAGGCAGGCCTCATGCCTCATCGTGGTGGTGGACGCCTCAGGCAGCACCGCCGACGACGGAACCCTCTCCGAGCCGGGTAGCCACGACCCGAGGAGAGATGTGGAGCTGGTGGAGAACGAGGTTACGATGTGGATGGCCGGGCTCCTATGGAGCGAGTGGCCCAGAATATCTAGGGCGGCCGAGGCCAGGCAGGCCAGCCTAAGGTCAGAGATAGCCCGAAAACTCTCAGGCCTCGGGGTCGGGCTGGAGGATGTTGACGAGGCCCTCAACAGGGTTAGGCTGGATGAGAGGAGGCCCACATCGTGGAGGCGGGAGGATGTGGAGGGGCTGGCCGGCGAGCTGCGGAGACTCAACAAGCCGATGATAGTGGCCGCCAACAAGATAGACATCGAGGGCTCAGACCGTTATGTGAGGTCTTTGAGGGATGCGGGATATGATGTGATACCATGCTCCGCCGAGGCCGAAAGGGTCTTGAGGCTGGCTGCGGAGAAGGGCCTGATAAGGTATGTGCCCGGAGACCCCGACTTCACAGCCTACGAGGAGAAGCTCAGCCAGGCCCAGAAGAACGCCTTGGAGAAGATTAGGGAGAGGGTCTTAAGACCTTGGAAGGGCACCGGGGTCCAGCAGATAATCGACAAGGCCTACATGGAGAAGCTGGGCTACGTCCCCGTCTTCCCCGTGGAGGACCCCCACAGATACTCGGACCGGAGCGGGAACATCCTGCCAGACGTCTACCTCGTCAAGAAAGGCTCCACACCACGCCAGCTGGCCGAGAAGATACATACAGAGCTGGCGGAGGGGTATCTCTATGCGGTGGATGCGAGGACAGGTATGAGGCTGGGCGAGGACTACAGGCTGAAATCCCACGACATAATATCCATCGTCTCAGCCAAGAGGAGGGCTTAGGCGGCCTGCTCCTCCACAGACAACACCCTGCTGAGGTCCCCCAGCTTCAGTATCTTGGACTTCACAATCCCTACATGCCGTGGGAAGACTATCTTCCGCACCTCGTTGTAGATATCCGAGGCCGTCTTCCCCAAAACCATCTCCTGGGCCAGCTGGTCATGGGTCATCGTCGAAGCCGCCTGCTCCAATATCCCCTTCATAATCGAGCGTATCGCCTTCCTCTTCTTCCTAGAAACCTTGGAGACCGTGAAGGTCATCGTTGTCACCCGGATGTGGAAGCCGTCAACTGTTTTGAGGTCGAAGATCATGGTTATCTTGTCCGTCCCCCTCTTGACGAGGCTGCGGAGGAACTCCCTACCATACTCGTGGCCGTAGAAGACTGTCTCACATCTCTGATCCCGGACATTCACTATTCTGAAGTTGATGATTAGGTATTGTTTTGAGAAGTCGTCGGTGAGGGCGTAGAGGCTTGTCCTGAGAACCCTCCCTATGAGCTTGGATGGGTCGGAGCTGATGGTGGAGCCCAGCCAGCGGCTCCCGAAATATGGTGGGGCGTAGATATCGTAGCTGGTCTTGGGAGCTTTGGATTCTCCAGGTCTCTTGGACACGTCTGGCGGTTGCTTACCCGATTTCTTAAGGTTTTCGGACTAGGGCCACCGTCTCCTCGGCCAGGCGGGCCATCTTCAGAATATCGTCCAAGGTTGCCAGAAAGGATTGGAGCGGCCTACTACAGCTGATAGCTATGTGTATCACCCTATCCACCTGCACAGCCTCTATCTCCAGCCCCTGAGGCAGAGGCTTGTTGTCGGGGTCTATGGCCTGGAAGACTATCCTAGCGGCCTCCACATCTTGGAAGACCATCTCTATATCAGCTGTTATCCACGCCTCCCCCATCCGATAGGACCTCCCCCACACATCGGTCGAAGTCGGCCAGAAATCTTAGGAGACGGTCTGACGGAATCTCAGCCCCCGCAGCGATGTTGTGGCCTCCACCCCTCCCACCATGCTGGACGGAGAGTCTGGAGAGGATGGAGCCTAGGTTGAGGCCTCTGGAGACCAGCTCCCTGCTGGCGCGGGCCGATATCTTGACGTATTCACCGGCCTCGGCCAGGGCTATGAGGGGCCTATCCCTCGGAATCATCCCGGAGGATGAGAGTATGGTGGCGACTGAGCTTACCTGCCTCTCATCTATGACTCCGCCGCCCTTCAAGACCACGGTGTGGTTTAGGGTCTCCAAGACACCGGGCCTCGAGACATACTCCATCGTCTTCGCAAGGCTGGCCCTATACTCCTCCAGGACCTGTGAAGCCTCCTCCAATATCTCACCCCTCTCACCCATGGCCACTGCGATGCCTAGATACGGCCTGCCGGTCTTGCCGCATGAGTTGAGGAGCGTGGCATACTCCCTACCATCCCTCAGATATATCCAGCCCTCCTCACCCTTAAGGTCGTAGGCTGTCCCTATGAGCTCGTTGGCCATCTCTGCAGGCATCTTCCTAGCCACCAGATACTCCACAAGCCCGGAGAAGAGTTTCTTCTTCTCCTCCTCGCTCAGGTCTGATAGGGTTCTCCACTGGTCCCCCTCCTTCACATTAATCCCTAGGGAGGTGATGAAGTTGTAGCATGCGTCCTCCCTCCCAGATAGTCCAGGTATGAAGGGGCTCGTGGTGCTGGCCAGTGCGACGTGTAGGGGTCTGAAGGTCCTTCCATACAGGACAAAGTCGTCATAGGTCTCCAGCAACCCATTCTCCACACCATCCCTCACAATCAGCTCATTCAAGCCGTGGAGACGTCTCACGGAGTTCTTATCCTGTAGGTCGCCCAAGGCCCCAACCACTGCGACGGCTGCATAGTCTGTGTTGGCGGGGTTCAAAGCCTTGGCCGTGAAGTATACGACACCTGAAGCGCTCACCTCGGTTGCTCCGTCTATGCCGTGGAGGTGGGGGTTTACGTGGACCCAGCCCTCAGGAAGTGGTGTACGACTCGGCTCGTGATGGTCCAGTATCACCACCTCGAAGTTTTTAAGCCTCTCCGCCAGCTCCCCCACATATCCGCCCCCCATATCCGTGAAGACCAGTCTATCGCTGTTGAGGTATCCCTCCGAGGCGAGGCTGTAGAACTCCTCTATCCTGTGGAGGGACCTGCATCTGAACCTGGCCTCCTCCCTTCTTAGGGCTCCGGCCAGTATACCGCATGACGAGAGGGCGTCGGCGTCGTTGTGGGTGAATATGGTTATCTGGCTGCCCTCCCTAATCCAGTCCCTAATCCTCTCGGCGGCCTCCTCCACATCCCTTAGAAAGCCCCTTACCTTCTCCTCCACCTACCTATACCTCAGGCCAGTACTGGTTCGTAGTTGGGTGGGAGAACACCCTCCCTCTTGTAGAATTTTACGAGACGTCTAATCTTCGACTCCACCAGCTGAAGCCTGTGGATGTTATGCCCGTCCGACCTGTTAGACGCCAGATGTCTCCTCATCCTCGTAGCCCTCTCAATCAGGTTTGAGAGGTCCTCCGGTATCGCTGGCTTGAGGTTGTTCTCCTCCAGTATCTTGAGGACCTTCTTCCCCGTAACAAGTTTGACGAGGGGCACCGCATACTGGTCCCTCAGAAGGACGCCTATCCTGCTGGGTGGTACACCTTCTCTGGCTAGCTTTACCACAAGCCCCTCCACCTCCTCCGACGTGAGCTTTACCCATGGGGGAGGTATCTTGCTTAACGGTCTTGTGGAGCCTGACTTCCCACGTCTGGAGCAGTGCATACGAGCCATATCCAGCCATCTAGCATCCAGCCAAGAAGTTATTAACCTTGTCCCCGTAGCCAGGCGATAAACCTCCTGGCTGCGAGGCCTCGGTGGCTTTTCCCGGTTTTGATGCCTCTGCTCATCTCGGCGAATGTTTTGTCGGAGCCCTCCGGTATGAATATGGGGTCGAAGCCGAATCCATACCTGCCTCTGGGCCTCTCAGCGATTCTGCCATGCACCTCACCCCTGAAGATGTGGGGGCTGGTGCGGCCGTCGTAGTAGGATATGACCGAGACAAATCTGGCCTCCCTGTCATCGCCCACCAGCCTGAGAACACCCTCCAGCCCTATCGTCCTGTAAACATATGAGGAGTAGGGCCCGGGGAATCCATCCAGGCTTTCTATGAATAGGCCTGCGTCCTCTACGAAGACAGGCCTGCCCACAGCCTCAAAGGCCTGGAGGCTGCTGAAGACCGCGATATCCTCCAGCCTCTCCGACTGTATCTCGATGGTTTTGAGGCTGACATGTTTCAAGGCTATTCCGGCGTCTCTGAAGATTTTCTTGAACTCTCTAGCCTTGTGGATGTTGGATGTGGCCAGTATGGGTGTCAAGTCCCAGCCCTCACAACATACCTACCCCTACGCCTTATCTCCGCCACCTTCTCCATGATCTTCGAGAGCTGGGCTGAGCCAGCGACCTCCGAGTAGCCGGACATGAACATCTCCATAAACCTCCTGTGAAGGCTGGGGTGGGTGCTTTCAAGCGACCTACCCAGCAGGTGTAGGTCTACGGCGAGGTCTTCGAGGGTTGCGTTGAAGAGACTTAGGCCGAAGTCTATCAGCCACATCTTTCCGTTTTCAGCCACCAGTATGTTGGAGAGGGTGAGGTCGCCGTGGGAGATTTTTAGGCTGTGGGTTAGGCCTGTTATCCGTCCCAGCTCATAGGCCGCACCGGAGAAATCCACACCATCCACCAGATAGTCCCTCATCTCCACACCCACAATCCTCTGCATGTATATCGAGGAGCCGGCGATATCTAGGAAGATGAGGAGCGGGACGGGGACACCGTTTTCGCTGAGGGTGACTATGGTCTTGGCCTCGTGGATGGTTCTGGACCTCCTTATCCTCTCATCTATCTCAGGCCGGCGGTATTTCTTCGGTATGCGATGCTTCCTCACCAGCTCCAGCCCCCGCCATCTGACGGCTTTGATAACCGATTCAGCTCCAACCCTCAAGACCTCACCCTCCTCGAAGTCTAGCCTCTCCAACCAACCTCCACCTCGTCTATCCTCATCCTCGGCTTGACGACGCTCTCCTCAACGGTGAGGGTTTGGCCGTTTAGATATTGTAGAATCCCCGTCCACGCTATCATCGGCCCGTTGTCGCCGGCCAGGTCCGGCGGCACAACATACATGGACACACCCCTGTCGGAGCACATGCTCCCCAGCATCTCGGAGAGCCTCCTACTCCTGGCCAGGCCCCCAACCACCAGCAGAGAGTTCTTCCCCGTGTAGGCGAGGGCCCTCTCCACAACCTCCGTCAACATGCTGTAGACCGTCTCCGTGATGCTCAGGCACACATCCTCCAGGGGCGCCCCATCTCTGAGGAGCTTCTCGGCGGCGGTCAGCAGCCCTGAGAAGGAGACATCCATACCCTTCACCTTGTAGGGTAGCGGCCTCACCTCACGGCCAGACTGGGCCAGCCTCTCGGCTGAGGGCATCGGCCCTATACCGGCCATGATGCCGAAGTGGTCGAGGCAGTTTCCTGCGGCGATGTCGAGGGTCTCCCCCAAAACCCTGTATCGTCTCTCCACGAGGCAGGTTATCAGGGTGTTGCCTCCGGCCACGTAAAGGATTAGGGGGTCCCTACAGCCAGTCACCAGCTTCCCCACCTCCACATGGGCTACAGCATGGTTGACACCCACCAGCGGCTTCCCGAGGGAGAGGGAGAGCGTCCTAGCCACCGTGGCCCCTGTTCTGAGGCATGGCCCCATACCAGGCCCCTGGGAGAAGGCTATCAAGTCGATGTCCTCTATCTTGACGCCCGCATCAGCCAGAGCCTCCCTCACAGCGTTGACCGCGTTTCTGGCGTGGCTCTGGGCCGCCTCCCTCGGATGTATCCCACCCCTCTCGGGTATGTAGGTTTTCTTGACATCCGAGAGTATTCTCCCATCGGAATCAACTACGCCGACACCGAAGGTGTGGGCCGTGGATTCGATGCCCAGAGCGAGAAGCCTCGGCAAACCCTGTGTAGATGGTTGGCCTGTATGGATATTTAAGGGTGTTAAAACTATTAGTTATACGCAGGAGATCAGGGGCTGGGTTGCGCCTTGACTGACCGTCTGAGGGAGCCGATAGTGGTGGTCCTAGGCCATGTGGACCATGGCAAATGTGTGGCGGGTGAGACCCCCATAGCGACGGAGGAGGGTGAAATCCCGGCATGGAAGCTCTTCGAGAGATACGGGAGAGCCGGCAAACCCATCCACGTCGGTGACGGCGTAGCGGTGAGGCTTCAGAGGGGGCCGAGGCTTCTAACCATTACATCGGATGGCAGGCCTATCTTCAGGAGGATAAGCCACATCTGGAGGAGGGATGCGAAACCCAAGATGGTGGAGGTGGAGACCTCCACAGGTGTGAGAATCTCCTCGACCCCTGAGCATCCCTACCTATCCCTCAGGGGCCGGGTCTTCACATCGGTCAACGCCTCCAACCTCATGGAGGGGGACATAGTCCTGACATACATGGACGGAGGGCTGGGGACTGATGTGGTGGAGGCCAAGGCCTTCACCGAGCCCGCCGACCGATACGTCTACGACTTCACCGTGCCGGAGACCCACACATACAACGCCGGAGGCGTCTTCGTCCATAACACATCCCTCCTAGACAAGATGCGTGGAACCATCGTAGCCAGTAGGGAGGCGGGAGGGATTACACAGCATATAGGAGCCACCATCTTCCCCATCCAGGCGGTGGAGGAGACATGCCGCCAGCTCCTCGGAGGCATACCGGCCAAGCTGCAGGTTCCGGGCCTCCTCTTCATAGATACACCGGGGCACGCTGCCTTCTCCAACCTCAGACGTAGGGGCGGCTCTGTGGCCGATATGGCCATACTGGTGGTGGATATTGTGAAGGGGGTCCAGGAGCAGACCAGGGAGAGCATACAGCTACTCAGGAGCAGGAGGACACCGTTCGTTGTTGCAGCCAACAAGCTGGACCTCATACCGGGCTGGCGGCCCCAGCCCGGCGCACCCTTCCAGAAGGCTCTCCAAGCCCAGCAGCGATACGTGGTCGAGGACTTTGAGGCCAAGATATACAGCCTTATCGGAGACCTCTCCTTCTTCAAGTTCAAGTCAGACCTCTACACCCGCATCACATCCTTCACAGACACCGTGGCCATAGTCCCGGTCAGCGCCAAGACAGGTGAGGGTATAGCTGACCTCCTACTAGTCATCCTAGGGCTGGCCCAGCAGTTCATGAAGGATAGGCTCCGGCTGGAGGAGGGGCCCTGCGAGGGGGTCATACTGGAGATTGAGGAGGAGGAGGGGCTGGGCCTCACAGCCAACGCAATCATCCACAAAGGCGTCCTAAACGTTGGGGACCGGATAGCATATCTCAGCAGGAACGGGCCGGCTGTTACAAGGGTTAGAGCTCTCCTAATGCCCAAACCCCTGGATGAGATGAGGGACCCCAGAGATAGGTTGAAGCCTGTCCAGTCGGTGAAGGCCGCCTCCGGTGTGAAGGTGGTGGCTGAGGACTTTGAGCCTGTGGCAGGCTCACCCCTTCTAACGGCCTACGACGTGGAGAAGGCCCTCTCCCAGATAAGGGAGGACCTCTCAGACTTCGTCCTCAAAACCGATAGGGTTGGCGTTGTCCTGAAATGCGACACCCTAGGCACCCTTGAGGCGGCTGTGGCCTATCTAAGGGAGCAGGGTGTCCAGATAAGGATGGCTGACGTGGGTGAGGTGGCGAAGAGGGATGTGATGGAGGCATACGCGGTGAGGATGAGGGATGAGCTGTCGGGGGTCATACTAGCCTTTAACGTCCCAGTCAACGCCGAGGTGGAGAGGGAGGCCAACAACAGGGGTGTCCGAATCTTCAAGTCGGAGATACTGTTCAGGCTGGCGGATGACTATCTGTCGTGGGTCCGTGAACAGACTAGGCGTAAGATGGAGGCCGAGTTTGAAAACCTCACTAAGCCGGGCAAGATAAAGGTTCTGAAGGAGTATGTCTTCAGGCGGAGCGAGCCGGCCATATTCGGAGTGGACGTCCTCGCAGGCGTGATAAAGCCCGGTGTAAAGCTGATGAACCGTAGGGGGGAGACGGTGGGGGCCATCTCCCAGATTCAGGATAAGGGCGTGCCCGTCTCATCGGCGGGCGAGGGCTCAAAGGTCGCTGTATCGGTGAGGGAGGCCGTCTTCGGCCGCCACATCCACGGAGACGAGATACTCTACGTCGCCATACCTGAGAGGGATGCACGGATACTCCTCCAGAAGTTCCTCCACATGCTGGACAAGGGCTCGCAGGAGGCCTTGAACGAGGTGGTGGAGATTATGCGGGCTGAAAACCCGTTATGGGCACGCTAGACTTATAAAATCCCATATAGCCCGAGGGGTAGATGTCTGAAAAAGCCTCTGCAGCACCTAGGATGGTAATCTCAGACCCCAGGGAGAGGAAAGCCTCCACAATCCAGCTAACACCCCAGCAGCTAACCCTCCTAATCGGTAGGAAGATAGGTGATGTCCTCAGCGGCGAGCCCTTCGGCCTCAAGGGTGTCTCCATCAAGATTACCGGCGGCTCAGACAGGGATGGGTTCCCCATGAGGCCTGATGTCTCCGGCTCGAGGAAGGTAAGGGTCCTCCTAACCGGGCCTCCAGGGTATCATCCCAGGGAGAAGCCACCATCCAAGAGGAAGAAGAGGAGGAATAGGAGGAATGTGAAGGGGTTGAGGAAGAGGGTGACGGTGAGGGGAAACGTCATCGGCGACGCCGTAGCCCAGATAAATGTGGTGGTCCTGCCGAGGGAGGAGGTGAAGACAGGCTGATGTCTGTTGAGAAGCTTGACGTCACCGAGAATAAGCTGATTGGGAGGAAGGAGGTGAGGGCTAGGCTCCGATACGAGTCCAAGCCGTTGACGAGGAAGGAGACCGTAGCGATTCTCGCTGGGCATCTCAAAACATCTGAGGAGAACATAATACCTGTGAAGATTCTATGCTTGACAGGTATGAGGGCTGTGGATGTCCACGCCCACGTCTACAAGAGCGTGGAGGATGCGAGGAAGTTTGAGAGGAGATATATTCTCAAGCGGTGTGGGTTGATACAGTCTTGACCAAGAGCGAGCTGTGGAAGAGGTATTCGGTGGCGGAGGGTAAGGTTTCGAAGAAGCTTCTCAGCTGCCCCAGATGCGGTATCGGATTTTTCATGGCGGAGCATGTGGACCGTTACACATGCGGCCGGTGCGGATATACCAAGTTCAAGTCTGGCGGCTAGCCTCGCCCACCACATCCTCCACCAGTTTTTTCACGTCCCCGCCACCCCTCACAATTACGCATCCCCTCCCAGGCTGGCCGTAGAGAAGGACATCCCTCTCTCTGAGATGGTATAGGAGGGGTAGGGCCAGGAGGTCCTCCTCACCATCCACCAAGACCACGGTCGGGCGGCCGCTCATATAGGCCTTCACAACCGTCTCAGCTGCCTGCGGTGTTATACATCCCGCCGGGTTGGAGACCCTCAACATCTCAAACCCCCCCATATCCAGGCCGTGATACATCCTCCTCTCAGCCCTTCCATCCACCACCATCACGTCAGGCCTGAGGCCGGCCCTCAGAAGCATCTCGGAGGTTACATCACCCACCGAGACAACCCTGTCCACACCCATATCTGAGAGGATTGAAGATATCCTACCTGCCACCTCGGCGGCGGTCCCCGGGACCAGCACCCCCAGAGGCTTCCTCAGCCTCTCCTTAACCCTCTCCGGGAAGACCACCAACCTGGAGAAAAGCCTGCTAGTCAATCTTGACCGCGTAGTGGCCCGGCTTCGTTATCCCCAGCTCCTTGGCTATCCTCGACTTCTCAGGGTCTAGGACTATAAGGAGGCCGCTATAGTTTACAGCCAGGTCTGTGGAGCCGCAGTTGTCGCAGCTGTTCCCCACCACTATCTTCTTGCAGTTTCTGCAGGCCCTAGCCCGAGCCGACACTAGCCTGCACCGCCTTCGCCTTCTCTTCCTCTATCCACTCCAGCTTTCCCAGATAGGGCTGGCGTGTTGTGAGGCCAATCTTTCCAGCACCACCCGCTGAGAGGGAGACGGCCACAACCCTAGCCCTCACATCATCGCCCACCGTAAGCTTCCTACCTGTCTTCCTACCCACCAACATGTTGTTCTTCTCATCGTATGAGATGAAGTCGTCGGTTATCTGGGAGATGTGGAGGAGGCCGTCCACTGGGCCAACCCTCACGAAGCATCCGAAATCCGTTATCTCCACCACCTCCCCCGGAACCACCTCCTGCGGCTCCGGAAAATAGCTGAGAAGCCTGAAGGTGCATCTGTGGTAGGTGGAGCCGTCCCGGGGCATCAGCTTCCCCACCGGGTCAACCCGGGCCTCTAGGACAAGGCTTACATATCCCAGCTCCTCATCCACAGAGCCCTCATACTGCCTCTTCAGATTACTCAGCACAACGGGGCCGAGGTCCTTCCCAAAGTCCTTAGGCGATATACCCACAACCTCCTCAACCTCAACTATCACAAACAACCCACATACACCAACAGCTTTTCCTATTTAGCTATCTGTAAAACCTTTATCAGGATATAAGTATTAACCCAAGACCCTGGGAGACCCACTCCTATCCACCATAATAACCTTAACACCCATCCCCCGAAGCCTCCTCGCCAGAGCCCTATCAACCGTCGCCACAGCCATGCCATGCCGGATAGCCAGCAGGCCCAGGGAGCGGTCGGCTCCTGCATCTCCAGCCTCTACAGTCTGAAGCCCTCCGGCTATCTCCCAGGCCACGTTGGCGGCCCGGCCCCTCTTACCGCCCTCCATCCGGAGCCTCTCCAGCTCCCTCAGGACCGTTGAGGGGACATAGTAGATGAGCTTCTCACCCAGCTTGTCCTCTATGAGGGCTAGATAATCCCTACCCCTCTCAGCGCATAGGAGGAGGAGGCTGGTGTCCACCAGAACCTTCATCAGCTCCCCACTATGACGCCGTATCCTATGAGACGCCAGCCGGCACCTATCTTCCGTGAGAGGGTAACCCTTCCTCCCGCCTCTGCGGCCACAGGCCTTGTGAGGGATATCTCCACCCTCTCAGACCATTTCCGGGTTACGGTGCCGCTGGTGACCGCCGATGAGACATTTAGGACTAGCGGCTCCTTCTCCTGGAGGGGTTTTACGGCCACATCGCCGCTGACACCCAACACCTTACGGAAGAGCTGATACTCCACGGTGAGCGTGGTCCATATAGGCGGCAGCGTCCCCGGCCTCCCCGCAATATTCCCCACCAGTCCGTCGCTCTTCCCCAAGGCAGGGTCCAGGCTTGTCTCCACACCTGTCAAGCCGCCCGGATACGCCTCATCCACCCTCCTCCCACCTGCCATGATGCTGGTGACCTCGGCGTATAGGGGTCTGCTCTCAGCCTTCCCTGCCTGCACAAGGCCCGGCACAATCTCCACCTCGTCACCAGTCCTCAAGACACCCTGGGTGATGGAGCCGCCTATAACAGCGCCCCTAAGATCCCTTGCAGGTGTTCCAGGCGGGTTGACGTCGAAAGACCTTATCACCGGCATCCTGAAGGGTTTTGACTGGTCCCTTACGGGTGTTGGGATGGTCTTCTCCATCATGTAGAGGAGCGGCTCTATCCCGGCCCCGTGCTGGCTGGAGACAGGGATGATGGGGTGTCTGGGGAAGCTGTTCTCGGTGAGGTAGGTGATAACCTCCTCATAGTTCTCCAAGGCCCTCTCCCGGCTCACCAGGTCTATCTTGTTCTGGACTATCACCATCCTCTCAATGCCTAATATCTTTGCAGCCTGGAGATGCTCGCCGTCCTGGGGCTGCGGGAAAGGAGCCCTCGCATCGAGGACGAATATGGCTCCATCAAACAATGCCGCTCCCGAGAGCATGGTGACCATGAGGGAGTGGTGGCCTGGGCAGTCTATGAATGAGACGGCCCGTACAAACTCTGTCTCGACGCCGTGTATGCTACATCTCGGCGTGGGTTTGTAGTTGTAGGGTTCTTGGCAGAGGTGGCATCTGTAGATGGCTGCGTCGGCGTATCCAATCCTTATGGTGATGCCTCTCTTCAGCTCCTCGCTGTGCCTGCCCGTCCAAACACCTGATATCGCCTGGACGAGGGTGCTCTTACCGTTATCCACGTGGCCCAGGGTTCCGATGTTGACCTCCGGCTGCCTAGGCAAGACTTTCGACATCTAGGAGATTGGGGAGGTGATGCGGTTAATATAGGTTGAAAAGGGTTTAGGATAGCTCGGATTCGGTGAAGAATATCGAGTGCTCGGCCTGATATGACTCGGGGCTGTCGGATGCGTGGATTAGGTTGTCGGTTATGTCCAGCCCGTAGTCACCCCTCACGGTTCCTGGCTCCGCCTTCACCGGGTCCGTGCTGCCTATAAGCTTCCTAACCACCTCGACCGCTGAACGGCCCTCCCACACCATCAACACCACACGGGCTGAGGTTATCGTCTTGATCAGGTCTTCGTAGAAGGGCTTACCCCTGTGGACTGCGTAAAGCCTCTCAGCCTCCTCCCTCGAGATCTTCTTCACCTTGGCCTGGACCAGCCGCAGCCCCTTCCTCTCCAGCCTTCCGACTATCTCACCGACCAGCTGTCTCGATATGGCGCTGGGCTTGAGTATGACGAAGGTTCTCTCCGACATCTTGTGATACATCCAGCCCGCCGTTAATTTATGGGTTACGACCTCCTCTGCTGGCCGTAGAGCTGGGTCCACTTCAGCTTCCTCGGGTCCTTCTTATGCTCTATCATGTAGACCCTGCATCGTCTCGAGCAGAACCATAGCTGTGTGCCGTCGTTTTTGACGTAGAGCATCCCACTGCCGTGGATGAATTCCCTGCCACAGAAGGAGCATCTATGTGTTGATACCATGCTCACATTCACTTTATCTTCTCAGCCTCTCTCTCGGTGTCTAGAAGCATTAGAATGTCCCCCACCCTGACCGGCCCCTTCACATTCCTGGTGATTACACGGCCTTCATCCTTCCCCCTCATAATCCTAACCCTCACCTGCGTAACCTCACCTGTTACACCCGTCCTACCCACCACATGCTCCACCACCGCCGGTACAGGCTCCTCAACCTTGGGGGCGGGCTTCTGACTCATCGGAGGACACCTACCTACCCTGCCTTATCTCTGCAACCCTCTTGATAATCTCTTCCAGATAGCCTTTAGCCTCACCGGGGTCCACAATAGCCACCGAGCTGGCCGGGACCGAGAGCCCCGCCATCTCACCCAGCTGGTTTTTAGAGCCCACAAACATGTACTGAATCTTCTTCTCCTCACACAGCGTTGGTAGGAACGCAACTATCTCCGGCGGGTCGACATCGGTGGATATGACGACGAACTTCGCCTGCCCCCTCTCTATGGCTTTTATGACCTCGTTGACCCCCTTCCTTATCTTACCCGAGGCCCTAGCCAGTCTCACAGCCTCCAGCGTGGCCTTGACCAGCTCCTCAGGGGGTGTGAAGGTTACATAGTATGGATTGGGCATCTGCCTTCATCTCCTCCGATGGACGCCACATGTCCTTTACTTAAAGGTATCGTGTCCCGACGGCCCGGATATAGGTTTTAAGCTGGTGGGATGTATTGGGGCTTGGAGTAGATGGAGGAGGTTATTCTTAGGCTGGCTTTGAGGAACGCCGTGGAGCATGGGGGGAGGGCGGAGCCGGGCCCCGTCCTCTCAAAGCTACTGGGTGAGAGGCCTGAGCTCCGGCCGCAGGCTGCCCAGCTTAGGGGTGTTGTGGAGAGGGTTGTGGCGGAGGTTAATGGTTGGAACCTGGAGGAGCAGCGGAGACGGCTCGAGGAGCTCTCGGAGGCTGTGGGTGTGGGGGAGAAGGCTGTGGTGAAGCTGGGGAAGCGTGGGCTTCCACCCCTCAAGGGAGCTGTGGAGGGCAGGGTTGTTACGAGGCTGCCTCCAGAGCCCAGCGGCTACATGCATCTAGGCCACGCCCTCAGCGGAATAATCAACGCCGAGTACGCCCGGATGTATAGGGGGAAGCTCTGGCTCAGGTTTGAGGACACCAACCCGAGGAAGGTAAGGCCCGAATACTATGAGAGCTTCAGGCGCGGATATAGGTGGCTGGGCGTGGAGTGGGATTTTGAGAAGAACAACTCCGACGACATGGAGCTATACTACAGCTACGGCCGGAAGATGATAATGCTGGGGAGGCTGTACGCCTGCACCTGCAGCCCCGAGGAGATGCATCGGCAGAGGGCCCATAAGACAGGGTGTGGCCACCGGGCCCAAACCCTTGAGGAGAACCTGGATGCATGGGACAGGGCCCTCAGGGGAGATTTCGGCGAGGGCGAGATATCTTTCCGGCTCCGAGGCATCCTGGACAGCGACAACACAACCCTCCGGGACCCTGTCCTCTTCAGGATAGTCACCCACCCCCACCCCCTCAAGGGCAGGGATTACCTTCTCTGGCCGACCTACGACATGGCCGCAGCCCTCCAGGACTCTTTCTGCGGCGTAACCCACGTCCTTAGGAGTAGCGAGTTCGCCCTAAGGGATGAGCTCCAGAACATGATTAGGGAGATATTCGGGCTACCCCAGCCCATCATCGTGGAGTATTCGAGGTTCGAGTTCAGGGGCAGCATCACCTCCAAGCGTGAGATAAGGTCGCTGATAGAGGCCGGCGTGATAGAGGGCTGGGATGACCCACGGCTAACAACCATCGAAGGTGTGAGGAGGAGGGGTATCCTACCCGAGACCATAAGGGAGTTCACCCTATCCCAGACAGCCCTCTCCTACGCTAGGAAGGAGTATGACTGGAGCCTCCTCAACAGCCTCAACAGAAAGCTGTTAGACCCCCGGGCCCGCAGGCTCTTCTTCGTCCCAGACCCTGTCAAGCTTGTGGTTGATGGCTGGGAGCCCCATCCGGTCACGCTGCCCTACCACCCCTCGAAGGATCTAGGTTCTAGGACGGTGATGCCCGGCCGCATCTTCTACATCTCAGGGAGAGACCTGGCGGGCCGGAGGCCGGGAGACCTCATACGGCTGAAGTATGTGATGAATGTGAGGCTTCGGATGGTTGGTGATTATGTTGTGGGTGATTTCGCAGGTTCCGAGCCTCTGGACGGCGTCCCGATAATCCAGTGGGTGTGTGAGGATTATAGAAAAGTTACTGTGCGGGTTCCCGGCCCCCTGCTGAGGGATGACGGCTCCATCAACCCCGATAGTATGGGGGTTGTCCATGGCTTCGGCGAGGCCGGGGTGGAGGGGGTCAGGGAGGATGAGATTATTCAGTTTGAGCGGTTCGGCTTCTGCCGGCGGGACAGCGGTTCAGAGCTCCTCTTCATCTTCTGCCATGAATAGATTTTGGGGTGTCGGGGACATCTCTGGCTAGCCCATTCCAGGAGCGGCCCCCTAACCACTACCGGAGACCTCTTCAGGTCCTGGACTGTCCTGCAGCCTGTAAGAAACATAACCGAGGCAAGCTCCCTATGTATCGTCCTGAGCTTCTCCAGAACATCTTCCGCCGTCCTTGTGGCCGGCTCCAGGAATGGGTGGGCCAGGCCGGCCATATCGGCTCCGAGGGATATCGCCTTAGCAGCATCCAGCCCCGTCCTAAGCCCGCCCGAGGCTATGACGGGTTTACGGGTTCTTGTCCTCACCTCCATCAGGGCGGCGGCCGTAGGTATCCCCCACTCCAGCAGCGTCTCGGCCAGCAGGACCTTCTCCCGATGCTCTGTCTCGGAAGCCCTCAACATCTCTATAAGGGTCCAGTTGGTTCCGCCGGAGCCAGCCACATCAACGGCGTCGTAGACATCCTCAGCCCTAGCAGCCACAGCCCCCGAGATACCCATACCAATCTCCTTCAAGATTATGGGGACGCCGAGCTGGCTTCTCAGCCGCTTCAACGTCTTCAGAAGCCCCCTGAACCTCGGTCTTCCGTCGGGCTGGACCAGCTCCTGGAGGGGGTTGAGGTGTACGGCTAGGGCGTCGGCCTCAATCATCTCGACAGCCTTCACAGCCATCTCAACACCGTGCTCCACCAGCTGGCTCCCACCTATATTGCCTATGATGAAGCCGTCGGGAGCCTTATCCCTTACAACACGGAATGTGCGGGCGGTCTCAGGCCTCACTATTCCGGCCCTCTGGCTACCCACACCCATGGGGACGCCGAATGTTGATGCGGCCTCGGCCAGGTTGGCGTTTATCTTCTCAGCCTCACCTGTCCCACCTGTCATCCCCTCAATCAGAACGGGTGCGTTGAACCTCCTACCTAGGAAGGTGGTGGATGTATCTACGTCCTCCGGGTCCAGCTCCGGGGCCGCATCATGTATCAGCTCCACCCACTCCAGCCAGGTGGTCTTCCTGTATGAGACATCCCTCTCAAGGCTTATCCTGATGTGGTCCCTCTTCCTGTATTCGATATCCATCTAGGACACCAGCCTCGTCCCTATCACTTTCCCACCCTTCACAGCCTCCTCCACCCTACCCTCCACCAAGCCGTTGACGAGAACCACCTCCACACCGGCCCTCGACGCCTCGAACGCTGTCTCCACCTTCTCAAACATGCCACCCGTCACATCCTCCACATCCCTGTAGAGGAGCGTCTCATGCCTCCGGTAGGTCAGGCTCTCGAGAAGGGTCCTCCTCCCCGTCTGCCGGTCAATATGGTAGACACCGTCCACGTCAACGGCGAAGACAAGCCTCCTGGCCTTAAGGGTTTTGGCGAGATAGACGGCTATGCTGTCCCCCGACAGGATGGTGAAGCGTTTGGACCGGTCGAATACCGCGTCGCCGCATGTGACAGGTATGACGCCGAGGTCTAGGGATGAGAAGATGATGTCGAGGTGGGCTGTCTCTATCTGGTCCCTGTTGGTGATGAAGAGGAGGGATGCGGGCATACCCAACGCCCCTATCCCCACCTCGATGAGGGACTCTGTCACCAGCTTGTTGAGCATCCTCATGGACTGGATGGTTTTGACAAAGCCCTCCAGCTGTCTCTGCTCCCTAAACCCCGTGTCGAGGCTGTACTCCTTCGCTATCGGGTGGCCGTACGAGCCTCCCCCATGAACCACCACCAGGGGTGTGGGCCAGCATCTCGCTATCTCCCTACCTATCCTGGCCATCACCTCACCCCTGAAGGAGAGGGGGGTGGACTTGTCGGTGATTACCGAGCCACCCAGCTTAAGCACCACCAGATCGCTCAACCCTCACACCTTCACAGGATGTAGAGGCCAACCAGCTCCCATTATACATATCCCTGATATGCGTTAGGGCGGAGTCCATCCTCCCCTCATCCATCACCGCTATCACGCAGCCACCCAACCCAGCGCCTGTCAGCTTCGCACCGTAAACCTCCAGCCCCCTAAGAAAGTCTATAGCCCTCTCGATGACGTTGGAGGAGACGCCGAGAGCCCTGAGGAGGATGTGGTTGATATCCATACACCTCCCCACTGTCTTGAGGTCCCCCCTATTCAAAGCCTCCAGCGATGTCGAGAGGACCTCCCGATAGATTTGGATGAGTTCTTCGAAGAGGTATGGCTCCGACCTGGCGTAGGATAGTACTGACCTGACCACCCTCCCGGTAGGCCTCCTGACACCCGTATCCAGTATGATGAGCCTGGGGCTCCATCCCAGTTCAAGACGTCTCCAGTCGGAGGGGGTTGAGTAGAGTATCGTACCGCCTGAGGCGGCCACCCTAATGTCTATCCCTGAAGGCCTTCCGTGAACTATCTTCTCGCTCTTCATGGCGTATCGGACGACGCTCTCCAGGTCTGCCTCCTGGTTGAGGAGGGATAGGATGGCTTTAGAGCCTGCGACAGCCACTGCGGCGGAGGAGCCGAGGCCCGCCCCCCTAGGTATCTCGGACTCGACTACAATCTCCACACCCTTCTCCACCCCAACATCCTCCAAAACCGTCTCAGCCATAACGGAGTAGGGTCTGAGGGATACTATGTCGGCGGGGCTTGAATAGTCCACCGTCCTACCGTTTTTCCTGAAGATGTAGGAGCTGCCAGACCTGACGAGTATCCCCTCATCCCTCTCAACGCATCTGACGTATGCCCTCCTATCCACAGCCGTGACTAGGGCTGGCTGGCCGCCGACCACGAAGTGTTCTCCAAACAGTATCACCTTCGCCGGAGCCGAACAGCTGATGGATTTCCGCATTACTCAGCCAGCTCCAGGATGCATGAGGCATATCCCACCACGCTCCCGTAGTCCCCCGATGTGTCGCCGCTGGTGGCCTGCTTGAGGACAGCCACCCTCCTATACCCCAGCAGCCTTGCGGCCGTCAGCACCACAGCCACAGCCCCGTAGCCGCACATGGTTATGTTGTACTCCTCATTCACCCTGTAGAGGCCATCCACATCCAGCTTAACTATCTTCTCCAGGGCTTTGGAGTCCTTCTCCAACACAGTCTTGTGGGGCTCGTAGTGGGTGAAGTCTGTGGAGGCTATCAGGAGGATGTCCCGACCCTCCACAACCTCCGCCACAGCCTCACCCACAGACCTGCAGGTCTCCAGGCTCTGGTCTAGTATGCATATGGGTGCAAAGCTTATCTCACCCAGGAGATACTGGAGGAAGGGGAGCTGAACCTCTATCGAGTGCTCCATAGTGTGGGAGGTCTCATCCATGTAGAAGATGTCCGAGGCCTCCATAAGCTCCCTGTTGAGGGACTCATCCACCCTAACATCGCCGAGGGGTGTGGACCAGACTCCGCCTGGGTAGAGGGAGACCTCGGTGCCCACTCCGTAGTGGTTGGGCCCCACCACTATTATCCCTTCAGGCCTCCGATAGTTGGTAAGCCTGCCATATCCGTGGGCTGCCACCGGCCCCGAATACATGTATCCTGCGTGGGGGCTTATCAGGAAGGGTGTGCGGGCCTCCCCATGCGGTATGGGTGTTGTTGGTAGGTAGCCTGGCCCGACATCCGAGAGGAAGCACGACCTTATCTGGTTGAGAAGCCTCTCCCTACTGGCTTCATAGAACATGCCCGCAACAGCCGGTCTCCTCCTAAGCATCCCTACTCCGTTTTAGTGAGGCCTACCTCAGACATAAAGTCTTCGGGTTTGAGGGCCTCCACCTCGGCTGTGAGAGCCTTCCTCTCCTCCAGGACCTTCCTGCTGAGATACCATAGGGCGAAGGGCAGGGATGTCTTCCCCCTGTTGTTCATGGGTATGACTAGGTCGACGTTGGAGCATACGTTGTCGGTGCTGCACATGGCTATGACCGGGACCCGTGCTATCCTGGCCTCCTCCAACGCTTGGACATCATAGCGGGGGTCTGAGATGATAACCAGGCTCGGCTCCATATACTCCTTGAGCATCCGGTTTGTGAAGAGGCCGGCCCTCATCTTCCCCACTATCGGGACGCAGCCTGTGACCTCGGCGAATTTCTGGACAGCCTTGACGCCGAAGACATGGGTTGAGACAGCCACCACCTTCTCCGGCGGATAGTAGGATATGAACTTGGCCGCAAGGTTGAGCCTCTCAAGGGTCTTCTTCACGTCTAGGAGGTAGATGCCGTCAGCCCTCATCCTGTAGATGAAGGGGTCCATATGTTTGACCTTTATTCTAGAACCTACATGGACCATGTTCTTGACGAAGAGCTCTAAAAGCTCCGCATCCTCCGAGGTCACCGTCAAGGAGCCGCCACCCTGCTCATCTCCAGCCTTCCAGCCGCTCTCTCCCATATCCTCAACAACTCGTTTGCCTTCGCTACCCTCTCGCCACCAACAATCCCCGACTTAATAAGATTAGCGCCCACACCCACCGCTATATGGGCTAGGGAGCTGTCACATGTCTCACCCGACCTGTGGGAGACCACCTTCACCACCTTCCACCGCTCCGCCTCAGCGGCGGCGTCGAGGGTCGCCGAGAGCGTCCCCACCTGGTTGGGTTTGAGGATGACGGCGTTGATTGCCCCGCTGGCGGCAGCCTCCCTTATAAGGTCGGCCCTAGTCACCACCAGGTCGTCACCACAGATGAGAGTCCCCGGCAGACGGCTCCGAAGCATCCTAAAACCATCCCAGTCATTCTCCTCCACAGGGTCCTCAAGATATTTTAAACCGTACGATGTAGCAAGCCTCTCAATATACTGGATATGTCTGGCCCTATCCATCTCACCCATCCTCCTATACCTGTAGACCCGTCTTCCAGATATGTAGATGCTGTTGGCCGCCACATCGAGCCCCACGGCCACCAACCCACCCGCCGACTCCTTCACCGCTTTGAGGGCTGTCTCATCGTCCAGCGGCGGCGCATAAGCCCCCTCATCACCCTTCCCACCACCATAGTCCGGAAGCATCTCAGACAGCCTCTCACCCACCCTCCTATGGACCGCTATATTCTCCTCCACCGCTTCAGAGGGCGTCCTGGCGGCTGTGTGGAAGACCAGTATCTCCTGGATATCCGGGGCGCCACGGCCTGCGTGGGCTCCACCGCCTAGGACATTTCCCAGGGGTACTGGGATGCTGGGCCTTAAACCGGATAGTTTTGCGACATGCTCCCAGAGGGGTTTTCCCGCCAGACGTGAGGCTAGGCCGGCCGAGCATATGGAGACCGAGTAGGCCGTGTTTCCGCCTATCCTGGAGAAGTCGCCGGACCCATCTATCTCGGCCAGCATCCCGTCTATGGCCCTCTGGTCTGCGGGGTCAGCTCCCAGAAGCCTGGGCCTCACCATCTCCCTGAAGGCTTTAACCGCCTCAGCCACACCGTTAGAGGGGTAGGCCTGAACCTCTCTACCACCCCTACTCTTACCAGCCGGCGCCGCCACAGAGAAGGAGACTTCACCGGAGCCCAGCTCCACCTCCACCGTCTGGGAGCCACGGCTGTCGAAGACTATGCGGGCCTCAGCCCTCTCAATCTTGAATGACTGGGTCATCGTATTGGGCCAACCTCTGCCCTCCCATACTTGGTATAGAACTCTACAACCTCCTTCATCACATCGACGGCGGATATGAACATCCTTCTGCAGCAGTATCTCTTCACGTGGAGGTCGTCCAATACCTTCCCCGGAGGCTCACCGGCTTCAACCCTGCTCTGATAGCTCTCCCACTTGTGGGCTATGAGTGCTCCGCAGCTGAAACACCTTATGGGGAACAACATTCCATATCACCTGTAGCTCTTCTGTCTAAACCTCCTGGCGCTTCTCCTATTAGGCTTCTTCGGCTCAGCCTGGCGTGGGTCGTCAGCCAGAAGGGACCTATCATAGGATAGAATCTGCTCCCTGACCTCGGAGTGTCTATCCACAATCGCCTTCGCCAGGGCTGTTGCCGCTGCGTCTGCGGCCGCCACCACACCACCGCCAGATATCTTGAAGAAGAAGTCGTGGGTTTTTCCGAAGTCCGGGGCGAATACTAGGGGTGTGGACAGTTTGCTGGATAGTATGCCGTTCCCCACCACATCCAGGGGTGAGCCGTTGACGTAGATGTTCCCCTTCCCCGGCCTGACTAATAGCTGGGCTACGGCGGTCTTCCTTCTACCAGTGTATATCTTATCCGGCTTCAAGGCCTACCACCCCTCAGCTCCCTGGATAGCTCCTCCAAGGTGATGAAGCGTATAACCCTTAAAGACCTGCTGACAGGCTTCTCCAGCCGAACATCTTTAAGCTCCAACCTCTCACCATCCACCTTCTCCAACGGGCCTCTGACCACGGTCAACCTCCTAGCTGCAGCTATCCCCCGGGGTTTCCTCCTGGGGAGCATGCGGACGATGGCGTAGCGTAGGATGGTGTCGGGCCTGGTGGGATACCACACCGAGACGGTCTTATGGGATTTGAGCTGCCTCCTGCCCCGCAGCATCAGATAGTGGTTGAGGACGGCCCTCCTGTTACCCGTTATGATGGCTTTCTCGGCGTTGTAGATTTTAACCCTGTTCCCTTGGAGGAGTAGCTTGGCCACAACCGAGGCCAGCCTGCCGAGCCTACAGCCCGCAGCATCTATGAGATAGCTCTTACTAGCCGACAACTTTAACACCTGAGCCTCCGCCATATCTTTCAAGGAATTCTGGGAGGGTGAGGGCTTCACCACCAGCCTTCAGTATCTTCTCATACGCCGCCTCAGAGAAGGAGAAGGCCCCCACCACCAGCTTCTTCCTCAGCTGGCCACCGGCCAGAACCTTTCCCGTGACGAAGACCACCTCACCCTCCGCCGCAACCCTCGAAAGCCTCCCCAGGTTGACCTCTCTCCTCCTCCTGTTAGATTTCTTCAGCTCCTCCAAAAGCCTCTCGGTGAAGGGTGTCGGCGGCCTCTTCAAAACCTCCAGCCTGAGGAGCCTCCTCCACTCACTTGGCATTAGCCACCGCCTCGTCCAGCCTCTCACCCAGCTCCGCAACCCTTCTCCTAACAATCTTCACAGCCTCCAACAGCATCCTCTTTACGGGCAGGAATCCGAAGCTCTCCACATATAGGTATTGGCGGCCATCCTCCTCGTAGAGGGATGCCAGCCCTGCCTGCCATTTGGCATGCTTCATACCCCTGCCAACCCTTACGTAGAGCTCCATCTCAACCCTCTCACCTGGCGGGAGGATAACTATGGGTATATCGCCGTTGACTGGGACCACCTTGGTGTTGGGCTTCTCAGGTATCAAATCCCTGCTATATACTGTGACGGGTGTTTCGCCGGCCTCAGCCCGTAAGACATATCTCACGACGCATCTATCGCATCCAAGCCTGCTGTTGCATGAACACTCCTCTGGAAAGTTGTAGCTGTCAATATCCGAGATGAAGGGTATGAGGGATATCCTGTGGGCCAGTATCTCGTTGGGTAGGGGTGACGTATTCTCTATCACCAAGACCTCCTCCACGGCCATGCAGGGGACCTCGTTGATTACGGCCCTCCTGATGGCGTTACCCAGAGATGTGGGTACACCTTCCAGCTCGAGCCTAATACTCTCAGCATCCGACTCCACCATTTTAAGCCTCAAAACCCACCACTCTTCCCAGAGCTCTCCGCCTTGATGCCCTCTCTAACCACCTATTATAGCTTCAACCAGCTGGGATATGATGCTGTCGGTTGTAGCTGGGAAAGTTTAATATGATGAGCTATCCATCATCCAGCCATGACAGAGGCTGAACTCTCCCAGTTTAGGCTAACCCTGACAGAGAGGGCCGCCAAAAAGATCAAGGAGATTATCAGCGCCGAGGAAAACCAAGCTTTGGCCTTCCGCATATACATAACCGGTGGCGGATGCTCCGGCTACAGATATGGGATGGCCCTGGATGAGAACGTCTACGAGGATGACGTGACTGTCTCGATGCATGGTGTGAAGGTTGTTGTGGATTCCTTCAGCGCAGGCTTCCTCGACGGCTCGGAGATAGACTATGTGGAGGATGTGATGGGGTCCGGTTTCGTGATCAACAACCCCAACGTCGTCTCCACATGTGGATGCGGCCACTCCTTCAACGTCAAGTAGAGAGATGTTGCGTGAGGGGGATAGGGCTCCATCCTTCCGCCTACCCAACCAGCATGGAGAAGAGGTCAGCCTAGAAGACCTAGTCAAGGGCTACCGGGCTCTAGTCCTCTACTTCTACCCTAGGGATGACACGCCGGGCTGCACAGCCGAGGCCTGCGGCTTCAGAGACTCCTTCGAGAGCTTCAGGCGGATGGGTGTAAACGTGGTGGGTGTCAGCGTGGATGACACCGAGTCCCACCGCAGGTTTATAGGGAAATACAAGCTCCCATTCACCCTCCTCTCCGACGTGGATGGTAGGGTCTCAAGACTCTACGACGCCTACAGGGAGGATAGGGGGACCGCCGCAAGGAAGACCTACCTCATAGACGGCGAAGGAGTTATCAGGGCTGTCTTCCCCAAAGTCAGCCCGGAGGAGCATGCCTCAGAGATTCTGGCCGCCGTGAAAAACCTAAGCCAGCACCGGAGCGGAGGATTTGACACACCCACCGAATAGAAACAGATTGAAAAGCAACACAAACATGAAAAAACACAGATGAAAACATAGCATGCTAAGTCCCACGGCATATCTTTAGCAGGATATGCTTTGAGTGTTGAGGATTACCTGAGGCTCAACGGAAAATATCTGAGGGAGGCCGAGGAGCTGCTTGCTAGGGGCGACTACATCCAAGCGTCGGAGAAGCTCTGGGGCGCCGCCGCAGAAGTAGTTAAAGCAGTGGCAGCAAGTAGAGGCGTAACCCTCGGAACCCATAAAAGCTTAGTTAGGTATGTTCTTGAGCTGCATAAGCAATATCCAGAACTCGGACTTAGGCAGGGATTTGTGATGGCTGAAACGTTACCCATAAACTTCTACGAAGATAACCTGCCGGAGGAAGAGGTGAAGATAAGAGCTGAAGAAGTAAAGTCCTTCATAAACAAGATGAAGCAACTATTACAGAAGACCATATAAATAAAACCACATCCATAACAGGCATCAAATCCACAGCCAAACAACAAGACAAAGAATCCGACTGCTCCTCTTCCTTCCACCTTCTTAATTGAAAGTTAAAAATAGTCTCGTCTTTGGCTTTGGAGAAGCGTTTGTCAACGTCGTCCCAGTTTACGATGTTCTATAGATAAGGCTGATGGGTAAGTAAGACATTTAAATGGCTTAGGCTAATTTTGGTTAGGCTAGCTATGAAGAAGACTACTATAACTGTGGAGGTTCCCGAGTCTATTCCAGAGGATAAGGCTAGTTTAATTTATGAGCTTGGGCTCAGCGAGCTGACCAGAGACTTCCACAGGAAGGCTGAGATAATTGCATATATGGAGGCTAAGGGTTGGATTACTTCATAGATGCCGATGTATTATATGCTTATCTTAACCCCTCGGACTGGCTACATGAAGCGGCAGATAGGATAATAGGGCTGATAAAAACTGGGAAAATAAATGCCAAGACCTCCATAATTGTTGTCTTGGAACTTGCAGTAGTCATAAAAAGAGACATAGGCCCTGAAAAAGTAGAAGAGATAATGAAAACATTAAAGAATCTAACAATAAAATTCATTTACCCTTTACTTTATTACGTAACAAAGTTTCTGGTCTACTGACATCGCGCTATTTTTGGAACCTTGTTTAAAATTTGTGAATAATCGTAGTATTTGAGTAATGTTTATATATTAGTGTGTATGTGTAATTGTGTATGAGTGAGGAGAAGAAACTCTTGGAAAAGTTGCTTGTTGACGAACAAGCTGTGCTTAAACAGATAGTTGAGAAGGCGGAGAAGGTTTTAAGAATAAACAAACACACAGGTACACCAGTAATATTGATTTCTAAAGATAGGCTCTCTCAGAAAGATCTGGTAGGACTGCATATTGTTGCACGTTATTTTGCCTTTAAACTTGGATTAAGCTCTACGGATGCTGTTACTATTAAGGAATTGAAGGAGGCTACGGACATCCATAATGAGAAATTAATAGCTGCTAGAATATCTGATCTACGTGAAGAAGGCATTATAGAACAAGTTAGACGAGGTGAGTACAGAGCCTCATTACCAAATCTTGTTAGATATTTTGAAGAACTAGGTGAGAGGTATGGCCAGT
>BEHD01000017.1 GCA_002898355.1 archaeon HR01 | reverse complement strand
GAATTGGCGGGGGAGCACCACAAGGGGTGGACGTTGCGGCTTAATTGGAGTCAACGCCGGAAACCTTACCGGGGGCGACAGCAGGATGATGGCCAGGTTAAAGGCCTTGCCGGACGAGCTGAGAGGAGGTGCATGGCCGTCGCCAGTGCGTGCCGTGAGGTGTCCTGTTAATTCAGGCAACGGACGAGACCCGCGCCTCCAGTTGCGACCGGGCCGAAAGGCGCCGAGCACTCTGGAGGGACTGCCCCGGAAACGGGGAGGAAGGAGCGGGCTACGGCAGGTCAGTATGCCCCGAATCCCCCGGGCCGCACGCGACGTTCAATGGTGGGGACAGTGGGCTGCGACCCCGAAAGGGGAAGCCAATCCCTAAACCCCACCTCAGTAGGGATCGAGGGTTGCAACTCGCCCTCGTGAACGCGGAATCCCTAGTAACCGCCCGTTACCACCGGGCGGTGAATACGTCCCCGCTCCTTGCACACACTGCCCGTCGCTGCATCCGAGCTGGGACTGGGCGAGGGCCCGTCTCGTTGGCGGGTTCGAGCCCGGTCCCGGTGAGGAGGCAGAAGTCGTAACAAGGTGGCCGCACGGGAACGTGTGGCCGGATCACCTCCTACCGCCTTTTCCAACGCCTGGGCCTGTGCTGTGGGGTGTGGATTGGGCTTAGCCCGTGTCTCTAAAATTTTTTATATGAGGGTGAGTTCTACTCTTGATGTCTTGGCGCAGGCGTTTGGGTCTTTATCTTCAGGATATGCATGTTAGGGAGATGGTTCGTTATGCCAGGTTTGGTGAGGAGAAGGGGTTCGAGTCTGCCTGGGTTGCGGAGTCTAGGCTTGCGAGGGATGCCCTTACACCGGTAACCGCCATCGCCACGGTGACCTCAAGGCTGAAGGTGGGTGCTGGCGTTATCAACACGTGGACTAGGAACGCAGCCCTCATAGCGCAGACTTTCGCCACTCTTGACGAGCTCTCGAATGGCAGGGTTATGCTGGGGCTTGGAGCTTGGTGGGACCCTCTCGCGTGGAAGGTGGGTGTTGAGAGGAGGAACCCGATAAAATGTATGCGGGAGTATGTGGAGGTGATCAGGAGACTATTCCGGATGGAGACCGTGAACTTTGAGGGTGAGTTTGTGAAGATGCGGGGTGTGAGGCTGGATGTTTTACACGGTGCCGGCGAGAGGCCGAGAAACATCCCCATCTACATAGGAGCCACAGGGTTCAAGATGATGGAGCTCGCAGGTGAGATAGCTGACGGTGTCCTCCTCAACTACCTCGTCTCACCCACGTATAACGATAAGGCCTTGGAGCATATCAGGAAAGGAGCCAGCATATCAGGCAGGCGTCTTGAAGATATAGACAGGCCGCAGCTCATAGCATGTTCCATGGATGAGGACGCGGACAGGGCCATCCAGCTGGCCAAGAAACATGTCACGATGACTCTGGGCCAGCAGCCCCACATTATGAAGGCGAGCGGTGTGAGCCAGGACCTTATCGATGAGGTGCAGAGAATCATGGGTGGCTGGCCCGCTAAACCTGGAGGTATCGAGAAAGCAGCCGAGATTGTCCCCGACTCGGTTGTACAGCTCATCACAGCCTCCGGCACAGTGGACGATGTGGTGAAGAAGGTGAATGAGTACGCCGCCCACGGCTGTACCGCGCCCCTACTACTACCCCTCAGCGGCAACGTAGAATACGTAATCGAGAAGATATCAGGTGCTTAGGTTGGCGGCGGAGACTCTCCTGGTTAGGGGTGGGACTGTAGTTACGATGGACCCTGAGAGAAGGGTTTTGAGGCCTGGCTATGTATACGTGGAGGATGGGCGGATAGCCGATGTGGGGACTGACGGCCGGGGGGTAAAGGCGGACAAAGTTGTTGACGCGTTAGGTGGGGTAATCATGCCAGGCCTCATCTGCGGCCATACCCACCTCTACGGTATGGCCCTGCGGGGTGCAGCCCTTAAAATCAGGAAGCCGACGGACTTCCTCCAGAACCTCCAGAGAATCTGGTGGCCCCTCGACGAAGTTTTAACCAACGAGGATGCATACGCCACAGCCCTAGCAGCCGCCATGGAGTTCGCCCTCTCCGGAACCACCACATTCGCCGACACCTACTCAGCGCCTCCGAGGCCTGAGGGCTCCCTAGACAGCATCGCAGCCGCAGTAAATGAGGTCGGAATCAGAGGCGTAATATCCTTCGAGGCCACAGAGAGGAGGAGCGTGGAGGAGGGGAGGCGGGGTCTTGAGGAGAATATCAGATTCCTAAAAAAAGGGGGTGAGGGACGTGTAAGGGGGATGATAAGCCTCCACGCATCATTCACCATATCCGACGAACTCATCGGGAGGGGTGTGGAGGCTGCTGAGAAGTTTTCGTGCCCAATCACTATACATGTTGCTGAGGGGCCCAACGACCAATACCACAACATTGAGAGATATGGTGTGAGGTCTGTGGAGAGGCTGCGTATGGCGGGGCTGCTCAGCGGTAGGGCGGTTCTAGCCCACTGCGTACACCTCACCTTAGATGAGGTGGATATCCTCTCTGGGACTGGCGCCCACGTGGCCCACAACCCCATGAGCAATATGCTAAACGCAGTTGGTGTGATGCCCCTAAAGCATATGATGGCGAAGGGTGTGAATGTCTGTCTGGGAAACGACGGCTATGTCTTCGACATGTTTGAGAATATGAGGTCTTGTTTTCTCCTTCACAGGTTGAGTGGAAGAGATCCTGCAGCCATCCAGCCCCAGACGGTTGTGGAGATGGCTACGGTGAACGCTGCAAAGGCATATGGGCTTCATGATCTAGGCTCGCTGGAGGTAGGTAAGAGGGCTGACATCATCGTGGTGAGGCCCGAGGTTTACGCCACACCCTTCTCAGGCTCGGTTTACGGCTACATCGTAAACGGCTTAAAGGGCGGGGATGTTAGGACGGTGGTCGTGGATGGTGAGGTCGTCATGGAAAACCGTAGGCTGACAAGGCTTGACGTGGAGGAGGCATCCTCCAAAGTCCGTAAGACTATTGAAAGGCTCTGGGAAAGACTAGGCGAGAGCCCTGCTGAGGCAGTGGAGCCTCTCAGCCTGCAGAGGTGACGTCTGTGGTCTCCAACACGATAGGGCTGCTCCAGCTCCCTTCAATAACTCTCCTCACGCCTAAGACCTTGGACGAGGCGGTATCGTTGATGGTGGAGAACCCCGACGCACCCATCATAGCCGGAGGCGTCTACATAATAAGCTCAATTATTGACAGGAGGATCAGGCCTTCCAAGCTTATCGACATCTCCAAGCTGGATGCGCTGAGAAAGCTTGAGAAATCAGGCGATCTGGTAAGGGCGGGGCCAATCATCAAACATTGGGAACTGGCTGAGAGGTTTGCCCCCGTCTCAAGAGCCTTCAAGGATTTCGGAGATAGCTATACGTCACCGTCGATAGCCAATTTGGCGACGCTGGGAGGCAGCATAGCCTTGAGGCATAGCTCCGAAGATCTTATCCTGATAATGCTGGTCCATGATGCGGTTCTTAAGCTTAGGACAGCCTCATCCGTTAGGGAGGTCTCTCTGGAAAGCTACCTTAGAGAAGATAGTGGCCGCCACATCATAGAGGAGATAGCCTTCCTAAACCCCTCAAAGGTTTTTTCTTCTTTTCAGAAGATTGCTTTAGGTGTCTCCTACACGCCTCTTGTTTCTGCGGCTGTTTCGCTGGGCCGTGGTGATGGCGGCGGACTTTTATGCCGTGTCGCCACATCCCACTGTAGGGGTGGGGTTCCAGGCCGGGTGAGGGCGGCTGAGGAGGCTGTGGAGGATGGTGGATTGGATCATGATAACTTGGAGCTGGTGGGAAAAACTGTGGAGAAGGAGATAGACCCCGTGGATGACCTGACAGCACCCGCATGGTATAGAAGGAGGGTGGCCGGGGTTCTCGTAAGGAGGATGCTGGATCAGCTGAGGAGGGCGCTTCCACGGTGAAGAGTATCTCTCTCAGGGTTAACGGCCGGCTGTACAACATAGAGGTCAGGGATAACGATAGGCTTCTGGAGGTTTTGAGGGATGTGTTGGGCTTTAAGAGTGTTAAGATGGGATGTGGTGTGGGAGATTGCGGCCTCTGCATAGTGTTAATGGATGGAAGGCCTGTCAACTCTTGCCTTGTTCTGGCCGCCAGGTCCGACGGCTCGGAGATTCTAACAGTGGAGGGCTTGGGTGGTGAGAAGGAGCTCCACCCACTACAGCAAGCCTTTATAGATGTGGGTGCGTCCCAGTGCGGCTACTGCATACCTGCGGCTCTCCTAGTCTCCTATAGCCTTCAGGTGGGGAAGAGGAATCCTTCCTCGGAGGAGGTGAGGAGAGCCTTGCGCAGCGTTTTATGTAGATGTGGAAGCTACTTAAGGTTCGAGGAGGCTTTGAAGGTGGCTGGGAGGGATGAGCGAGGAGATTCTGAGAAGGTTTAGGGAGATTGAAGAGACGAGGGACTTCTTCATAGTGGGTAGGAAGGTGGCCAGGGTTGACGCCTTGGACGCTGTCTTGGGCAGGCCAATATATACTGCAGACCTCGTCACCGGCAGGCCCCTCTACGTTGTGGCTGTGAGGTCTAGGTATCCCCATGCCAGGATAAAGTCCCTAGATGTCTCCGAAGCCCTTCAGGTGAGCTCTGTAAGGGCTGTTTTCACCCATAGGGATATCCCGGGTGTGAATGATGCCGGCTCCCTAATACCTGATAGACCGCTCCTAGCCATTAACAAGGTAAGGCATATCGGCGAGGCTGTGGCCTTGGTGGCGGGCGAGGATTATGAGAAGACGGTGGATGCGGCTGACAGGGTTTTGGTGGACTACGAACCCCTCCCCGCCGTCACCTCACCCTTCGAAGCCATGAATCCGGACTCACCAAGGGTCCAGGAAGACCGTGACAACGTAGTCACACATTTCAAGATAAGGAAGGGAGATGTAGCGGATGGGTTTAGACACTCCCACGTAGTCTTGGAGAGGACCTACAAGACCCAGGCCATAGACGGGCTCCCGCTAGAGGTTGAGGTGGCATACTCCTTCTGGGGTGAGGACGGAGTCCTCAACTGCATATCCACCATGCAGAACCCCTTCGACGTCTATAACAAGGTGGTGTCCATCTTGGGGGTTGAGAAGAGCCGGCTAAGAATTGTCCAGGCTGCCACGGGTGGCGGCTTCGGACCCAAATCGGATGAGACACCTATAGACGTGGCCGCATACGCATGCCTAGCCACTTTCAAGACCGGTAGGCCGGCTTTAGCTGCTTTCACAAGGTCTGAGGCCATGACGGTGCAGTGTAAGAGGCATCCCTTCACGATAACCCATAGGGTTGGTGTGGACAAAAGCGGAAGGCTTCTGGCTTGGAAGGCTTTACTTGTGGAGGATACTGGGGCCTACATCTCTAAGGGCCACTTGGTAATAGGAAGGGCCACTTTCCACTGTACCGGTCCTTATGAGGTGCCGAACGTCTGGGCCGATGGATACTGTGTCCTAACCAACAACACGATGGCGGGCTCCACCAGAGGTTTCGGGGCGCCCCAATCCCACTTCGCCGCAGAGATGATGATGAATGAGCTGGCGGAGGAGCTGGGCTTAACACCCCTAGAGATAAGATGGAGGAACATGCTGAGGGTCGGGAGCCTCACCGCCACAGGCCAGAAGATTGAGGACCCAGGCCTAGAGCTATGCCTTATGAGGGCTTTGGAAGCTTCCGACTATGAGCGGAAATATCTCCAATACAAGAAGATGGGGGATGGAGTGGTCAGGAGAGGCATAGGACTGGCCCTGCTATATCATGGCAACACCCTAGGACCTGAAGGCGATGACTTCGCCACTGTCTTGGTGAGGGTTGAGAGGGATGGCTCTGTGGTTTTACAGACAGGCCTCACCGAGTTCGGGACAGGAGCCATCACATCCCTAGTTATAGTTGCGGCTGAAACCCTAGGCGTCCCACCCAGCAGCATAAGGCTTGAGAGGCCTGACACCCTGGCAATCCCCAACTCAGGGCCCACCGTTGCATCAAGAACAACACCGATAGGGGGTAGGGCTGCATTCGACGCCGCCGTGAAGATAAGACACGCTATAGCCTCGGTAGCCTCCGAGATGTTGGGTGTTCCGGCTTCAGGCCTCGAGTTCCGAGAATCCAGGATATACGCTAGAGATAACCCCGGGAAGTATCTGGGGTGGAAGGATGCTGTAGCCGAATGCTATAAGATCGGTGTTGAGCTCAAGGCAGTGGGTTACTATATCGCCCCACCCACACGATGGGACCCAGAAACGGGTCAGGGCTCACCCTACAACCAGTATACCTTCGGAGCCTTGGTGGCTGAGGTGGAGGTGGATACGGAGACGGGTGTTGTACGTGTGGATAAGATGACTGCGGCCTACGATGTGGGGAGGGCTATAAACCCCCTTGGATTACTATCCACCTACGAGTCTGGAAGTATTATGGGACTGGGCTACGCCATCATGGAGGAGATAATTCACAGGGATGGCTACCTACTCAACCCCAACCTCCAGACATATGTCATCCCCACAACGGCCGAGGCACCCCGTCAGATAGAGAGTATCATAGTGGAGTCTCCTGGGCCTATGGGGGTCTTCGGTGCGAAGGCGATGGGTGAGATTCCGGTGGTTCTTCCCGCCGCCTCCATAGCTGGCGCTGTGGCCAACGCTGTTGGGGTCTTCATACGGGAGCTTCCCCTAAGGCCTGACAGGGTTTTGAAGGCGTTGGAGCGGTAAAACATATTATCCCCCACAAGCTGGATGAACAGGTATGAAGGGTGTCGAGCTGAAAGGGAAGGACCTCATCTCAAGCCAGGACTGGAGCATGGACGAGATAGAGCTGGCCATGGATTTGGCGAGGAGCATCAAGGCGATGAAATATGCCGGTGATGTGCCACAGTATTTCCGTAACAGGACCTTCTTCATGCTCTTCTATAACACCTCTACTAGGACGAGGGCAAGCTTTGAAGCGGCCGCCACCCTGCTGGGAGGCCACGCCCAGTTCATAGACTTCGCCACCACTAGGGGTGCAGAGGGTGAGTCGGTCAAAGATATGGCCAAGATGTATGAGAGGATGGGCCACGCCCTCGGCGTACGCATACTGGAGTCCGCCGTCGACTATGTATATGGACGGGGTAACGCCGTCGTGAGGGAGTATGCACAGCATGCGAGGATACCTGTCATAAATATGGCCGATGACATGTTCCATCCCAGCCAGGCCATCACCGACCTCTACACCCTTAGGGAGAAGTTCTCAGGCCATCTCTCGGGAAGGAAATACGTTATAATGTGGGCCTACAGCGACAGGGTGAGGAGCTGGGGAAGCGTCCAGGATGAGATGCTTCTAGCCACCCGTTATGGGATGGATGTGGTTCTAGCCCATCCACCCGGGTTTGAGCTGGATGAAAACCTTCTGGAGCTGGCGAGGCGTAACGCCGAGGAGAGCGGTGGAAGCCTCACCATAAGCCACGACCTCAAGTCGTCCATGGAGGGTGCAGACGTCGTATTTCCCCGCAGCTGGGCCAGCCATGAATGTGTCATCACAGGGTTGAACCGGTTTGGGAGAGAGAAGGAGGTTGAACTCCATAACAGGTATAGAGACTGGCGCCTCACCCAGCAGCTGGTAGACCTGATGAGTAGGAGGGGGGTCATCACCCACGTGCTTCCAGTCTTCAGGGGTCAGGAGGCCGATGACGAGGTGATGGATAGCGAGAGAAGCGTAATCTATGACCAGGCTGAGAACCTTCTCTACGTGCGGGCGGCTATACTGGCTCTCGTGGCCGGCTCAGCCTAGCCTGAAGTGGGTTCCTGCCTCACCTTTCATAGCTTGGTGGAGCTGGGATAGCTCCGCTATTATGGCCTCCTTCCCACCCGCCTCCACAAACCTGATACATGCCAGAACCTTGGGATACATGCTTCCCTGGCCGAACTCACCGCTCTCAAGATATCTCCGGGCCTCGCTGGATGTGACCTCCCTCAGCAGTTTTTGGCCTGGCTTCCCGAAGTTTATGTAGGCGCCTTCGACATCGGTCAGGATGATGAATCTGTCGGCCTTAATCAGCTCGGCCAGCCTCTCACCGGCTAGGTCCTTGTCTATAACGGCCTCAACACCCTTGGCCACGTAGCCCTCCTCAATTATCGGTATGCCGCCACCGCCGCTGGCCACCACGACAAAGCCCGCATCCACCAAGTTCCTGATGGCCACTCTCTCGGCTATGAGTTTGGGGTCTGGTGATGGCACAACCCTTCTCCACCCACCCCTAGCCTTATCCTCCACAAAGACATAGTGGGGGTACTCCTGCCTTATCCTCTCCATCTCCTCCCTAGTGTAGAAAGGCCCCACGGGCTTTGTTGGGTTTTCGAAGGCTGGGTCGTCTTTATCCACCAATACCCTCGTGATAACCGTTATCACATATTTGTCGAGACCCCTCCTCTTCAGCTCCGTCCTGAGACCCTGCTGTATCAGGTATCCTATAAAGCCCTGGGTCTCCGCTCCGCATGCATCCATGGGGAAGGCTGGGATGCCGTATAGTTTCTGGCCTGCCGCATGTCGGAGGAGGGTGGCTCCCACCTGCGGCCCGTTTCCATGGGTTATCACAAGCTTATAGCCCTGCTCCACTATGTCGGCCAAATGCTTTGAAGTGGCCACTATGTTGTTATACTGCTCCTGATAGGTCCCCTTCTCACCCCTCCGCATCAAAGCGTTACCGCCAAGAGCTACAAGGATAAGCTCGCCATGCAGCATAAGACATAAACAAAATATCCCATATTTTAAAATTTGATATGTTTCGACAGCTCCGATATATCCGGGTTTATCAGAGGCGGGTCTTGATACTGTCCGGCCAGCTTATCCACCTCCTTTAGGCCGGAGCCTGTGACAAGCACAACCACCATGTCGGACCTGTCGATATAGCCCTCGTCGAGAAGCCTACGGAGTCCCGCCACGCCTGCGGCTCCCGAAGGCTCGGCGAAGACACCCTCGTAGGAGGCCAAGGCCCTGACGGCTTCCAGAATCTCTTCATCCGAGACAGCCACGCCTGCACCTTTTGAGGTCCTCACACCCTCCATAACCGCGTCACCATCCCACGGATATGGGTCTAGGAGCCCCGAGGCTATGGAGTGGGGCCATCTCTCTGGAACCACCTCTTTGAAGCTTCTACCATCCCGTAAAGCCCTCACCAGGGCCTGGTTACCTTCGGGCTGGACCGGTACGATGCCTGGATAGTCCGCGATGAGTCCTAGGGTGTAGAGGTCCCTCAACCCTTTCCAGACCCCTGCGGCCAGGCATCCCGAGCCTGTGGGTATCAGGATAAAGTCAGGGCTTCTCCATCCCATCTGCTCCACCACCTCGTATGCGATGGTCTTAAGCCCCTCCAGCTGGTATGGGTTGAAGGGCCCGAAGCTCGGACATGGATACCAGCCAAGCCTCTTCATAGTCTCCAGCATCATCTCCACAGTGGGGTCACGGCCCTCGGCCACCTGCCGCACCCGGAAGAGTCTAGCACCATAGAGGGAGAGCTGCGCCACCTTACCCCTAGCAATATCCTCAGATACGAACGCATAGCAGTCCAGCCCAGAGCTGGCCGAGTAAGCCGCCAAGGATGCGGCGGCGTTCCCGCTGGATGCGGTTACTGTGGCAGATACACCCATCTCCACAGCCTTGGCGACACCCACGGCCATAGCCCGGTCCTTGAAAGAGGATGTGGGGTTCCGTGTCTCATCTTTGAGGAAGAGGCTGCGCATCCCCAGCCTCCCACCCAGCCTGTCAGCCCTGATTAGGGGAGTACCCCCCTCCATCAGATGTGCTGCATGCTCCTTACTGGCAGGCATGAGCTCCCAGAAACGCCAAACCCCGTCAGGCGGCCTCTTGGACAGGACTTCACGGTCGAAGCTCTTACCCACGGAGTCGTAGTCATAGAAAATGTCTAAACGTCCGAGATCTCCCCTCCTACACATCAAAGGATTTTCACCTACAGAGTAAACCTCGCCACACCTCGAGCAAGCCATCTTCTCAACAAACATGGCCAGACAACTTCACCCCTGATGATAAACCCTATCATAGCGGGGTTTCCTGATTGGATGGTCGACGAGCTGGCTTTTAATACCCCTCCCGCATAGGCATTCTATGCGTTTAGGCATAGTCTTCAGGCCTATGGGAGACCCATCCCAACTTCTAGGCCTTGCTAGACTGGCTGAGGAGTCAGGCTTCCATAGTATATGGATAGTAGAGGCTCAGGAGGCTGATGCGTTGGTGGTTGCAGCAGCCCTCGCCTTGAAGACCGAGCGGATAAAGATATGCTCAGGCGTGGTTAATGCCTACTCCAGAATGCCTACCGTGATAGGTATGGCTGCTCTAACTTTGTCCTCGCTTTCCAGAGGCCGTTTCATATTGGGAATCGGCTCTGGTATTAGGCATGTGGGCCTTGTAGGCGGGCCTAGTGGCGACACTCCCCTACGGAGACTTGAGGAGACAGTTGCCTTCATACGGCAGGCCCTAGACGGCGGAGCTGTAAACTTCAAGGGTAGGGTTCTCCGCTCGGAGACATCGTTCAGGCTGGCCCTCGCAGGCCCCAACACATCTATCCCGATATATGTGGCCGCCCTAGGGCCTAAGGCTATACGTCTGGCAGCCGGGATAGGTGACGGCGTGGTATTCCACCTATTCACCAAGAACTACCTCGAGAGGGCGGTCAAAATTGTCAGGGAGGTGCGGGGGAGTATGGATGTGGCATGTTATCTAATGACTATCGTCTCCGACAACTCTGAGGAGGCGTTTAGACTTGCCAGGCTTATGATAGCCAGCTACGCATCCATCCCCAGATATGCCGAGCACTTCAGAAGAATGGGCTTCGGGAAGGAGGTTGAGGAGGTTCAGGGGGCCGCAGTTTTAGGGATAGAGGCTGCGGCCGAGAAGGTTCCCGATTGGATGGTCGACGAGCTGGCCGTATACGGGAGGCCTGCCCGATGCGCCGAAAAGATAGCTGAGTACAGGGAGCTAGGTATATCCCTCCCAATCCTCTACCCATACATGAGGGGTAGCCGGGACTATCCCACGGCTATACGGAAAACGATAGAGCTACTGGCTCCGTCTCACCTAGATGGATAGGTGCTACGCCCACTGGTTTAGCGTATTATCTCCAGCTTGGCGAGATATCTCTCCCTTACAGACCTGGTGTATTCGTCTAAGGGGTGCTCCCTCTCAGGTATTGGGGACTTCTTCCCCGGGCCGAAGACCTTCGTAGACAGGTATCGGTTGCCCGAGTCACATATCACGGTAACTATCCTCCTAATCTCAGGCTTCTTCCTAGCTATCTTTAGGGCTGCGGCCACGTTACAGCCCGACGATATACCGCAGAAGACGCCTTCGAGACGGGCTAGACGCCTGGTCATCTCCACAGCCTCATCCGAGGAGACCGTGACCACGCCGTCCAAGACGCTGAGGTCTAGGTTGCGGGGTATGAAGCCGTCACCTATCCCCTCTATCCTGTGGGAGCCCCACCTACCATCGGAGATAACAGCCGCCTCGCTGGGCTCCACCGTGTAGACCTTAATGCTGGATGACTTGTCCTTTAGAAATCTCCCAGCCCCTGATACTGTCCCACCCGAGCCCTGGGACATGACGAAGCAGTCCAGCCTCCCACCTGTCTGCTCCCATAGCTCCGGCCCCGTGGTTTTGATGTGGGCCTGTATGTTGTCGGGGTTGGTGAACTGGTTGGGGAACCAGTATCTACCCGGGTTTGACCGGATCATGGATTCGGCCTTCTTGAGGCTTAGGTCGACGTCGCTCTCACCGCCGGGGGTGAATATGAGGCTGCCGCCAAAGGCTTTGATGAGCTGTTTTCTCTCTTCACTCATCCCCTCAGGCATCACTATCGTGACCCTGTAGCCTAGGTGAGTTCCCACAAAGCTGCAGGCTATTCCAGCGTTCCCTGTGGAGACCTCCAATATCTCCATCCCATCCCTCAGCTCACCCCTCTCTATCGCCTTGGATATCATCTCCCTGTATATCCTGTCTTTCAGGCTTCCCGAGGGGTTGTAGAACTCCAGCTTGGCCAGTATCTCGACATCCACCCCTTCAGCCTCGGTGATTCGTGAGAGCTTGACTATGGGGGTGTTGCCCACACACTCCAGAATGTCGTCGGCCACCTTCATCTTCCTCGGACCATAACCATGGACATAACGGCCTTCTGAACGTGGAGCCTGTTCTCAGCCTGCTGGAAATAGAGGGAGTACCTATCGTTGTCGATCACTTCATCCACCACCTCCTGACCCCTGTCAGCCGGCCCGCAGTGCATGTATCTCCCCCTATTCGTCAGGTCCATCAGCTCCGGGGTGCATATCCAGTCCTTGAAGCCGTCCTGATATCTGGCCGCACCCTCCTTGTCCACTGCGCTGTTGTATGGTGGGAAGAATTTCTTAGGCGACCATGCCTTCGGATAGACAAAGTCGGCCCCCTCGAAGGCCTCCCTCATATTGTTGGTTATGGTGAAGCTCCCGCCGTATTGCTCTACGTTTCTACGGCAGGCCTCTATCACATGGTCCTCCAGCTCGAAACCTGGTGGATGGGCAAGGACCACATCCATGCCAAACTGGGTTCCTATCAGGATGCAGCTCTGAGGGACCGCCAGGGGCTTTAGCCCCCCCGAATATGCGTAGGATACCACGAACTTCTTTCCCTGCGGCTTGGGAGCCACATCGGTTATCGCCATCATGTCGGCCAGGGCCTGGAATGGGTGGTAGATATCGTCCTCCATGTTTAAGACCGGTATGCTGCTCCATCTGGCGAACTCCCTAATCACCTTGTGGCCACGTCCTATATGCCATTTGGCTGCGTCACCATAGATTCTGATGGCTACCGCATCCCCATATCTCGACAACACCCTTGAGACATCGGCGATGGACTCTGTCTGGTAGGGTATCATATCCTCGGGGAGGGTTGGTGTGTATACGTCGGAGGGGCTGAGGAAATGGGCGTGGCCCCCCAGCTGGTATATTCCCGCTTCGAAGGAGTTCCGAGTCCTCAGGGACCTGTTGTAGAAGAGCATGAAGAGGGTTTTGCCTGGTAGGTAGTTGGTGGGCCTCCCCCTCCTGAACTTCTCCCTCAAATCCCTGGCAGCCCTCAATATGTCGCTGATCTCCCTCTGGCTGAAGTCGTTGGTGTTGAGGAAATGCCTCCCAGCCATCTTCCCAACATATGCCGGCTTTCCCCTATTAGCCATGGACTACCTTCCATCGCCTCCTTTATAGCTTTATGCGGCGACGATTCTTGCGAGGGCTCCGAGGGTGAAACCTAGGGCGTGGAGAAGGCCTGTCCATGTGGCGAGTCTTATGTTGGCTCCCATGGCGGGTATCATCATGTAGGGGTTGCCGTAGTTCTCCCTAACCATCCTCACGGTCTTGGCTGCCATAGGTATTGTGGCCAGAGCTATGGCTGCTGTGGGTGGGGCGAGCCCTGCCGCTGCGGGTATGGCTATGAAGAGGTATGAGACTGCAAGTAGGGCCTTGTAGAGGTTGATCACACCCTCCCTGCTAAGCCTCGTGACAAGTGTCCTCTTACCAGCCGCAAGGTCGTAGGGTGCGTCGGGGATCTGGTTGATGTAGAGAATTAGGGCTATGAATATCCCTATCGGTATCGAGGCCAGGAGGGCTGAAAGGGTCAGCTCCTGAGTCTGGACATAGTAGCTGCCCAACACTATTACAGGCCCAAATCCCACAGCCACAGCTATCTCTCCGAGACCCCTGTAGGCCAGCTTGACCGGCGGAGCCGTGTAAAGGATGCTTATCAGAACACCCGCTGCCAGAATGGAGAGGATGGGTATCGGGCCCCGGAGTACTGCGAGATAGATGCCTATCAGGCCTCCGGCGATGTAGAAAAGTGTGAACAGTCCCGCCACCGCCGACGGAGTCAGCAGGCCGTACTGCAGGACGCGGGAGCCTCCGCTGAAGGGTGTCGGCGTCCTGTTGATGTTGTCGGCTCCGAGCTTGGTGTCGAAGTAGTCGTTGCTCATGTTGAGGCCTAGATGGATTAGGCTGGCCCCTACTAGGGTGAGCAGAAACAGTGTGGGGTCGAACCTTCCCGCGTATAATGCCAGCATGTTAGCTATCAGGACTGGTGTTGCTGTGGCTACTAGGAAGGGGAAACGTGTGGACCTGAAGAGGAGCGATGGGATGGACATCTTCGGCCTAGCCTTCGGGCCGTAAGTCTTCACCAGCTCCTCCACATATCTACGGGACTGGGGTACGGAAATCTCACAGTATTCTGGGAAGGGTGTCTTCTTCTCATCCCATCCATATATTTTTTCAACGGCAACCCTTAGCCTTCCACCGGCATCCGAGGCCACACCCTTCACCGTCACATATCGCCTGTCGGTGTATCCGCCGGAGGGGAGTGGGGTTATGTGGTTGAAGGTTAGCGTTACCCTTCCATCCCTTGGTGTGAGGGATGACTTCCCAACATATATCTCGCCGTCTTCCACTGTGAAGTTTGTGGGGTAGCTGTAGGGGTATCCGTCCGGGCCCATGAAGGAGACGATGCATTCGCTGAAGCTCTTTATCTCCTCCAGAGAGGTCATAGCATCACCTTCACAGGCTCCCTCGATGTATCGCCGCCCTCCCAGACCAGGGTCTCAGCAGGAGTAACCTCGATGACCGCCCGCTCCCAGAAGAGGGGGAGCGCTATCCTCTGCTTGAGAAAAGCATCAATATACGGCTCCTTCTTACGCCATAGGCTTAGAAGCCACTCCCACCCCTCGTGCAGGTCCTTCTCATAGATCTTGGCGTCCCCCCTCACCAGGACAACATGGTATTTGGACGCCCTGATGAAGTTCCTCCCTGTAAAGATGACTGAAACTTTTGGGTTCCGCTTTATCTTCTGAATCTTCCTGCTGAAGAGTATGCTGGATGTGAAGTAGAGCTTCTTATTCTCGGGGTTGTAGAGGGGCAGCATGGGGTGGGAGCTGACGCCGCCGGAGCCATCATCGTAGGAGAGGACCGATACGAGGGCGCCGTCTAGGACCTCCCTCACCTCATCTGCGTTTACCATGGAATTACTGGCTCGAGCCCCCCATATATGTTTTTAACCACTTCCCAGTGGTGTAGATTAGGGCTCCCTAAGCCTGTAGATGAATGGTAGGGCGGCCAAAGCCATCAAACCCATAACACCCCATGAAAAGGTGTACCCCATCAGATGGACCATGACTGCGAAGAGGGGTGGGAATACTGCTCCTCCCAGGAGCTGGACACCGTTTATCATACCTATGGCTAGAGCTGTGTACCTGCCGTCTATGTGTCTGTACTGCATGGGGAGTAGGTAGGCTATGGTGAAGGAGGATGTGTAGAGGAGGCCGAGGAGGAACATGGAGGCTCCGAAGATGATGACATGCCTCACCACCAGAGCGCCGAGGCCGAGTGCCAGGCCTAGGTCCACAGCCATTAGGAGGTGAACCTTCGACTTGGAGATATCGTAGAGCTTCCCGGAGAGGGGTGAGCCTAGAACGCTCCCGAGAGACATCAAAGCCACAAGTAGCCCGGCCGCCCCTATGGTGAGGCCTGACTCCGAGGTGAGATATAGGACGCCGAACTGTGTTACAGCATACCATGTTCCACCGCTTATTGTCAGGGCTATAGCTAGGAGCCATATGTCCCTATCCCCGAGTATGAACCTAACCTTCGGCAGGTAAGGGCCTTCATCCCTAGCCTCCCCCAGACCCCTAGTGGTGAAGGCTGTAGGCGCTGTTATAGCAACGCCCAAAAGGCCTGGTATCAGCACTGCGGTACGCCAGCCCACCGAGTCTATGACTTGGGACCAGCCACCCAAGGCCATAAGGCTGCCCACGTGGAAGCCCATGTTATAGATACCTAGGGCAAGCCCCCTCTCCCTCTGGCCGAAGAGGGGTGAGAAGAGGCTTATGCCGGGGCCGAAGAAGAGGGCCATAAAAGCTCCGGCTGCAAACCTCGTGGCGAGTAAAAGCTCGAAGCTTGGTGCGACAGCTGAGAGGGCTGAGAAGAGGGAGGAGAGGCCTAACCCGGCTAGCGAGACCCGTCTCGCACCCATCTTGGCGGCTAGAACCCCTGAAGGTATCTGGAAAAGGCCTATGCCTATGAGGAAGGATGTTCCTATCAGCCCCAGGTCTGTAAGCTGGAGGTTGAGGTCTCTAGCTATGAGGGGTAGGGCTGGCGATATGGCCACCCAGTTGATTGTATAGATAATCCTGCCTGCGAATAGCCAGGTTAGCACAGTCCAGCGGTTAACCAACTGGGTCGCCGGCTCAGACTTTGGGCCTGTAATATTTCCTGATATGCTCCTCCTTAATCTTGGTCAGCTCAGCCTCAGGGAGTGTGGATAGTATGTCCCACGCAATCTCAAGGGTCCTGTCAAGGGTTCTGTTCTCGGTATACTGCTGCTTAAGGAACCTCTGCTCGAAGAGGTCTCCGAACTCGAGGTATTTGAGGTCTGTCTCCGAGAGTCCGGACCTCCCCACAATCTCCGCTAGGGAGCGGAGCTGGACGGCCCTAGAGTAGGAGGCGTAGAGCTGGTTGCTGACGTCTCCATGGTCTGGCCTCGTCCTCTTCTGCGATATGATTCCCGGCCCCATAAGCCTGCTGAGGCTCATCAACACGTTCACCGGCGGATAGATGCCCTTCCTGTAGAGGTCCCTGGAGAGGACTATCTGGCCCTCGGTGATGTAGCCTGTCAGGTCGGGTATGGGGTGGGTGATATCGTCGCTGGGCATGCTGAGGATGGGCATCTGGGTGAGGCTACCCTTCAAGCCACGTATGCGGCCAGCCCTCTCGTAGATGGATGCGAGGTCCGTATACATGTAGCCTGGATATCCCTTCCGACCTGGGACCTCCTCCCTGGCAGCGCTTATCTCCCTCAACGCCTCGGCATAGTTGGTCATATCAGTGATTATCACCAGGACGTGGTATCCCTGCTGGAAGGCCAGGTATTCGGCGAGTGTGAGGGCTATCCGAGGTGTCACTATCCTCTCTATGGCTGGGTCGTCGGCCAGGTTGAGGAAGAGGGCGCTCCTGATGATGGCCCCGCTCTCCTCAAGGCTCTGTCTGAAGAATCGTGCCTCATCGTTCTGGACCCCCACAGCCGCAAAGATGACGGCGAACTCCTCCTCCTTACCCGGCACAGTGGCCTGCCTAGCTATCTGGGCGGCCAGCATGTTGTGGGGTAGGCCTGCACCGGAGAAGATGGGGAGCTTCTGCCCCCTGACTAGGCTGTTCATCCCGTCTATGGCTGATATACCGGTCTGGATGAAGTCTGACGGGTAGTCCCTCCTCTCGGGGTTGATGGGTTCTCCGTTGACATCCCTCTCCTCTTCGGCCACAGGCTCTGGGAGGCCGTCCAGCGGCCGTCCTAGGCCGTCGAAGATCCTCCCCAGCATATCGGTGGAGACCCCGATCTGAAGGGTTCTCCCCAGGAATCTGGCCCTCGTCCCCTCTATGCCCAAGCCCTGGGTGCCCTCGAATATCTGCACCACAGCCCTTCCCTCACCCACCTCAATCACCCTCCCCAGCCTCCTCTCACCGGAGCTCGTCTCAACCTCCACCAGCTCGTCGTAGGAGACGCCTGAGACGCCTCCCACCACCATGAGAGGGCCTTTAACCTCTGTTATCGATGTATACTCTACTCCACGCTCCACAGCCATCTTCCTCACCCCGAAATCTGGGGAGCCAGCTCAAGATGTTCGAAAGCCTCCCGAACAGTCTGAGCCAGCCTATCCAGCTCCTCGAGGGCGTCGTTCCTTATCTCATACTTCGCCCTGATTATCTTGGGTATGACGGGTAGGGAGCGGATATCCTTCAACGGCACACCACGGGCTAGAGCCTCCCTCGCCAGCTTATGGAATAGGACGAAGAGGCTGAGGAGCTTAACCTGTTTCTTGGGTGGGCAGTAGGCATCCACCTCGTCGTAGGCGCTCTGCTGGAGGAACCCCTCCCTAATCATCCTGGCCACATCGAGGATGAGCTTCTCCTCGTCGGGCAGGGCCTCTGGCCCGAGGAGTCTGACCAGCTCGAGGAGGTCCGCCTCCCTCTGCAGGAGTCCATAGGCCTCAGCCCTCAGGGAAGCCCATTCAGGGCTTACGTTTTCATGCCACCACTTGGCCACCGTCTCCACGTATGCCGAGTAGGAGTTTATCCAGTTGATTGCCGGGTAGTGCCTAGTGTAGGCAAGGTTTGCGTCGAGAGCCCAGAAGGTTCTGATGAAGCGCATGGTGTGTGTGGTGACAGGCTCTGTAAAGTCACCCCCAGGCGGGCTTACCGCACCTACCAAGGTTACGCTTCCCACCCTCTCCGGGTTTCCTAGGGTGACAACTCTTCCAGCCCTCTCATAGAACTCGGCAAGCCTGCTGGCCAGGTAGCTGGGGTACCCCTCCTCCGCCGGCATCTCCTCCAGCCTCCCACTTATCTCCCTCAAAGCCTCAGCCCACCTGCTGGTCGAGTCGGCCACCAGCAAAACATCGTATCCCATGTCACGGAAATACTCAGCCATGGTGCCCCCGGTGTATATACTGGCCTCCCTAGCGGCTACAGGCATGTTGCTGGTGTTGGCCACCAGTACGGTCCTCTCCATAAGCGGCCTGCCAGAATACGGGTCAACCAGATGTGGGAACTCGGTCAGGACCTCAGACTCCTCGTTACCCCTCTCACCGCATCCGATATGGAAGATGACCTTTGCATCGCTCCATTTGGCGAGCTGGTGGAGGGTTACGGTCTTTCCTGTCCCGAAGGCTCCTGGGATGCATGCTGTGCCGCCCTTAGACATGGGGAAGAAGGTGTCTAGGACCCTCTGCCCCGTAGTGAGCGGGACCTCGGGGTTCAGCCTTGACTTGAAGGGCCTCCCCCTCCTGACCGGCCATATGTGTGAGAGGCCCACCTCCACCCTGCCCGACCTCGTCTCGATGACAGCCACTCGGTCGTCAACGGTATACTCACCCTCAGGGGCTATCTCCAACAGCTTGCCTGGATGGATGTCGGGCGGGACCATAATCTTAGTCTCCACCAGCGGCGTCTCCGGCACAACACCCAGAACATCGCCGGGGCCAACCTCAGACCCTTTCTTGGCCGAGGGTATGAAACGCCATCTCCTCCCTCTGTCGAGAGGGTCTACCTGTATCCCACGCCTGATGAAGCCGCCGCTTATCTCGCCGAGCCTGTTGAGGGGTCTCTGGACCCCGTCGTAGACGCTGCCCAGTAGCCCCGGGCCTAAGACCACCGAGAGAGGACGGCCAGTCGCTGTCACAGGCTCGCCAGGTCTTAAACCGCTGGTATTCTCATATACCTGGATGAAGGCCACGTCGCCGGTGAGTTTGATTATCTCACCTATCAGCTTCTCCTCACCCACGTAGACGGTCTCATACATTTTGGCGCCCATCATACCGTCAGCTCTAACAGCTGGACCCGCAACCCAGATAATCTTACCCTTGGCTGGTATCTCCCCTCACCTTACCCTTCCCCAGAAGTCGGACCTTAAAACCCTATTCTAGTCCGCCTGTCCTCCGCAGGCGCAGTATCCGAACTCGTCAACACGGGTGTTGCAGAGCGGGCAGACCTCCTCAGTATATATGACATCCTCAGCCTTCTTCCCATACCTCTCCCTGTGGAGGTCGGCGACGACCCCCGCGTTGGACATCCTCTCCCTCCATTATATGGTGTGGTAACTGATATAAGATTTGCTGTATAGGGGAAAGAAATATAAAAAGGGGAGCCCTCCAGAACGGCGATATGGCGACAAAGCTTTACGAGATCACCAAGAGCCTTGTGAGGACGACTCTCGGCCAGGAGAAGGCGGACCTGGTTCTCAGGAACTGCCTCTTCGTAAACGTGCATACTAGGGAGCTTTTGGAGGGTGTGGATGTGGCGGTGAGGTTTGACAGGGTTGTCCTAGTCGGTGATGCCGGGCCATGTATTGGCCCAGACACAGTGGTTCACGATGTGGGGGGAAGATATGTCGTTCCCGGCCTACTCGACCCCCATGTCCACATCGAGAGCAGCATGGTCACAGTCACCCAGTTCGCCCGGATAGTTCTTCCCCACGGCACCACAACATGCTTCATAGACCCCCACGAGATAGGCAACGTCTTCGGGCTTGACGGTGTGAAGCTGATGATTGAAGAGTCGCGAGAACTACCCCTCAAAATATATGTTACCTACCCATCCTGCGTGCCTGCAGCCCCAGGCTTCGAGACCGCCGGCGCATCGATAGGGCCTAGGGAGATCGCTGAGGCTATGCAGATTCCCGAGGTGATAGCATTGGGTGAGATGATGAACTTCCCAGGGGTCCTCAGCTGTGATAGCGGTGTCCACGGTGAGATTGCGGAGACGCTTAAGGCTGGAAAGCTGGTGGAGGGCCATGACACCGGGCTTCTGGGAAGGGAGCTGGCGGCATATGCCAGCGCAGGGATAACCGCAACCCATGAGAGCGTGAGGAAGATAGATGCCTTGGAGAGGCTTAGAAACGGTATGTATGTCTATCTGAGGGAGGGATCGGCATGGCTGGACATAAAGGATACGATAAGGGCTTATACAGAGACGGGGATAGACCCCCGCCATATATGCCTCTGCACCGACGACCGGGAGCCTGCATCAATACTGAGGGATGGCCACATGGATAACTGTGTGAGGAGGGCTATAGAGGAGGGGGTGGACCCGCTGACCGCTGTCCAGATGGCCACGATCAACCCGGCTGAGAGATACCGCCTCTCCTACGAGCTGGGCAGCATAGCGCCTGGAAGGTATGCGGACATACTGGTTGTAAGTGACCTGACAAGGTTCAGGGTGGAGGAGGTATATGCCTACGGCAAACTCGTGGCTAAGGAGGGGAGGCTCATCCAGCAGCTCCCCAGATACAGATATCCTGAAAGGTTCACATCAAGTGTAAGGCTGAAGAAAACCCTTACAGCTGAAGACTTTGTGGTAAGGTATCCGCGTGACAGAGGTGAGGCCGTGGTCAGGGTTATCGAGGCTATAGAGGGGAAAGTCCTCACCAGAAACACAGTCCAGGGGCTGAGGGTGTCGGACCACAACATCTTGCCAGACCCGGACAGGCCTGTGATGAAGACGGCTGTGATCGAGAGGCACGGGCTTAGGGGTAGCATGGCCGTGGGCTTCACCTCAGGTTTCGGCTTCAAGGAGGGAGCTATATCATCCACTGTGGCCCACGACAGCCATAACTTGCTGGTCTTGGGGTTGGATGAGAGGGATATGGCAGTTGCGGCCAACGAGAACGCTAGGATGGGTGGAGGTATCGTGACTGTTGTGAACGGTGAGGTGAAGGCTAGGGTGGAGCTGCAGATAGCAGGCCTTATGTCGCCGGAGCCTGCGGAGGAAGTGGCTGAGAAGCTCTCCAAAACCTACGAGCTGTGGGAGAAGATGGGGTGTGACTGGGTCTCACCCTTCATGACGATGTCACTGCTATCCCTCAGCGTCCTACCGGAGCTAAGGATTACAGACCTGGGGCTGCTCGACACGGTAAACTTCCGGTTCGTACCGTTGATCGTTGAGTAATACCTAAAATGGAAATAAGCTTAAATACAATTGGGAGAAAAATAATTTGTGAAAGAGAAAGTATCTAGAAGGAAGTTTCTCGGGGTCTCAACTGCTACAGCAGCAGGAGCTGTTGCGGCCGCTGCAGTTGTTGCAGGGATTGGTGGCTACCTTGGCGGACAGGCTATGGCTCCTCCAAGGGAGGTGGTCAAAACTGAGACCGTCCCCGTCACAAAGCGTATCAAGACTGGATATATCTATGTGGGGCCTGTGGGGGATTTCGGCTGGACCCACGCCCACGACCTAGGCAGGAAGTGGGCTGACCAGCAGTTTGGAAATGTTGAAAGCAGCTACATCGAAAGCGTTCCCGAAGCCGAGTCGGCTGGGGCAATAGAGAACCTGATAAGGCAGGGAGCGGACCTGGTGATAACCACAAGCTTCGGATTCATGGACCCTACAGCTGAGGTGGCGGCAAAGTATCCCGACAAATATTTTGTCCACATCTCAGGCTACAGGAGTGGCGCAGCGGGTAACGCCCCCAAGAATATGAGTAGCGCCTTCGCGGAGTTCTATCAGCTCTACTACCTCAACGGACTTGCTGCCGGAGCTGTCACCGAGACAGGTGTTGTAGGGTATGTGGCGGCCCACCCAATACCGGAGGTGATAAGGCATATTAACGCATTTGTTCTAGGTGCCAACTACTCCTATAAGAGAAGAACCGGCCGCAACATCAAAGCCTACGTCAACTGGTTGTTCAGCTGGTTCGACCCTGGCAAGACCCGTCAGGCCGCAACCGCTTTAGTCGAGGAATCGAACGCGGATGTTCTAGCCTTTACTGAGGACTCGCCCACGACTCTGCAGGTGGCGGAAGAATACACAACACAGAAGGGGAGGAGGGTCTGGAGCTTCAGCCACTACGGAGATATGAGACAGTATGGCCCCAACGCCCATCTTACCGGTCAGATAGTCCACTGGGGGCCCATATACCTAGAATTCTACAGGATGGTGGCCACAGGGACCTGGCAGTCTGTTGATATATGGACGAGGATTGGTGACTATATGCCGTTCAGGTGGCGCCAGCCGGTTGATAAAAGCACGATGGGTAATGTGGACGGAACCCTCCAGATGGCTCCCCTCGCACCTCAGGTACCCAGCGAATGGCAGCAGCTTATCAAAGCGAGATATGAGGAGATGAAGGAGCTCCTCTTTGAGCCTTTCAGCGTTGAAGGTAATGACGGCGTGCCTATCCGAGACCAGGCGGGAGAGGCTAGGATAAGCGGCAACCAACGGGCCGACAGGGATATGCTCTGGAACATGAACTGGTTCGTAGAATACATAGAGAGCGAGCTTCCGAAGGTCTAGGGCTGCAACCACCACCCTTATTTATATCTTCCCAACTTTTAAAATACGTCGGTGCTCCAGGATGGAGAGCCCAGAGAAGCTTGTCGAGATGCGCTCTATAACCAAGAGGTTTCCAGGCGTTCTAGCCAACGACTCCGCCAGCTTCACCCTCCTCAGAGGTGAGGTTCACGCACTGTTGGGCGAGAACGGAGCAGGCAAAACAACCCTGATGAATATTCTCTATGGCCTCTACACCCCGGACGCAGGCGAGATCTTTGTCAGGGGCCGTAGGGTCCAGATTAGGGGGCCTAAAGACGCCATATCCCTCGGCATAGGGATGGTACATCAACAGTTCAGGCTCATACCCACCCACACGGTAGCGGAAAACATCATCGTCGGAGCTAGAGATGTGGGATTTGTTCTGAGATTTGGCAGGATAAACGAGAGGCTGTCCGAGCTGATAAAATATTATGGCTGGAGCATAAGCCCCACGTCAAAGGTATGGCAGCTTACGGCGGGTGAGAAGCAGCAGGTGGAGATACTTAAAGCCCTCTACAGAGGGGCTGAGATACTCATCCTCGACGAGCCTACTTCGGTTCTCACGCCGCAGGAGACAGTGGTATTGTTCCAGACATTGAGGAAGATGGCTTCGCAGGGCTTGGGCGTAGTGCTAATAAGCCATAAGCTGGACGAGGTTATGGCTGTGAGCGACCGAGTGACTGTGATGCGTAGGGGCCGAACAATTGTAACGAAGCCCACCAGGGAGACGAATCAGAGGGAGCTGGCCTTTCTGATGGTTGGGAGGGAGCTAAGTGAGTTGGAGGCTAGGCCCATGGCTGCTGGCGGGAAACCGGTCTTGGAGGCTTCAGGCCTACAGATATTGGATGATAAGGGGTTGCTGGCGGTTAAGAACATCTCCCTCAGACTCTTCAGGGGGGAGATATTGGGTGTGGCCGGGGTGTCTGGTAACGGCCAGGAGGAGCTGATAGAGGCTTTGGTGGGTCTGAGAAAGGTGAGGGCCGGAAAAATTCTACTGGACGGTGTTGAGATGACAAACAGGCCGTCTGCAGATTTCATAAGAGAGGGCGTGGCATACATACCAGCAGAATCGCTAAGATATACCGCTGCAGATATGACCGTTGCTGAAAATATAATCCTGAAGTCCTACAGAAATAGGAGGTTCTCCAAACGGATTTTTATTAACTGGAAGACGGTCTATGATGAGGCCGGAAAGATCATCAAGGATTTTAACATAGTCACGCCTTCACCGTTCTCCAAGGCCGGCAACCTCTCGGGCGGCAATATCCAAAGGCTCGTAATTGCTAGGGAGCTAAACCTCCAGGACAACATTAAGGTCATAGTGGCCGCCTACCCAAGTAAGGGATTGGACGTGGCTTCGACCGAGTTTGTTCAGAGGAAGCTGGTGGAGGCTAGGGAGAAGGGTGTGGGCATCATACTGCTCTCAGAGGACTTGGAGGAGCTCTTCCTTCTAAGCGACAGAATCATAGTGATGTATAGGGGTGAGATAGTGGGTGAGCTGCCGAGGCAGCAGTTCGACCTGGAAAAAGTGGGGCTTATGATGACAGGTGTGAAGGGTGCGGAGGTAAAGGCTTAGATGAGGCTTCCCCGGGGAATAAGGATAGAGAGGAGGCTTGAGCTACCCAGAAGGACTTCGGCAGCCCTCAGCGCCGTGTTCATACTCCTCTCATTCCTCGTCGCCAGCGCAGTCTTCGAGATGATGGGCGTCAACTCCGTCCGCACCCTTTCCACAGTGGTCTCGGTGTTCCTCTCACCCCCATCCCTTTTACAGGCTGTACAGAGGGGTCTACCCATCGGTCTGGCGGCGTTAGGGCTGTCCATCGCCTTCAGGATGAACTTCTGGAACATCGGGGCTGAAGGGCAAATATATATGGGGATGTTCGCCGCCACCGGGATGGTGCTTATACACGCCTACTACGGCCTGATACCGGAGCCGCTTCTCATGCTCTCCATGGTCTTGGCCGCATTCATCGTCGGGGGTGCCTACTGTCTCCTCCCAGGGTTCCTCAGAGGAAGGCTGGATGTCAACGAGATACTGCCCACACTGATGCTGAACTATGTGGCCACATTGTTTGTGGATTTCCTGGTCTACGGTCCTTGGAGGGACCCGCAAGGTTTCAGCTTCCCCCTCTCCATCCCCTTCCCCCAATATGCGAGAATGGATTCCTTCCTCGGCCACTCAAGCTATTTAGGACTGTTGATTATGGTTGTGATCGCCTTCCTCGTCTACGGACTTATGCAGCGAACAACCCTAGGTTTTGAGATGAGGGTTGTCGGCCAGAACCTCGAAGCGGCCAGATATGCCGGCATATCCATATTTAGGACATTGCTGATAGGGAGCTTCATAGCGGGTGGGCTGGCGGGGATAGGGGGCTTCACATTGGTGAGCGGCCTCATCGGACGGTTGAGACCAAGGGCATCACCCGGATACGGTTACACAGCTATAATAGTGGCTTTCCTAGCAGGTTTGAACCCGTGGCTTATCATACCGGCCGCTGTCTTCTTCGGTGGCTTGCTTGTGGCTGGAGAGACTATACAGGCAGCCCTCAACCTACCCTTCGCAGCAGTCCAAGTCTTTCAGGCCATAATCTTCATAATGATTATAGTGGCTGAATTCATTAAGAGGTATAGGGTGTCCATCAGGATATGAGCTTGGTAGCCGTTGAATGGATTGAGTCGGTTCTCATCGGGGCTGTCCAGGCGGGAACCGTTTTTCTAATAGCATCACTAGGGGAGATATATGCCGAGCGTTCAGGTGTGTTGAATCTAGGCATGGAGGGTATGATGATTGTAGGCGCCGCCGTATCATTCATAGTCACCAACGCCCTAGGACACGGATATGCAATCCTAGCGGTGCTCCTCGCCGGACTCTTACTTGGGCTGGCCCACTCATTCCTGACAGTTTCACTGCGGCTGAATCAGATAGTAGTAGGCCTGGCCATCACCATATTGGGGCTTGGGCTGGGTGGACTCCTAGGAAACGCGGCAATTAGAAGGGGGATAATACTCTTTCTTAACCCTGAAGCGCCGGAGAGAAATCTCATCGTACAGGAAGCTGAAAAACTCCCCGACATACCCATACCGTTCCTGCGGGATATACCGGTTCTGGGAGGTATGTTCTTCAGGCAGAACGGCCTGGTCTACCTATCCCTGATACTTGCGATAGTTATGTGGTTTATCCTCTTCAAAACACGTTTCGGCCTCTCACTGAGGTCTGTAGGTGAGAACCCAGCCATGTCCGATGCTATGGGTATAAACGTCTTCAGGATAAGGTATATCTCCATGGTGGTCTGCGGTATGTTGGGCGCCCTGGCCGGCAGCTACCTCTTCATAGGCTATCAGCCCTTCTGGGTTGAGGGGATGACCCAGGGCAGGGGGTTTATCGCCCTAGCCCTCGTAATACTGGCCACCTGGAATCCTTTAAGAGCCATCCTCGGCGCCTACCTCTTCGGAGGGGTTGAAGCCCTCCAGTTCAGGCTTCAGGTTCTCGGTGTAGCAGCCCAGCTACCCCAGTTCCTCCTAATGCTGCCCTATATCGTCACTATAGCTACGCTGGTTCTCCTCTCTCTGGAGAGTGTGAGGAAGAGGATAGGGGTCCCAGCCTCCCTAGGCAAGCCCTATTCGAGGGAGTAAAGACAGGCTGACGGTGGGATAGGTGTCTCAGGAGCGTGTCATACCGAGGACGATGGCCTCCCAACACCCTGACCATGTTAGGCCCCCTCCCTGGCTCGACACACCGATGATAGGTGGTGACGACGAGGTGGAGGAGGTTTTCCAGAGCTGGTCCAGGCTGGGATGTATGGAGGCGATGTGGGATGCGGAGGGGAAGGATGTGGACCTCAACGTGGTGAGGAAGCTCTACACCCGCCACCCCGACTTCTTCCGGGAGCATCTCATCGGTAGGGACTACTTCCTAACCTACAGAATCCCCAACCCATCCCTTGAGACGGCTGAGAGGAAGGTCTACTTCGAGACCCTCCAGAGCATACCCAAACACTATGATGCCGCCCAGCTCTTCTACGGATGCGAGACCGTACCCCCGGTCTTCGAGGTTATCCTCCCATTTGTGAGTAAGGCCGCCGAGATGGTGAGGCTTGTCAACACATACCAGAAGGCAGTTGTCTCCCTAGGGGAGATACCGATAGACTATCCCGACATGAGGCTGAAGGAGGTTATAGGTGATGTGAAGCCTGAGAGGATTGAGGTTATACCGCTCTTCGAAGACTATGAATCCATCAGCTCCCTCGACAGAATCGTCACAAGGTTTGTGGAGCTCCAGTCACCCCGCTATCTCAGGGTTTTCATAGCTAGGTCGGACCCAGCCCTCAACAACGGCATGCTGACCGCCACCATCCTCACAAGGCTGGCGCTCCAGAAGATGTCCAAGGCTGTAGAAGAGACAGGCATCCCCATCCACCCCATCATAGGTGCGGGGACGATGCCCTTCAGGGGAGGCCTAGCACCCGACAGGCTGGATACATTCCTTAAACAATACGGCTCCTTCACTACAGTTACAATTCAGTCAGCCTTCCGATACGACTATGCCGAGTCCCAGGTTGTGGAGGCTGTTAAGAGGCTGAACGGATGCCTGCCGGAGAAGCCTCTGCCACCATCCGACAGCATGGATGAGAAAACCCTCTCCAAGGTGGTTGAGAAGCTCAGGACAGCTTATCTGGAGTTTTCGGCTGAGGCGGCTCCAACAATAACGTCTCTGTCAAGACTTGTGCCTCCACGGAGGGCTAGAAAACTCCACATAGGGGTCTTCTCATACTCGAGGAGGATAGGCTCGGTTGAGCTGCCGAGGGCGATACCCTACGCATGTGTCTTCTACACTCTCGGCCTCCCACCGGAGTTTATCGGGTTGAGGGCGCTCAGGGGATTGGAGGATGAGGAGATGGACCTTCTGATGGATGCATACCCTACATTAAGGGATGACCTGGCCAGGGTCGCACCCCTCACATGCCTCGAGAACATCAACATGATTCTGGGTGGGGAGGCCGACTCGGAGGTCCTCAAACCCCTCCAGAGCGTCCTACCCCTCTACATGGAGGACCTGCAAACGGCCGAGGAGCAGCTCGGCGTCAAGGTTGGACCCCAGAGGATCTCCGACAGAAAATACAGCAATATCCTCAACAACTTCCTCATCTCATATCTCGAGGGCGATATGGACTCGGCTAGGGGCGAGCTCGTCTCCGCAGCAACTATGAGGCGGTGTCTCGGATAAACCCCTACCTGGAGGCCAGAGCCACCCTCTCCAGCTCCATCTTCTTCTTGACGGCGAAGCTCTTACCGTCTTTCTCAGCAGCCAGCACTATCTCCTCCGCCAGGCATTCATCCACGGTCTTCCTGCTCCGGAAAGAGGCCTCCCTAGCCGCTTGGGCGATATATCTAAGGGCGAGGTCCACCCTCCTCTGCGGGCTGATGTCGACGGCCTTGAAATAGACTATACCTCCATAGCTGAGACGGGTCACATCCTCCAGAGGCGCCGAGTTCTCTATAGCCCTCACCAGGACCTCCAAGGGGTTCTTCCCCGTTCTCAGCTCTACAATCGTCAGGGCGTTTCTCACTATCGTCAAAGCCTTGCTCTTCTTCCCACCGTTTCTCCCAGGCCTCATCAGCATGTTGGCCAGCCTCTCCACTATGTTGACCCGGGACTTGGCGAATCGCCTATGCTCATGCCTTCCGCTGGAGTGGGGTATGATCTGGGGCCTGAGGCTGATGTAGTTTTTGAGCCCCTCGTCTAAGACCTCTATACCGTCTACAGGCCATCGGTTGAAGAGCCTTATCTCAGCCATCCGATGGGGGTCCAGCATACGACCATATATATCTTGGCTACTGGATTATCACGTGGTCCACGTCGAAATGTCTCTTGATAAGCTGCCTTGCTAGGGTTATGTTCCTACCATCTTTCCCGATGGCTATCCCTTTATCCCTCGGGCTCACCGTAACCACAGCTATCTTCCTGCCGTCAGGCTTCTCCGTAACCCTTACCGGGTCCAGAACCTCAGCAGGATAGAGGAGGTTCTTGATGAACTTTCCCGAGTCATCGGCGTACTCCACAACCTTCACCCTCTTCTTCATCATCCTGGCCAGCTCCTTGATCCTGGAGCCCCGCCCGGCCAGGGCTTTTCCCAGCTCACCCTCCCTCACGATGAAGACGACCAGGTCTCCATCCTCTATACAGTCTAGGACGCTCACCCCTGTGGCGGCTTCGAATAGCTGGATATACCTCATCTCCTTATCGGTAAGCCTTATCCCCTCATTCACCATACCCCTCACCCTGAAGCTCCCCGAAGTCTGCGCTACCCGCATCCAGGATGGCTAGGGAGGCTACGGCGAAGTTCTTCCTCAGGGCCACCCCTATATCAGACGGCGAGAGCCCAACCTTTAAGATGGGAACGCCTGAAATCTTCGATGCATACTCTAGGGCTTGGAGGTGCTCGGGCTTGGCCTTCTCCGAGACTATGACCAGCTCCGCCCTCTTGTTCAGGCATAGATGCAGGGTCTTCCTATAGCCTGCCACGTATTTTCCTGTCCTACTCACCACTTCAAGGCTCTGCTTTATGTCCATCGGCTCCACCCGCCAGCTTTCCATGGGACATTAGAAGTGTCACCATTCCAGTGCCCACAGCTATCTCCCTACCTATAAGTATCCTCTCCACGTTACCTTTCAGGCTGTCCACCTCACCCCGGGCCGCAGCCTCCATCAAGGTTTGGACACTTATCTCGTATGCGGCCCTGGCTAGGACGCTGCTTTTAAGTTTGACAACTCCATGCCTTCCTATCTGCCGGACCGTTCCGCTGACAGTCATCATGTCGGCTAGGAGTAGGAGATGTCTGATGTCCACGTCAAGTCCTTGGTCCTTCAGGACCTCTTTAGATTCTGAGACTATGGCGTTTCTGGCCGCCTCTATTCCCAGAACCTCGGCTATTTCGTAGATGTCGTTGGTCTCGACCCTTCTCCAGTCAACGCCTGGGAACTCCAGTATCTCCCTGAGGTTAGACCCCTCTGTTCTTATGACGTATTCGTCGCCTTCTTTGAAGACGGTGGCCCGCCTTATCTTCCGAACGCCTTTGAGCCGTGTCTCCTCCAGCCTCTCCCTAACCTTCCCAAGGTTGGCGAACATCTCGTCTGTAAGCTTCACGGATAGGACCGCCTTCTCAGGGTCGTATACAGCCTCGTAGGATTTGAAGGCTGTCTCTATATCCTTCTTGGTGATACCTCTCTCCGATAGGACCTGCTCGTCCAGCTTAAACTCCAGCCTGTTCCTCTTATAGTTGACCGTCACCTCGGTCCTGACATCCCCCAGCTTCGTAAACTGTATCTGCTTGGCCAGCCTTCTGGCCTTAACGGGGTTCTGCGCATACTCGGGTGTGAGCGGTATCCGCATAATAGGTGTGGAGGGGGTTCTCCTAGCATCAACTATCTCGATGAGTCTGGGCAACCCCTTCAAGACGCTCTGCTCACCCACGCCGGCGAAGTGGAACGTCCTGAGGGTTAGCTGGGTCCCCGGCTCCCCTATCGACTGAGCCGTGATAACGCCGACAGCGTCGCCCGGCTCAGCCCTCGAGCTGATGTATATTTCGACAGCCTCCTCCACCACCCTATCCACAGCCTCCTTCGACGCCTTGGCTTCAAGCAACGCCTTCTCCAGCTCCCCGATTATTGATGGGGGCAGTATGTCGGCCTTCTCACCAAGTTTGGACGATACATAATCCTTGGATGCCGGCGTTCCCTGGGGCGTGGACGCCAGCACAGCCGTGATAAGTGTCGACGGGGTTATCACTTTACCGTGGTCGCTCTTGGCCGGGTCAACACCGTCCTCCCCATACTTGAACTGAATTATCTTTCCTTCGTCAGCTGTCCTGACGGTTCCGTCGTAGTCGATGTAGAGCGACTCCAAGGCGTTGATGAGCCTCCTCTGCATGTATCCGCTCTGCTGGGTTCTTACGGCTGTGTCGACAAGTCCATCTCTCCCACCCACCATATGGAAGAAGAACTCGATCGGGTCCAGCCCCGATATGAAGGAGTTGTAGACGAATCCTCTGGCCCTGGGTGAGTTGTCGTCTCTCTTGAAGAATGTGAGAACCCTCCTGTTGAATCCTCTGGATATCCTCTCCCTCCTAACCGACTGCTGGCCCACCACTGCAACCATCTGGTCAATGTTTAGCATGGTCCCCCTGGCCCCCACCTTGGCCATGATGTATGCGGTGTTATCCTTTGAGATGTATTCCCTGACGGCCTTGCCTGCACTGTCTCTCACCTCGCTTAGGAGTCGGAGCATATCATTCTCGAAAGCCTGCTCAGGGGTCATCCCTGGAGGTATCTCCACCTCACCCTTCTCATGCCGCTCCCTAATCTTCAGGTATTCGGCATCAGCCCTCCTAAATATCTGCTGTATCTCCTGGTAGGCCTCGTCTGGGACGTAGAGGTCTTCGAGGGAGAAGGTCATACCCCTCATATCGATGAAGGTGATTGCGAGTCTAACGATTTTGTCAAGTAGTTCCCTGGCCTTCTGTGGGCCGTAGTCCCTAACTATGCGGTGGAGTATACTGTTGGCCCTCTCAATGCCTACAGCCGCCTTGTCTATCACACCCTCCAATAGCTGGCCGTTCCTTATTACTACGGGCTTGTTGTCGAAGGATGAACGGAAACTATGGTTGAAGTCCTTCGGCAGGAGTAGGCTGAAGACCTGCTTACCAGTCCACATGGGCTTAGGCTTCTCAACCGCAGGCGGCGGCACCGCGCCCCTATACTTGATGGCGCCCAGCAGAACCGCCAGCTCATTCTTGTCCAGATATGTGTCATCCTTCGTGAGAAGGTACAAGGCTGAGAGGAAGTCTCTAATCACACCTATGATAGGCGCCCCATACCTTGGCGATATTATGTTCTTCTCCACCATCAGCAGTTCACGGGCTTCTGTTAGGGCTTCCTCGCTCTGGGGGACGTGGAGGTTCATCTCATCGCCGTCGAAGTCTGCGTTGTAGGGTGTGCAGACGGCCGGGTTGAGTCTGAAGGTCTTGTAGGGTAGAACCCTGACCAGGTGGGCCATGATGGACATCCTGTGGAGCGAGGGCTGTCTGTTGAAGAGGATTATGTCGCCACTCTGCAGATGTCTCTCCACCACGTAGCCAGGCTCCAGCATGGATGCCAGCTCATCCAGGTTGGAGACGAACTTCAGCCTAACCCTCTTACCGTCAGGCCTCACAATGTATTTTGCTCCCGGATATTTGTCTGGCCCGTTCCTGACCAGCTCCCTCAGCTTCTCGATGTTCCACGCTGTGACATGCTCCGCCACTGTTAGCTGCATGGCCACGTCGAGGGGTACACCAACCTCGTTTATACCTAGGCTGGGGTCCGGTGATATGACAGTCCTAGCAGAAAAGTCCACCCTCTTCCCCGAGAGGTTTAGCCTAAATCTCCCCTCCTTCCCCTTCAGCCTCTGGGCCAGTGTTTTGAGGGCTCTGCCGGAGCGGTGAATCGCAGGCGCCGCACCAACGGCCTCGTTGTTGATGTAAGTCGTCACATGGTAGTGGAGGAGGTCTGAGAGCTCGGCTATAACTGGCGAGGGTGAGCCAGACCTCATATTCTCCCTCAGCCTCTGGGCCACCCTCAGTATGTCCACAAGCTTGTGGGTTAGGTCGTCCTCAGACCTGAAGCCCGACTCAAGGGTTATGGATGGCCTCACATAGACAGGTGGTACGGGTAGGACCGTTAGAACCATCCACTCAGGCCTGGATGTGGCCGGGTTGATATCTAGGAGGATGAGGTCCGAGTCTGGAATCCTCTCCAGCCTAGAGCGTACAGTACCGGCTGAGAGACGGGCTGGGCCTGACTCGGCCATCTCCACGATGGTGGCCGGCTTCTCCAGCTCAATCTTCAGCTGTTTCTCACCGCAGTGGGGGCATATCTGCTCATTCATAGCCCTCTGCTTTATCCTGTAGATTAGGTACCTGTAGGGCTTCCCAGCCTCCTTAAGTTCACGTATCTCCTCGCTGTACTGTTTGATGAGGTCCTCCGAGAGTAGTATCCTCCCACATGACCTGCAGGTGGATTTGAGGAGCTCGTAGACGGTTTTTGCAAAACCTACATGGATGACTGGTGTTGGTAGCTCTATGTGGCCGAAGTGGCCCGGGCATGAGAGGTATGTGTTTCCGCATGTCTTACATCTCTGTCCAGGCTCAAGCGTCCCCAGCCTCGGGTCCATGACGCTGGTAGGTATTGGTAGGCCGTCCTCGTCATATGTGTCTGGGCTTATTATCTCGGCGACGCTCATCTTTCGTATAAGGTCTGGCGAGAGGATGCCGAAGGTTATGGATGTGACTGAGGCGTATGCGCTCATATCGTCAACTCCTCCAGATTCACTCTGGGATAGATGCCCATGCTAAGCATCTCGTTGAGGAGGAGGTAGAAGGCGTAGGAGAGCATGACTGGTCTGACCCTGGCGTCCTTGCCGTCGACGGGGCAGACGAACCTCTCCTGCTTGAGGTCGTAATAGGATGGTAGCCCGCATTTCTCGCAGAAGTAGGCTGTGTATCTGTCGCTCTGCTCCAGCAGCCTGTCTAGGAGGAGGTAGGATGCTCCGTAGGCTATGAGGCAGTCCCTCTCCATCTCGCCGAATTTGAGGCCGCCACCCCTCGCCCTACCCTCCGTAGGCTGGCGGGTGAGCATCTGCACCTGACCCCTAGCCCTCGCATGTATCTTGTCACGGACTAGGTGGTGGAGCCTCTGGTAGTAGACGACGCCTATGAATATCTCAGCCTCCAGCCTTCTCCCCGTGGCGCCGTTGTAGAGTATCTCCTTACCCGTGTTCTTAAACCCTAGAGCCTCAAGCTCCGCCCTAATCTCTTGGAGGTCCTTCCCCATGAAAGGCGTCCCATCCACTATCTCGCCCTTGATGGCGCCCAGCTTTCCTGCGAGGCTCTCTATCAGCTGCCCAACCGTCATCCTAGAGGGGAAGGCGTGCGGGTTTATCAGGAGATCAGGCACGACACCCTCCTTGGTGTAGGGGAGGTCCTCGGCCGGGAATAACATACCCACCACACCCTTCTGCCCATGTCTCGAAGAGAACTTGTCACCTATCTCGGTGTAGCATGTGGTCCTGACCTTGGCTTTGACCAGCTTGTTTCCGTCAGCCCCCGTCGTAAGGAAGATGGTGTCCACAACACCTGTCTCGGATGGCTGGACCGCCTCCGATGTATCCCTCCAGACCATCTCCCTGGTGGGAACCCTCTGATACTCCTCTATGAAGCGGGGTGGGCTCATCATCCCAATTATAACTGTGCCGCCAGTTACGTCGGCCTCTATGTGGGCCAGGCCGTCGGCGTCTAGGACCCTGTAATACTGCTCACCCCTGTAACCCCTGACAGATGGGTCGGGTATCCCAAACCTGTCCTTCTGGCCCCCCAGTGAGGTTCTTGACTCCACTACGTAGGTTCTGTAGCTTACGGAGAGGCCCAGACCCCTCTCCACCGCAGACCTGCTCAGCACCACGGCGTCCTCCATGTTGTATCCGTTACCCGTCAGGACAGCCACCACCATATTCTGGCCTGAAGGCCTCGTGTTCAGGCCGACATACTCAGCCGACCTTGTGGTGACTATCGGTTTCTGGGGGTAGATGAGTAGGTGGCTCCGGGAGTCTGTCCTAAGGGAGTAGTTGCTGGCGAAAATACCTAGGGCCTGCTTGCTCATGGCCCCCTCGTAGACGTTTCGGGGTGACTGGTTGTGCTCGGCGTAGGGTATTGTGGAGACGGCGACACCCAGCATCGTGTAGGGGTTGAGCTCTAGGTGGGTGTGCTCGCTGGTAACACGGTCGGGGGATATGGCTACGTAGGCGTTCTCCTCCTCCTCGGCGTCGAGGAACTCTATAATACCCAGGCTGACCAGGTCTCTAAACCTGGAGGTCCCATTCCTAATCACATCCACATGGCCCTTGGTGAGCTTCGGCTGCCCCTTCTCCACAACTATCAGAGGCCTCCTAATTCTCCCCTCGTCGGTGTTCACCATCACCTCTGTGACATGCTCGTAGGTGTACACCCCTACGTTGACGTTGTGGCTTACAAGGCCCTCCCTCCTCAGCCTCCTCAGCTCGGAGGCCAGCCACTGGCCGTTCTGGTGGTAGCCTATCAGGAGGCCATCTACGAAGACTTTGGAGCCGGGTGGGCTTCTCCTCTTGTGGATTATCTCGGCCAGGGGTATGACGCCCAGCTTGAAGAGCTCGTCCAGGAGCTCCCTCTTGTTGGCCTGGTAGGAGAACTCCGCCGAAAGCGCCAGGTTCTTGACAAGGCCTGCGTTGCTCCCCTCAGGTGTCTCTGCGGGGCATAGCCTACCCCAGTGGGTACCGTGGAGGTCTCGGGCCTCGAAGTGGGGTTGGCCACGGCTTAATGGTGACTGAACCCTACGGAGATGGCTGAGGGTCGCCAGATAGTTGGTCCTGTTGAGGAGCTGGGTGACCCCAACCCTGCCTCCGGGCCAGTTCCCGGTAGCGAATGCATGGCGTACAAACTCGGTTATTATGCCGGGCCTAACCACGGGTGAAATCCCTATCGGAGCCCTAGTGGTGACTATCCTCTCCAGCTGATACTTGATATCCCTTAAGAGCTTCATCAACCCCATCCTGAAGAGCTCCATCAGAAGTGGCGACTCCAGCTTAATCCTCTTGTTGGCGTAGTGGTCTCTGTCGTCGGGGGTCCTCAAACCCACGCTCGTCTCCAGAACTCTCCCAACCATCTCGCATAGATAGACGGCCTTGTTGTATCTGGCCGCCTTGCTCGTCCCTATGTGGAGGAGGAAGACGTTGTCTATGGTCTGCTCAGCCTTCTCCCTCCTAAACTCCTCCGCATATCCGAAGGCGATACGGTTTCCTATGTAGTCAAGGGCCTCGGCCTCAGTCTCCACACCCTCCGCCTCCTTGAAAGATGGCTCGAGAAGCTCTTGGACATGCTTCTGGGATGAGACGAGGGTTGCGATATCCCTGTCATTCGTCATCCCGAGAGCCCTGAGCATGATGATTACCGGCACGCCCTTGTATATCCTCGAGAAATAGACACGTATGGGGTTCCTCTCCTTGTAGTTGACCTCAACCCTTACCTGTCTCCCATGGGCCGATGAGAGGACTACGGCCTGGACCTGAGCCCTTCCATCCCCCTCCTTCTTGGTGACTATTATCCTGTTGGGTGCGAGGTCCTCCACAGCCACGATAACCCTCTCGGAGCCGTTGATGATGAAGTAGCCGCCGGGGTCCCTCGGGTCTTCACCTATAGCCATCAGCTCATCAGGCGTCATCCTAGACAGGGGGCAGATATCCGACTTCACCATGACAGGTATGGAGCCTATCTCCACCTTCTCGTTGGCTATCATCTTCCCCTCCTGATAGATCTGCATCCTGACATAGACTGGGGCCTCGTATGTCAGGTCCCTCAGCCTGCACTCTGAAGGGTAGAGCCTCGTGTTGATGGTTCCGTCCACCTCCTCAATCCTAGGAGACCCAATCTCCACCTGCCCAAACTTCAGGATTACCGTCCCCTGCTTCAGCTTAATCTCCTGATCTCCTAGGGAGTTGATGAGGCTCTGAAGACCCTCCTTGACAAAGTAGTTATACGATCTTAGATGGTGGTTGACCAGCCCTTCATCCTCCAGCATGGATTTGGCTACTTCCCACAAGTCATCCTGGGTTAGCTGCTGCATCATGTCTCCCTCCAAACCACCCTGTAGTAGACTGCCGTTCCCGCCGTCTCCGAATGCCGTGTTATCCTGATTATGTCGCCCACCTTGGCTCCCAGCCTCTTCACAACAGGGTCGCTAACTAGGATGTATGGTAGCTGTTGCTTTGTGATGTTTAGGCGTTTAAGCAGCTCCTCAGCCTCGCTCTCGGACAGCAGCTCATGTTTGGGGACTAGACTATGCTCTAGGATATCAAATGCGGGGGCCGAAGCTTTCTTACCCATACCTTTCATACCTCCAAAAAATACCCAAATACCCATCCTAAGGCGAGGATACTTATTTATTAAGGCTACTGCCTGCAGAAGGCACCAACACGGGAAAACTTAAGAGTTGAGGTCGGGTAGGTGGTGGAGCCGGGAGGGGGAGAAACGCTGGGTAAAGTGAGGACGAGAAAGGTGAAGGTTCTAGCCAAACAGATAAAAGAGCTACACGGCTCCAAGGTCTCCGCATCATTCGAGGAGAATAAGCGTCTCGTGAGGCAGGTTCTCGAGGGAAGGTTCTCAAAGAGGCTATCCAACAGGGTTGCGGGATATCTCTGCGCCCTAGTGAAGAGGGAGTTGAAGGCCAAGGCGGCCTCGGAGGCCGCTGCCCAGGCGGAGGCTGTGGGTGAGGGCGTAAGCCAGCAGAGCTAAACAGGTTTTTATAGCCGCCCCACATCTCTAAAAATGCGTGATGACACTGACCTGTACTGAAAGCCTGAAGGCTTGATGAAGAGCATACACCTCCCTGAAGTCAGGGTCTCACGGCAAGGGTAACGGGGACATCGACGAAACCCCCATCCCTGTAAACGGTTAAGACGAGTTTCATACCGGGTGAAGTATTCTCCTCCATGTATAGGAGGAAGTCGTCTAGTGAGTTGACTTGGGTGCCGTTTACGGCGACTATTATGTCGCCTCCCACCGGTATGGTCCTGCCGTCCACCGCCACGTTCCTACTCCCACCCCTGAGTCCAGAGGATGATGCTGGGCTCCCATTAACAACCGAGGTTACCAAAACCCCCCGTGTGATGTCTATCTTGATGGCCCTCGCTATCCTTTCATCCATGGAGAGGCTTGCTATTCCCAGCCAACTCCTCTCGTAGTGTCCCTTCTCTATCAGGGCTGGGACGACTCTCCTGATAATCGATGATGGGACAGCGTATCCTATCCCTACTCCTGATGGCTCTATCGCAGTGGTTACACCCACCACCTCGCCGGCCATGTTGATGAGGGGGCCTCCCGAGTTTCCCGGATTTATGGCCGCATCGGTCTGTATCACCCCCGGTATGGAGAACCCTCTCGCAGTGGGTAGGAGCCTCCCCTTCTGACTCACCACACCTATGGTTATAGTCCCCTCAAGGCCCAGCGGATTCCCTATCGCAGCCACCAGATCACCAATCCTGAGTTTGTCGGAGTCGCCGAGTCTAAGGGGTTCCAGCCTCCTATCCCCCGGATCTATCTTAACCACCGCCAGGTCGCTGTCCACATCACGCCCCACCAGCTCCGCGTCGAAGGAAGATCTGTCGAGGAAGACCACCGTTATAGATGTCGCATCCTCGACCACGTGGTTGTTGGTTACTATGTGTCCTGCCTCGTCATACACGAATCCCGAGCCTACACCACCTCCAAAGGGTGTTATGACACGTATGAGGACGACAGAGTTCTTCACCTTCTCATACAAATCCGAATACGAAACTTGCTGTCCTATAACCGTGTATGACGTCTCATGAACCACAGTAGTTGTTACGGTGACCGTGCTCCCTGTATTCTGCAGGGCTGATGCTATGCTGCTTCTAAGACTATCCAAACTGCTCTGATAGACAATGGTCTGGTATAGGGATGTAGCGGCTAGTAGAAGGGCCACAGCAGCCACCGCCAGAGCTGTCTTTGACATCGCGATGAAAAACCCTATATCCACTTTTTATGGTTTTACTATCATAGGTCTATGGTGGCCGTGAAGACTATAGGTCGTGTACGAACCCAAGCATCCGAGGAAGACATTAAGAGGGGAAGGAGCAGCATAGTCTCCAAGATAGTCATCGACCGGAGATATGTTGACGGGTTGAGGGGCTTGGATGGTTACTCCCACATTTACGTCATCTACTGGATGCATAGGAGGGCAGGTAGGAGGGCTGAGCTGCTGGTTAGGCCTAGGGGAAGGGCCGACCTCCCGGAGGTGGGTGTCTTCGCCACAAGAAGCCCCAGCAGACCAAACCCGATAGCGCTGACTGTGGTGGAGCTTCTCAAGATTGATGGGAATGTCCTTAAGGTCAGGGGTCTTGACGCCCTAGATATGTCACCTGTCCTCGATATCAAACCCTACGACTACTACGATGTGATACAGGGGATACGTGTCCCAGGATGGTTTGAGAGGATATGGGCTGAGAGGCGGGATTAAATAGTGCTGGATGGGTGGGGACAATGTTGTTGGAGACTCCTAGGGGTATGGACGACCTCCTACCTGAGGAGGTCCGGGTGAAGAGGAAAATAGAGGATGTGATTAGGGAGGTTTACAGACTCTACGGATACGAGGAGGTGGAGACGCCCACAGTCGAGTATCTAGCACTGTTCGAGGCAAAGTCGGGGGAGGAGATAAGGCATAGGATGTACAGGATACCTGACATACACGGCAGGACGCTGGTCTTAAGGCCTGAGGTAACGGCCTCCATCGCAAGGCTTGTGGCATCCAAGCTCTCCAAGGCACCAACCCCCATCAGACTGGGATACATCGCCGACTGCTACCGATACGATGAGCCCCAGTGGGGCCGGAGACGCCGCTTCTGGCATGGCGGCCTAGAGCTGTTCGGCTGCACAGACCCTATGGCGGACGCCGAGATAGTTCTGGCCAGCTATGATGTCTTCAGGATGCTGAACATAGCCGATACATGGTTTAGGTTTGGGCATGTGGGGATAGTGAGGGGTGTTCTAGGCGAATGCGGCGTTGGTGAGCGGCTTCAGGATATGTTCCTAACCGCCATCGATAGGAAGCAGGTGGCTGAAGCCTTCGAGAGGGTTGGAGGGGCCTTATCCGATGAAGCGGCGGGAACACTGCAGGCCCTTCTCCAGCTGAGGGGAGACTATACAGCCGGCAGGAAGGCCTTGGATATCCTCTCACCCTGGCCCACAGCCTCAAAGGCCTGCGAGAACTTGCTGGAGATTGTGGATGAGGTGCTCCAGGTAAGGCCTGGGATAAGATATGTGATGGACTTCGGCTTTGCCAGGGGCCTCGAATATTATACGGGCTTCATCTTCGAGCAGGGTGTCTCCGATGTGGAGATCTCCTTCAACGGAGGGGGTAGATATGATAGGCTGGTGGGACTCTTCGGCGGTAGGGAGACGCCGGCGGTTGGGTGCGCCATAGGGATAACCCGCATCATGAGCTATCTCCTGAGGGTGGGCGCTCCGGTAGAGTCCTCAGCCCCTAAGATCCTCATAAGCATAGTCTCGGATAGGGCTAGGGGTAGGGCGCTGCATGTGGCCACAACCCTGCGGGAGAACGGCATACCGGCGACTGTGGATGTCTCGAGGAAGAGGGTGGGAGACGCCATCGAGCTAGCGGTCAAGAAGGGGATTAGATACGTCGGCGTGATAGGTGAGAGGGAGCTGGAGTCAGACAGCATAACCGTGAGAGACCTGGAGAAGAGGAGGCAGGACGAGATATCGGTGGGGAGGCTGGTGGACCATCTTAAAAATAATCTTTAAAGTCTCCAAAATCTTGTAGATAGCAGAGTTTTTGGAAAGGCTGATGTGTTCTTGATTCTTCTTCTCGAGGCGACGGTTGTTATAGGTGTTGCGGGGACTGTGGCCTTAGCTGGAAGGTTTCTCGACTGGAAGGGTGCTCTGGCGGGAGCTCTTCTGGGATATATCTACTATCTGGGCGGTGGGAGGCTCCACTTCGCATCGGTCCTCACATTTCTCGTGGTCGGCGGACTTGCCACCCGGTATAGATACCGGGAGAAGCATGGTGAGAAGCGGGGGGTCAGGACGTGGAGCAACGTATTGGCCAACGGAACGGTTGCGGCAGGCGTTGCGGGATATGCGGCGTTTTCCCAGATGGATAGGGGGCTGGGGCTGGCCATGTTTATGGGTGCTGTATCGGCGGCCTTCACAGATACTATGGCCACCGAGCTGGGTATGCTGTCGAGGAGGAAGCCGGTAACGATCACCAGCCTTCGTGAGGCCGAGCCTGGCACGCCGGGAGCCGTAACCCCTGAAGGCCTAACCTACAGCCTCGTCGCACCTGTCTCCCTCACAGCCGTTATTGCGGTTTTAGATAGCGGGTTGGCAGGCCAGGTCCATCTCTGGCTGGCCATCACGGTCTTCACAGGGTTTATTGGGAGTGTTTTGGACAGTGTGGTGGGGGCGCTCTTCCAGTCACGTTACCGATGTGTGGCGTGTGGTAGGGCTGTTGAGGTGAGGAAACACTGCGGTGTTCCCACCCAGTATGTTGGTGGTAGTAGATACTTCAACAACGATACGGTGAATCTTGTCGCCACCCTTTCCGGAGCGTTGTCTGGATACCTTCTCGGGCTTCTCCTTCTCTAAAACACCTTCATGGGTGGGTGTTCGGCCATGACCGCCGGCCTCCCATCTAGAAGGGCTACCACGTCCTCAATCCTCACACCGCCTATGTCGGGGTCGTAGAGGCCGGGCTCGACTGTGAAGACCATACGGCTTCGGAGCCTGCCATCCTCGCCAAGCCTTAGGTAGGGCTCCTCACCTATGGTGAGTCCCACGCCGTGGCCTAGGGAGTGGGTGAACCCCTTCCCGGCCAAGCCCTTATCGAGGGGTGTGGGCCATCCCCTATCTCTGAAGACTCTGCAGACGGCTGTGAATGGCTGCTGGAGGTTGACGCCTTCTCGGAGGGATTCGAAGGCCCTCTCCCTGGCCCTTAAGACGTCGGCGAACATTTTTCTGAGCCGGGTGGACGGCCTGCCCACCACGTAGGTTCTGGTGAAGTCGTACATGTAGCCTGTCTGGTCTCTGGGGAAGATGTCGAGGAGTATGGGCTGGCCGGGTTTCGGCTTGTCATCGTCGGCTCCGGGGTAGTGGGGGTCTGAGGATTTCGGCCCCACGGAGAGGATTAGCCCCTCCGGCAGGTTTAACCCCTCTTCAGCACACCACATCCTCAACATCTTCTTCATCATCCCAACGGTGGCCACCTCACCGTCTACGACGAGGGATTCACCTCTTACGGCGGCGCCTCCCAGCATCTCCTCAAACCTCTTCACAACCCTCAGTGTCTTCTCTCCACACCTCCTCAGGGCGTCCAGCTCCCAGTCATCCTTGGTGGCCATAGCCTGGTCTAGGATGGTGGGTCTGGGCATCCCGACCACTTGGAGGCCACGTCTTCTGAAAAAATCTACAAGATATATGAGGGGTGGGGCGTTGGCGTAGCCGCATATCATCACTCTGCCGGAGACGCCTTCGGTCCTGAGGAGGGAGAGTAGGAACTCGGCCAAGGCCCTCCCCCTTCCATACCGGCTGAGGAAGCTGTTGAACCCCGCCTCGGTGAAGCTCCTCACATCGGCTACAACACCGGACCTGGCTAGGGGGACGTCCAGATGGCTCACCACCAACACAGGCCTGGACCCCAGCCTCTTCAGATAGACGCCGCCCCTCGGTATATGAGCCCTCGTCAAGTAGGCCAGCTCGGGGCTGGAGTATGTGGAGTCGCCTAGGCAGACCAAAGCCTCCACACCCCGGCCAGCCATCAGACCATCCAGCTCCGACAGCATAGGAGATAGACAGGCTTCTCAGGATAAAACCCTTCAGGACAGACTTATAAAAAACCAGGGCCGAGAACCATCGGGCCCGTGGCCTAGAATGGATAAGGCGGCAGCCTCCTAAGCTGCAGATCGTGGGTTCAAATCCCACCGGGCCCGCTCCGCTCTGCATGTCGCTGAGAGCTTTGTGGTTTCTAAACTGCTTATTAACGGGTTTTTACGGGTGTTGTTATGGCTGTGTTGAGGGAGTTGGATGTTGATGATTTGCTTACGGGTATTAGGCGGGCTGTTGGCATGGCGCAGAATGAGGAGGATGTGAGGCTGAGGGTTTCGGGTGTTATTGAGCAGAAGATTCTTCAGCCTCTTGGGATTACTCAGGTGGGGTGGTATGAGTATACCTTGGTCTCCGGCGCTAAGGTTGATGCATTGTATGGTCATGTTGTTATAGAGTATAAGGCTCCCGGCAGGCTTTCGAGCAGGTCTGATGTGGCTAGGGCGAAGGAGCAGTTGATTGGGTATATTGTGGATGAGGCCGAGGTTGAGGATAGGTTTAGGAATTTTCTGGGTGTGATTATTAGTGATAGGATTGCTTTTCTGAGGTATAATCCGCGTGCC
>BEHD01000016.1 GCA_002898355.1 archaeon HR01 | reverse complement strand
CAGCGCCACGACTGCAATTAAGGCTGCGATTGATGTCTTAATTTGTCCAGTGTTTTTTCTTCTCAAATAATGCCACCTAGGGTGAGTTTTCGAGTAAAGATATATAAGGCTTTGACGAAAAAGAAGGGAACGTTTCTCACCTATCCGCACCGATTCGAAGCAGGCCTCTTACTCTTTCACAGATGTCGTCGAGCTTCTCCATCCCCTTATCAACATCTATCGTGGGCCACGAACCGTCGTAGTAGACCACCTTCCCGCCGATTATCGTGAGGACATTATCTCTCCCCGAGCCGTAGTAAACCAGCGCATCTATTGGGTCGTAAACTGGGTAGAGGCTTGGGTTACGCCTCATCCTGAAGCAAGCTATGTCGGCTAAGAATCCTTTGTAAAGCTTGCCTAGGTTTCCGTAACCGAGTATAGTTGCACCTCCTAATGTTGCCATCTCGAAGACCTGTTTGGATGACAAAACTGTTGTGTTAAGCGTCGACACACGGCTTAGTTTTACGCAGCTCTTCATCTCGGCAACCATGTCCAGCGAGTCATTGCTCGATGGACCGTCGGTTCCCAGTCCGACGGTTATCCCTTTTGCAACCATCCTCGCCACAGGCGCCGCACCGTCGGCGAGCACTTGGTTGGAGCTTGGGTTATGGACAATCTGAGCCCCAGCAAGCTTAACCATCTCCAGCTCTATGTCAGTAACCCAAACGGCGTGAGCTATGACCGTGTTCTCATCCAACAAGCCATGAGCATACGCCAACGCAACATCGCCCAAGTAGCCGTTATCTCGTGCAGCCTTAGTTATGCCAGCAGTCTCAGCCAAGTGAACATGATACTTGACCCCTTTCTCCTTCGCAAGCCGCTTAAGCTCGGCCTGAAAGCTGGGCTCGCAAGTTATCGTCATGGACGGGCCTACCCAAGGCTTTACGAGCGGCGACGCACGTTCCCTCCATCTGTCGATGAACTCGGCCGTCGCCTTGTAGTCTTCTTCAGGAGGCCTGTTCTCAGCATCACTTATCCTAGACCTGTTCGACGAAGACCTAGCTACAGCGCCACGCATCCCGAAGTCCAGAAACGCCTCGACTCCCCTATCGGCGTGAAACCTTGCAAAACTAGTCATCATCTCGACTATGGCTGTCGTACCGTTCCTCGCAGCGTCTGCACAGGCCATGAGTTCAAGCCAGTAATAATCGTCACCTGTTAGCATCTGATTGACTGGATATACAATCTTCTTTATCCATTCGTCTAGCGGGTAGTCTTTTCCTAGCCCGCGCTGCGAAATCTCATATAAGTGGTTGTGGGAGTTTATCAGGCCTGGGATTACTATATGCCCCCTGCAGTCAAACTCCATGTCAGCCTTGTGTTGGTTGTTTATGTCCATCGCAGGGCCTACGTCTTGTATGACGCCACCCTCCACGTAGACTGATGCGTCTCTAATCACCTTATCCCTATCCTGCACCACAAAGTCGGCGTTTTTTAGCAGGATTGAACGCATGGCCGCTCAACCTTCTAACCTCGTATTAGAAGTTTAAAATATGAAGACTCTTAAATAAGCCGCATGAATGTTAAAGTGCCCAAGCTCGACCCTGAGTGGGCTGCGCTGCTGATAATAGACATGCAAAATGCGTTCGTGCATCCTGAGGGAAGCGTAAACAAGCGCTTGAACACGGAGCCTTGCAGGGCAATCGTGCCGCCAATAAAAAAGCTGAGAGAGTTCTGCAAGCAGATGAGAATACCCATTATCTTCACACGGCAGGAACACCACCCGCTAGACGCAGAGACAATAAAGAAGACCCACAAGCTTGCCTGGGCCGCTGCGCCTGGAACCCATCTATACCACAGGCTAAACCTTAAGCAGCCAGCCTTGTACAGTAGTTGGGACTCGGAGTTCATCGAGGAGCTTAAGCCTGAGCCAGACGAGTACGTAGTAGTCAAGAACAAATTCAGTGCATTCTACTGCACCATACTCGAGACGCTGCTCCGAATCTTAGGCAGGTCAGTAATCTTAGTCACGGGGGTAAACACCAACACATGCGTAGAGTCGACTGTACGTGACGCATACCAGCGTGACTTGGACGTTATTGTCGTGGAAGACTGCGTTGCTGCTCCTGCTGATGTGGAGGACCTTCACAAGGCTACGTTACAGAACGTAGGACGATACTTTGGTTGGGTCATGAAGTCAGAGGAAGTAATGGCTGCATTAACCAGCTAGAATGCGTGAAGGCTTAAATTCAATTACTAGCGCTAGGACTTGGTAATGTCAACTTTTACTTAAGTTTTTCCTGCTTATAACCTTTTAAGGCTAGCTGGCGGGCTAACCTCGAATCCTGACCGTGCAGTAATAAAATGGTATTACTTGGTTGACAGTACCCTTACTTGCGGTGAAACTCTTATAAACAGGGTTAAGCAGCGGTCTGAAGTGGTTTAAAGATGCTTGTAGACCTTGTTCTGAAGGGTGGGCGGCTGGTAACGCCTGAAGGGATCTTCCAAGGCGGCGTCGCAGTCGAAGACGGCGTCATCGTAGCAGTTGCATCAGACGCCAACCTACCTCCTGCTTCAGAGATTATAGACTGTGGTGGGAAGTTCATCCTACCTGGCGTGATAGACCCACATATACATATAGGGCTCCACGTATCACTTGAAGATGACTGCCATACTGAAACTGCGTCAGCTGTCGCTGGAGGCGTGACAACGGCAGGAAGGTTTGTCCGATCGCTAAACTCCTACAAAAACTTCTTCAAGGAGGAAATCAACGTGATGAACAACCACTCCTACATCGACATATTCTGTCATCTTGGGATAATGAAGATGAGCCATGTCAAGGAGATACCCGAGTACGCTCGCCTCTTCGGCGTCACATCATTCAAGTTTTACGGCAAGTACGGCTTAGAGCTCATGTCTTATCGTGAGAATCCACCACAGGATGTGGTTGAGCAGACAGATGACGGGTTGCTCTACCTTGGATTTGTTGAGGTGGCTAAGCTTGGGGAGATAGGTGTCGCATGCGTCCACGCAGAGAACTATGAGGTGATACACTGGCTCAAGGAAGAGCTTAGGCGTGCTGGCCGCAACGACCTGCCTTCTTGGGCTGAGGCCAGGCCTTGGTTCTGCGAGGCCGAATACATGCTCAAGGCGCTGTTCTTCGCTAAGGTTGCAGGCAACACACTCTACAACGTTCATCTCAGCATAGGCGAAGGGGTGAAGATAATCGAGCAGGTTATGCGTGACGGCGTTAGGGTCTATGCTGAGACATGTCCCCACTACCTAGTTCTGACGAAAGACTCGCCGATAAAACCAATCTACGGAAAGATTTCACCACCCTTACGGGAGAAGAGAGACGTCGAGATGCTTTGGGACGGCATAGCTAGGGGAATAATAAAGACAATAGGGAGCGACCACGTGATAATTCCGAAGACGGACGACCTCTGGACTAGCTGGCCAGGCGTTCCTGGCGTCGGCACGTTGCTGCCCATCATACTTAGTGAGGGCGTGAACAAAGGCAGGATAACCCTTGAGAAGGTTGCCGAAATATGCAGCAGAAATGCGGCGAAGATATTCGGGATATACCCGAAGAAAGGGACAATTCAGGTTGGGTCTGACGCAGATTTAGTCTTGGTTGACATGAATCGGGAGACAGTTCTAAGGGCCGAGAAACTCTACTCAAAGTGTGGCTGGACGCCCTACGAAGGAATGAAGGTAAAGGGGGTCCCAGTCATGACGATCGTTAGGGGCAGGAAGGTGGTGGAGGAAGGAGCAATAGTAGAGAAGCTAGGCGTTGGTAAGTATATTCCGAGGAAAGTTAACAAGTAAAAGTTAGGTGTGTAGCTTGGATGCTGAGGCGAAGAAGTCCATCATAGATAGTGTGCAGAGGGATGAACTTGTCAGCCTATGTTCCAAACTCATTCAGCTTGGGGGTGAGAACCCGCCTGGCGACACCACGGAGATAGCTGGCTATATAGCGGAGCTGCTTGAGATGTCGGGCTTCAGCGTAAAGCGGTATGAGCCGAAGAAAAACATGGTCAACCTAGTAAGCTCAATCGGCTCAGGCAATCCAAGCCTGATACTCTGCGGCCATCTCGACGTATTCCCAGCGGGCCCCAACTGGAGCTTTGACCCATTTTCTGGGATGGCCGTCGACGGCAAGATTTTCGGCAGAGGCGCTGTGGACATGAAGGCTGGGGTGGCAGCCTCGATAACTGCGTTCGAGACGCTATCAAAGTACGAGAGCAGAATTCAAGGCAGGCTGACGCTTGCCCTGTACTCTGATGAGGAAAGTATGGGCTTTGGAGGAGCGCAGTGGATGCTCAACAACGTCAATGAAGTTCGTGGCGACGCGTGTTTGATAGGCGAGCCAGCTGGGCCGGACATAATTACGCTGGCCGAGAAAGGTGTGTTGTGGCTTAGGTTTGTGGCTGAGGGTGAACTGGCCCACGGAGCATACTCAGGCGGCGACAACGCAATACTGAAAATCAGCAGGCTGATCGAGGCGTTGGAACGTCTTAAGGAGATTTCCGGAAAAGCTCCACCTGAATTGAAGGAGTACATGCATGAACAGTTAAGCTTCTACGACAAATATGGGCTTAGCAGAATGGCGAGCGCTTTAAACAAGGTGTGGCTGAACTGTGGCGTTATAAGAGGCGGGGAGAAAGTAAATATGGTTCCCCAAAGATGTGAGTTGGAGGTTGACATAAGGCTGCCGCTCGGCATCTCGCCTGCATACATGCTCGAAAGAATTAGAGAGACGATCCAGTGGATAGGGTCTATAGGCATAAAGCAGGAAATAATGTTTTTTATCGAGCCGAACTACACGCATCCAAATGAGAAGATAGTAGAGATTACAAGGAATAATGTGGCTGAGCTTGTAGGGGCTAAGCCCAAGCTGTTCACCCGGCTAGGCTCCACCGACGGAAAATTCTATCGATTAGCTGGCATTCCTACAGTTACTTATGGTCCTGACGCCAAGACCATGGGCACGGTTGATGAATACGTTAGGATTGATGAGCTTATTTATACTGCATTAGTTCATCTAGGCGTCGCCTGCGATTTCCTAAACCTCGGCTAATTTCATCTCTGCTTTGAACATCGGCTCGTATCCATTTTTTGTTACTATAACGTTTTGCTCGAACCTGAAGCCGAACCTGTCAAAATATACTCCTTGCTCGACCGCAAGAGTCATCCCTTCCTTGATTACCGTATCGTCAAAATTGGCCAAGGTAGGCGGCTCCCAGACATTCAGCCCTATACCATGTCCGCTTGAGTGACGCAGGTTTTTTTCATACCCTAGTTCACGTGCCCTCGACACAGCGGCAGCGTGGATCTCGGAGGCCTTCACGCCCGGCTTGACGGCTTTTAGGGCTGCGAGCGTTATCTCAAGTGCTGCGTCGCATGCTCTTCTCTGCTCCTCGGTCGTGCTCTTTCCTAAGATGACCGGCCTTGCTGTGTCGCTACAGTATCCCTTGTAACATGCTCCAAAGTCTAGCATCACTACATCACTCTCCTCGATAAGCTTATCCGACGAGGATATGTTGAGGAGGGCTGACCTGTAGCCCGTAAGCACCTGCGGGTGGAAGCTGGCCCCCTCCGCACCCGCGTCTATCATGGCTTTAATCATCTCTCCAGCAACCTCCATCTCAGTTTTTCTAGGCTTGAGCAGGTCGTTCATCGTTATTTCTAAAACTTCATCTGTTATTTCACATGACTTTCTGAGGTATTCCTGCTCCTTAGCTGACTTGACTGACCTTATCTCGTTAATTATTGGTGAGCAGTCTATGAAATGAGCTTCCGGTAAAAATCCCCGTAGCTTCTGAAGATGGGACACTACCAGATTCCTATACTCTACAGCTATACGTCCATTTGCAAGTCCAAGCTTCTCTATGATGTTTGCAATAGTTTTCCATGGATGAGGGCCGTCGTAAGGCTGTACGTGTGCAATGTAGGGATGCTCTAGCTCGGACGCTATGCTGAACATCCTAGTAGGCACAAAGAATACCTCGTCAACCCCTCTGCCGACAACCAACGGCATAGGATCAACAACTCTACTTCGTGTATACATGGTTATTATTCCTTGCAGGTAGTACAGGTTTTCCCAGCTTGACACGATAGCAGCGTCAACTCCATGCGAGGCTAAGGCTCCACAGAGACGGCTCAACCTTTCCCTAAACTCGCCAATGTCGAAAGCAAGCGTTAACTTATCCATCTATTTTCGTAACATCACCCAAGAAGTATTTAAGCGGACTTGAGCTGGTTGTGGACTTTAGCAACAACCTTGACAGGATATGTGTCGGCCTCTTTAAACACTACCGGCAAGGCATAGACAAATACCCGTTTGCCAGCCAGCATCTCCATGTCTCCCAACCCCTCGATTATAAGTATGTTATTTGAAAGCAGTAGCCTGTGCTTCGGGTAGTTGAACCTCTTTTCCCGTATGTAGTAAGGCTTCTCTATAGTAGGCGTGTCAACACCTACCAGCTTTGCCTTCTTTTCGATAAGCCAGTGTACTGCCTCATCCGATAAGTATGGGTGACGCGTGTACTTTTCCGTCCCATATTTCTTTGCCCATCCAGTGTAGAAGAACACTATGTCGCCTTCGAATATCTTTACATCGTTCCGTTTTATGTCTCTAAGCCTTATAGGTTCGTTCTCCAGCTTCGGCGTGTAGAGGACAACTCCTCGGCCGATGAATCGCTCCAAAGGGAACTGCTGCAACTTTGGCCCATTTTTGATAAACTGATGGGGGGAATCTATGTGCGTTCCAACGTGTGTTGGGAACACTATCTTCTGGATGCTTATCAGCTGTCTCCTCCGTCTCTTGATATGTATCCTTTCTATCTTCGGCGGTGGGAAGAGGGGGTTGTAAACTTTTTCCGACAACGGTAGCGATAGGTCAAAGTAATTTACTTTTGAGTAGTTTTCATCAGACTCCTCATCCTCGGATGACTCTTGAATGCTAGTGCCTTTCTCAAACTCTTCTATCCTTCTCTCCAGCTCACGCGTAGTAAGCCCTATTTCTATGACTTCCATCCCAAGCTTCTCCTGAAGAGCCTTATCCCCTAGCTTGAGCAACAATAGACCATGATAGACGCCAAACCTGTTGTTAGGGTCTTGCTTAATTTTTTGTCTCAGCTTTTGCGGTAGGGATAGCAGCGCCACCCTATTATAGATATATTTCTTATCTGTCCCAAGAATTTGCGCAATCGATTCATACGTGAGATTAAAACGTCGTTTCCATTCTGCGAAAAACTCGGCCTCCTCTATGCAGTTCTTCTCCTTTCTATGGATATTCTCGATTGCGTGTTGTCGAAAAACCTCCTCATCGTTCAAGTCTTCAACTATACACGTTACTTCCGTCACGCCAGCTAGCTTGGCCGCCTCTACTCTCCTCCTCCCCCAAACAAGTTCATAGTATCCATTGTTTGTTCTTCTCACCTTTATCGGCACATCTACGTCTCCTTTACTCCTCATCGAGCGGGCGAGAGAGATTATGTCACCCATCTCCGTACGTTCTGGAAGCCATGGAATCGGCCTTATCATGTTTACGTTTATTTTCAGCAGTTGTCTGCTTTCCTGCTTAAGCCCATCGTGCATTCTTCTAACTAAATTGTCGGTGGTATAGAAAAGCCTTCGCCTAAACATTAATATACTCCTAAAATGATAAGAGTATTAACGCTACAAAACACTAAGATACGCTTAACGATAAAAGGCTTGGTCACCATGGAAAATTGTGTAGGAGATTTCAGTGACATATTAAGCAGGAAAAACCAGTGGCGCAGTTGCGATGGGTTCTCCGTGTAATTTCTATCTCGGCTTCGTTCGGAAGCCTATGTCGTTGACAACTAGATCGACTATCGTCACGGTGACCTTTGCAGGTGCGCCGGGCCTCAGGGTCCCATAGTATACCTCGACTTTGAGAAGCACTCTGAATGGGTATTCTCGTACGGGTAGCAGTGAACTAGCAAAAGTTCTACGATAGGTGTTAAGACTAGATTTCGTCCTTACGCTTTAGCGTTACTTTTATCTCTATCTCCTGCTGTTACCTTATGTGCTTGTGCGTTTCTTCGACTACCTCTTTATTCGCTTGACCAGGATATTTATATTTCATAAGTAAGAGTCCTTGTTAGGATGGGTTGAGAGATGGTTAAGGAAGCTAAAGGAGAGGATCAAAAGGTTTAACAACTACGTGAATTCTAAAAGCGTAAGGGTTTAGTGCCAAGTGGTAAATGTAAGAGAATGTCAGGAGCAGTTACACATCAATAATATTCCAGAAGAGGAGGGGGATGAGGTGGGGGTATGTGGAGATGGTACGTGAGAGGTTCTCCATGAAGGAGCACATACCGTGTCTGCGTTTTCTGTATCATGTGGAGCTGGTGATAGAGTCTGCTATAGTCCCTACCGGCTACACGGTGGTTAGACTCGGTCCACCAAGGATAATCAGGTCTGGAGATGTTAAGACCCTTCCCCCCGAGCAGTGTGAGATAGGGGGAGATAGCCTATGTCTCCTTGGGCAACAACTGCTTCGCTGTTTTTCCGTGTTCACCACTAGGGACAGGGCTGGGGATATTTGCGTTGGACATGCATACATCAATCCAACCGACCAGCAGGATGCAAAGAGTTTCATCGACTTCTACAAAGCAGTTGTGGAGGCTGTTGTCGATTCTAGCTTCGCCAACATGCGTGATGTTGGGAGAGTGAACATACGGGTTGATGCCGGGTATGGAGGCTTTAGGTCGGTTGTGAAGAGCTACACAACAGGCGACATCCATGGATACCATTTCATATCAGACCCGTTGTCCGTGGTAGATGAGGCAGAAAACCGTGAGAAAAGACTCAATACAACGGGCCACTATCCACTACAGAGCTTTTAACAGTCGGCATATACCTCCGTCTAATCAACATTGGAGCTGGTGGAGTCGAGGTCTGAGGAGGGGCCTAGCCTATTACACCCTAGCTCTTCAGGGCTATGGACTCGACTGCCTGTCTCAGTATTTCATAGCTCTGCTCCCCAACAAGTGTGAGTGCTACCGAGCTGTCGGGTCTTATCAGGAAGTATGTCGGGGTTCCTCTAAGCCCATAGCTGAGGAACGTCTTCATGCCTTAGTCATAAACCGCGGTCCGCCTTATCCCTTGCCTGGCTATGAACTCGACTGACTAAGGAGTTGTCCCCTAGCTACCGAAGACCGTTAGGAAGAATACTTTGTCGCCGAATTTTTGGTGGAGCCTCTCGACTATAGGGGCCATGTTGTTGCAGTGGGGGCACCACTCGAAGACGAAATCCATCAGGACAGGCCTCCCGTTAAGGCTGGAGAGTGAGAGGCTTCTGCCGGCCAGCCCGTCCACGTCTAATATCTCCAATGTGAAGTCTGGGGCTTTCCTTGGGCCTGAGACCTCAACCCTCTGGGGAGGCGATAACGTTAGAAAGGCCACCAACGCCACCACTAATATTGCTGGGATAGCGGCCGCATACCTTGCCTTACTTCTCACCCTATGCTTTTTCATGGATTGCCATGTGGTCTTGTTGGATTTAATGGGATAGATGAGGCTCCATCGGCTTAAATCTGTGGTGACCATACCTTTTCAACGGTATGGGCGGCTACCGGGTCGGAGGCCTGGTGGTTGAGGTCTCCAGAGGGCGTAGGGGCAAGTACGATAGCGGCTACAGATACTGCTCCCGCTGCACTGTCTTCATCCTGACCAGCAACCTCAAATGCCCGTTCTGCCACACCATCCTCAGACAGCACCCAAGGAAGAGGCGTGCAAAGTTAAAGATTGTGAAGCTAGAGGACTAAGGATTTAGAATCCACACATAGACAGGGTAGCTCAAACGCTTATAATCCTCTCTACGGTGGTCTTGTTTAATGACGTCGGGGTTGGTGGCTGTAACCACGCCACATATACCTGGGTATAGGGTGGTTAGGGTTTATGGGATTGTCCACGGCTTGACCGCTAGGACGCGTGGGCTTGGAGGGAAGATTATGGGTAGCTTTCAGAGCCTCGTCGGCGGGGAGGTCTCGGCATTCACCAAGGAGCTGGATAAGGCGAAGGATGAGGCTTTACAGCGGCTTGTCGAGGAGGCTAGGAGGCTTGGAGCCAACGCCGTAATAGGGGTTAACTTCGAGACAACGGAGGTTTTCGAGTCGGTGGTCCTGGTGGCGGCTCACGGAACCGCAGTAATGATAGAGAGGGAGTAAAATCCGGCTATCTATAGTCACGGCAATTGACGAAGTTTTTCGGATTTCTTGAGGTATTACCGTTCTAGAAGCCGGAAGTTTCGGCTCTTTAAGCCCTGGAAAAGGGGCGTATTACCGTTCCTGCCGAATATCGGTCAGGTATTACTTGGGCTTAATTCCCGGAAATTTCGCCTCCCTACGGAGGGTGCTTGACTACAAATTGTCAGGTAATACGGGGAATACGTCAGATGCCGAAGGTCCTGTCCGCCTAAGGAGGTGGGGGGTGGGATAATAGGCTTAGACTGATGCTATCCACGTCGTTACGTCGCACCAAACTCCGCAAAGCCTTGGAGCATGTATGAGGGTGGTTTTTACCCGGCTCGGTATTACCACCCTAGTTCCCCAAAATTTCGCCTCTCTACTGGTGGGGTTTGTCTGTAGATAGCCAGGTTTATCTCCTTATATGCATCGGGCTTCACGTTATCTGTGGTGGGGCTCTGAGCAGGATGAGGATGATGGGGTGGGTCCCCCGGGAACGATAAGGCTCAGAAGCCGACACAGGAGAAAGAGGGAGGAGGCTGTGAAGACCATCCAACCACCTTATCCGCCTGAAAAATAGGCGGCCACCCCATAACATATTCTGTGGGGTGGCGGGGGTGGTTGGCTGGAGCAGGCTCGTGAGGTGCCATGCGCCTCCCGTAGGTGTAGGTGCCATGCGCCTTACCTACGAACCCGGGGACTCCATTATGCCGGCCACCCTTCCACCAGTCGTGCCATGCATGGTGGTGGAGTGGCGGTGCCATGCGCCGCCCGGCATGGAGAACCCTGGGTGGGCCTACGTGGCTGAAGCCTATCCCACATCCATACCGCATAATGCTACGGCTGTAGGTGCCATGCGCCTTAGCCGTACGGCCTGCCGTAGGTGCCATGCGCCTTGGCGGGCTGGGATGGATATCGAGGATAGGACAGATAACCTACCGATAACAGCAGACAGTTCCTGATGCTCCCCCACAACACATACAGGCCTATATGCCTTCTGGAATGGCATGGTATCCTCTCAGGAGGTTATCCCTGCTAGGCGCCACGGAGGCGTCTGACATGGAAGGTTCTCTAGGGTGTGTGGCGGAGACGCCGACAACAACCCCCTATTCTCCCCGAGAGGAGGCCCTTCCGCTGGAGATTATCCGGCGGAGGGGTTAAACCCTTCTGTCGGGGTCTCCTGCGGCCTAAGGCCTCCCGGGAGAGCCATGACCGAGAAAGGTCGTGGTGGACCCTGCCACCGGGGTAAAGGTGGCGTGGACCCAGCTCCCGAGGGGCTGGATGATGGCTCGGGGGCGTCTGGGCTGGCCCGGCCCAGGCGGCAAGAGCCATGGGCGTCTGAAGAAGAGAGGGGGAGTGGTGTGACTGCTATAGAGGACATCGAGAGGCGTTACGGCGGCTTCTTCGAGGAGCTCGGCGAACTCGTCGGCTTCAAGGTGAAAGAAACGCCAATGTTCAGGATAGCGGGTAACCGCTTCGCACGCTACCACCAAGCGAAGGGAAACAAACACGCCCTTCTCCACGAATACGCAGTCGTCCTGAAGAATGTGATTTAGATGAAGTTCTACTGCGACGTTCACAGGAAAGAAGACGACAGCGGATACCGGATAACCTATTCAACAGATGGTGAAGACTTTAGATATGTTGATTCTCCGACGGAGATGCCGGTAGGCCCGGGAGACCGGGTCTACGTAGACACCATACCGATAATTCACACCGACGCCTTCATAGAGCTTCTGGGGAAAGGTGCTGAGGTCTACTATCTAAGACGGCTTACCCTGATGGAGGCTACTAGACAGAGGCTGGGGATTAAGTCGAAGTCTGGACGGGCAGACGTTAGAACGCTGATGGCTATTGAGGATAAGTGGTTTAAGGAGGTGGATGAGAACTTCCTCTTCATGAGGAGGATGATCTCCGCCTTCCGGACACTACTGGATACGGAGGCCCGCCTCAATAACCAGTATGATGCGGTGTCGGAGGCTGAGGGGCAGCATTTGAAGCGGCCGAAGGATTCTGCTGAAGCTGAGAAGATACAGCTTGCGGAGAAGATTGTCGAAGAGGCTGGGAAGAGATTTGCAACCTACAACAAAATCGCAGAGGAGCTGGGAATTTCTGATGATAATCATTTGATGGGGAGAGAGGCTCTAGCAGAACTGCTGACGTATATAGACTTCACCAAATCCTTCGTAAAAATCAGAGATTACCTAGGACTTTATAGAAAACGCTCTAGAAACGAGAAATACAGCCATACAACTAGGCAGGCTTTAAACAGGCTAACAATATCGCTGATGAACTCAGAACCAAGAGCACTGGACGAGGAAGAAGTATTGATGAGGATATGGCTGACTTTCAGACGGGAAACCCAAGAGAGGCTGGCAGGCATACCGGTCCAACAACAGGGATAAAACCCAGAAGCCGGTATGTCGCAGGATTTAACAGACTGGTGCTTTCACCAGTCATGTCAAAGGGCTTTAACAGCCGGCCTCTTTTGGGGTTTCCTAGGTGTTGTTCGGCTGTATGCCTCCAGCCAACCACTCCCTTTTTCCTCCGTTTTATATCTGGATTTAAGCCCTTCACCATCTATCGCCGGCTCCCACAACACTTATAAGCCATAGCCCCGGCGCCGTCAATAGGTGGTTGGATTCTAGGGAGTGCTGAGGGTTTGGTTTGAGGGCGATTCTTGTGGGGCTGGGTGTGGTCGGTCAAAGCCTGCTGCAGATGCTTTCTGAGCGGTATGAGGAGCTTAGGGATAGGTATGGGATTGGCCTCCGGCTTGTGGCCGTGGCCGACAGCGGCGGCGCTATAACCAAGGCTTCGGGGCTGAACCCGGCCCGTGTTCTACAGGCCAAGAGGGCCGGCGGGCTGAAAAGCCTCGGGGATGGAAACTTCACAGACGACCCCTTGGGGCTGATAGGCGAGCTCGAGGCTGATATCCTGATAGACGCCACACCCACCAACATAGTCGACGGCGAGCCCAGCTACAGCTATATCAGGTCAGCCATCCTCCACGGCCTCGACGTGGTAACAGTCAGCAAAGGTGGCCTGGCCCTCTACTTCCCGGCTTTGAAGGAGCTGGCGGCCCATAGGGGTGTGGTGTTGAGGTTTAGCGGAACGGTTGGTGGCGGCATGCCAGCCATCGAGTTCGGAAAAGAGTGTGGGAGGTCTGACAGGCTTGAGAAGGTTGTGGGCGTCCTTAACGGCACAACCAACTACATACTCTCCCGTATGGAGGATACAGGGCAGACCTTCAGGGATGCCCTAGGTGAGGCGCAGAGACTAGGCTATGCTGAGAGGGACCCAACACTAGATATAAGCGGCCTGGACACCGCATGCAAGATAACGATATTGGCCAACGAGGTCTTGGGTATGGGTGCCACCCTCTCGGATGTGAGGGTCTCGGGGATTGAGGAGATAGATGTGGATGAGGTCAGGGCCGCTAGGGAGAGGGGTCTGGCTGTAAGGCTTCTCGGCGTGGCTGACGGCCGACGGCTTGAAGTATCGCCGCAGACGGTGGGTGAGAGAGACCCTCTAGCCGTTAAGGGAGCCCTCAACGCAGTAACCTTCAAGGCCTCCTACTCGGGAAGCCACACCATAACAGGCAAGGGGGCGGGAGGGCCTGAGACCGCCACATCAATATTGAGGGATTTGGTGGCTATAAAGATGGTAAGGGTTGCGGAGGTATCGAGGATATGAGGCTGGTTATGAAGTTTGGCGGCACATCCCTATCTGAGGCTGAGAGGATGATAAGGTCCGCAGAGATCGTCAACTCATACGCCAAAAACAACGAGCTGGTGGTGGTCTGCTCGGCCGCCGGAGACGTCACCGATAAGCTGCTGGAGATTGTGGAGAAGGCTAGGAGGGGGCGGGCCGAGGATGTGGAGAGGATACACGCATATCTCGAATCCCTGCATAGGGGTCTCCTTGAAGCCGTCGGAGATGTCCGTGTGAGGGAGGATGTCTCGGTCTTCGCGGACCAGCTCCTCAGAGAGCTGAGGAGGGCTGTCAGCGGAATACTATACCTTAGAGAGGTCACACCAAGGAGCATGGATTACGTCCTCTCATTCGGGGAGAAACTTTCGACGAGGATTTTCTCGGGTGTCCTCTCATCCATGGGACTCAAAACATACTATCTTGACGGCGGTGAGGCGGGAATCGTGACGGACTCCTCTTTCGGAGAGGCCACACCCCTCATCGAGGCCACGAAGCTCAACGTGAGGCGTAGGCTGGTAAGACTTCTAGACGAGGGCTACACACCGGTTGTTACAGGTTTTATCGCAGCTAACGAGGAGGGCGTCGTCACAACCCTCGGACGTGGGGGCTCCGACTACACAGCAACCCTCCTAGCCTACTGTATACAAGCCGACGAGGTCCAGCTATGGACAGACGTCGACGGCCTGATGACCAGCAACCCCAAGATAGTCCCCGACAGCCGCGTCCTCGAATACGTCTCATACAACGAGGCTATCGAGATGGCGCTCTTCGGAGCTAAAGGTCTACATCCAAGGGCTTTGGAGCCGGCTATGATGGCCAAGATCCCCATCCGTATTAAAAACACTTTCAACCCGTCGGGGAGGGGGACCCTGGTCTATGAGAGGTCTGAACGGGATGATAAAGAGCCTGTGAAGGCTGTGCTTCTGGTGAACAGCGTGGCCATGCTTACTGTTAGGGGCCCCAGTATGGTGGGTAGGCCGGGAACGGCTGTCAGGATACTGGACACCCTCCACAAGGCAGGAGTCAACGTTATGATGATCTCCCAGAGCGTCTCAGAGTCCAGCATCTCCCTCATCATCCGGCGTGAGAAGATGGAGAAGGCTGTCTCGGCGATTGAGAAGGCATTATTGGGGACCGGGGTTGTCGCCTCCGTGGAGAGCGAGGACGATGTGGCTGTAGTAGCCGTGATAGGTGAGGGTATGAAGGGAACACCCGGCATAGCCAGCAGGGTCTTCGGAGCGGTGGCATCAAAAGGTGTGAACGTTAGAATGATCGCTCAGGGAAGCTCGGAGCTCAACATAAGCTTCGTGGTGAAGGAGGAGCAGGCGGTGGAGGCTGTCAGGGCGGTCCACGCAGAATATAATCTCTCTGGGAGGCGGTGATGTGAAGCCGGAGGAAGAGAAGAAATTCATAGAATCCTTCGAGAAGATAGAGTCCTACAGGCCTGTCTTCGAAATATACAAGGGATATACCAACCGGGTTATGCCAGGTCTGATAACGGCGATAGGTGAGACAGACCCTGGGGAGGTCTCAGAGCTTCCGGGTAAGAACATCCTGATGGTGGGTGTGCAGGCTGAAACCTTCAAAGAGCTGTGGGAGGGGTTTAAGGAGACGGCCTCCTTCCATCTTTTAGACCCGCTCGAAGGACAGGGATACGACCTCTGGGTCGTGGCGGCACCGCAGCACAAGCTCCGCAGGGTGACCTGGATAGTCTTCCCTGTCACAGACGAGGACTTGGAGGAGATTAAGCTTGAACCCACCTTCAGCGTAGTCTTAGTCCCCCTAGAGAGGCAGAGCTTCGAAGAGCTGACAGGCCGTGTCGACCAGGTGATAGACGAGCTGAAGAGTGGCGGCGCCTTTCCAGCAGCCACCGGAATAATACTCATCGTAGACCTCTCGGATGTCTTCAAGTCCTAGGCTCTGCTCTTGGCCAGCTCTATCTTATGGCTGAATTCACGGCTGTGCTTCACCGACTGGAGTATCTCCTCAACGGCGGCCACCATGAGGGCCTTATCAAGCATCCGCAACATCACAACAACTTCCGAGATATCCATCCTCAGGGCCCGGCTTAGAGCCTGCGTATCTATCACCCCAGCACCCTTGTAAAAGGGCCTCAAATCGACGGGGGGCTTGGGAGGTGTATAATCCCTGAATTTGAAGAAGGCCTCGGTCCAGGCCTTAACCTCCCCCTCATCAGCCAGATGCCTCCTCCTGATACGGGTTAGGAGGTCTCTATTGGCTGGGCAGAGCTGCACAGCCAGCCTCTCAGCCGCCATCCATGTGGGGAGAGGCCTCCTCTCGGAGAGCCAGGTATCTTCGTCTAAACACCGGAAATAGTGGGGCAAGCCTGGCGGCCGATCGGTCAGAGCCTTCTTATAGATTATCCCCCACATCTAAAACATGTTAAACTCATAAGGGAGTAGGAATCCATGCTGCCGGATGATTTTTGAGCTAACACTGGCGGTGATAGCGGCCGCATGGGTTTTAGCCTATCTTCTCCTGAGATATGTCTTCAAAAGAAGAAGTGAGAATATCAGCCTCTACCCCCTCTTCCTGATTGTAAGGAGTAGAGGTGTCACAGAGCCTTTGGATAGGCTTGCCGCCGCTGCTCCCCGGTTCTGGGACGCTGTTTCTAGGGCTGCCACGGTGGTGGGTGTGGGGCTAACAGCATTCGCCATCTACATCCTAGCGTCCAACCTGTCCACATACCTCTTCAGACCAGAGACGGTAGGGCCCCAGAACATAGTGATACCCCTCATAATAGGCGTCACCATCAGGGTTGAGCAGATACCCTACCTTTTGATAGCCTTCGGAGTCGTCCTCCTCACACATGAGGGGCTTCACGGAATAATCGCCCGCAGGGAAGGGCTGCCCGTAAAATCCGCCGGCATATTCTTAGTCTTCATACTGCCCGGCGGCTTCGTCGAGCCTGATGAGGAGTCTTTCAGGAAATCCCCGCCTGGGGCGAGGATTAGGGTGGCGGCTGTAGGCTCATTCGCCAACCTGGCCATAGGTGTAATCGTTATACTAGCCATGCTGGGGCTCTTCTCCCAGAGCGAGGGCGGACTAATAGTTGTGCAGACGGAGGAAGGCTCCAGCATACCCGTCAACGAAGTTCTGGTCAGCATAGATGGCATACCCGCCAACAGCTACACGGCCAGGAACATCAACATAACCCTCAGGGAAAACATAACAGTCACAGGATTATCGGGGACATACACTTACAGAGTTAGGCCGGAGGTGGTGGGTGAGTCCATACCCTTAGGCACCCTAGTTAGATCGCTGGGTGTGAGCCGTGTGGACATCTACATACCTTTGAGATGGGGTGGTGGAGACCCTGCAACCGTTTACAACCTCTACAAATCCCTCTCCTGGCTCCAGCTGGTCTCCATAGGTGTTGCCGTATTCAACATGCTACCCATCCACATGCTGGACGGAAGCATCATACTGAGGGCGTTCCTGGAGAAGGTGGGGGTGAAGAGGGTTGGGCCGGCTGTCAACCTGGCCACAGCCATCTGCCTCATACTACTCGCCTCCAACATCTTCATGACCTACAGCTTCTTCGGCTTCTTCCAGCTATAGGATACTCTATCCAGAACCCCAGTAACTCCCTCAAACAGCCTAGCATCCCAGAGTATGCTTCGGCAGTGATGGGAGATCGCCGCCAGACTTATCGGACCTGTTGAGGGTGATGCTTTAGTGTTTGGATGAGCTCGCATACTCGGCATATTCTGCGGCTGGATGGGTCTCCGCAGCTTTGGCAGTAGGTTAGGTTTTTCGATGTGGTGGGTATCTTCTCGAAGCTTCTGAGGGCTGCGTATAGGCTGCCGGGGTGTTTCTCCTCGTAGGCTGTCAGGAATTCTCTTATGGGGCCTCTCATGGAGCTGGCTGCATTCGGGCATGCGATGGTCTGGAAAGGTATCCCGCAGAGGTATGCGTAGAGGACCACCTCCCTCTCAGGTGTGAGTCTGAAGGGTGAGACCCTCGGTATTGTCGGGCCCTCGCTCCTGAGACCCACCTCCGAGCTCCCCAGCTCTCCACGGAAGGTCTTGAGAAGATATGTCTGAACTATGTCGTCTAGGGTGTGGGCTGTGGCGACCACTGTAGCCCCCAGCTTTTTCGCCGCCGTGTATATGGCCTTCCTCCTCAAAGGCCCGCATATACTACATGCTAGAAGACCCAGCTCCCCGGCACCAGGACTAGACAGTATCTCGGTCAGGGTCATGCCGTACAGCTCCTTGAAAGATACTATGTGGATGGGGACCTCCAGCCTCTCAGCCATCTTGACGGCGTTCTCTATAGCCTCATCCCTATACCCCTCTATCCCCTCATCAACCGTGACAGCGAAGAGCCTGGCCTCCGGAAACCCCCTCTCTATCCTTGCCAGTACATTTAGGAGGGCCAGGCTGTCCTTCCCTCCTGAGACAGCCACAGCTATACGGTCATCCCGCCTAAACATCTTATACGCCGCAATCGTCCTCACCACCCTCTTCTCAAATGCTTTGACGAAGCAGGCCCTACAGTAGATATGCCCGGAATAGGGGCTGCGATAGACTGGCCTTCCCCCGCAGAGGCTGCAGAAAGCCTCCGCCATCCTAGCTACCTGCATGCAGGGTTTATACGTTGAGATTCCTTTTATAGATGCCTCATACATGGCTGGGTGATGGCTTTCTTCCCTACCAAAACCCGTTACAGGCTGGTGGAGAAGGGTGTGGGCGAGGTTCCCGAGGAAGTTGTAAGGAGGTACGGGCTTTATAGAAGGAGCCGGCTGGCCGGACTAGGTCTGCCCGGCGTACTCCATGACGAGAAGGGTCGGTATATCTGCAAGACACGTATAGACATATTCCGGGACCCGCCCCAGCCGGTTTGGGAGGTCTACGAGGTCTTCAAAGTGGGCTCAGAGGGATGAGGGTTCTCCGGGCTATCGGTCGGTTAGAAGATCACGTAGACGTCGTAGAAGCCTATCGTTGTTTCGCCTCGTGGAGATGGTCAGGCGGAGGCAGTTTCGCAGCTGCGGATTTGATGAGAGGTTTCTCAGCACCAGCCCCCTCCTCATAAGCTCTGTGTGAATCTTCTCCGCGTCATGGCTTTGCAGCCTCATCAGCAGAAAATTCCCCTCAGATGGGTAGGGTTCGACCCCGTCCAAGGCCTTCAGCTCCCTAAAAACCCTCTCCCTCTCCTCCACTATCTTCCTCACCCACATCTTCACTACGGTTTTGTGGTCTAGTGCGGTGGCTGCGAGGGAGAGGGATATAACGCTTAGGCTGTTGGGTGGCCGAACCCTGTTCAGCTGCTCCATCACCTCCTCCCCGGCCATGATATACCCCACCCTGGCACCGGCTAGGGACCACGCCTTGGAGAATGTCCTCACCACAGCCAGGTTTCGATGGTTTGGGAGGAGGTCTGCAGCGGTCTGGCCACAGTATTCGTAGTAGGCTTCATCCACCACCACCAAACCCCTAAACTCCTCCAGAACCCGTTTGAGGGATGGGGCAGGGAGAAGGTTACCTGTGGGGTTGTTGGGGCTGCAGAAGAAGATGATTGATGTGTTGGGTTTCACAGCGGCCAGTATGCCGTCTACGTCGTCGCTGAAGTCGGGCCGTCTAGGAACAGCCACCACCCTCCCACCCATAATCTCCGAGGCTACACGTAGGTAGGAGTAGGTGGGTGTTGAGAGGATGACCTCCCTCCCTCTCTCCACGTAGGTTTTGCAGATTATCTCGATAGCCTCATCCGCACCGTTCGTGACCATGATATCCTGAGCGGGGACGTTAGTGTATTCGGACAGCTTCTCCCTCAGATGGGTGTAGCTGGTGTCAGGGTATTCATTCACCCTGATACCGGTGAGGGTGCGGGAGAGGCTCCTAAGCCAGCGGACGGGTGTGTAGGGTGATGTGTTGAGGTCCATCCTAACAACCTCCTCGGGTCTAAGCCCATACTGGCGTGCTATCTGCCAGCTGGGCGTCTCCCAGGCATACGGCTCAAGGGCCAGGACTGCGTCACGGGGGTATGGCATACAACGCACCCGTGAAGACCCACTAAATAGTTTAAAGCCGCCCCCGGAGAAAACAACTTATATAGTATATTCCGCCGGGAGAGAAGGGGCCGGTAGCTCAGCCAGGCTGGAGCGCTCGGCTGATAACCGAGAGGTCGGGAGTTCGAATCTCCCCCGGCCCATGTATTATTCTTCTTCTATTTCTATTCTTGGTTGTGTGTCTCTTTTCCTGTTTCTTGCCTTCCTTCTCAGCTTTATATTACATTTTGGGCAGTATTCTGTCTCTGTTGATAGGTATGATTGTGTGCATCGTCTACAATATCCTCTATTCATATCTTGGGTGTTTGGATTGCGGTAGGTATCTTGACTCCTCATCAGGTTTATAAGATATTGATAAACAGCCATCCTCAACCCATAAATCAATATAGATAGGTTTTCTGCCGCCGTTACCCTTTAATCCCATCATAATGGGTGGTTAAGGATAGGATGGCTGCTAGGAGTAAGCTGGGGAAGCCGTTACAGGAGGTTGTGGCCGAGGTTGTGGAGTCTGTTGGCTTCGAAAACATAAGAACATATACCTTCGCCCTACAACACCCATCAGGATACGTGAAGATTCTGAGGAAGCATGGACGACAGATAGAGCACCCGCTATACGAATACGCCGTAGTAGGTGAGAAGAAGCCACATAGGTAGGTGGTCTAGATGAGGTATCTGCCGAGAGAGCTACGTATTAGACTGTATGGTGAGGTTCTTAGGCTGAGGAGACAGGGACTGTCATATAGGCAAATCATAGACGGTATCCAGAGTGTTCACGGAGTTAGGCTGAGTAAGGGTCATGTAAGCGAGTGGACACGTGGAATACACAACCCATACAACGGAATAAACATACCTTCTATAGACCACCTTAAGCTATCCGAGGAGCTGTCATATATTATAGGCGTGATTGCAGGAGACGGATACAGCACTCAGAGGAGCAGAAAATACAAGGGGTACAACGACGTAAGAATAGGCCTCATGGTTAAAGATAGGGAAATAGGCCTCAAGGTTAAAGATAGGGAGTTTGCTGAAGAATTCTCAAGATGCTTAGCCAAAGTCCTTGGAAGAAAACCGCCGAAACCAAGATATAGGTTGGATGTCGGAAAGTTTGTGGTTGAGGTTGAATCGAAGACTCTCTACCAGCTCTTAAGAAAACCGTTAAACATTGGCAGACTAAGACCATATATAGAGCATTGTAGAGGATGTATGGCGGCCTTCCTTAGAGGCTTCTCCGACAGCGAAGGATGCGTAACCACAGATGGAATGATTCGCATCTACAACACCGATAAATCCCTGTTGAACTACGTTAGAGAGCTGCTCCATACTCTCGGTATCGAGTCAACAGACCCCAAAATAGAAACTAAGGCTGGAACACCGTTGATAGACCCACGAACAGGTAAGAAATATAGGACGAATAAAGACGTCTACCGTATTTATATCCTCGCTGATAGCAGGCTGAGATTCCATAAACACATAGGATTCACTATAGAGAGGAAGAGGAGGCGACTTGAAGACTATCTGACGAAACGAGGGCTGCTGAAGAAAGCCTCCAGCCAAACCACTCCCTCTTTTTCTCCTTTTTAAATTAAAATTGGTTTTTGCGGCGTCTTTTTAGTTCAGCAGCTGCACTGAAGAGACGCCTCTAATCTGCGGTCATGTGTCATGTGCCAATAGACTATTCACCTGATTCGGCGGTATAACTAAAATAGTATGAATCTTGCTAATGATTAAATTAGCCGCAGGTTTTTTCTCCAGCGGTAGGCAAACTGGGTGATGGTGTATGAGTTATGAGGAGAGGCTGGAAAAGGCCCAGACATTTGAAGACATATACAGGCTTGTAAAACAGCTTGTGTTAGAGAGGTTTGGAATAAGAAGAGGAGGCATGGGCTTGATTCTCGCCGACTTGCCTCCACATTTTGCTACCTACCACGAAATAGGCTCAAACGCCCAGACGCTAGGGAAGGTCTGGCGTATACATCATCCAGCTATCTTCCCGACTACAGGACTGGGCTGTTCTTCACGCTCCGTGACGTTCTACTCGCCGCCAACTTTGGTCTTTCCGGACCCCCTTAGCTGTCCTCCGGCCTTTCATAAGCTGCTCAGAAGGCCGGATCAAACGGTTTTTAACTGAAAAAGACCGTAAACTCGATAAATTATATCTTCGCCGTCCAGATTTTATGGAACATGCTCACCGCAGAAGAGAATGCTGACGGTGCTTTTTCGGAGCGTTTTGAAGCGGCCAAGTAGTCACACACTATTAATGCGTCAAGAGTCGTGAGAGCGAGTTTAAAGAGGTGAGGGTCCGCCCTCTTCACAAGCTCATCATCTATCATTGCTTTAACCGAGCTTTCGATGTATTCAACGTTTAGTATTTTGTGGAATTTCTCTAGGGCTTCACACAATCTTCCCCTATATTCGTATGGGAGAAAATCTCCTAGTACTTCGTAGACGGCTTGGGCTAAGTCTAGATTTTTTTGGGCTGCTTGGACAGCGGGTTGTAGGAATCTCTTCCTAGTCAGGGGATTCATGGCGTGGTGGTGATAGTAGACCGCGAAAACAGGCACCCGTGCCTCAGGGAAATTTTCGTCGAGTAAGACCTCATCCATCAACAGCTTAGTCAATAAAGCGGACAGAAACTCGTGTCCTGCGAAGCTTATGTACTCCACTCCCAACCGATCTTTTTTCCTGTTGTCCTGCAGAAAGACTTTACCAGCATCATGCAGAATAATAGAAAGTGTGAGAAGCTGTATGAACTTCTCTCCGCCTCTCAGACTGGTGATCATCCGCACCAGTTTAGAATCGTTGAAATCGGCTGCGTATCTTAACGCCTCTGAGACATGGTCGCGGAGCAGCTCGCCGTCTCCGTTTCCCCTGTAAAAGCTATAAATCTTCAGCATCTCCCTCGCCCATATCAAATAATAAACCTAACTCACCATCGTAGAAGCAGCCAGTCTTGAAGGCGCATACATTCTTTTTCGCCGTATATTTTAGAAAATGCTCAACATCTCGGATACGGCGCAGTTCCTCGAGAGTGATTGGATTCCCTTCTATGGTTAAAACCTCCTTAATCATATCTTTCTCCACCAACTTACGCCAACGGTTAAAATCTACGGGAATAGCCTCACCTAAATTTTGGGGGATAACCGCGGTGAGCGTCGTCCTACCCACGAAACTACCTTCCACCTTCATGAAAATTTTAACGGCATCGGAGACGCTGTCGAAGTTCGTGAAAGTGAGGAGCATATCTTCTACGTCTCTACTGCTAACCTCGAAATAGTCATACACATAGTTCAGCATCCTCTTGTATCCATTCTCACCTGTGGGAATATGCATCTTTATTTTTTCGAGGTTTTTCTCCAGATATTCTAGGGTTCTCATGCAAAGTGTTTTGTCGTAGACTTTATACCTGCCCTTGTCTGTGTTTAACGAGCCATCAACCCAGATATATGACATACCATCCTTCTCACCATATCTCAAGAAGCGGCCAAAGCGCTGCACAAGCGAGTTTGCAGGCGCCAGCTCTGTTATGAGCAGGTTCGACGACATATCCACTCCTGCTTCGACGACTTGTGTTGTCACAACGACATATTTTTCACTCGACTTCAATTTGTTAAGCTTCTTCGATTTATCCTCCCTATCTTTATTGGTGAAAAGGGAGTGTAGAAGGATAATATGGTCTTCATCAACATCAATTCTTTCCTTACAGAGTGTGTAGAACTCCATTGCATCACGGACTCTGTTGAAAACCACCAAGGCCTTGGTGAATCCGCTGCTCCACCCCTCAACCAGCCGATGAAGAATTCTTTCATGTTTATCGTCTTTGAGCTTCTCAAAATTGAGCCCATACGTTTTTTCTAGTCTTTCTCCGTCGAACTCTGGGTCGTAGTACTCGAGCCAGCTTAGCCTGTTTTGAAACTTTCCTAGACAGCTGCGCAGCTCTCTCCTCAGAGCATCTGGCAGTGTAGCGGACATCAATATTAGATGCATCTCATTTTTAGCCGCATAGTTCATAAGGGCTGCGAGATAGTTGAGCGACCGTGTCTCATCTGTTAAAAGATGAACTTCATCTAGTACGAGGTCGGACAGCAACACCGTCGACCAAGAAAAAAGGTAGTGACCCGCAGAGCCAGTGGTTGTACCGCTCCACTCATCCCAGTTTTTAATAATACGGTTGATGTCTTCTGGGGCAAGGCCGAACATCGTCAGCGAGAGTGAATCAACTGTGGTTAGGGTTATTGGTTTGATTAGATATGGCGACTCATGTCTATACATATACTGCTTTCCTATGATATAAGAGTTGTTAAGAATTTTTTGAAGCTTGAGATGCTGGTCTTCTAGAAGCGCCCTCAATGGATACGCTGCGATCATTTTCCCTCCATCATCGTAGACCATTTGAGCCAAGGTGGCCGTTATGGTTGACTTGCCGTACCCGGTTGGCGCCTCGACAACAAAGAGCTTTTTCCTGTCTTCCTCCCATTCCTCCTCTAAGTGGTCGATAACTTGATGGATAAAACTGCGGCCTTTATCGTAGCCGTATTTCGAGAGAACTTCTCTATAATATGAGCTAATCAAGCACCATTACACGTCTAAATTCTGACGCTAAACTCAAGTATCTTCTTTTCAGGAAGCTCTCGTTTTTCTTTTTCTCGTCGAGTTTTGCGGCAGCGTTCAACAGCTCCCTGAGCGCTATGTAAAGCCCGTATTCATCGTCCAGAGTTACGTATCTGTAGGTCCCATAGACCACTTGTAAGAGATTAGAGTGTTCAGGGTTGTTTCTATTCCTCAGCCTCTCCAGAATAGGGCCGTCCGGGTCCAAAAGCCTAGACAAAAACTCGTAAGCCATGTTGTCACCACGCCGATATATCTTGAGCGGAAGATGCTGATACACCTTGTAGGCCTGCCCCTCCAAAGCCACCCTCACAAGATGAAGAGATATCATAGATCTGTTAGACTGGGCGAGTTTTCGTTGAAGACGTACATTAACCATCAGATCGGTTAACAGCAGCTCCTCGCTGTAGTGTTTTTCAACTATTCTCTGTATTTCATCTCTTACATCGTTTTTGAGGCTTAATAGAGTGGCTAAATCTATGGGGTCGTTGAGGATTTGATTTATCTCGCCAGCGTCGAAGAAGAGGAAATAGTAATATTGAGACTTTTCGAATACACGGGCCACGAACGATGAATAAATCCCTAGAAGTCCGATGAGTAATAACTCGGCCGATAAGTAAGTGGTTAATTGTTCCGTAGTAAATTTGAGCTCAGTGGAGGTCAAACCTGTGTAACGTTCAGCTTTGAAAAGTTGTATTGAAAACCCATCATCCTTGCTCTCGAAAGAGCCTAAAGCAACGAACTTTTTTCTTATAGAAAGCGTGAGCTGAAGAGTATCCAAAGTTGGTAGGGAGCTTGCTTTTTTGTTCAAAAGTTCAAGCAAAACATTATACATGGTAATTTTTTTAGTTGCTTTGATTTTCAGTTTTCTGAGAAATTTCTGAACGGGCCCGGTATCGTTTTTGCCTGCCATAGCTATATTAACCATCTCTATTCTTCCATTATCAAGGTTTTCGTAGACTTCTCTAAGTGCTTCAGGGTTTACCGTTATAGTTGATGGGCTGTCTATATTGTGGGGTGTCCTGCTCAACAGGAAGATAAGGCCCTCGTAAATTAGCAGGTTTGCCAACGAATTGTCTTTAGGTAGGTAAGCATTTATGACTGCTCCGGCCATTTCCCTATGACCGCCTCCTCGCCATACTTGTAGCAAGCTGCAGGACTTTCAACGTTTATGATATACTTGGGAGAAGCCTCAGGAAGCCTCATCACTGGAAGGACAAACATGAGGAGTTTCTTTGATTCAAGATAATTCCTAACCGGGTTGTCATCCTCTGAATAATCTATAACCCGGAAGGGGTCTATCACGTCCTCATAGATCCAAGAGTTTTCTAATATTTTCTCCAGTTTCACCCCCTGTAATAGCGGGATGGAAAAAGTTGTTGCGGCACGTCCTTTCTCGAAGCTTGGTGTAAAACTTTCGACCTCTACGACTGATACACGGCTCTCCTTGGACCCTATCCTGTGTATACACCAGAACACGTGCTCCGACAGTCTCATATCGCGACCTCTAACCGGTATTATATCATCCCTAAAGATAGCGAGGATTCTAATTCTAGGTGGCTCACCAGCGAGTGGTGAAAGGAGAGTTTTCCCAGTAGATGGTGCGTCAAATGAGCCGTATGGGTCTTCAGGTGTAGGGTAAAGCTTTCCACCTGTTAATTTGATTGCTATCAGCTTGTTGATGTCTGCGAATCGGATGGGGGAGCAGTTCACCGGTCTTATACCCAGAGCCAGCAGGTTTCTGCAGAGCAGAGGTATTATCTTTTTTCCCATGTTCTCGCCTAGGCTGTGATCCTTTGCGAGAACTTCGGCAATGGAGCCTAGAAATACCGTCGGTGGCGGATAGGTGAATGACGGAGATGACTTGGAGAGTCCGGGAATTTTGCATTGAAAACCCCACAAAAACTCCGCGTCTACCCTAAAGCCTATCATGAGACTCTCTTACCCACTGCATCTAACGTGTCGACCACAAACTGTTCAAAACTACCCTCCCTGAACACATGAAGTTCTGTGTTGAAGCTTATTTTTTCCCTCTTTTTCTCAGCGTTCTCTATGTAGCTGCTTGCGAATGGGCTTGGCACCGTCCACGTTTTATCAGATATGGAAATGACCATACTCTCCCAGCTGGATACCGGGAGAAAACGTGTTTTCTTGGCTCCATAGCTGTTCTCGAGCAAGAACGTCTTGACCGCCTCCAACAGGGTATTGATACGACTCTTCCGCTCCTCATCACTTAACACAAGATCACCCGCCCTGTCCACGTCGAAGGTTAGCCTACCGATATATCTAGTATCAAGGTCGAGGCTAAAGCAATAAACCGCAGAGGAAATCTCAACATAGTACAGCATCTGCCCTTGGTCTTTAACAAACTTTGTACCCAGAGCATACCTGCTGTGTAGCTGGGGTTCAATAACCGAGTTTTTCAGTGCTTCGAAAGTCGGAATCATATACCCCGTATAGAAGTTTGAAGTCCGTTTTACATTAGCTTTCTTCTCAGCGTAGAGAAATCCTCCAATATCCTCAACAGTGCATTCCTTGATTATAGTAGCCTCCACATCTTTATCGTCTACATTTCTACCCAGTGATGCCTCTAAGACCTTCTTATCGCTGCTTTTGAGGAATATCCCTTTTTCACATAGACTGCAGACTGGCAGTTTATTCTCCTTCGCTTTTTCGGCCAGCAATACCTGCAGTCCATGGGCTATGCTCTCTCCTGATATCGCGGGGGCGAAGTATACAGCGTAGCCACCGTCATTCTCCCTTAACATTATCGGTGCACGCCTATGTTTCACATAGTTCCCAACAGACTCCGTCATGTTGAGTGCTTCAGCGTTTAGCAGGACCCTACCCCTAATACTTATGAACATTCTACATCACTCTCTCCCGACGAACTTGGAGGCTATGGCGAGGGCCTTCGCACATATAAGTGAGAGAATTTCTCGAAGCTCTTGAGTACTTTCAATTTTCTTCAGGTTCTCGATTTCGTAGTCTAAGTAGTTGGCGTCTATCTTATCAATCATATCTCGAACCTCGCTGTCCATATCCTTGGGTGGCGACCTCTTCAGGGCTTGGAATGCTCTCATGGCCTCCCTCAGATAGTAAAGAGCTAGGTCTTTCGAATGAGAGTACCCAAGCCTGTCTACATAGTGGTAGTCGCCCTCATAGGAGAGAACTGCGAGAACCTGCGGTATCTGTTTAAACCAACTCTCACCGGCCATACCATATTACACTGCAGAGGGTTTAAAAGCATTTCCTAGCAAAAACCAATCAATTTTGCCAAAAGTCTGTACTGCAAACCGTTATATTGGAGGATGAGTTTATGATGCTAACGGACAGGTGTTATGGCGGGTTTCGTCGTTAAACTTCATGTACTTTTCACGGTTGACAGGAATATAGTAATCCCGCCTTTTTCAGCCAAAGTCAGCAAGCTTATACTCCACAGGATTTCAAGGCTTTATTCAAGGCTGTCCCGCTCCGACAAGGTCTTGAAACCTGTTTCAGTTTCTCCTCTGTTCAAGGACGGCCGGGCTTTGATGAAGCTCAGAAATGATGAGGGTATGATTATGCTTGAAGGGGGTACGAGTTACTACTTTTCATGTGGCATGATCGCTGCTGATGATTTTCTTTTAGACGATTTACTGTCTTTTGAGAGTGGTTGTGTTGACGGGGTGTTCGGAGCCTCGGCCATTTTGAAGGAGATGCGGGTTGAGGTCAGGCGTTTTGACTCATTTGGTTTTCCAAAGCCAGGTGCGGTTAAGCTAAGGTTTAACTCGCCAACGCTCATCCAGCTGCCAACCTTCGGCAGGTTCAGGAAGGGGAGATATATCTTCTTCCCAATTCCATCCCTGATAGTAGGCTCCCTAGCCGAGCTTTGGAACAGCAGTTGTGGAATAGAGCATATCATTAAGAGCCCATCCTACCTAGCCGTTTACTCAAACTACGCTCTCATGGAGGCCGACTATAGCGTCAAACCAGTCACTGTTATATACGATGATCAAAGATTGGTGAGAGGAATCATGGGATGGGTTTTATACGACCTGAGAAAATGTAGAAACACCAAGTCGCTTAAAAGAATAATGGCCCTTCTCGATTACGCACAGTACGTCGGGGTTGGAAAGTCTAGAGCGGCAGGGTTTGGACAGGTAAGCGTAAACCCCATTTATTAGCTCACCCTGCTATATAAGACGCGTTATGGGTAAGCGGATAGTATATATCAACATGGGTTTCGATCCGACGGCGAGCTTGGACATCGTATCCAGTCTTAGCTCAGGTGATATGTTAGTCATGGTTTACCCATCCAGTCTCGAAAAAACATCTATTGTTAGAGGCGAGCAGGCCAGGTCCCAGGTGCGGAGCTATGTAGATACTTTGAGGGCTTCCGGACGTGAGATTGCTTATGAGGAGCTTGAGATCGACTTGAGCACTTTAGAGAAAGCTGTGGAATCTCTCCTGACCTCTGTCAAGCGGGCTAAGGAAGAGGGATACCGCGTTAGTTTTGAACTTAGCGGGGGAACTAGGGGTGGGGCAATAATAATGATGTTGATATCCTCTTGGTGTGCCGACTACGTTGACGAGATAACTTTTATCGTTGACACTACACGTGTGCGACATACAATGTCCACGCTGTCTCCATTGAATATCAACAAAAAATTTGTCTCACGTGTTTTGGCTGTCGTCGCCTCCAACACGTCCATTAAACGTAGAGACCTATGCCAGAGTTTGGGAGTGAGTGAGAGTAGTGTTAGTAGGGCGGTCTCCTATCTTAAAAGGTTAGGTGTAGTCGAGGATAAGCTCCGTGTGATATCTCTGGATGAGAGATATGGAACTTTGAGACCGATTCTTAAAACCCTTTCTGAGAGGGTTGCAGAGGAATGAAAAAGGGGGTCGATTTTTGCTCGTAAAAAATATAACTTCTGAAGTTCTTTTTTTTTGGGCATGCCGTTTTACAGCTACGACGACCTACTTAGGATTTCTAAGACTATTCAGGAAATGCCATGTGATGTAAGTGACGAGCTTAGAGGTTGGAGATGGTCCGACCCGCCTTTACTTCCAGTTTACAGCGTTAAAATCAATGCGTCTGACTTGAGTTTCTCATGTGGTACTGGGCGTCTTGCCTTCTTGAGGCATTCCCTGCGGGTGGGTGAGAAGGCTGGTGAGGGACTCCGGTTCGGTGCCTTTGTCCATCAAGTCATATCAGCTGCCACGGCGAATGCCAAGGCCATCATGTATTGTTCCAAGCCGTCAAATGGGGTTGAATTTTTTGAAATCATGAGCAGGACCATGTACAGTTGTGTGCAGGTTGATGGTTTGACGGAAGATTACGTCAACGCGTTGAACACGCTGTGGAGTAGGGCTGCTTTGACCTACTCCTCTGCGTATGATAGAATCTTGGAAACCTCAAAGTATCTCAGCGTTGACGGCCTAGTGGGCAGAGTGGTCCCATGGATATGTGAGTTTCCGGTTGACGGCCGTCTTCTGGGTCTAAGCAGAGCCATTAGGCTTGACGCCTTGGCTCCGCCCGCTTTGATCGTTGAATTCAAGACACGGAAACCAAGTAGGGAGTTTGAGGTTGCATTGACTGGGTATGCTCTATGTTTTGAGAGCCAGTACAAGATTCCTGTAAACTATGCTGTTATTCTCTACATAGAGTTCAACCATAGCAAAACATCCTTCAAGGTCTACGAAAATATTGTCAGGATTGACGATGAGGTGAGGTTGAGGTTTGTGGAAAAGCGTGACCTTTATGCTCAGATAGCTTCGGCGAAGGTCGATCCTGGGCTGCCGGTGGAGTGCGATGCTTACTGTCCCTTTCTCCGGGTGTGTAGGAGTGAGGGCTAAGACAGTCCTCATCGATCAATACGGCTCTTTTCTTGGGGTCCGGCAGGGCCGTTTCTTTTTGAAGGTGGGTGGCAAGGTTAGATGGGAGCTTGCGCCTTCGGAGATCGATAGCATAGTCATCACCACCGACGGGTCTGCGTTATCGGCTGCGGCTGTTTCTCTTGCAACTACGTTCGGTGTAGACTTGGTTTTCATGAGTCGGGAGAAACCTCTAGGAAGGGTTATTTCATACAAGTATGGGACGCTGATGCGTAGCTGGCTGTTACAGCTCAAAGTGCGGGAGTCAGGGTCGGCTGAGTTGGCGAGGTTATTTCTTGACGGTAAGCTGCATAATCAGCGTATGGTAATTTTGGAGTACGCCCGCCGGTTAAGAGGGGGTGGCAAGATGCGGGAGGCGGGATTTCTTGAGGATAAGGCTAATGAGATAGCTAAGAGGTCTTCTGAGCTGGCGAAGACCGCCACCGTTGAGGAGCTGCTTGTCATAGAAGCTCATGCTGCAAAGTCTTACTGGGAGGCTGTCTCCGAGATACTCCCACGTGATCTGGGTTTCTCCCACCGCTACACTCGGAGCAATCCACCCGGCGGTGAGATGGATAAATTCAATATATCCCTCAACCTAGGCTATGCTCTGCTTAGGAAAGAGGTTTGGCGGGCTGTTTTCTTGGCTGGGCTTAACCCCTACCTAGGTTTTCTGCACAAGCCTAGGGGTGGAAGGCCGGCGTTGGTGTTGGATTTGATGGAGGAGTTTAGGGCTGTGTCTGTAGACAGGCCGTTGATAGGGTTGGCGAGGACTGATAAATATGCATTGGTGAAGATTGGGGAGAACGGAAGTGATGCGTTGCGGCGTGTTTGGTCGCATCTTGTCAAGTATATGCGTGAAAGTAATCCTTCCCATGTTGAGTTGATCAATTCTCAGGCTAGGAAGCTTGTGTTGCATCTGCGTGGGGTTGGTAGGTATACTCCCTTTAAGTCGAGGTGGTAGGTTGTTAACCCTTGTGATCTACGATATTACTGATGATGAGCTGCGTGGCCGTGTTGCTGGCTTTCTTAAGAGTAAAGGGCTTAAGCGTATTCAGAAGAGTGCTTTCATAGGTGAGCTGGCTGACGGTGATAGGGCTAGTGTGGAGGCTGGTTTGAGGCTGTTAGTGCGTAACAGTGATAGGGTGAATATTCAGGTTTTTCCTTTGACGCCTGCGTCTTACAATAGGAGATCTGTGATTGGTGTTGAGTATCGGTACGATGATGAGGGGTATTTGCTGTGAGTGTGGAGGAGGGCTTTTTATCGGTTGTGGAGCTTAAGCATTATGCTTACTGTCCTAGGATAGTTTACATAACTCATGTGCTGCATCTTGATGAGGCTGTCTCAGAGGCTATGGAGATGGGTTCCTTGGAGCATGATGTGAGGGTTATTACGCCTTTGATAGCTAGGCTGAAGGCTGTTAAAGTTATTAGAGATGTTTATTTTGTTAGTGAGCGGTTGAGGGTTGCGGGTAGGCTGGATTATTTGCTGGTTACGAGGTTTGGGGAGTATGTGCCTGTTGAGGTAAAGTGGGCTGAGTCAGAGTGGGTGGGTGTGAAGTGGGACCATAAGCTTCAGCTGACTGCCTATGCTGTTTTGGTGGAGGAGAATTTGGGGAGGGCTGTGAAGGAGGGGTATGTCTACTATTTGCGGAATAGGCGGCTATTGAGGTTAGTTTTTAATGAGGGGGTTAGGCGGGTTTTGGAAGAGGCTCTAGACCGTATTCACGAGATTGTGGAGAATGAGGTTGATCCGGGGGTTCGGGTGCCTTTGTCTAGATGTTTTAGCTGTGGTTTTCGGATGTTTTGTAGGCCGGGTTTGCGTGTTTCAGGAGGTGTATATAAGCTGCGGGCCTCCAGTAAGGGTCCTGTAAAGGGTAAACGCTGAGGATCTGGGTAGATGTTGCCTTTTCGATTATTGTCGAACTGTGGGATGGGAAAACTTAAATAAAACATATCAACAAATATTAATAGCTTATCTTGAATCCGCAAAGGAATTGAAAGGAAGGTGAGAAGCTCACGAAGGCGGTGTTCAATATTGAGCCTTGAATCCGCAAAGGAATTGAAAGCTCTTCTTCCCAACCACCCACTTGTGTATAGCTTCAACTTGAATCCGCAAAGGAATTGAAAGTTAACTAAACACTTTAAAAATTTCGCAATATATTTTTCTTCTTGAATCCGCAAAGGAATTGAAAGGTTGAAAGGATTTTCTATTGGGGGCCAGGGTAAGAAGGCTCTTGAATCCGCAAAGGAATTGAAAGTCTATGGTGGGGCAAAGGGTTAAAGGACTTATGTTATGTCCCTTGAATCCGCAAAGGAATTGAAAGAGGTATAGAGAATGTCAAGAAGTTGGCGTTGAATACTAAGCTTGAATCCGCAAAGGAATTGAAAGAGTTAAGAAGTTTGAGCGAATGGAGAAAGTGTTGGCCAACTTGAATCCGCAAAGGAATTGAAAGACTCTTCGGCATCACTTACCCCCCAAAACCTCGCCAACTTGAATCCGCAAAGGAATTGAAAGAATTTTGTGTTGCCTGATGGGCGGTCTGTTGTCCTAACAACTTGAATCCGCAAAGGAATTGAAAGTAATCACCTCTATAATCTAGGTCGAGAAAAATGGTATCAATACTTGAATCCGCAAAGGAATTGAAAGTGCTATAGTAGTTTACAACATCAAGAATAGCCCTATCACCTTGAATCCGCAAAGGAATTGAAAGTAATCACCTCTATAATCTAGGTCGAGAAAAATGGTATCAATACTTGAATCCGCAAAGGAATTGAAAGTCTTATATCCCCCTTCTACTGCCCCCAGGGAAGTTGGCTTGAATCCGCAAAGGAATTGAAAGGAAGCCAACTGGAAACGTCTTCATGGTCATAAACGATACCTATCTTGAATCCGCAAAGGAATTGAAAGGCTATCCGCACCAGCTCATGGTAGATGTGGTGCTGGTAATCTTGAATCCGCAAAGGAATTGAAAGATGTCATTATATATCTCAACAGGTGAAGGATTCTTCGCAACTTGAATCCGCAAAGGAATTGAAAGTTCTTTTTCACATTCAAATTCACAAAACATCTAGAGCCTTGAATCCGCAAAGGAATTGAAAGAAAAAAGGGGGGAGTTTTGCGGACGGGGACGGGAGGGCTCTACTTGAATCCGCAAAGGAATTGAAAGCAACTAGCTCACGCCACGTATGTGGCCAGCCTCAGTCCTGACATTTACTGAATGCGGAATCTGTAGGAGCTTGGTATTGAAACCCGATGGGCGGTGCAGCCTAGAAAGATAGAGGTTAAATCGGCTATTATTCGTGTATACACCGGGTTGGAGCGGCTACATCTGGTTCTGGCTGAAGTGGCCTTGGAGCTGGTGCCTGAAGAGATTAGGGCTCACCCCTCAGTGAGAAAATATGCTGCCAGGCTGGGCAAGAAACCCTCCCGGATGCTTCTGGACAGGTCCTACCATCACTGGGCGATGAGGTATCTACCGGACAGCATGAAGAGGGGGAGACCAGACATCGTGCACTTCACACTTCTAGAGGCTTTGGGCGCCCCCCTAAACCACTCCGGAAAGCTCCGTGTCTGGGTATCAACATACGACGGATACATCATCGAGGTGGATAGCAGGACGAGGCTGCCCCGCACCTATGAAAGGTTTAAGGGATTGGTGGAGAAGCTATACGCTACCGGCGGCTCGGAGGGTCTACTCAGGATGAGGAAGGCCAGCCTCCAAGCCCTTTTGGCCGAGATTAAACCAGACACAGTGTATCTCCTCTCCGAGGAGGGTGAGAAAATTGACTGGGATAGCTTAGGCATGATGATGGCCCGAAACGAGAAACCGACAGTATTAGTTGGGGCCTTCCCCTACTCATCCTTCAGACCGGAGACAACCAGGCTAGCGGAGCGGATATTCTCCATCTATGACAGGCCGCTGGAGGCTTGGGTGGTGGTCTCAAGACTCCTATGCACCTTGGAGAGGATACAAAAATAGTGATATAGTGGTGGGAGCATATATGGATGTATGCCCGCAAAGAGAAGCCAGCCCCCCAATCCTGGTAAAGAGCCAGAGCTAGAGTATGTTGAAGACTTCGGCTCGGAGGTTCGGAGGGCCAGGGAGGCCATGGGCATCTCCCAGTCGGAGCTAGCCATCATGGCCAAGACGAAGGAGACAATCATCAAAAAGATTGAGCAGGGAGAGTTCAACCCACCCATAGACCTGGCCAAAAGGCTGGAGAAGATCCTCAAGATAACGATACTCCAACCATCTGTCGAAGAACGCGTAAAAACAGCACCACCCCAACCTTTTCAGGGCTATACACTGGAAGACCTTTTAAAAAGGCAGCAGAACAAGTAGGAGGGGTGGGCCGCCAGGGTTTGAAGGTTGCCGCCGTACAGCGTGTATCCCGGCGTGAAGAGCTTTACCTGGAGGAGCTGTTGGAGCTCTGCGAGGCAGCCGGCTACGAGTCCGCCTACACCATCACACAGGTGAGGCCACCCCATCCCAAATACAACATAGGCCCCGGGAAGCTGGAAGAGCTTAGAAATGCCGTAAAAACGATGGGGTTATCCAAGGTCGTCTTCGGGGGAGATGTCAAACCCGTCCAAGAATATAACCTGGCCAAGTCCCTAGGCGTGCCGGTCATCTCTAGAACACAGCTGATCCTAGAGATTTTTAATAGAAGAGCCTCCTCCTCCGAGGCGAAGCTCCAGATAAGACTGGCCGAGCTTAGGTACGAGCTGTCAAGGGCGAAGGAGAAGGTTAGGTTGGCCAAGAAGGGTGAGCAGCCCGGGTTCCATGGACTAGGAGCATACGAGGCTGAAGTCTACTATGACGAGGTGAAAAGACAGATGCACACGATATATCAGAAGCTCTCCGCCATCAAGAGACGGAACTCACTTGTAAGGGCTAAAAGAGTTGAGGAGGGGATACCTCTAGTCGCTTTAACAGGGTATACTAATGCTGGAAAGTCCACCCTCTTCAACCTTCTTGCAGGGGAGTCAAGACCTGTAAGCCCCCAGATGTTCACAACACTATCCACTACTACACGGCTTACAACCTTTGATGGGAGGAAAGCCTACATCTCAGACACGGTAGGGTTTATCCGGAACCTCCCCCCTCTTCTAATAGATGCCTTCAACTCCACCCTCAGCGAGTTCATCTATGCAGACCTGATACTGCTTGTTGTAGATGTCTCGGAAGACGTGAGAAACATACAGGAGAAGATCAATACATGTATAGCCACGCTTAGGGAGGTGGGGGTGGTCGATGTGCCAATATTGATCGTATTCAACAAGGCGGACCTCTGCAAAAACGCAGCTGAATACAAGATTGCATCCCTTGAATTTGAGCAGCCTTATGTGGTTATATCGGCCCTGACAGGTTATAACATATCACAGCTCTGCAAAATGGCCGGCTCGATGATGGGTGGCTATGTTAGGATAAGGGCTGTCCTGGAAAATGGTGGAGACTCGTACGAGCTTCTCTCACGTCTGAAGGAGCATGGCAGTCTAATAAGCCTCAACTACGGCTCCGGAGGTATTGAGTTTGAGGCCGATGCAACGGTGGAGATGGCTGAGAAGATACGTAGGTCCGCCAGCGTGTTCCAAGTTGTCGGATAACCCGTATATTAGAATGTTGAGGAAGATAGCGGAATACCAGTTTGGATGTATAGTGGATGAGTTGTTTCCGAGCGGCTGCAGTGTCGAGTTATCCCCCTCGACCGGAAGGCCTAGGAGGATATGGCTTGACGGTAAGCTGCTCGCCACATTAAGAGCGTCTGATGGCCTCCTCTCATTAACAGTTGAAGGGGGTAGGAGGCTTTTGGAGTTGGTCGCCCCCCCTAGACTACGTGTAGTCGTGAGGCAGGATGTGGCGGGAGAGGTGGCTGCAGGCCGTTCAGTCTTCTCCAGCCATGTATGGGATTGTGACAGGGATATACTGCCTGGGCAGGAGGTTTTGGTTGTTGATGTAGACGGCCGCCTGCTGGCTGTTGGGAAGGCGGTTCTTTCAGGGATGGAGATGGGGGTGCTGAGGAGGGGGGTGGCGGTCAAGATACGGGACCACATATGAGGAGCTATGCTTTTTAACGGACTGTACCGCCTATAGAACCGGGTTGAAGAGGTTATCCCCAAGGGAGCTGAAGAGACTTCAGTCCAAAGTTTTAGGTAATCTAGGGCTAGATGTGGAAGAGTTGGGAACCGCAGAGTCTGTCACCATAAGACTAGGCGATAAGGAAATAGTGTTGAAGAATCCGATGGTTGTCTCCCTTAAGATGGAGAAGGAGAGGATATTCCAGATTATCGGTGGCGAGTATTCTGAGGGTGTTGGGGAGGGGCCGCAACAGGCATTCGAACCCAGCCCCGAGGACGTATTGCTGGTGGCCTCTCAGGCTGGTGTCCCGGAGGATATGGCCAGAAAGACCCTTATCGAGACAGGCGGGGACCTCGCCAAAGCCATACTCATTCTGAGGAGCAGGCCCTAGCTCTTTATCAGATATATCCCACCCACAGATAACTCCCTAAGCTCGTTAAGGAGTTTCGAGACACCGCCCTCAGATCTTATAACCAAGCCTCCCCTGAAATATTTGTGGACCTCCGCAACTTTCTCCACGAGGTTCTTCCTCTCCGTCTTGATGTCAAAGATCCCCGTGTTGTAGCCCTTTCTCCCATGTGTGAGAGCTTCAACATCCTTAATTCCGAATGTTGCAGTGTCCAAGGTGTAGAATCTATTGGCTGTTTTTGTACTAGTGTTACCTGCCAGCAGTATCTCGACACCTTCACGCTCCACCTTGCCACATAGTGAGGCGAGATGCTTTGCCAGGTCAACCGCTGAACCGTTGTAAACCTTTGCGCTGACCTCGGAGAACCCGCAGGCTGAGACTATGAACAGTCCCGGCCCCTTCAAACCCCAATACCTCGCAATGTACTGATGCTTTTTCTGGAAGGCCACCACCAGCCCCTCCAGCGTCTTCCTAACCCCCATCCACATCCTGTCTTCAACACCGTCCGAAACCAGGTAGGCTCGTCCGAGATTTATCGAGGCTACACCATGTATGAGGCCCTCAGCTGATAACAGATAACCATGGCTCGTGACAGGGCCTGGAGCGATGTCTATCAAGCCGTCGGCAATACTGACCTTTCCGTCGTCCCCACTCATATCCACAACGAGGTTGAAAGCTTCAAGGCCCTTATTCTTCTCATAGGTTTTCACATCTGGAACCAGCACAGAGATCTTGGCGTGATATGTTGATTTTACCGAGGAGAGCTCCCTCAAAGCATGGACGATATTCCCTCCAGCGCTCACCTGTAGGCAGACTTCACCATCTATACCGCAGACCTCGTCCACGATTTTTACCAGGCTATCAGCCTCGAGGTTGTAGGATTTGGCGAATAATCCGTACAGCCATGTCTCCGGGCTGTGGAGGTCTATTTCACCCGCGAGATGTAGGTCGCCCACATTTCTGGGTAGGGCGGATAACAATAGATACTCCTTCAACACCGAGCCCGCTGAAGACCTTATCAGGCCGTGTATATGGGAGGCCTGAGAGGTTTCTGAAATAAGCTTCTCCGCATCATACAACGGCATTCCAAGCCTAGTCAGCTTATGCCGGTACTTCTCCAGCCCCATATCTATAAGGAGAGCGTTCACCAGCTCCCTGATTAGGGAGCCAGTGAGATATTCTACCTTCAGCCCCTCAAGCTTCTCCTCTGCTAGGCCCGCCACATGGCTTGCCAGCTTGCCGGGCATCCCCGCCTCAGTCATTAACACATTCACTATCTTGTTCTTATCAAAGGATTCCACAGCCGACTCGGTCCTCCTTACTATCATCATCTCAGACCCCTCCAGAACCTTTCTCATCATCTCTATCTGGCTGAGGACTAGCTGTCCTTTCTTAGTAACCTCGTAAAGCTTTGTCTTCTCGTTCACCTTGATGAGATCGGCTGAAAAAAGCTTTTTGAGATGGTAGGCGAACCTACCGGCCGCCCTCTGCCGTGTCATCCCCAAAGCCTTCATAAGGTCCGAGTAGTTCATAGGATTTCTTGAGAGTATCTTCATTATCTGGAGTCTTACAGTGGAGGACAAGGCCTCGAAGATCTCTTCAGGAGACGACTCCATACCGGAAAGCTCATCTCAAACCTGTTTATTGGGTTATAGAGTTTAGAAGGCTAGGGTAATACTAAAAAATATGTGGGAGCAGCATGTAGACATGGCTGTCAAACATTTTCTCTCTATTTCGGAGCAGTCGGCTGAAGATTTGAGGAAGATATTGAATCTTGCTCTTAGACTGAAGAGGAAGGGATATCCTGCGGGAAGCCCCCTCCGTAAGAAGGTAGTCGCCATGATTTTCCAGAAGCCATCCACGAGGACCAGAGTCTCCATCCAGTCAGCAATAGCTAGGCTTGGAGGCGAGTCACTATATCTGGGCTATTCGGAGCTCCAGCTCGGCCGAGGTGAAACAGTCCTCGATACAGGCCGGGTGCTGGCGAGATATGTGGACGCCATCGTGGCGAGGGTCTTCAAGCATGACGACCTCCTTGAGCTGGCGAGGAACGGACGAATACCTGTCATCAACGCCTTAAGCGATAGACACCACCCGCTCCAAGCATTGGCCGATGTGATGACGATATGGGAGAAGGCCAGGAATTTGCGGTCTGTGAAGGTGGCCTACGTAGGCGATGGAAGCAATGTCGCCATATCCCTGCTGCAGATATGCGCTAAGCTGGGCGTCAACATCTCATTGGCAATACCTGAAGGCTACAGACCAGACAAGGCTATCTTGAGGGAGGCTGGTGAGTGGGCGGAAAAGAACAAAAGCACTCTGGAGATATATGATGACCCAGTCAAGGCTGTGGAAGAGGCAGACTTCGTATATACGGATGTCTTCGTCTCCATGGGTTCTGAGGAGGAGAGGGAGAAGCGTCTAAGCGTTTTTCTACCCAAATACCAGGTTAACGCAGGCCTTCTCTCTAAAGCTAAAAAGAATGCCTACTTCATGCATTGTATGCCGATGCATCTGGGTGAGGAGGTGACACCCGAGGTCGCATACTCTACGGCATCACTTATCTACGAGCAGGCTGAGAATAGGATGCATACATTTGCGGCCCTAGCTCTGCATCTACTGGCAAAGTGAGCCAAAGACAGTATCAACCCCATACTCTGTCACATAGTTAACATACAACACCCCGCCATCGTACACATCTATCAAGGCCTCCACATATCTGGGATTTTCCCATTCCTGCAATGAAAAAGTGACGAGATATCCCAGCCTGGCACCGCATACGAGGACCCCTTCAAGATTATGGAGGCTGGGGTTTAGGCCATACCCCTCCAAGAGCTCCTCTAGATCTCTAAGATTTGGGGGTGGCGGCGGAGCAAGCCCTGAGAAATTGTAGAAAGGATATATGACGACCCTCCTAACTGTTGATGATTTATCCATTAAGACCTGGACCCCTGTAAGGAGAACCTTCTCACCGAATCGCTGGTATACTCTTACAACACCGTATCCATCACCGCCATATTCGACGGTATGTTGGCTGGCCGCTGACCCGCTAATCATTTGGAAAAGGTCCAGCGGGGGGTAGGGTATCGAGTGGGTGGGGCCTGGATAGTAGGAGGAGACCTGGAGAAGCCCGCTGCAGTAGTAAAGTATTAACGTGCCGTTGGATGTTGTTTTAAACCTGAACGTCTCACATCCTTGGGCCGGCATGTAGGATGGGCCTCCATCCAGGCTGTCGCCGAAAAGGCTGAGGAGGGAGACGGCCGCCTCTGAAGGGTTGAAGGATGAGAAGAAGGGTAGTGGCCGGACAGAGACAGGCTTCACTGGTCGTGTATGTGAAGACGTGTAGAAGACCATGTAAGTGGAGAAGATCAGCCCCAAAACCAAAACTGTGAGGACCAGTGGATAACGTTCCATCCAATCAATCCGTAACCCCTATTTTTATAAGCGTTTTCCGAAGTGGCATAGAATTGATGGGATAGCCGGCGGCTGATACTGCATGCAGCAAACCCTGTGTAGCGCTATATCACCCGTCGTGAGCAATATATGGAGAGTGGATAAAGCAGAGCAATAACCATACACAAAATTCTCCTGAGTCCAGCCCGAGGACAGGAGTGGGGTGAAACCTGAGAGGGGCCACAAGGCATACGTTGTATTACCGTTAGGATGCGCAGTTGCATCTACCAGCTTCTATAACTAAATGATTAGGCATAAATAGTGGGCGGGAAAAATAGGGTTTGAATGGGTGTAGCTGGCTTCATTAAATCCACCGTCAACATCCTCAGACTTGCCAGGAAACCCTCCGGCAAGGAATTCTCCATAACCCTGAGGATAACCCTCCTCGGGGTCGCCATCATAGGCTTGATAGCTTTCATAATCAGATTCGTGGCTCTGGCTTTTCAGGGTGTCTAGAATACTTTTTTAATACGGGAAGGCGGATATTGGGGGATGTCAGACGCTCCCGTGCAGAAGTATTTCGCCATAAAGACTACGGTGGGGCAGGAGCGGAATGTAGCGAGGATGCTGGAGAACAGGCTCTACGGCCAGTATATTGCAAGCGGTGAGACGCCCGACGGTAGCCAAGCCGTGGGCGGAAACATTGTATGCGCCCAGTCCTTCACCATGGTAAAGAACCTGCCCCTCAAAGAGATAGGCCTCTATCTAGGCCGTGACCAGGATATGGCCCATAGATTGAGGGTTATCCTCAACCGTGTAAGGGAGGACGGCGGAGAGGAGGCAGTCCATGAGTCGTCTTTCGACCCGCTCATGATGAGGGAGGATGGCTGGCAGACCATCAAGACATCTAAGGGGCTAGTCCTGGAAAGGGATAAGAGGTACAGCCTGATCTTATCGGCTGAATCCCCCGGCTTCAGATGGTACTATATCTTGAAGGGCAGCGAACCTTTTCAAGGTGGCGCCCGGGTTTCAGAGGACGGCGGGCGGACATGGGCCGCCATGGACTACCAGTTCCTAGTCAGGCTGGTTTCTGTTACCGATGTCGCATCGATACTTATCCTACCCTCGTTGAAGGGGTATGTCTTCATGGAGGCCGGCTCCAAGGAGACCGTGGCCGCAGCCATACAGAACATCCGCCATATCAAGAATAGGCCGCTGATAACTGTGAGCTTGGACACGATATCGCCACACCTTGTCGAGAAGCCGTTGATAGAGACCATAACACCTGGACAGATGGTGGAGATAGTTACAGGCCCTCTCAGGGGTATCGTGGGGAAGGTAATAAGGGTTGAGAAGCCCCGCCGGGAGGTTATGCTCGAGCTTAAGGAGGCAGCCTTCCAGCTCCCCATATCAGTCTCCATAGACGCCGTCAGACCTTTAGAGTCGGGGGCGGTCCCTGAAACTAAAAAGTAGACACCTAAATATAGATGTTCTCAGACTCTAGGATGGTGGCTATGGCGGAAAAAAGCTTCAAATTCCTAGTAGAGGGGGGAAAGGCGACCGCAGGGCCACCCATCGGCCCAGCCCTAGGACCCCTAGGGGTCAACCTGATGATGGTCGTCGAGGAGATCAACAAGCTTACGAAAGAGTTTAAGGGTATGAGGGTTCCTGTCGAGATCAAGATAGACACCGACACCAAAAAATTCAGTGTCGAGGTGGGGACCCCCAGCACCGCCGCCCTCATAGCCAGTGAGCTGGGGGTTGAGAAAGGCTCAGGAACAGCGGGGAAAGATTTTATCGGCGACCTTCCTATGGAGAAGATAATAAAGATAGCCAAAGCCAAGAGGGGTAGCCTACGCTCTAAAACATTGAAGGCGGCTGTTAAAGAGGTCTTGGGCTCCTGTGTGAGCATGGGTGTGAAGGTGGATGGGAAGCATGCTAAAGAGGTTAGCCGGCTGGTGGCCTCCGGTGAATATGACAGTTTGTTGGTGGAGAACCAATGATGCAAGCCACATCAAATCTCTTGGATGCTATAAGAAAGGCTAAGAAAGACACGGCCCAGAGAAAGTTCAAACAGTCGATGGAGCTGATTATCAACGTTAAAGGTGTAGATCTATCCAAGCCTGAGAACCGCTTCAATGAGGCTATAGAGCTGCCCAACGATCTGGGGTCTAAAAGGAGGAAGATCTGCGTCATAGCGTCTGGGAATCTCGCCATACAGGCCGCCAAGATAGAAGGCGTCCAGAAGGTTTTGGGTAAGGAGGATTTGGAGGCTCTTGTAGGGCGGAAGAGGGAGGCTAAGAAGCTGGCGGGCCAGTACGATTTCTTCCTGGTTGAGCCGTCTATGATTGGGCTTGCGGCAAGGGCGTTGGGTGCAGCCCTGGGCTCGAGGGGTAAAAACCCTATCCCAATACCTCCCGGACAGGAGCTGGAGAAGCTGGTGAGGCGATATCTAAACTCTGTGGTCATAAGTCTTAGAAAAGTGCCCCAGGTCAGCTGTCTGATAGGCCTTGCAGATGAAGATGATGAAAAATTGGCTAGAAATGCCGAAACAGTCCTCAACAGGGTGGTGGAGAAGCTGGAGAAGAAAATGAGGAACATAGGCAGCGTATACGTCAAGGCCACTATGGGCAAGCCCGTCAAGCTCCAGCTTTGAGGCAGGCAGCTATGGCTCCCATACTCCGATGCGTTGACATATCTGTGAGGTTTGGCGGGGTTACAGCGCTTAGAAATCTATCTATAGATGTCGAGAAGGGGATAATCCACGGCGTTATAGGACCTAACGGTGCTGGGAAAACAACCCTCTTCAACACCATAACAGGTGTTGTAAAACCCGTAAGTGGAAAAATACTCTTTGAAGGAAGAGATATCACAGGCATGAAACCCTATGAAATATGCAAGTTGGGAATTGCTAGAACCCACCAGCTGATACGTCCGTTCAAAAACATGTCCGTCTTGGAGAACGTCTTGGTGGCGGCATATTTCGGCTCTGGGAAAATTAAAGTCTCAGAGTCTAGGCGTAGGGCCGACAGGGCTATTAAAGCGGTCGGGTTGAATGGGTTTGAGGACAGGCCGGCAGGCTCCCTCGATGTTTTGGGACAGAAAAAGGTGGAGATAGCTAGAGCTCTAGCAGCCGAGCCTAAACTCCTACTTTTGGATGAGCCTGTGGCGGGTCTCACACAGCTTGAAACAGACGATATCATGAGGTTAGTCCAGTCAATCAAGGATGAAGGGGTTACTGTTGTTTTGGTGGAGCATGTTCTGAAGGCGGTGATGTCTTTTAGTGATAGGATATCTGTGTTGAATAACGGTGAGAAGATATATGAGGGGACACCTAAAGAGGTTGGGGTAGCCCCGCAGGTTGTGGAGGCCTACTTGGGCGAAGAATACGGTGTGGGATAACCTATGCTCAAAGTTGAGGGGTTAAGCTCTGGCTATGGAAACCTACAGGTCCTCTGGGATGTGAGTTTAGGGGTAGGCAGAGGAGAGGTTGTAGGGGTTTTCGGACCTAACGGTGCTGGGAAAACAACCCTTCTCAGAACAGTTTCCGGACTTAACAAGCCCACAGCCGGCAAAATATACTTTGAAGGCGTCGAGATAACAGCTAAATCCGTAAGGGAGAGGACCATGTTAGGGATTTCCTACGTTCCAGAGGGAAAAAGAGTATTTCCACAGATGACTGTACGGGAGAACCTAATGCTGGGCGCGTCAACCCTCTCAGACCCAGACAAAGTGAGGAAGAGGCTTGAGGAGGTTTATGAAATTTTTCCAAGACTGAAGGAGAGAATGAACCAGTATGCCAGCACTCTCAGCGGAGGGGAAATGCAGATGCTTACTGTGGCGAGAGGCCTGATGGCTAACCCTAAGCTTCTAATGTTGGATGAGCCATCCTTCGGGGTTGCACCCATATATGTCTCAAGAATCTTCAAACTACTAAAAGAGCTCAACGTAGAGATTGGCTTAACAATCCTACTTGTGGAGCAGAAGGTTCGGGAAGCCCTAAAACTATGCGGTAGATGTTACATATTGGAGTCTGGCAGGGTTGTCTTGGAGGGTGAAGCTGCGGACCTTGAGCGAAACGACTATGTTAGAGAGGTTTATCTAGGTATTTAGCCTGCCACTCTTTGATGGTGTGTTAACACTTTTTAGCCTGATATTGATTACGCCCTGTGGCGCAAAAATAGCCACCAGAAGGATGATAAGCCCGTATATGGCTAGGTGGAAGAATGGCATATTCAGCCATAGGAACTCCTGTATGAGGGTGATCAGCGCAGCCCCTAACACGGAGCCGAGAAGTGTTCCAGGCCCACCAAAGATTGTCATAATAAGTGGTGCTAGAGCAATCTCTAGGTTTAAGACTCCGTCGGGGCTTACCACACCCAGCCCAAACCCGAAATTGGCTCCGAATAAGCCTGCTAATATCCCGCTTAAGGTGTAAACGGTGCGCTTGACTGAGAAGCTGTTTACTCCGTACTCGGAGGCCACATCTTCATCTTCTCTGATGCTTTTGAGAGCCAGCCCTATCTTGCTCCTCCTCACCAAGATATGTACTGTTGCCGCCAATATGCTGGCTGCCAGCGCTATGTAAAACCCGGGTAGAATTCCGAAGAACTCTGTCACAACTATCTGGATGCCGCTGGCTCCGCCGGTTATCGTGCTGAGGTTTCTCGCAAGGTTGTATAGGAGAGGTATTAAGCCGAAGGATGCTACTGCGAAGTAGGCTCCCCTGAGCCTCAGTAGGGGGTAGCTGAGGAGGAAGGCTGCAAGACCGGATACGAGGGGTGCGGCCAGGAATGCAAGTATCGGGTGAACCGTTAAACCAAGTTTTCCAATGCTGAGGATTGGGAAGGTGTAGGCGCCCAATGCAAAGAAAGCTCCGAACCCGAGATTGTAGTATCCTGTGAAACCTCCGAATATGTCATAAGATATCGCAAGGCCTATGAAGGTAAACAGGAAGAAGAGGAGGGTGATTATGTAGGGGCTTGAGTAGAAGGGTATGGAGGCTATTACCGCAACGGCTGAGGAGACAGCCACAAGTAGAATTAACTGCTTCCTCATCGTCTCCCCCCGAATATTCCGCTAGGCCTTACAACCAACACAACAATCATGACGATCACAGCAACTATCCTAGCCCAGTTGGTCCCCACAAAGAATGCGGTATAGGCTTCGGCCAGCCCTATCACTAAACCCCCCACTATCGCACCTACAAAACTTCCAAGACCTCCCAAGATAACTATCGTGAGGGCCGTGACTGTGAACTGGAGCCCCTGAAATGGTGTGAGGCTGGTTATCATGGCCAGGAATACTCCCGAGATCCCGGCGAGTGCAGCGCCAAACCCGAAGCTTAGAGAAGACATCCTCGACACGTTTACACCGACAATTTCGGCCAGCTCCCTATCCTGCATCGTGGCCCTGAGACGCCTCCCGAAGCCTGTTGACTGGATGATAAACCGGGATGCAAGGGCTAGGGCTATCATGGCTATAAGGGAGATGAAACGGGTTGTGGGTATTATAAAGCCCATGATATTTATCGGCTGTAGAAAGATCTGGATATTCACGTAGTTGAGGCTTGCCTGGCCCAACCCATAGAATGAGAGGTCTTCAACAATCATTGAGAAAGAGAGTGTAGCTAGAATTGCTACGGCCAGGATGTTTTGAGTATTTCGCATGATCACCTTCCTCACCATAGTCCTCTCAAATAATACTCCTAAGGCGAAAAAAACCGGTGGAACTACCGGGAGTATCAGGAATGGGCTTAGACCTGAAAAGATACTTGCCACCAATGCGAAAATGCTGCCGAGTATTACGAAATCTCCGTGGGCGACGTTGAGAATCCTAGAGACCCCGAAGACCATTGTCAGGCCCAGGGCTACAAGCCCATATAGACCCCCTAATAAGACACCGCCCAAAATAATGGTGAAGTGGGTTTCTAGCGACATTATCTCTTAGAAGGTTAGCGGGCCCACGGAGCTGGATAGACCCACTCACCGGTGGCAAGCTCTGGAGGCCAGAGGACCCTCTTCTGACCGCCTATGTACTGTATAGGCACCGGCAGTATTGTCCCATGCCCAGCGAATTTCTCGGGATCTTTCTCGGCAAACCATGGCCCTCCTATCGTGGTTATCCTCATATTGTAAAGTGCCTCCCTTATCCTTTCCTTGTCTAGACTTCCAGCCACCTGCACAGCCTTGAGCGCTATCTCCAGACAGACATAGTGTATGGTTTGCCATGGGTATTCTTCATGTCTGTAGCCCGCACCCTGCTGCACCTTCTCATAGAAACGTTTTCCGAGATCTGATTCGTATGGTAGCTCTGGTGGAACCCAGTCATCTGATGTGATGCCGTTCGCCAGCTCCGGCCCCATGGCATCCCTTACAGCTTTCAAAAGCCCAAATGCTGGGTGGAAGTCCCTAGGCCTCAGCCCCAGCTCGAAGGCCTGCCTCCAGAAGATAGCCTGCAAAACACCCACTGGGTCTGTCATGATTATCACGTCCGGGTCCTCGGCCTTAAACTTTGTGATTATAGGTGTGAAATCCTGGGTATCGAACGTGTATTTTTCATGGCCTACCACGCTAAGCCCTTTCTCCTCTGCCAGCTTTATTCCGAAGTCCGATACCTCGTTGCCGAATGGCTCATCAGAGTTGGCGAAGGCCACAGTCTCGATTCTGTATCCACGATTCGCTTTATACCAGTCAACCATCTCGAAATATGCGGTCAACCACTTCTCGACCAGGTCCAGGACCCCGACAACCCACTTCTTGTTATATATCGGCTTCTCCGAGGCTGCAGCATCTACGTAAGGAACCCCATACCTCTCAGCTATCGCAGACGCAGGTATGGCATTGACAGCCGTGAACGGCCCTATCAGAACATCCACTTGGTCCTCGGTAGCAAGCCTAGTGTAGAACCTTTCGGTAGTGGCTGGATCGCTTTTATCATCGTAGTAGATGATCTCTACCGGCAGTCTCCGCCCAAATTCGTCGACGTAGATTCCTCCCTGCTCATTGATCAGCCGCTCGGCCACCTTAAACGCCTTTCCTAGAAGGCCGACTGAGGCTGTCAAAATTCCGGTCTCGCTCACGGTGGCTCCTATCTTTATCTTTCTCGGAGCATCTTCCAACCCGCCCACGGTGCGTGTCACAGTCTGAACTTGGGTTGTGGTGACGGTTTGGCCGCCGACAGTTACCGTCTGACCTCCCACCGTAGTTGTCCTGGTTACGGTCTCCGTCCTAGCCGGCCCGGCCATCGACTGCCCTGCGAAGAACCCAGCGATCCCGCCAACCGCAAGCCCTCCAACGATACCGCCTGCGGCAGCGGCTGTAGATACTGCGAGAAACTCCCGCCTACCCATCTTCTTCTTATGTTTTTCCCGGGTCATGGTATTCATCGTACCATACGCCATATATATACGTTGCCCAGAGATTGGGTCCTCGATACTGGCTGCATCGGTGGAGGCGGGAAGGACCAGCCAGCTGGGAGGCTGTAAGACCCAATGAATAAGGGAGTCCAGCCGCTTTACCTAAAAGAGGTCGCTGAAAGTGGAGATTGGGATATATTCTCGAAGACGGAGCCCTGGCGGGGCTTTGAACCCCGGACCTACCGCTTACCAAGCGGTCGTTTGAGAGGCTATGTAGCGACATTGCCCTCTCTCCCAGTCTGAGCTACCAGGGCTAATCCCAAATGATTCAATCTAAT
>BEHD01000015.1 GCA_002898355.1 archaeon HR01 | reverse complement strand
AACCTGGCCATCATCCTGCTGTCGCCCCCGGTAAGGTTTCCGGCGTTGACTCCAATTAAGCCGCAACGTCCACCCCTTGTGGTGCTCCCCCGCCAATTCCTTTAAGTTTCAGCCTTGCGGCCGTACTCCCCAGGCGGCGGGCTTAATGGTTTCCCTTCTGCACCGGGCTGACTCGTGGTCAGCCCGACACCAAGCCCGCATCGTTTACGGCTGGGACTACCGGGGTATCTAATCCCGTTCGCTCCCCCAGCTTTCGTCCCTCACCGTCGGGCGTGTTCTGGGCAGCCGCCTTCGCCATTCACCCCATCCTCGAGAGGGTGAACATCTTAAACTTCTTGAATGGGTGGTTTAAAATCAATTAAGTTTCCTAGACCGGTTATCCAGATTCGTTTAGAAACAAAAACTTGACCTCTCATCACGTAGAATTTATCTGGATGTGATGTCGAGCATGAATCAATTCCTTAACCAACTATCTTGGTGTATGTCTTCCCAAAATCAGAGCTTCATACCCTCAGAGGATGGTCTGGTGGTCCTCCCGGGATCAGTGGATTTTACCCCTACCCCGGGAATACCGCTGCCCTCTCCCACCCCCAAGCCCGGCAGTCATCCGCGCAGCCCAGCAGTTAGGCTGCTGGATTTAACGCGGAGCACGCCGAGCCGGCTACGGACGCTTTAAGCCCAGTAATAGTCCTCACCACTCGCGGAGCGGGTATTACCGCGGCGGCTGACACCCGTCTTGCCCCCCGCTTATTCGCGCAGCTTTTTACACTGCGCAAAAGCCACCACGAGGGTGGCACTCGGGGTGACCCCGTCACGCGTGAGCGCATTGCGGAGGTTTCGCGCCTGCTGCGCCCCGTAGGGCCTGGACTCTTGTCTCAGAGTCCATCTCCGGGCTCCCCCTCTCAGGGCCCGTACCCGTTATAGGCTTGGTGGGCCGTTACCCCACCAACAACCTGATGGGCCGCAGCCCCATCCCGAGGCTCCTGCACAGGCATCTCCATGCAGGACTTTGGGCGATAGGTCGTTCCAGAGCCTATCACCTATGGCGGTTTATACACCAGTTTCCCGGTGTTATCCGCCTCCTCGGGGCAGGTTGGCCACGTGTTACTGAGCCGTACGCCAGGCCCACAGATGGCTGTGGGCCTAAGACTTGCATGGCTTAGTCTCACCCCGATAGCAGTGAGGTCCGGCAGGATCAACCGGAGTCGTGCCTGGGGTTATACGGCTGCGGGGTTTTATGGAGGCTTAGCCCGTGTTTAGACCTAAGCGTGATTGGCTCAGGTCCTCATCTTGTCTCCACGGTAGGAGGCCGTCCGTTCATCCCTTGGGAGCTGACTCCCATTGGTTGGGACGGTGCCGCCGTCAGACCGTGGCAATTATACATTCTTTAAAGCATCTTAAATAGTTTCTTATCCCTTTAGGGGGAGATGTCCGAGAGGATTGTAAGATATTTGAGGGAGCATGGGATAGAGGGTGAGTTGATAGTGCTGCCGCCGGACATGGCCAAGACCTCCCAGCTGGCAGCCTCCGCTGTGGGTTGTGAAGTGGCCCAGATCGCCAAGAATATTGTTCTGAGAGGTTCGCAGCCCTATCTGGTAATACTCTCAGGAGATAGAAGGGTGGACCTGGTAAAGGCCTCCAAGCTGGCGGGAGAGAAGCTAGTGCTGATGGAGCCCGATCAAGTCCTGAAGTATACGGGATATCCGGTGGGCGGTGTCCCACCGTTCGGGCATACAAGGCCACTGAAGACCTGGGTCGACAAATCGATTGCCAGGTTCGAGCTGGTCTACACATCGGGTGGCTCTCCGGATACGCTTCTAAAAATAACGGTGTCGGACCTAGTCAACCATCTCAGGGCCCCCTTTGTTGATGTCTCTAGGTAGCTAGCCGAACGCTCTATCACCCGCATCCCCAAGGCCGGGAACGATATATCCTCTGCTGTCAAGCTCTCTGTCAATTGCGACTGTAAAGATCTCGGCCGAAGGATACTTCCCAAGCAGCCTCTCGATGGCCTGCCTAGTTGATATGACAGTTGCGAAGATTAGCCTCTTCGGAGTACCGATACTTTGAATCTCCTGGGCTACCCTCAGAAGTGTAGAGCCTGTGGCTAACATCGGGTCCGCTACGATGACTATTTCGTTCTCGTTAATAGGCGGTATCCTGACGTAGGTGAATTCAATATCGAACTCTAGCCCACCTCTGTAGGTCTCCTCAATCCGTCTAGCACTTACGACTCCCTGACGGGCTGTCGGGAAGACTTTGAGAAGCCCCTCTGTCAGAGGCATCGCAGCCCTCAACACCGTGACCAGCACTACATGGTCTATATCGGGTATGGATACCCCTTCAGCCTCCACATTAAGTGGTGTGACAACATAACATCTCGAAACAGGCAGGGTGCGGGCTATCTCGAAGCCTAGGAGCCTCCCCAGCTTCACCAAACCTTTCCTAAACTCAATCTGACCGGTTGATTTGTCCCTAATTTTCGTGAGAACCATCTGGGCGTATGGATGATCTATCACATGGACTCTTTCGTACAAGAGACCACATGTCGTGGCGTCTCTTCCGTTAATAAATCTTTTCCTGACACGATATTACGCCATCACTCTCCAGCGACCTTATCTCATTATCCGAGTATCCCAGCCACTTCAATATCTCGACTGTATGCTGGCCCAGAAGTGGAGGAGGCCCCCTAACCCTCACCGATGACTTTAACATCTTGGGGACGGAGCCAACCACTTCCAACCTCCCCAGCCTCGGATGCTCCACCGTCTGGAACATGTTCCGCGCCTTCAGCTGGGCATCATCCAATAACGCATCCACACCGTTTACAGGGCCTGAGGGTATGCCGGCCTCCCAGAAAATCTCCAGCCACTCCCTCACGGTCTTTCTCGAGATTGTGGCGGAGATAATCTCCTCCAAAGCCCTCCTATTCTCCGTCTTGATGCGGTCCTGATTGGTCCTGAACCGGGGGTCTGAGAGCAGGCTTTCAAGACCCGCTGCGCTACAAAATCTCCGCCACTGCTCCTCGTTGGCCACAGCCAACATGATGTATCCGTCCCGGGCTTTGAAGGGCTCGTAGGGAGCTATCAGCGGGTATTTGTTTCCAAACCGTTCTGGCAGGCGGCCCGAGCCCAGATAGATGCTGAGCCACTGCCCCATAGCCGAGACGGCCGCATCGTATAAGGAGATGTCTATCCACTCACCTTCGCCGGTCTTCTCCCGCCTGTACAGGGCCGCTAGGATACTGTATGTGGAGTAGAGGGATGCCAATATGTCGGCTACTGGAAAACCAACCCTCATAGGCTCTCCATCCGGCTCTCCCGTGACAGACATGATTCCGCTCATAGCCTGCACTATGACATCGTACCCGCCTAAGCCACTGTAGGGGCCTGTCTGGCCGAACCCGGAGATGGAGCAGAGAATCACCCCCCTGTTTCTGGCTGAGAGGGTGTCATATGAGAGCCCCAGCCTCTCCAAGACGCCTGGCCTGTAGTTTTCCACAACCACGTCAGCCTTCTCGACCAGTTTCAGGAAGATTTCACGGCCCCTCTCAGACTTGAGGTTGACGGCTATACTCTTCTTGTTCTTGTTATAGTGGAGGAAATAGAGGCTTTCACCCTTCACGAGGGTTCCCCAATATCTGGCATCATCTCCTTTTCCAGGCTGCTCCACCTTAATCACTTCCGCACCCATCTCACCCAGCAGCATGGTACAGAGGGGAGCCGCAATAGCGGTCCCCAGCTCCAAAACCCTCAAACCCCCCAAAAGGTCTCCAGAACCCGACATCCCGGAGCCCGTTCCCTTCAGACGCTCTAATAAGTATAGATTTTACCGGGGCCCTAGGCTGACAGGTAATACAACTATATATCTAAGTAAAAAATAGTTGAAACGATGTCCTCAAAACCACATATGAACCTCGTCGTCATAGGCCACGTAGACCATGGCAAGTCAACGACCCTCGGCCATTTCCTATACAGGATGGGGGCTGTTGACGAGAGAACCCTGAAGACCTACGAGGAGGAGGCTAAAAAGATCGGTAAGGAGAGCTTCAAATACGCCTGGGTGCTCGACCGTGTCAAGGAAGAGAGGGAGAGGGGCCTAACCATCGACCTAGCCTTCCAGAAATTCGAGACCAAGAGATACTATTTCACACTCATCGATGCACCGGGCCATAGAGACTTTGTGAAGAACATGATTACAGGGGCAAGCCAGGCTGATGCCGCTATACTGGTGATATCTGCGAAGAAGGGAGAGGCTGAGGTAGGTATAGCCCCCGGTGGCCAGACTAGGGAGCACGGCTACCTATCATTCGTGTTAGGCATCCGCCAAATAATAACCCTGATAAATAAGATGGATGACCCGACAGTCAACTGGTCGAAGGAGAGATATGAGGAGGTTAGGCAGCAGGCAGCCGACTTGCTGAAGACCATCGGCTATGACATCAATAAGATACCGTTTATCCCAGTATCTGGATGGTTGGGCGATAACCTCACGGAAAAGAGCAAGAATATGCCATGGTATAACGGCCCAACACTGTTGGAGGCCCTAGACAATCTCCAAGAGCCTCCGAAGCCGATAGACAAGCCGCTGAGAATTCCGATTCAGGCTGTCTACTCCATCAAGGGGGTGGGGACAGTTCCCGTCGGCCGAGTGGAGCAGGGAGTCCTAAAACCTGGAGACATAGTCGTCATACAGCCCAGCATGCTGAAGGCCGAGGTCAAGTCAATAGAGATGCACCACCAGTCACTTCCCCAGGCAGTGCCAGGTGATAACATAGGCTTCGCCCTCAAAGGTGTTGAGAAGAGCCAGATTACGAGAGGTATGGTAGTATCTCATCCGGACAATCCCGTACCTGTTGCGAAGGAGTTCATCGGGCAGATATATGTTATATACCACCCGACAGCGATAGCGGCAGGATATACGCCGGTACTCCACATACACACAGCCCAGACAGCCGTCAAATTTGTCGAACTGATACAGAAGATGGACCCTAGGACAGGCCAGGTCACTGAGAAGAACCCATCATTCATAAAGACAGGGGATGTGGCTGTCGTCAAGCTACGGCCTCTAACTCCTGTAGCTTTGGAGCCTGCCAGCGTATCACCTGAGCTGGGAAGATTCGCTATAAGGGATAGCGGGATGACCGTCGCCGCCGGAGTGGTCAAAGAGATCTCGGAGCATGGCTAGCGCGTAGTCACCTGCATCTCTATAGCCACTTCATCAGGTATCTGAATCCTCATTATTTGCCTCATAACCCTCTGGTCGGTGAGGCCGAGGTCTATAAGCCTCCTATGGATTCTCATCTCGTGTTTCCGCCAAGTCTTAGTCCCCTCCCCACAGGGCGATTTTCTTGTGGGCAGCACGAGACGTTTCACAGGCAGAGGCACAGGCCCCGATATCTTGGTGCCTGTTTTAACGGCTATGTTTTTTATCTCACCGCATACCTGCTCCAGCTTCTCCAAGTCAGTACTTGTCAGTTTTATACGGATAGTCTGAGGCATCTGATAGCACCGGCTGTTTTCCTACCTTCTATCTAGGTATTAAAAAACTTAATGTTATGGCTTGACTCCCCAGCTACGATGGAAGAGGCGGAGCTGGACCGGCTGAGGAGTGAGATTAGAGAGGTATCGATGGAGATTTTAAGCCTCCTCAAGAGGAGACAGGAGCTGGCTGCAAAGATCGGGGAGGTAAAGAACCGTCTGGGGCTGGAAATTCACCAGCCAGAGGTTGAGGGCGAGCTGAGAACCTTCCTAGTTAAGCAGGGCAAATTGATGGGGCTCAACCCCCGGCTCGTAAACGGCTTAGCCACCCTGCTTTTTAAGGACTCGACCAGCATCCAGCAGAAAAAACATTCTACTATCACGCATATGGATATCCTCAGGAGAGGGCTTGAGTTGGAGAGGGCTGGCTTTCAGGTCCACCATCTTGAGGTTGGTGAGCCGGACCTGGGCGCCCCAGCCGAAGTACGTGAAGCCGTCTCCTCCGCAGTCAGACAGGGTCTGGCCCGTTATGGTGACTCGAGGGGCCTGCCTCAGCTGCGTAAGAAGATAGCAGAACAGCTGGAGGCTAAGTTCAAGACAAGACTCGGGCCTGAAAATATTTTAGTGGTCCCCGGCGGCCGCTTCGCTGTATATCTAGCGTTGAAAACCCTTGTTGAGCCTGGAGACGAGGTAATCCTGGTGGACCCGTCCTGGCCCATGTATAGACAGTGCGTAGATTTTGTGGGTGGGAGGGCTGTTGGGGTGAAAACAAGCCTCGAGAAGGGATGGCGGCCTGACACTACTTCACTGGAGAACGCGATAAGCCCAGCCACCAAAGCCATCATCCTCAACTACCCCAACAACCCCACCGGTAAATCGCTGGAGAAGAGGGATTTTGAAGAGATCGTCGAGATAGCCGAATCCAAGGGATTAACCATCATAAGCGATGAGGTTTACTACGACTACAGCTTCGGCGCCCAGTCCTCCATACTGGATGGATACGATGTCAAGTACGTGGTGGTCCAGTCTTTCTCTAAAAGCTTCGGTATGACTGGGTATCGGATAGGTTATCTGGTGGCAGGCCGTGAGACCGTGGATAAGATGGCCTCCCTCATCTCCTTGATGATTACATGTGTTCCCGAATTCATACAGTATGGGGCCCTGAAGGCGTTGGAACTTGAGGAGGTGCCGAAAAAATACTCTGAGATAATGAGGAGTAGGATGGAGGTGGCGGTGAGGGAGCTGTCCAGACTCCCTGTCGATTTCTACCGGCCAGACGGAGGGATGTATGTATTCCCAAAACTCAACAGTGGAGGACATGATATGGTTAGGTTGGCTTTAGAACTTTTGGAGAGTAAGGGTGTGGCTATAGCGCCAGGCTCAATCTTCGGCGGGTACGACAGCTTCTTTAGAATCTCTCTTGGAGCTTCAGAGAAGTCCATAGAGAGGGGCATCACTCTCCTTGGGGAGTTCTTGAGGGAGAAGGGGCTGGCTTAGGTGGCTGGCTCATCCCTAGTTGTAGGCGCGGGGCCGATGGGTGAATGGCTGGCAGCCCATCTCAGGAAGAAAGGTGAGAAGGTCTCAATCTACGACAGAAACCTCTACAGGGCCAGGAAAGTAGCTGAAAGCCTAAAATGCAATTATCTGCCGAGGTTAGATGGATTCAATACGGCAGCAAGCAAGGCGTTCATAGCCACCGGTTCAGAACATGCAGGCCCGCTGATAATTCGTTTATCAAGCATCTTACCCTCCGACTCCGCAATCATAGATATCTCATCAGTTAAGACACCGGTCCTCCATCAGATAAGAGGAAAAATCCCCGCTAAATTGACTGTGGCACTAGCCCACCCACTCTTTGGACCCGGAGCTGGGAAGCTCTCCGATAAATACGTAATATTCACACCTTTCAGAAATACCCGGCGCGAATACGGTGTGGTTGCCCATTTTTTTAGGCCCGCCCACATCATAACGATGAGCTGCCGTGAGCATGATAAGCTGATGGCCTACTGTATGTCTATCCCGAGGCTCTTCACCCTATCCATCCTAAGGAAGTGGGTTGTCCTCGACGCTGTTAGCCTAACCACAAGCCAGAAGGCGTTGGCTATGGCGGCTTCAACGATGCTGATAGACAACCCCAAAGTCTTCTCCGAAATAGTAGCCCTCAACCCATACACAGGCTCAGCCCTCTCCGACTTGGTTAAAGAGATGCTATCCCTCAGCAAGGCCGGGAGGAGAACAATCGAGAAGAGAGTCTCGGAATCTCTCAAGAAAATCCCAGGGCTTAAAAAATACTATAATGAGACGTATAGGTTTCTGGAGAACCGCTAAACCATCCTTGATACTATTTTTCCAGTAAACTCTAAAACCTTAGCTAGGTCCCGGCCTATCGGCGGGCCGATGTTGAAGTGTTTCACTCCTAGGGCCTCCAACTCTCTAAACCTCCTAATCACGGCCTCAGATTGGTCATATGTGGCTGAGATGGCGAGTCTGAACATCTCCTCCGTCACAAGATCTAGGGCTTTCTCTTCCTCCTCCATCTCCAGATAGTACAGAAGCGCTTTAAAGTCCTCCCTACTAAGACCTGCAGACCTCAGTACGTCGTCGGAGAGCATCGGCCCGTAATAAGCTATTAGCCTCTTCAGCTCGACACTACTCTCCAGCTCTTCCCTATCCTCAGCTATGAAATACCATACACATGCGGAGATATCTAATTTATCCGGGTTTCTAGATGCCTCCCTTGCACCAGCCCAAATCCAGCTAAGGGAGTGAGCTGCGGCTTCCGGAGGGACAACCAGCGGAAGGCCGCCATCTCCCATCAATCCCATAAGCCTGCAGATACGTCGGCCCTGCCCACCGATGTATATGGGGGGCGGACTATACCGGACTCTGAGATAGGAGGGATTTCTAGGGTTGAGGGGATGGCCTGCCAACAGTTTTCTCAGGTTCTCCACAGCATCTGCCAGCCCGTTGACTGGCCTCGATATCTCCAGTCCCGCCCAACGCAGCGTCTCGGGAGCTCCAACACCAATTCCAAGTCTGAACCTGCCGCCGGAGTATTCCTGGAGTGTAATAGATCTCATAGCTATCTCCACCACATGGGAGGTGAAGGGGTTGACTATGGCTGTTCCAAGACCGATCTTCTCTGTAGCTGAGGCAGCAGCGGTTAGGACGACCCAGCAATCCCTTTTGAAGAGGTCTTCACAATACCAGAATGCTTGGAAGACTGACCGCTCTGCAGCAACCGCTGCATCCACTGCCCCACGCACACCGCATATATCGCTATTCAGCCTGAGACTAAAAGTCGTCGGCAAACCCAGTGAAGTAGACCCAACCCTACATATAGCTGTAAACATATCTGCAGAGCCTCAACCTACCACACTTATATGAGATGTTAAACGCTGAGAATGCGACTCCGAACCATGTGAGCTGTCTGGCCGGTTAATCTTAAGCTCCACGGCCTGTGATGGGGACATGGGTAAAGCCGTTGCAGCGTAGAAGCTTGAGGAGGTCCGTATTTATGAACGCCGTGGCCATCAGAAATTTGATAGTGAAGCCGAAAATTAGGTAAACCCTAAAATTTGGTTTTTACGGTGTGGAAGTAGTCTCATCTCTTTATGTGCTTTTTCGACTGTTCTGCTAGGAATCCCGACAACGTCGCAAGTCCCACCAAAATATAGAAGATGTTTCCCGCAGTTTGCCATCCCATGTAGTCAACCATACTGCCTAGTATGTATCCTGGGGGTATTGAGGCGAAGGAGAGAACCATATAGAAGAAGCCTGTTGAAGATGCAAGTAGGTTAGGAGGTAGAGAACGCTGGGCTTCTACGATAAGGGTTTGGAACATAACCCCGCCCAGCAACACTCCTAGAGCGAGACTAGTTAAGGAGGCTGAGACTAGGTTAGGCATAGTGTTGAAGATGAATAGCATGGTGGCCATAGCTAGCAACGCTGTTACAGCGGTAAGCCGATTTCCTCCAACCCTCACGCTTAGGTAAACCCCTAAAACACCCCCAACGACGATTCCCAGGCCATAAGGTGATATAGCGAAGGCTGCTGCTGCCGGCTCAAAACCATGGGCCAGTCTAAGATATGCAACATATAAAGCCAGGTATGCAAACTGCATGAAGGCCAGCCCAGATATGGCTGGAATTAATCTGATAAGGCCTGAATATATCTCACGACCTAGTCTAACTCTCTCTCTTGATGAATGTGTCCTAAGGCCTCTTAAGAGCACAACCATAATAGGGGCGAGGGATGTTATGATTAGGACTAGGAAGAGGAATGGATATCGCCATCCGCCATATGTATGGTGTATGTATGTGGCTAGGGTTGGTGCTGTAAATATTCCTATACCGAATGCGCTGACGATGAGGCCGGAGCTCAAGCTTAATCTCCCACCCAGAACACTAGCCATTAGCGGATAGCTGGCCGCTGTCCAGAATGATATCCCAACCCCCGAGGCGGCTGAGGCCAGAAATAGCTCTGCTGTCGTAACGGATAGGAGGATGACAGTGTTGGTTATGGCAGTTATCAACATTCCAAGTATAAGGCCGCGGGTATATCCAATCCTGTCGGTTAGGTATCCTGCGTATAGGCTCACGACCCCCTGTCCAACACCGTTTAGTGTTGTAAGTAGTCCTGCCAGACCGACATCCAGCCTAAACTCCTGCATAACCTCAACAAGCAGAACTGGTAGGAAAACCCTGCTCCACGTATAGACTACATATGCCGTCAATATGGTGGAAGCCTGGAGATACTTACGCATGTTGGGCTGGAAAAGTGGGAAGATAAAAAGACTTAAGCTACTACGCTACCGATGAATAGCCATATGTCTGGAATAGTTGAGTTGGCGGTCCTCAAATATATCCACATAATCGGTGGAGTAATATGGGCCGGAGGCGACACATTCATAGTGTTATTCTTGCTCCCTTCAATTGAGGGGTTAAATTCTCAGAGCAGGTCGAGGCTATCTATTTTGTTACTCCCAAAGATATTCCGATGGTTCCTGTTTATCGGGCTTGCAACGGTGTTAAGCGGTGTGGGCCTAGTCCTCCACATGGGACTACTTCCCGCAATAAACATAAGGTATGGGAATATGCTCTTAGTAGGTGGGTTGGCGTCCCTAACAGCCCTCCTCAATGCAAATCTATACTTTAAACCGAAAGGGAAAAAGCTGCTGCGGATGATGGTTGAGGATGAGGAATTTATCCATAATGAAGAGTTTAGGAAAAACTATGGGAAGGTGAAGATGGGGTTGAGGGTCAACATGTTCCTCTTATGGTTCGCATTGCTTATGATGACTTTGGCCGGTCTCCGCATTTAGCTCAACTTTTCCTGGCCTCATCTATGGCAGCCCTCAATATCTCTTTACCGGCCACCTCCATGGTTGGAACACCCCTGAGATACATCGTCATGACCAGTGCTTCAGCTATCTCAGCCACTGTTGCTCCCGCCCTAACAGCCGCTCTTGCATGGGCCCTGCCACCCTCAACATTGTTCGCCACCGTATCTAGTACAATGAATATCAGCTCCTTAATCTTTTTGGAGAGAGCGCCTGAAGGCGGTTCAGCCATGAAGCCGCGTCTAAACTCCAGCATCCCTTTTAGGGCGGCCGGAGTATATTCGGCCAACAGCTCTACGAATTCAGGAACCCAGCCAAGCTCCCTCCGAAAATAATCTTTAACCTCATCTCTTGTAGACATGTTTAGGCTCAGCCATCTTAGATATATAAACGTGCTGTCAAAAGTTGATACTCAGTCCAGCAAGCCCTTCAAAGATTTTCACAACCGCCGTATGGTCTTCACGGCCTAGATTCAACATTTTAGCAAGCCTGTATATTTGTTCGACGACCGAGCCCATGAATAGCGGATAGTCTAGCTCCCGTGATAGAGAGGATATGATTCCCAAGTCCTTGCAGGCCAGGTCTATGGCGAAGCCGCCCTCGAACCTTCTCTTAGCTATTATATTGGGCAGCTTATACTCTAACGCGAAACTCCTCCCAGTGCTCTTGGACACTACCTCATAGATGGTCTTGGCGTCGACGCCTGCTATAACCCCTAGAATCAACGCCTCACACATAAGCGCCACATTCCCGAGGGAGAGAAGGTTATTCACCAGTTTCACCACAGAACCGGAGCCGATTCCACCCACGTAGAAGATGTTCTTCCCTATTTTTTCGAGGACATGCCTGCACCTCTCAAAAACTTTCCTATCACCCCCCACCATTATTGTCAAGGCTCCCTCCCTTGCCAGATATGGGCCTCCACTGACAGGCGCGTCCAACACCTCAACACCCTTGAGGCTGGCCATTCTTGCTATCCTCCTAGCTGTAATGGGTGAGATCGTATCCAGTAGCACGATCACCATCCCCTCACGCCCAGCCTCCAATACCCCATCCCGACCTGCCAGAACACTCTCAAGGGCCTCAGGTGTTGGCAGGGATGTCATAACCACGTCAGATTTTGACGCTACATCCCTCGGGGATGTGCCACGGATAGCTCCTTGGCTTACCATTTCCTCTACTCTCTCCTCTAGTATGTCGTAGACCACAAGTCTGTAGCCTGCCCTAAGGAGGTTGCTTGATATGGGCTGCCCCATATTTCCAAGCCCTATGAACCCTATACTCTCATCCTGCATAATGGGGTTAAATCACCTGACCACTAATAAAGTGTCAAATGGATGTGTTTAGCAACGTTTATAAGCCTATGCGGTTTTAGCTCACACATGAAAATTTGGAGGCCCAAGCCTGAAGCTTGGAAGCAGGTCACCGAGGCTCTAAAAGGTAGATATGTATCGGCAGACGAGAAGGCGACAGCAGTTCTTGTTGAGCTCACACCCAATTCCAGCTTCCCAAAACATAAACATCCCCATGTAACATACGGTCTGATTGTTAGGGGTAGCGGTAGATACATAGCAGAAAACGGTGAATTCCAGCTGGGCGAGGGGGACATGTATTATATAGGACCTAATGAAGAACACTGGCTCTTCTCAGGGGAGAACGGGCTGATGTTGTTCGAGGTCTTGATTCCTTGGAGAGAGGACCTACAAAATAGGGTGTTAAAACCCGACGTTGAGTAGGTTCTACTTCTAATCGGCCGCAGACTCAGGAATTGGTTCGCTTACATGGTTTTCTACAAGCTGGCCGTTCAGGCTTATGTTCTCAACAATCTTAGTGGCCTTTTTTAACGTGTTGTAAACAACGCAACAGCGTCGAACCCATTTAACTAGCTCAGCAGCCTCATCCCTAGTCATTCCGCCGACGATATTTGTTGTTATGGATATCTCGCTGAAGGCGGAGTCAACATCCCCAATACCGTAGAGCCCCCTCTTATCGAAGACCCCTTTGACTATTATCCTAACATCGTCGAGCTTCAGCCCCAGATATGCCGCATACCTGCCATACTGTGTTAGCTCACAGAAGCCCAACGCGGAGAGAAAGTATTCCAGTGGATAGGGGCCTAGAACCTCTGATGGAGACTTTCTAAACTCTCTCTCATCAGACCTAAAAGTGAATGAGACCTCAGCCTGGCCCACCTTACCTCCTACCAACGCCTCAGCGGATTGGACACCCAACATCCTCAGGCTGGACGAAACTGTTACTTTGACAGGGTTACTGCCAGCCATCTTAAGCATCCTCCGTGTCTCCTCCACTATCTTCCCAAGCTCCTTATACAGTGGGTCGGCTGCAACCTTATCCGACATGTTTCGCCAATCCCATGCACTCTCTAATAATGTTTTCCCATAGATTGTAGATGTTTAAATCTCCCCTAAGATATTCGGCCCACATGGAGAAGGTTGTAATACATCCCCAGCCACCACAACATCGCACACCATACGTACCAGGCATCCTCGTAACAGGTGGAAAATTGCTGTTCATAGCAGGGATGACAGCACTACCACTATACCACAAACACCCCCACGACCCGGAGGAGTTGAAAATCCCCGAGGATATCAAGGAGCAGACTAGACGCGCCTTCAAAAACATAATGATGGTTTTGAATGCTGCTGGAGGAGATTTAAAGAACATCGTCTCTATGAGGCGTTATCTGACTAGAATTGAGGAGCAAGACCAAGTAAATGAGGTTATGTGGGAATTATTCGGCGACGATCTTCCCACTACGACAACAGTTGAGGTGAAATCTCTTGTTGTTAAGGAGGCCAGGGTTGAGCTGGAGGCTATAGCTGTTATCTAGTCAGAAGAGGGGCACCTCTGTTACCTCCTCAGCAGGCCACTTACTGATAACCTCATGCCCTGATTCGGTGATAATCACCATGTCTTCTATCCTCACCCCCGATTTACCGTCTGGTGTGCAGTCCAAGGTTTCAAGTGCAATAGCCATATTAGCCTCAAGCTTCTGCGGCCATTTCAGGGCAACCGGTCTCCAGAAGAATGGCGGCTCATAGAGACCTAACCCGATCGCATGACCCATATTCATCCAGAAGGTGGCCAGCCTCTCCTTCTCCGTCCTTATGTAGGGTGGTTTCTCAGACCAGAGATAAATCTCGTCAGGCCAGCTCTCCACAACATCTTTTGTCGTGTTACCCGGTTTGACCTTTTTCTCAGCCTCTTTCAACCAGTTGTAGACCCTCTCGTTGGTCTCCCTCAGTTCCTTGGAGGCTTTGCCCACTACGAATGTCCTGTAATAGCACGACTTGTAGCCGTTGAAGCTGAAGTTGAAGAAGTCCGCATAAACAACCTCACCAGGTCTTATCCTCCTACCGCTGAATGGTCTCGAGTTATCTTTAGGCCATGTATGCTGTCCAGAGACTATGAAGCCGCCGTATGGTGTGATCCCCTGCTCTATTGCATAAGCTATACATTTAGCGTATATCTCCTTCTCTGTGACGCCTGCCCTCAGATTCTTGGCCAAAGTGGCGAATATTCCATCTATTATTGCTGCTAACGCCCTTATACATTGAAGCTCTACGGGTGTTTTTATCATACGTGCCTCCAGTAGCGCTTTCGCTCCGTCGGCAGTAACATCGAGACCTGCTTTCTTGAGAGCCTCTATCAACGGTGGAGAGTTAACATCTATCCCCACCTTCTCCTTATCCAGCTTGTACTCACGGAGGATTGACGCTATCTGCTCTGCCCACTCCCTTGTGAGATATTCCTGGGCTTCTTTAGCACTTGCTAGATGTGGGCCTCCCGACCCAGGTATCGAATACTCTACACGTATGTTGGGTAGTACTTGCTTTAATACGAAGGCTGTGTTGCATTCCTCGAAGCCTACAGGCTCGCCCTCTATGGGGAAGAGTGCATATCTATTTCCACCTATGGCCCCGGCAGCCGGAAAGATGGGCGGTATGTTTGTGACGTATCCAACATTGATATCGGTCATGCATACAATAGAGCCTAGGCCGTACTGGCGCATCTTCTCCCTGGCCCTCGCCATTTTATCCCTCAGCATCCTATCGTAGTCTAATCTTCCCAATGGTGTGTCCTCAGGGAAACCTAGCTCCCCTAAGTTGTAGTATGACATGTTTTATGATGCTAGGTAAGGACATTTAAATTTTATCAAAAACTAGGCCAACGTACTTCATGCCACATATAGTGAAACTTTAAATATGTTGGACTAGCTACAGCAGGCTCGATGGGAAATTCCGCAGACAGGATGGAGAGATGGTTCTCACAGAAGTGGGTTCTCGATAACATTATACGTGTTGTGGGTGTTGAATGGGATCAAGGCAGGATAGCCTATTCCATCAGTATAGCAGGCTCGGCGGATGGAATGGTTGAGCTGAGACAGGTTGCCGCACGGGTGAGGAGATGGAGCGATATACATAGGGAATATCTGAAGGTGGCTATGCGTAAGGAGAAGATGGCGAAGGCGGCCGAAGAAGAGGGCCATTATGTGACAGCGCGTGAGCATTACTTCTGGGCTTCAATATTTTATGCCTTCGCCACATGGCCTATCCACGATAACGACCATCCCAACCTAGCTATATGCCATGAAAAGAAAAACCAGTGCTATGATAAGGTTATAGAGTATGCCCCCCATCCTATGGAGAGGGTTGAGATACCCTTTGAAGGAAAGAAGCTGGCAGCAATAGTGCACAAGCCTAAGGGTCATCAGGATAGAAGGATTCCATGGGTTATATCCATACCAGGGATGGATGTCTTCAAGGAGCTTATGCACCCCCTCTACGGTGACAAATTTTTGGAGAGGGGGTTCGGCGTTCTCTCCATAGACGGCCCAGGGATAGGCGAGTCCCTCAACCCAAGACGTAAGATACCCATGACTGAAGACAACTTTGGCAGAGCGGGAAGGGCGTGTATAGAATATTTGAGAACCCGCAACGATGTTGACAAGGACAATATTTGTGTCACAGGTGTAAGTATGGGCTCTTTCTGGGCAGCCCAAGTAGCCGCATACAACAATGAACTCCTCAAGGCTACAGCTGTCGCTATGCCTTGCTTTGAACCCGGCCACAAGACATTGCTCGATTCAGCGTCACCATCCTTCAAAATGCGGTATATGTTCATGACCGACATATATGACGAGGATGAGTTCAACGCATTTGCAGCCAAGCTAACTGTGAGGGGTCTTGGAAGGAGGATTACAAAGCCCTTCCTAATAATAGCTGGCGAGGATGATGAATTGGCACCCGTAGCTGATGCCTACGCCTTCTATGAGGAGCTGGCGGGGCCCAAGAAGATGATGACATATGAGGGAGAGATACATGCCCTACCAAATGTCTACTGGCAACATATCTGGTCTGACTTCCTCTACGACAGGGTTGCAGGGAAGCCGTTGACAAGTGAAAGCGTTTACATCGACTCGACGGGGAGGGAGATCTCCGGCTGGTCACCCTCAAAGCCGAGCGTCTAGCTATTTCAGTTCTTGGAATACCTCGTAAAGCTCACCATCAGGTCCTGTAAAGTAGGCGAACCGAAAACCTTTCACGCCCCAGCTATCTATCTGCCGCTGGACGTTAAAGGGTTTTGTGTGAAGTCTTATACCTCTCTCCTCCAACTCTCTGACAGCCTTATCCATGTCATCTACTTCGAACGCGTAATGTGGGGTCCCCACATCATTATGGTTGTTAGCATTGCTCTCTCTACCTCTCGGCTCGATATAGCATATAAGCTCGAAGAGGGTATCGCCCAGCCTTAGAAATGCGTACTTCAGCCTCGCCCCCTTAACCTTGGTGTTTTTCTCGAATTCCTCCCTTGGTATGCCAGCCTCGGGATTTGGACTCTCGCCCACATAGATCAGCTCAGCACCCAGTACTTTCTGGAAGAATTCTATGTGTTTATCTATGTTATTGACTGTGAGTCCCGCATGGTGGATTCTGGTTATGGCCATACCTGCCAAGTTTTAAAGCCCCATATAATCGTTACTCCGAGTTTGAAATCCGCCATACTTTCTCAGTCTTCAAATTAGTTGTCCTGATCTTTCTACCTATAGCATTCTCGACAGCCCTAACAAGCGTGGGTAGTCCCGCTATAGTTCCAGCCTCACCTATCCCCCTGGCGCCATGGGAATAGCCTGAGGGATACTCAAGTAGAGTTGATTCCACAGGGCATATCTCGAGGGCTGTTGGCAGCCCTGCATCCGATATTGTGACGTTTAGGGGCTGGCCGTCCTCGGAGTAGGCTATCTCCTCATAAAACACCTGCCCTACTGCCTGAGCTACACCCCCGATAACCTGTCCCTCAGCCAGTAAAGGATTTATGATTCTCCCAGCATCATCAACACATACATATCTCAGTAGCTTAACCGCTCCGCTCTCCCTATCCACTTCAACAATGGCCATGTGAACACCGTATGAGAATATGTCTCTCCCCTCAACGAAGACATGGGCCTCCAGAGGCCCAACCTTCTCAGCAATATACCTCAGTTCAACAGATTTGGACGGATCTGCCACATCCCGCACATACCCATTCAAATATGAAAGCCGAGTCTTGGGGACTCTAAGAAGGGATGAAGCATGCTCCAGTATAAGCTGTCTCAACGACCTGGCCGCAGATACGATAGCCTCACCGCTGATTACTGTACTCCTGCTCCCAAAAGTACCGACACCAGTTTTCATGAGGCTGGAATCAGACATCAGGAACCTCGTCCTCTCAATAGGGATTCCCATTTCCCAGGCCACTATCTGTCTCAGTATGGTTGCGAGCCCCTGGCCGTGGGGCCCTGCCCCCGTCATTACGGAGATGCTACCATCCTTTTCCAGCCTGGCCAGCCCCGCCTCACCACGTCCGAAACCGGCCCGATTGAGTTCGAAGTAGTTGGCCAGACCAACACCTATCATCCTCCCCTTTTTTCTTTCCGCCTCGATCTCCACCTTAACCTGCTGATAGTTGAAGAGGTTTAACGCCTTGTCTAGAATGCCGAGATAGTCCTCTCTATCGAGCTCTAGCCCTAGAGACGTCTTGTACGGCATTTTTTCCAACCTTACAAGGTTCCGGCGTCTGACTTCTACAGGGTCTAGGTGGAGTTCGTCTGCAAGCATGTCTAGGGCCCTCTCATAGATGAAAGCCGCCTCCGGCCTGCTAAATCCTCTGTAGGGACCTGTCGGTGTCTTGTTGGTGTAGACAGCTGTCACCTCCACATAGGCCGCCTTGATATCATACGGACCTGTTACTTGTTGGGCGGTGAATACGCCGAAGAGGGGGTTGACGAAAAATGCGTAAGCTCCGATATCGGCTAGAATAGATGCTTTTAAACCATGTATGACCCCATCTCTGCCCGCCGCGATTGAGACCTTGGCACGTATGTCCCTTGAATGGTTCGAGGCGGTTAGATGTTCCCTTCTTGTTTCAACCCATTTAACAGGCCTGCCAAGCCTCATAGCAGCATATATCGCGAGAAGATGTTCTGGGTATGGAGGTGTCTTGCTCCCGAAGGCACCACCCACATCTGACTGAACTATTCTAACATGATCTTCTGGAATAGCGAGATTCTCAAGAAGGTATTGTTTGAAGATGAAGACGCCCTGTGATGCTACATGTAAGGTCAGTCTACCGTCTTCGTAGACAGCCAAGGTCGACCTAGGCTCCATCGGAACTGGAGCAACCCTGTGAATCTCATATTCATCCTCAAGAACAACCTCAGCCTTTTCAAAGACCTCCCTAACATCACCCCCCATCTCCTTGTAGAGACATATGTTAGAGCCTAGCTCAGCGTGTATCACCGGCGCCTCACCCCTTAATGATTTGATGGGGTCGATGACTGGTTCTAACGGTTCATACTCCACCGAGACAAGCTCCAACGCATCTTGAAGAGTGTATGGGTCTTCACAGACAAGTGCTGCAATTGGCTGACCTACAAAATTCACTCTATCCGACGCCAGAATAGGCATCTTAGCCATCCTAGTCTCTGGCGGACCTGTGGCTGGCATAAGGGTGTTTTTGAAGATTGATGAGAGGTCGTCCGATCTGATTACAAGCTTGGAAATCCTTACTGCATCGCCTACCTCAATATTCCTGATAAGGGCGCGTGGATAGATGCTCCTGACTACACCCAAATATAGGGTATTACTCCTTTTAACATCGTCGACATACAGGCCCTTACCCATTACCAGATGTAGATTTTCCTCAGGCGGTATGGAAGCTCCTAACATGACTGGCTACACCAAAGCCAATTTATCTATGTTTTTTGAGCCACCTGACCGTATCCGGCATAATATTTTGCCAGAAGCTCCTCTCTCTTAACATCCATCGGCTTCCCCGAGAAAACTATCTTACCCTGCGCCAGCATGTATAGATGGTTAGCAACGCCTAGGGCTTTGTCAACATTCTGCTCAACAATAAAGAGAGTCACCCCTAATGCATTGATCTCTCTCAGCTTTGTGTATACATTGCTTACAACTTTGGGTGCAAGACCAAGCGAGGGCTCGTCCAGAAGGATGAGTTTAGGTTTTAGCATCAGTGCTTTCCCAATAGCAAGCATAGCCTGCTCACCCCCACTCAGAGTCCCCGCCAGCTGATTTCTTCTCTCACCTAATATGGGGAAGAGCTGGAAAACTCTAACCATGTTTTCGTTGACTAGATTTTTATCTCTGACCGTATATGCGGCGAACTTTAGATTTTCTAGGACAGTCATTTTCTGGAAGACCCTCCCGCTCTCCGGCACCAGACATATCCCATACCTTACACGAGCGTGGGCGCCTATACGTACAAGATCTTCTGTTCTGCCATCATGTCTGTAGATGATACTACCGCTCCTAGGCTTAACCAGCCCCATTATGGTTTTTAGGAGAGTGGTTTTCCCTGCGCCGTTAGGCCCAATCATGGCGGTTATACTTCCTTCATTGACTGAGATATCCACCCCATGCAATACCTCTGTATTTCCGTACCCAGATGATAGACCCCTAATCTCTAAACTCATGAAGTCACTCACCTATGTATGCCGCTATTACCTTACGATCCATCGATACCTCTTCAAAGGTACCCTCGGCGATCTTTTCTCCATAGTTCAATACTACAACTCTGTCACATATCGTGCTTATCACGTTGAGGTTGTGTTCGATAATTAGAATAGTTTTGCCCAACCCCTTCAGATCTCTTATCAGCTTGTTGAGTCTTTCTATTATTGTTGGGCTTATACCGCTTGCAGGCTCATCTAAGATGAGGAGGTCAGGGTCCTTCATCAAAGCTCTACCAATCTCAAGGAGCTTCTGCTCACCGTATGATAGGTTTCCGGCTACCACGTGCTCTTTCCCCTCAAGTCCCATCATAGCGAGAATTTCAGAAAACTTTCTGGAGTCGAAGTCGCTGTGGGAGTTTAGGGCAGCCATCATATTCTGCATTACTGTCAACTGCTTGAAGACCCGAGTCAACTGGAAGGTCCTTACAATCCCCCTGTTTGCTATGTGATACGGCTTCAGGCCCGTTATCCTCTCATCTCTGAAGAAAATATCTCCCGCATCAGGCTTATAGAACCCTGAGATGAGGTTGACGAGAGTTGTTTTACCTGAACCGTTGGGGCCTATTAGCCCTAAAATCACGTTGGGCTGTACCTCCAAAGAGACGTTGTTGACCGCCTTTACACCTCCGAATGATTTTGTTACATTTACTAGTTTTAGCAGGGACATCTACATCCTCTTCCCAAGCCACGCTTATAAACGTTTTAGGCTAGACCCGCTGTTGGAGCGGTGTCCTTATCCTTCTGTATCCTGAAAGGGCTAGGTTGAAGATTCCTCGTGGTAAGAATATCATGACAGCAACCAGCAGTGAGCCTAAGATGATGTTGTTGAGGACAGCTTCGCCGCCTGCCACTATTTGGAAGATGGTGGTAAGGATTATGCCGCCCAAGATCGGTCCAACCCACGTCCCCATCCCTCCGAGAATTGTCATGAGGATTGGATATAGCGAGTAGTTAATGCTGAAAACCGTCTCTGGCCAGACATACTTTATCCATCCAGCGAACACAGCTCCAGCCAACCCAACCAATAGGGAGCTGATGCAGAAAGCAGCCATCTTACTTTTGAAAGAGTTGACGCCTATAGCTTCAGCAGCCTCTTCATCATCCCTTATGGCGAATAATGTTAGGCCGAACCGTGAACGATATATTACCATAGAGATATAGATACTGCCTATGCATAATATCAGCGCTAAGGTATAGAAGACGTGTGGGATGCTGAGAAAGGGCCAGAAGGCCTTAACTGAACGCATTACTATGCCGCTTCCCCAGTTGTTTATCACCACTATGGAGGAGACAGAAGTAAGCACAACAGTTGTGAGGGCGAAGAGCTGGCCACGAAGCCTCCTAAGTCTGAAGGTGACGAGTCCCAGACCTGCAGCCATCCCTGCCGTAATAGCACCTGCTATGGGTATGGTTAGAAAATAGTTTATTTCGTAGTAGAAGTCGGTCACTGCTGAGGCGAAAGCCCCAGAGCCGAAGAAGGCTGTATGTCCGAAACTGAAGTAGCCTGTATATCCCGACAGTATATTCCAGCTAACCGCCAGCGTCACCCAAACGAAGACCGACAGGAGGAAAGATATCATGAATGCTGAAATTCCTAGATAAGGTAACGTTAACAATATTGCGAGGGCAGCAATGAGTGCTGCATTAATAGAGGCAGACAGCCTTCTAGAGCTCATCGCCAAGTCAACCCGCTCGGCTTGACGACCAATATTATGAGGAGGAGTAAGAAGGCGACTAGGGGTGACCATGAGGGCGCGAAGAGGGTGGCTGCTACAGACTCGGCCACCCCTAAGATTATTCCGGCTATGAAGGCGCCTGTGACACTTCCCAGTCCTCCAAATATGGTGACTGCGAAAATCCTTCCTATGAAGAGGTTCCCTTGGCTCGGGGTGAATGGGAAGAATATTGCTATGAATAGTCCGGCTATGGCCACGTAGCACATCGAGACCCCACCAACTATCAATGCTATCCTAGAATAGTTCACACCCCACATGGCTGAAGCCTCCCTATTCTCAGATATCGCTCTCAAAGCCAGGCCCAGCCGAGTCTTCTTGAATATGGCTATGTTGATGATGACTATCGCCACACCTATGAAGAAGGCTACTAGTTCCCCTATAGGCACATAGAGAGAGTCTATGAATATGGAGCTGCCAAGCAATCCGACTGGGGCCCTCCTTACGTCGGCTGTCCATGTGTAGACTAGGGCGTTCTCAACCACCACAAGTAGGGCGAATGTGACTATTAGTGACCTGAAAATATCTATTCTGAACTTGTTGAAGAAGAGCTGCATGAGGATACCTGTGATGAAGAAGCTGGGGATGGAAAAAAGGAGGGATATGAAGGGGTCGAGCCCCATGATTGTCATCGTTGCATAGGCTATGTAGGCTGAGAGGACGGCGAATGGGAAGTAGGACATGTTAATGATGTCTAGGACGCCCCAGGACATGGAGAGACCCAATGCGAATAGCCCGTAATATCCACCCACCAACGTCCCTGTAAGGAGGCTCTGAATTACCCCTGACAGCGTTACCATGGCGTCCCCTTGCAGCTAGTGGTTTCCGGACTTCTAGTACCCTTTAGCTAGTGGTGAAGGATACAGCAGTTTTGACCCTGGCTTAGCATAGTCTGGTGGCCAGACAACTATCTGCTCCCCATTCTGTATCTGCGCTATCCAAGTCTTCATCGGTCCATAGTTGTTGGGGCCGTCAAATCTCAGCTCCCCAAATATCGTATCAACCGTATTCCTCTTAAGCCAGTTACCTATGTCTTCGTCGTTTAGGGAGCCTGAGCCTCTAACTCCTTCTCTGAGTATTTGGAACATAGCGTAGCTTGTCCCACTCTGTGTATCAGCCTTCCAATATGCTAGACCGGCCTCCTGCGCTCTTTTCTCATAATTCCGTACAAAGTATCTCGCCTCGGCATCCTGGGTAAACGGTATATGTCTTTCGAAGACCGACTGGCTGATTAGCCCTTCACCAAGTGGACCTAGTCCCAATACTGCTCCGACAGCGGGCCAGAGGCTTGAATGGCCATACGGTATGAATCCAGCCTTGTCTAGGGCCTTTTTCAGGTTGCTCTCATCTAAGACAAGACCTCCTTGGAATACAAACTCGGGCTTGAGCTCCTTCAGCCGTGTGGCAATTGGAAGGAAGTCTGTTGTTCCCAGCTCGTATCTTATCACGTCGAGGACTTCTATACCAAAACTATCTGCAACTTTTGGTACGCCGCTGGCCACAAATGTCGCTCCAGGATGTGTGTTATGAACTACGACAAGACTCTTGGGGAGTTTGCCTGCTGAATTTTGAAGCGCCTCAAACAGTAGGGTAGGCCATTCTATGTCTGTGTTATAGCCTGTAGCCCAGCTGGAGAATGCGAACTCGTAGGTGGCCTGTTTAGGTAGCGTGTAGGAGTCGAAGATGTATACCTTTCTATATTTCTCTGCCACGGGCATAGCGGCGGCAATGAATGGGGTGGCGTAGGGACCCACTATGAGGTCCACCTGGTCTTGTGTAATCAACCGTTCATAAAGCGGGGGTATCTGTGAAATGTCGGAGCGGTCGTCATAGACAAGCCTCTCAACAGGCCTTCCCAAGAATCCACCGGTCTCGTTTATCCTTCTAATAGCTATCTCATCAGCGATATCATGTATTACTCCGTTGGCGGCGAAACCTCCTGTCTTGGGTAGTGTATATCCTATGACCACAGGTTTGGCCGGGCCTGTTGTGCCGGTTACTGTTGCAGTCACTGTGGTCGGCTGTGTCACCGTGTTTGTCACTGTTACAGTCTGGCCCCCTACTGTAACCGTCTGACCTCCAACCGTGACCGTCTCCTTCTGCGTTATCGTCTCAGCCCTTCCACCAGATGCCGCTCCAGCAAAGTATCCGCCAAGGCCAGCCACTATACCGACACCGACCACTGCACCGGCCGCTACGGCGCTGCTGATAGCCTTCCTTCTAGTTATACGGTTTGCTGTGGCTGCTTCCCTTTTTTTCTCTTCCATGTCTTTAATGATGGCAGATTGACGCATATAAGCGTTGTGCAAAATTATTGATTAGCCGGACAGCCAATAAAAAATGGGAGATGTGTGAAACTAACTGCTTATATATGTTGGGGGCACCCCTAAAACGATGCCAGAGCGCCATAGGAGCATCAGGAAGATTCCCGTGGATAGGGTGAGGCCTGTAGGGTGGTTACCTAATAGGAAGGACATGGGTGAAGTCGTGGAACTTGCAAAATCTATCAAATCTAAAGGTGACGTAGATGTCCCGATAAAGGTAAGGCCAGCATCCGATGGATTTTTTGAGCTCGTCTGGGGTAGGAGAAGATTGGAGGCAGCCAAGCTATTAGGCCTAAGCAAGATTAGCGCCATTGTAGAGGAGCTTAGTGATGAGCAGATTCTAATTCAAAGTTCGATTGAAAACATGTTTAGAAAGGATAAGAACCCTGTAGAGGAGGCTGAACTCTTCGAGACTTGGAAAGCTAAGTTTGGTAGGACCTATGATGAGATCGCCAAGTTATTGGGGGTCCGTAGAGAGTATGTCTACAACCGAGTTCAGCTCCTCTCACTAAGCCCTAATATCATAAGAGCCCTAAAGAGCGGTAGTATTGATACTAATAGGTTTGGGCTTCTCCATGCTAGGGTCCTGCTGAAGGTCCGAGATAGAGCTTTGCAGGAGAAGCTATTCCAACAAACCATTGAGGAGTCTCTAACCGTGAGGGAGCTAAGAAGACGCGTTGCAGCCGTCACCAAGTCCGACAGAGTAGGTGGGAAGTCTAGGCTCTCGGTGGTGGACCTCTCACAGCCTATATTCAACGGCATGCCCCACATACCTAAGATACTTACTCCACCCCAGATAAGGACAGCCAGCACTTTAATCATCGACTCCGTTAACATAACCAACATATACATACCATCTCATATTGGCACCCATGTTGATACACCACGCCAGTTTTTTGAGCGTGGAAAGACAATAGAAGAATACGAACTCTCCAGATTCATGGGAGACTGCGTAGTTATTAGTGTGAAGAAGTCGGAGAACCAACCCATAAACTTGGCTGATGTTAAAAGATATGAAGAGCTTGTTGATGAAAACACTATCGTGTTCTTTAATACCGGATGGGGTGGTCTATTCAAGAGCCCTGAGTATAACCTCCACCCATACATCTCCGAGGATGTGGCTTGGTGGTTGAGGGACTCCAAGGTGAAAATGATAGGTGTGGACACCCTAACGCCTGAGATACCATACCATATGAGGAGAGAAGGATTCGACTACCCCATCCACAAAATACTCCTCTCCAACGACATATTGATTCTGGAGAACTTGAACCTGACACCGGTTGATAGGGTGGAAAGGCTTTGGGTTACTGCTTTCCCCATACCTATTCTGGGCTGTGAGGCCGCACCCTGTAGAGTTGTAGCTTGGCAATATACCGAAAACCGTGATGAAGACACCCATGGTGGAAGGAGGAGGTCATCAAGAATTCCTAATATGGTGTTGGATAATATCATTTCGAGGTGATGAGTTGTGAGGAACAGAGCTACATTTGGTGTTGTCCTTCCAGACTACTGTGGCGGATCTTGGAAGGGCGGGTATATGTCAGGAGAAGAACTTGCGAGCTATTGTCGTGAGGTCGAGAGACTCGGATACACATCCATCTGGCATGCGGAACATTTTGTTATGGCCCCACCCCTTCTCTCCACCAGCTGGTATGAGCCGCTGGTCACGATGGCTGCTGTAGCCATGGCTGTAAAGAAAGTCAAGCTAGGCACGGCCATTATAATACTTCCTCTGCGAAACCCGGGCATCCTTGCCAAGGAGGTGGCCACTTTGGATGTAATATCTAACGGCAGATTCATCCTGGGAGTAGCTATAGGCTGGCTTGACAAAGAATACGAGCTTATCGGGGTAAGTATGCGGGAGAGGGGTAGGAGATTTGAGGAGGCCATTAGGGTGTTGAAACTACTGTGGACAGAGGACACTGCAAGCTGGGAGGGCAGGTTTTGGAAGTTCAAAGACATGCGGCTTGAGCCCAAACCCATACAGAAACCCCATCCACCGATAATAATAGGGGCTGGTGGTCGTTCCCTCAATGAACCCACAAAGTTTGAAAGGCTTCTAAAGAGGGCTGCAGAGTTGGGCAATGGATGGTATGCAGCCACATATGTACCTGTGGAATATATCAGGAAGAGCATAGAGATACTACGCTCCCATCTCAAAGCTCTAAAGAAAGATGAAGAGTCATTTCCCTTCATGTCACATAAGTACGTGTATCTACTCGATGGGCGGGAGAGCAAGGCGGCGGAAGAGGTTTCACAGGTTCTGGCTATGCCGTTAGAGGAGGCGAAAAAACAATACCTAATATGTAATAAGGCTGAGCTTGCCAAGCGCATAGACGAACAAATCTCTGCCGGCTTAACCCATTTCAATATAATCCCTCTCACAAGAGATTTGGAAGTGTTGGAATATGTCGCTGAAGAGATAGCTCCAAAATATGACTAGACCGGCCTTCACAACATTCATATAAGATGTATTGGACTCGACTTCTGATGAAGGATATCCGCATCCCACACACAATGGAGCATTTGATAATGGACCCCGATGATGTTTTGAAATTTATTCCCAGAACGGGTGTGGTGGCGTTCGGTGGCATGGCAGGGACTGCTTTGGTGAAGGAGGTCCCTGAAGCCCTCTCACACTATGACGGAGACCTTTATCTAACAGTTCTAACAGGCGGCACCACCACCAGCGCTTTTGAGTACGGCCTTTCATTAATTAATGTTGGTAGACGCTATCCGGCTGCATCAGGAAAAATATCCCGGGAGATGGCCAACAAGGGTTCACTCCATCTAGCCGACTACTGGCTATCCGAGTTCAGCAGGTTGCTGAGGACCGGTGGAATACCCCAGGCTAGGAAGGTTGATGTGGCGTTTATCGAGTCGACCGGTATAACTGATGACGGTATCATCCCCTCCCTCTCAGTCGATGCTGTTCCTGCAATGGTTGAGGCTGCTCAGAAGATTGTCGTCGAGGTCAATATCTCTAAACCCGTGATGTATGGTCTACACGACATATTCCTTCCTAGGGACCGAGAGCCTATACCGATTAGTAATGTCTTGGACAGAGTTGGCGAGCCTGTTGTGAAATGCCCTAGGGACAAGATAATGGGTATAATATTGACAGATAGGCCTGAGAGCGGGGCTGGCGCATACAGCGGGGTTGGGCCGGTCGAGCTGTCTATAGCTGAACACATAGTAGAGGTGCTTGGAGAAGTTGTGGGAGAGCATCGAATAAGCAGATCCTATACTCTACAGCCAGGAGCCGGCCCTCTGGCCAGCGCCCTACTGCAACGAATAAAGTTTAGAGACGTGAGAGTCTGGTCAGAAGCCATAACAGTTGACTGGGTTGATAGCTTAGGCGATAAAATAGATGCAATATCTTCATCATGCATCTACACGCTACGTGGTCAGGAAAAGATACTTGAGGATGTTTACGGTGAGCTGCCCAGCTTTTTGGATAGATTGGTTTTAAGGCCATACGAGATAACCAACAGGGCTGAGGTTATATCAAGGATGAACCTCATCTCCATCCAGCAGGCGATAGAAGTGGATATCTATGGAAACACGAATATCACACATGTTGGAGGCGACATATACAACGGCGTCGGCGGCTCCGGCGACTTCTCGAGAAATGCATCTCTCACGATTCTGGCCCTGCCCTCAGCAACATCGGATGGCAAAATTTCAAGGATAGTCCCGGTCTGCTCCCATGTTGATGTCCCCGAACATGACATAGACTTTCTAGTAACGGAGACTGGGTGGGCTGATTTGAGGGGGTTGTCACCTAGAGAAAGGGCAGAACAGATTATAGAGAACTGTGTCCATGAAAGGTTTAGGGAGCCGTTATCGGAATATTTTGAGAAGGCGTGTAGGGTGGGTGGCCATGAACCGGTGAGTTGGAAGGACGCAGTTGAGTTCAGGGAGATGATGGGGTAGTATAGCATTTTTCGGGTCTATGCCGCAATTTTTAAATACATCTAGGCTCTGCATGCCTCTGATGAATTCACATCAACAACTTCTCATCTCCAGAGACAAGTTACTGACAATGTTGAGGAAGATGATTGAGATAAGGATGTTTGAGGAGCGTGTTGAGAAGCTCTACCGTGAAGGGCGTATACAAGGGCCTACACATCTCTATATTGGTCAGGAGGGTGTTGCGGTAGGTGTGGTCGAGGCCTTGGAGAAGGATGACGTAGTAATCTCAACGTATAGAGGTCATGGACATGGTATAGCCCGTGGAGTGCCTATGAAAGCTGTCCTAGGTGAGATATTGGGGAAGTCTGTGGGTACCTGTAAAGGATTGGGTGGCTCCATGCACGCACCAATCTCCGCTGAGCATAATATACCGCTTGCCACGGCAATTGTCGGCAGCGGCTTACCAATAGCCGTAGGTGTGGCGCTGGGGTTCAAGTACAGGGAGAGCAGAAATGTAGCGGTAACCTTCTTCGGAGACGGAGCCGTTAACACCGGCGCCTTTCACGAAGCCTTGAACCTGGCGGCCGCGTGGAAACTGCCGGTCCTCTTCGTATGTGAGAACAATCTCTATGCAATGACTACACCAATAAAATCGGTCTTTGCAGGTGAGAGTATAGCGGGTAGGGCGGCATGCTATGGGATGCCGGCGTATACAGCCCTAGGCAGCGATGTATTAGAGGTTTATGAGACAACCCTCAAAGCCCTAGAGAAGATAAGGGCCGGAGGCGGGCCGGCATTCATAGAATGCAGGACATATCGTTTCAAGGGGCATGGAGCCTACGATCTAGGCACTGGATACAGGCCCAAAGTGGAGATCGAGGAATGGCTTAAGAGAGATCCTATCAAGAGCCTGGCGGAGAAGATGAAGTCAGCCGGCCTCTTAAGGGATGAGGAGTGGAAGATGATAGAGGATGATGTCTCCAAACAGTTGGAGGCTATCGTAAATGAGGTTCTAAACTCACCCGTATATGGCTACGAAGAGCTAGCCTCACTTGTATATTCTAATCCGGTGTAGGTGGAAGGTGTTTGGCGGATAGGGAGCTTACATACGTGGAGGCTCTAAATGAGGGTCTGCGGGAGGAGATGCGCAGAGATGATAGCGTAATTGTATTCGGTGAGGAGGTGGCGGCCTCCGGCGGTGTCTACAAGGTCACCAAAGACCTTCTTAAAGAGTTTGGCCCGAAAAGAGTGTTGGATACACCCATCTCTGAGATAGCTATCGTGGGTGCGGCTATAGGCGCAGCCCTCAACGGTTTACGCCCCGTCGCCGAGTTAATGTTCTTCGACTTCGCCGGGATTGCCTTCGACCAGATAGTGACACATGCCTCAAAAATGCGTTTCATGAGCGGTGGCCAGGTCAAGCTTCCATTGGTTGTTAGAACCCAATACAGTCTAGGAAGAGCTTATGGGAGTCAGCATACACAGTTTCTAGCAGCCTCCTTCATGCAGGCTCCAGGGCTAAAGATTGTTGCTCCCTCCACACCAAAAGACGCTAAAGGTCTGATAAAGTCTTCAATAAGGGATGACGACCCTGTCTTGTTTATAGAGTCGGGAGCACTATACGTTAATAGGACATACTATGGCTACAAAGGCCCTGTTCCTGAGGAGGAGTATCTGATACCCATTGGGAAAGCGGAGGTGAAGAGAAGCGGTGATGACATATCTATCGTCGCTGTCTCAAGGGTTGTATCCGAGGCTATGGCTGCGGCTGAACAGCTGTCCGCATACGGAATTAAAGCCGAAGTGGTAGACTTGAGGACAATTATGCCTATGGACTATCAAACGGTCTTAGAATCTGTAAAAAGAACCAACAGACTGATTGTCGCCGAGGACAGTGTTAAGACTTGTGGGGTGTCAGCTGAGGTAGCGAGCCACGTATGTGAGTATGGGTTCGACTATCTCGAGGCACCCATCATTAGGCTGAACTCTCCTCCCATGCCGGCTCCCCAGTCAGCCGAACTTGAGAGGAGGTATATGGTAACCTCTGATAAGATAGTGGAGGCTGCTAGAAGGCTGGTTGTGTGAAGGACTCGACGGCTTTTCTTATTTCGGCTAGGAATCGAGCTGCTGGAGCACCGTCAACGGCCCTGTGATCAAACACGAGGCTTAGATGTCCGATCATACCTTCACCACTCTTCTGAATAGTTCCAACCCCCAGTATGCTTATTGCGGGCGGGTTTATGACTGGAGTAAAATATGTAACACCTTCACTACCGAGATTGGTGATGGTGAATGTGTGTCCTGAAAGCTCGCCATAGGTTATCTTGCCTGTGACAGCTTTCTCGGTCAGGCTCCTCAGGGCCAGCTCAATCTCTGCAAGCTTCAACCTGTCCGCATTCCGGATAACCGGTGCAAAAAGCCCCCTCGGAGTATCGACTGCCACTGCAATATTCACCTCATCCATTATCTTGATCTCATCCCCCTCAATTATTGCGTTGAATTCATCCCACTTTCTCAGGACTTGGGAACAGATATGGACAAGTATCGATGTTATGCTTGGGGCCATATCTCCAGCGACACTCTTCATCTGACGATAGGCGTTGAACAAGTTGTCTGCTTGAAAAGTTGTCATAAGGGTGACTGGTATCGATGTCCGCATACTGAAGGCAAGTCTGTCAGCAATACCCTTCCTAACACCGCTAATCTTCACTGTTCTTACCAAAATGTTTCACTTCACATATTTTGGAAATATCTCTTCTGCGAGGTATTCTATGGTTGGAAGATGGTTCCCAACAGGCCATACTATGAAATGCTGGACACCTGCGTTGACCATTTTATCTATCCGGGCTGCTACATCCTGTTTTTCACCAACTATCCAGACCTTTGTGGCGGCATCGAAAGGTGTAGGCACTATCTTGTTAATCTTAGACTTCAATTCTTCTTGGGAGCCGCTAACCCCATATACATATACGAAGTTCTGGTTAAGTATTGTAAACTTTGCCGGGTCTCTCCCCCTCTCACTGATGAGCTTCCTCAACAGCTGTATGTATCTCTGGGCAGTGCTGGCGTCTATGCGTGCTCCAGCAATCCATCCGTCGGCCATCTCAGCTATACGGCTGAAAACCCTCAGCTCAAGCTTCTCCCTCATGGTGTCGTCGACCCCAACCCATGGTCCCCCACCCCCCATGTAGATTGGAGGCCTAGGCCGCTGGACCGGATGCGGTCTTATCTCAACATCAGAGATGCTAACATATCTACCCTGGAAGCTTACCTTCTCTCCAGTGAGTAGCATGCTTAATACCCTAATGTACTCGCTGTAAATCGCGGACCGGCGTTTGAAGTCCGTTCCTGTGGCTGCATATTCCTGCTGCGACCAGCCCATTGCAATCCCAACCTTAAGCCGTCCGCCAGAGAGGACATCCATCGTAGCCAGCTGTTTAGCCAGTATGACCGGGTTCCTCAGAGGCAGCACTACCGCTGATGTCCCTACTCCAGCCTTTTTGATATACGGAATGATGGAGGATAGGGTGGTTAGGGGCTCATACCATGCTGTGCTGTAGCCTGGCGGGACTGTGGGTAACAGTCTGTCGGTGTGCCAGATGGTCGTATAGCCAAGTTCCTCGGCCCTCCTCACGTAGGCGCCCAGCTCTTCCAGCGTTGGCTTAACGCCATCCCACATGCCTCCAGTATATGTCTGCAGGCCTACACCATAGCTAAAGCTGCTGTCCATGTGTATTTTGTGGATAGTGGCTGTATAAATGTATCTCTAGTCAGTCTTTATCTCTGCTATTGGCTCGCCAACATTAACCTCTTCTCCTACGTTGTGAAGTATCTTAACTAGTACGCCGTCTACCTCGGACCTTATCTCGATGGCTGCCTTCTCTGTCTCAACTATAGCCACCAGCTCATCTTTTGACACTCTATCACCTTCTTTCTTCACCCACTCGCTAATCCTCCCCGACTCCATAGCCACATCAATACGTGGTAGAATCAACTTGTATGTACCGGCCATATTCGTTGGGGTTTGTTTTTTCTTTTAAAGTTTTCAACCCAGTATGAATGGGTCCCGCTTCTGCCCGGAGAGCTCAACCCACACACTCTTCACCTGTGTAAACTCACGGATAGCCTCCACCCCTAGCTCCCTGCCGACTCCACTCTTCTTGAACCCGCCGAATGGTGAGGCATACGATAGGCTTCTATACATGTTAATCCAGACGGTGCCGGCCTGGACATTTCTAGCTACACGATGCGCCTTGTAGATATCTCTGGTCCATATACCTGCCGCAAGCCCGAAGTCAACAGAGTTGGCCAGCCTTATCGCCTCCTCTTCTGTCTCGAAGCTTGTGACAGCTAAAACCGGGCCGAATATCTCCTCACGCCATATGGTCATATTTGGCTTAACATCGGCGAAGATTGTGGGGAGTATGAAGAATCCCGCTGACAGCGATGGGTCTTGAGGTCTTTCCCCACCATAGATAAGTCTAGCCCCCTCACTCTTGGCTGACTCGATGTAGTAGAGTATCTTCTCAAGCTGCTCCCGTGTGGCAGCAGGCCCCATCTGGGTCTGCGGGTCCATCGGGTCTCCAAGCCTGATCCTCTGGAAAACCTCCCGAAGTCTCTCAAGGAAGTATTCGTACAAACCCTTCTGGACCAGAAGCCTAGAACCTGCAACACATGTCTGCCCTGTGGCCGCAACTATCCCAGAAACTACACCGCTCACAGCGGTGTCTACGTCGCAGTCCTCAAAGACTATCTGAGGCGATTTCCCACCCAGCTCCAGAACATATTTGGTCAGGTTGCTTGAAGTTATCCTAGCGACATGTATTCCTGTATCTGTCCCACCTGTGAAACATACTTTGTCGACTCCTGGGTGGCCTGCAAGCAATTCTCCGATAGGGCCGGGGCCTGCTATCACGTTAAAAACGCCCGGCGGGAAACCGGCTTTCTGGAACAGCTCGCTGAGGGAGAGCACCCCGAGCGGTGCGTTCTTGGAAGGCTTTACGATAACTGTGTTCCCACATGCAAGGGCGGGGGCAAGGGAGAAGGTTGTTAGAAGGATAGGTGAGTTCCATGGAACAATTATGGCGACTACGCCATATGGCTCCCGGATGGTGTAGTTGAGAACGTTGGGTTTGTCTGGCAGGTATTTGGCATCACCCAATATCTTGTCGGCCCAGCCGGCGAAATATCTGAAGTAGTACGGGATAGCCTTTAGCTGGCCAAGCATCTCCCTGTAGAGTTTGCCGTTGCTTAGGGTCTCTAGCCGTGCTAGGTTTTCAGCCTCGGACTCGATCAGGTCTGCCAACCTCCAAAGAAGCCTAGACCTCTCGGAGGCCGGCATTTTACGCCATACACCATCCTCGAAAGCATCCCTCGCAGACCTGACAGCCTTATCCACGTCATCCCTCCCAGCCTCAGCAACTTCTGCGACAACCTGCTGATTGTAGGGATATACAACCTTGAAATATCTACCCGAGCTGGGTTGCTCCCATTTACCATTTATGAAAAGATCAAATCTATGAACCTCCTCAGACTTTAAAGTCTTCTCGGCCATGAACCATACCCTCTACCATCCTTCTTAAATCTTTTCAGATTATGTGTCTGACTGCACAGAAGATATATGAGGGCTATAATCCGCTATATCATGGCCGGTCTCTTCCCCAGGTTTTCGGAGCGTGAGTTTGAGAGGCGGTATAGGCTTGTCAAGAACATGATGAGGGAGAAGGGCGTGGAGGCGCTCCTTATCTACAGCTCCACAGCAGGTATAGGTAGTGTGAATTATCTCAGCAATTACATTAGCTGGATGCCCACCTACCTAATATTTCCCTTGGATGGGGAGCCAACCCTGATCCTCCACTTCTACAACCATATACCATGCACGAGGGAGATGGCGGTGATTGAGGACGTGCAGTGGCATTTCAACAACCCCGTAAAATGTGTTGTCGATAACCTCATCAAGAAGAAGCTGGATAGGGGTGTGATAGGGGTAGTAGGATTATCCACCATACCCTACAGCCACTTCAAGGGGATCAGGGAGAAGCTCCCAGAGGCCAGATTTGTGGATGTGGCATCCGACTATGATAGGATAAGGTGGATTAGGAGCGAGGAGGAGATTGAATGGTTTAGAAAGAGTGCGTATCTGACGGACCTGACAGTGGAGGCTTTGGAGAAGCGGATCAGGCCCGGCATGACTGAGCACGACTTGACAGCAATAGTCTATGACGCATTCCTACATGAGGGCGGACAGCTTTGGATTGCTTTCATATCAACCACCAGCATGGAGGAGCCTACACTTTACGTGCCGTGGCAGTTCCCCACATCAAGGGTTGTACGGCATGGACATGTTGTCATAACTGAGATAACTGTAGGCTACTATGGATATAATGCGCAGATTCACAGGCCCTTTGCCGTCGGGAGGGAGCCGACACCCCTCTATAGACGCCTGTTTGAGACGGCTTTGGAATGTTTTGAGAGGGTATCTAAGGCTTTGAGAGACGGTGCCACTACAGAGGATATTCTGAAGGCGTCTTCAATAATCGAGGAGAATGGTTTTACAGTATATGACAGCCTACTCCACGGTGAGGGGGCTAAGAATCCTGAGCTGGGCAGCGGCGGCAGTGTGCATCCGAAAGAACCCTTCACATTCAGGGAGAACATGGTGATGGTGATACAGCCACAGCCTGTTACCCCGGACCTCAGGGCAGGTCTTCAGCTGGGAGCTGCGGTCGTGGTCAAATCGGACGGAGCCCGAAACCTCCATAACTACCCCTTCAAATTCCCGGTCTGCGGGCTTCAATAGGACTTTGGAAGACCAAGTATGTTGTGGGAGAGATAGTTTAGAATCATCTCCTGAGATATCGGCGCCAGAATATACAGACGAGATTCGCGCCAGAACCTCTCGATATCCGTCTCAACAGATAGACCATAGCCTCCCAGTGTCTGGACTGCCCTGTCACATGCGTAGTAGCACGCCTCGGCAGCCAGATATTTAGCCATGTTTGCCTCGGCGCCGCATGGGAGTCCACTATCGTAGAGGTGTGCAGCCTTGTATCGCATGAGGTCTGCCGCCTCTAATCTCATGTAGGCCTCTGCCAGTGGGTGTGCTATCGCCTGGTTCATGCCTATGGGCCTGTCAAAGACCACCCTGTTCTTCGCATATTCCACAGCCCTGCTTATAACGTATCTCCCAAGACCTATACACTCCGCTGCTATCTCAATCCTCTCAGCGTTCACCACCTCTAGCAGGTGATAGAAGCCTTTCCCCACCTCACCTATAACATGATTTTCTGGAACGACGAGGTTCTCGATTATCAACTCGTTGGTGTCCACCATCCTTCTGACGTTGTTGGGTATCTCCCTTACTGTTATCGAGTCATTCGCCTTACGCAAGTCCACCAGGAAGAGGGTGATGCCGTCGGTCCTCCTCTTCACCTCACTATAGGGTGTCGTCCTAGCGACTAGAAGCATCAAGTCCGAATGCTTCACCCTCGAGATGAAAACTTTCCTACCGTTGATGACGTATTCGCCACCCCTCTTGACAGCCAGGGTGGAGATTCTCGGTGTGTCGAAGCCGGCCGACTGCTCCGTTATGGCTAAAGCCTGAAATCTCAGCTCCCCCTTAGCTATCTTAGGCAAATATTTCTTGCACTCCTCGTTGCCATACTTTGTCAATATAGTCACGTTAAAGAAGGATGCGTGGGCGGCTCCAGAGGCCGACAGTCCTCCGCTTGTGGCCGAGAGCTCCTCAAGAACTATGCTGGCCTCGGTGATCTTATATCCGGCCCCACCGTACTCAGCCGGTATGTTAACTCCCATCCAGCCCTCCCGCATAAGCTCCCGAATAAACTCCTCAGGATACTCACGTCTCTCATCCTTCATCCTCCAGTATTCTGGAGGATACTTGGATGCAAGTTCCCTCACAGCCTTTCTAATCATCATATGCTCTTCGGTCTGAGCTTGGGTGTACATCAAGTCCTAGCCCTAAGCCGACTATATAACCAATACCGCTTCCATCCCAACACAGCTATCTTTTAAAACAAGAAAGTGGAAAATCGGAGCGATGCCCACAATCAGTGAGGAGCTGGCCTCATTTGTGGAGGAGCTCAAATTCAGCCATATCCCCAGGGCGGTGGTGGAGAGAGCCAAACTCCATCTACTGGATACTGTCGGCGTCTCCGCCGCCGGCTCCCTAGAGCCGCAACCCCGGGCCGTATCGGAGGCCCTTAGACGAATAACCCTCTCAGGCGAAAGCACCGTTCTATGGCATGGCTACAAGGCTCCAACACCCATCGCCGCCCTCGCCAACGGCTTGAACGCACACGCGTTAGACTATGACGACACCCATCTAGGCTCAATCATGCATCTGAGCTCCCCGCTTGTAGCTACAGTTCTTTCCGTCGGCGAGGCTGTACACGCATCTGGGAAGGATGTGATGGCATCGCTGGTAGCAGGATATGAGGTGGGGTCGAGGATAGGTATGGCGGCGAGAGGAAAATTCCATCAAAGAGGTTTCCACGCCACTTCTGTATGTGGGGTCCTAGCCTGCGCCCTCGCTGCGGGAAAAATGATGGGACACGACCGGGCCAAACTTGCAGGCGCCTTGGGAATTGCAGGAAGCATGAGCTCGGGGCTGATGGAGTTCCTATCTGATGGCTCATGGGTGAAGCCTCTCCACACAGGGTGGGCAGCCAACGCCGGCATAACTGCAGCCCTCTTAGCTGGATATGGCTTGGCAGGGCCCCGCACCATACTTGAGGGTGATAGGGGGGTCTACGCCGCATATGCGGGTTCTCGGCCCAGCCCTGAGGAGGTTTTATCTGGGCTTGGAAAGGAGTGGGAAACTATGAATATATCATTCAAGCTCTTCCCCAACTGCCACCTCATACACAAGTTTATGCATGCAGCATCGTCACTAAAAAAGAGACATAACATAGTATTCTCGGAGATAAAAGAGGTTAAATGCTTCGTCGACGAGCTAGCCATCCCGATAATATGCGTCCCTGCCGAGAGAAAGGTGAGCCCTAAGACAAGATACGATGCTATGTTCAGCCTGCAGTATGGTGTCGCCACCGTGTTCGTGAAAAACTCGGCAGGCATTAGGGACTTTGACGTAGGGGCAGGGGTCCCGGATGAAGTAGCATTGATGGCTAGGAAGATAAAGTTTCAGAGAGCAGGCACTACTGATGGTGAGGTGATCGAGATTTTGACTACTGACGGGACCCGATACACTGCTACAGATTCAGATTTGACCGAGCCAGGCCTGGAAGAAGTAATGGTGAAGTTTAGAGGTAATGCCACGCTAGTCCTATCTGATGAGAAGGTTGGGGAGCTCGCCAACACCATCATGGGTGTTGATATGTTGGATGACGTAGGTGAACTTGTTAAGAGATGTCTCTCAGATATGTCTGAGCTATGATGTGGTCGATGGTGCCTAGAATGGGTTCAGTATTCCAAGCCTCAGGTTAGCCATAACGTAGATTATGGCCAGCTGGAAGATGGCCTGGCTACCCGCCACCCTGAAGTTGCGGAGCCCAAGACGCACTATCTTATCCTTGTCAGGCGATTCCTTCCTGAGTTCTCTGTATATCCTTATCTCGTTGGGCATTATTATTCCATAGCCCTGAATCGTTAGGATGGCGACTATTGCTGTAGCTATCACAATCATGGGGTGTCTGAAGTCGAGGATGTTGTATAGCTGGGCCAGGGTTACACCGGAGGTAATTGCCACACCTGCAAGAATAGGCATAAAGAAAAGTAATAGTGGAACCAGTCTCTTCACAACCTCTGTACGAGAATCTGGATGGAGACCCTTCATGACCCGCGTCATCACTAGCCCCATGAACAAGTCTATACCTGTCCACGTCCCACCAGTTATTACATGGGTGTAGATGAGAAACCTCAGGTCTAGCGTTACCAAGGCTATTATGAGACCGGCTATGGGAACTAGAAGGGTAGCGTATGATAGAGGGGTCACAACACGGTGGGCTATGACCTTTTCCTGCATGCGGGTGATAAGACCCAGTCCGATAAAAGACTTTCGGACTATAAACAAGATATTGTATGCAGCCGAGTTCTCCACAGGTTTGTCCTATCAACGCATCCACTAACAGTTTCTCTCAGAGATTATAGAAACATATAACATGGCTTGGAGTTTGATTTATGATGCATCCTTCCAAGGGCATATCGGGGTCTCTGAGCAGTATCCTAAACGGAAAACGTATCATACTCTGTGTTACAGGCAGTGTGGCCGCCTACCTGAGCCCAGCTATCGCTAGGGAGCTTATGAGGCATGGGGCTGATGTCCACGCCTTTCTAACCCCCGACGCCGTTAAGCTTCTGGGACCACAACTCCTTCACTGGGCCACTGGAAACCCCGTTATCACAGAATTATCAGGTGAGCTGGAGCACGTGAAATACGCCGTAGGCTCAGACCTTGTTTTGGTGGCACCGGCCACAGCCAACACAATAGCCAAGGTAACCCATGGGGTCGCCGATAACGCTGTGACAGCTCTCCTTCTAACGGCCATGGGATATGGCAAGAATATTATCATTGTTCCCGCTATGCATGAGCCCATGTGGCTGGCCGAGCAGACACGTAGGAATGTGGAGGCGTTGAGGAGATGGGGTGTGACTGTGCTGGAGCCTGAAATAGTTGAGGAGAAGGCTAAGCTGGCTGACCCAGCCTACATCGTAGAACATGTGATAAGGATGCTCCATCCTAAACGGCTGCCAGAGGGTGTGAGAGTGCTTGTTTCCGCGGGGGCCACGGCTGAGAATATAGACCCCATCAGGGTTGTAACAAATCAGAGCTCTGGTAGGATGGGCTTGGAGATAGCGTTGGAGGCGTATAGACGCGGTGCTGAAACCCAGCTTATACTGGGATACTCTGTTGTAGAACCTCCACGATACATCCCTACAACCAGGGTTACGGACTCGGAAAGCCTTAGAAAGACCCTACAGACCCGGCTCACAACCAACCCACCCGCCATCTACTTCAGCACCATAGCAGTAGCGGATTACAGACCGAGACATGTATGGGACAGAAAGGTAGACACAGGCACCACGCCAGACCTAAAGATCGAACTTAGGGCTGTGGATAAAATATTGCCTATCGTCAAATCCATCAGCCCCTCCACCGTTGTCGTGGCCTTCAAAGCAGAATACAATGTTGACGATGAGACGCTTCTTCAGAGGGCTGAGAAGCTCTTGGAATACTCCGACATAGTCTATGCCTCGGATGTCGGAAGGCCGGGCTCGGAGTTCGGCTCCAAAACAACCACAGGAATCATCATAGACTCGGAGAGGAAAGTAATCCATGTTGAGAATCTCAGCAAGCATCAGGTGGCCGCCATGCTTCTGGACCTCACTGCATCCAAGCTTAAACAGTTGGGGATGTGAGATATTGCCTGCTATAAGGGTGGCTGCAGTACAGCTGATGCCTTCAACGGTCCAAGAAAGCCTAGATAGGGCCGTCGAGTTCATCAGACTAGCCCACCAAGACCGGGCATCAGTAGTCTGTCTACCCGAGGCATGGTTCCACCACAATCCACTAGCCGAGATAAAAGACATGACAGCATCCTATGGGATTATTATGAGGAAACTATCCGATGCGGCCAGAAAATATAGAATGTGGATAATAGCTGGTGGACTGTATTCGCCCGATGGTCCAAGCGTTGTCGTACCCGTCATATCCCCCGGAGGCGACGTAACTGGGTTGCAGGAGAAAGTCCATCTCTACAGAAGTGAGAAAACAATCTTTAAACATGGAAAAGTTTTCAAAGTCTTCGACATAGATGGTGTGAAGGCTGGGATACTCGTCTGCCACGATATTGTTTATCCCGAATCTGCGAGGACTTTAGCTTTGAAGGGTGCAGAGCTAATTTTCAATCCATCCAGAATCGTCACTGATGGAACAATACCATGGAGAAGATATCTGGAAGTCCGCTGCCTCGAGAATAGGCTCCCGATTATAGCCCCCAATATTATACTGCCCAACCTCTATGGCGGCCGCTCATCTATCCTGACCGTTAGAGAGATACGAGGAGGGGTGGGGATAGTGGAGACGCTGTCGGAGGGTGGTGACCGAGAGGAAATCCTACTGGCAGATATTGACTTGGAAGAACCATCCCGTATGCGGTCTGAGAGGCTTTCTTCCCGCGTCCATGAAGCGTATGAGATTTAACGGATGTTGAGCAGTTTCTTCGCATTCTTGTAGAATATTTTGGCCTGCTCTTCCTCAGACAACCCTAGCCCCTTTACAATATTTATGGCCTGTCTTATGAAGGCGCGGCCGACATCCGGGCCAAAGGGATAGTCAGTGGCGAAGACGATGTGGTCAGGCCCGAAGACCTCGTAGCCGCATTTTGCTGCGGGGAGATGACCTCCTAAAACGGTGTCGGCATAGAATACCTTGAAATATTCTAGTAGGGGTTTCGGATATTTGACGCCACGCATCGCAGCTAGGTTCTCATAGATCTGGAGCCTACCCCCGAAGTAGGCTATCATCCCACCCATGTGGTGGGAGACTATCTTCAGGTTCGGAAATTTTTCGAGGACCCCTGATATCACAAGCCTGGAAAGGGCCAGCGTAGTTTCATAGGGCCATCCGAATAAGAGCATGAGGGAGTAGTCCTGCTCGTAACTTCGGGATTGGGAGGGTGGAGGGTTTGAAGGGTGCAGCAATATGGGTACATCATATTTTACCGCCCTCTCAAATATTGGATGGAACCTTTCATTGTCTATTGGTACGCCGCCCATCTGAGTGTAGAGCTGAATAGCTTTCATCCCAAGTTCACTGACTGCTCTATCAAATTCCTCTAGAGCGCTCTCCTCCGAGGCTACAGGTATCTCGGCCACCCCGACAAATCTGTCTGGGTGCCTGCTCACCACATCGGCTATGGCGTCGTTGACGAAGCTCGCAATCTTGACAAGGCTTTCTGGTGTAGCTGAGAGGGATGAGGGCTCCGCACCGGGGAGGGACGCGCTCAAGACCTGTATATCCACACCATATTTATCCATATCCTCAAGACGCTTCTCAGGCGTGTCAAAGGATGAGTTGGGTATGACGTAAGCTACCCAGTAGCCTGACTGGGTGTTGAAGATATTTAACGCAGCACCGCCGCCAGCCTGTCTAAAAGAGAGGTGTGGACATCTTCTCTGAAGCTCCTCCATGAAGCCTGCAGGAAATATATGGCAGAAAATATCTATGACCTGCATGTCTTGCATGGCACACCCATCAAAGAAACTAATATAAATCTTGCTCCGACACGTAAGACACTGTCAAGTTGAAGCCAGGCATCCGATCCTATGTTTGGGTTTTTATGGGATTGTTTATGGCCTGTCTGACTGGGTTATTCGGTGATGTGGATGTCTTTTGATGCATGGGTGAGCTGTGTCAGATGTATTTCTGCTCGTTGGGGCACCAGTACTTCTGATGCTGGGGGATATATTGGAGCTGGCCGCCGCAGCTGGGGCAGTAGATAAGCTGGGCGGTAGGCTGCTGGATGGGTGTGGTGGCTGGTGTTCCCCTTCCTCTCCTAACAACTACAGCGATTACTGCGGCCACGGCCGCCATCACGCCAGTGGTTATCATGAATATGAGGCGCTGCTGCTCTATGCTGCCGACCCTAGCTGTCTCGGCTGCCAGCTTGTCGGAGAGGTTCCTATTCTCGGCCTGTGCCTGCTCTAAATTGTTTTTCAATACATTGTTTTCACTTCTCAGGGTGGATGTCCCCGACTCCAACTGACTGTTTCGGGCCTGAAGCTCCTCAATCTGGGCAGTGGTTGACTCCAGCTGGGATGAAAGCTTTTCATTCTCGCTGCTAAGCTCGGTGAGCCGGTTTACTACATTCTGAGGTGTCTGGAGGAAGAAGGGTGCTTCCAGGATTTTCTCATTATTGTAGTATACATTAACTGTCCATACACCAAGGGGCCGATCTTCGTTGAGTACTAAGTAGGACCAAACCCAGTATTATGTGAAGGTTGCCTCTCTTGTATTTCTTACATTGCCTTCCGCTACTGTTACACCCTCTGGGTCAACCCATTCGAATATTATTTCAAACGGTGCTTTGATGGTTTCAAACTTTATGTACAGGTAGGCCCGGGGGTTAGCTGTTGTGAAGAAGCCGACCGGGGTATCTTCCACAACCACTGTCGCTGGATTGATAAAATTGGATTGGTCGTCAACAGCGCCGTAGAACCCATACTCCTTTATCACAGCATCCTGTGCTTTGGCTACTGGTGCGAGTGTGATTGCGAGTATTATGAATGGTATGAGGAACCAGTATTTCATGGACAGCTGTCTATTTGGGATGATATATATGTGTGTGATGTAACCCATTCTCGAGTTGCTATCCATTTTTGACTTGTACAACCTATGGGATAATCTTATCAGCCGCCAGCTTCACAGTCTCCAGCGGTTTGGGTCCAAGTGGGTGGCCTTGACAGGTATGGGAGACACCTGACCTCAAATGGGCATCATCTTTTCTGTAGCGTCTTCTCGGGTTGGTTGACTGGGTGTTAATTCTGCGGCTGCCAGCAAGGGTGGTAGCATGTCTGGAAGATATCTTCGGAGTTCTCTGAGGATCAGTTTCCCGGCTTCTTCTCTGTTCCTTGATATTGATGTGAGTGGTCTTTCGATGATTGGAAGGGCTCGCCGGCCAGCACTTTTCTTATCCTCATAGTCTATAAATAATGCCCTCCGTGGTGACACCTGTATGCCACAACGGCGACTGAGAAGGACTGAGCTGGCCACCCCCGCAGTCAGTGTTAAGATGATGAGAAGGGGTTTGTTGGAGACGGCTGCCGACGAAGTATTCTTTGATCTCGAGGCTTCTGTCCCTGATTCCCATAAGGATGTTGCAAGACGTAACGTAGTTGAAGTCCTCAAGGATATTGATAAGCCGAAGAAAAAGACAGTAGCCTTTAGAATCAACTCCGTTGAGACAAGCTTCTGGTATGATGACCTCAGCTACATCATCACGAGGGTAGGGGGGAAGATTGACTGTGTTATAGTTCCCAAAGTTAATAGAGCCGCAGATATAGAGATAGTTGAGAAGGCCCTGAGAACCTTGGAGGATGAGAGCGGCATAGAAAAGCCTATTGGGCTTGAGGCAATTATCGAGACTGCGGAGGGGCTTCTGCGGTGCGGTGAGATAGCATTCAGTAGCCAGCGGCTCGAGACGTTCATCTTCGGGCCAGGAGACTACGCAGCCAGCCTCGGCATGTCATCTCTAGTAATAGGTGGCCATGTAGAAGAATATCCAGGACATATATGGCACTACCCACTCTTCACAATAAGGAACGCTTCAGCTGCAGCTGGGCTGCAGGCTATTGACGGACCATACGCACTATACAAAGACTTGGAAGGTTTTGAAAGGTCTGCCAGAATATCGCGCAGCTTAGGTTTTGATGGCAAATGGGTTATTCACCCAAGCCAGATCGAGCCATGCAACAAGATATATACACCGTCAAAGGAGGAGGTTGAGAAGGCTAGGAAGATAGTGGAGGCTTATGAGAAGGCTGTGGCCGAGGGGCTGGGGGCTGTATCGGTTGACGGCATCATGGTTGACGACGCCACGATTAGAATCGCCCAAAGAATATTCGAAATTGGAAAGCTCTTGGACTAGGTTTTAGAGTACAGGTCCACCCCAGCCATCCGCGAATACAGGAGGGCTATAGCCATCACATCGTAGTCTGAGAATCCCAGATGCATCGTTGCCGTGAATAGATCTCTAGCAATGGAGCCCAAAAGCATAGGTGCGCCAACCTCCTGGACTACGTCTGCTACCAGGCGCAGGTCCTTTACGGCTACAGACATATCAGCATCAGGCTTCCAGTCATTCTCCAAAATTTTACCAGCCTTAAATTCCGTCACATAGTTTTTGACAACAGTGTTATTGATTATCTCCGTCAGTTTCCTCGGAGTCACCCCAAGCTTCGCACCGATGGCTACACACTCTGCATAGGAGGCCATCATAACCCAGAGATGGAGGTTGAGAAGGAGCTTTACAGTCATACCAGTACCCACATCACCTACGTAGAGAACCTTCTGACCCATACTCTGAAGAAGTGGAAGGACTTTCTCGAAAACGTCTTCATCGCCTGATGCAAGTATCGTCAACCCCTTCCTTGCAGCCACGAAAGGACCACCCATCACAGGTGCATCCAAGAAATGGCAACCCACTCCACCCAATGCTGAAGCCATCTTCCTCGCCGAAGATGGATGATTTGTACTCATATCTATCACAACCTTCCCCCGAATAAACCCATCAATAACGGCTTTTCCCTTCATTTCATGAGTCCCCAATATCACATCCTCAGTTATCCACGGCTCCGTAAGCATGCTAATTATTACATCACTTTTTGACGCCAGCTCCTTCGGCGTATCTGCTACTGACGCACCTTTACTGTCTGCAAATGACCTAGCCTTCTCTATTGTCCTATTCCAAACTGCCAAGGGGAAACCGGCTGCTAGGATGTTTTCAGCCATACGCGAGCCCATTCTTCCAAGACCGATAAACCCGACTTTGTAGCTACTCATGGCGACACCATCGTATTCAGATAATTAAGTGTTATCAGATATCGTGCATAGTTGTGGAAAGTTTAAAAACATCTGCCATGTTAGTTGCGTGAGCAGGTTTGTCTAGTGTAGGCTTCATAGGATTGGGGCGTATGGGAGGCCGTATAGCTAGGAACATGTTGAAGGGAGGCTATCACCTGTTGGTTTGGAATAGGACGGCCTCTAAAGCCGAAGAGTTTGCCAGGCTGGGGGCGGAGGTGGCAAAAACCCCTAAAGATGTAGCTGAGAGGTGTCACATAGTATTCAGCATGTTAACAGACCCCATAGTAACAGAGAACGTCCTGACCGGTACAGGTGAGATGAGGGGGATCTCCGTCTTGGAGGGGGTTGGACCAGGAAAGATTGTTGTAGATATGAGCACAAACCATCCATTAGTCACTCGAAGGATTGCTGAGAAAATCAGGTCAAAGGGAGGTGACTTCATAGAGGCACCTGTTGTGGGAGGAGCCTTCATAGCTGAACAGGCAAAGCTCACCATATTAGCGGCGGGTAAGAAGGAATCGGTTGAGATAGCCACGCCGATTCTCCAGACAACTAGTCAAAAGATTCTTCATGTAGGCGATGTTGGAGCGGGGACCACCATCAAGCTGATACTCAACCTACACCTCTGGATAAACATGGCTGGATTCTCGGAATGCGTTGTGCTGGCCTCTAGACTAGGGGTTAGCCCAAAGACGTTGACGGAGGTCTTCAACAACACCGTCTTCAAGAACTACGTAACAGAATACAAGGCTCAGAAGATAATCGAAGACGAGTGGAGTCCTGTCGCCACTGTAGACCTTGCGGTGAAAGACCTCAGACTTGCAATGGAGGTGGCCAGAGATGTGGAAGTACCAACACCATTAGGCTCTATAGTGAAAGACCTATACACGGCAACAGCTCAGATGGGAATGAGAGACTTGGATATAATGGCTATAGCGGTAACATACGCTAGACTGGCCAACGAAAAAATTTCAAGACTTGTCGATAGCGGCCATAAATAGATAACGGCCTCTAACTAGGTAGCGCCCGGGTGAGAATGGTATTTAAAGGCTTGACGACTTGGCTATGATGCCTTTAGCCCCCAAGCTTAGATGTTAAGGCGTTATTCGGACACCGTCCGTAACTGTGCATGGAAAGTTTATTAGCTAATGTTGTTTTGTTACTACTAGGTGACATAATTGCGTAATTATTCAACCATCTCGGTTCCCAACGATGTCAAGAAAATCCTAGAGGAGGATAGAGGGGGACGTGAGTGGGGAGAATACCTACTAGAATTATACAGGGAGGCCGTGGAAATGAAGAAAAGGAGGGCGTTGGAAAATCTCGTAAAGCTTCTCTCAGAGGAGGAGTTGAACAACATTCTCGAGGAATCTAGGAGGTTTAGGAGGGAGTTTAAACTTAGATGACGCAGCTAATAGATACAAGCGTGCTCATAAAAAGGGTAAAAGAGAAAAAACCTGTAGAAGGGAAGATAAGCGTAATAACGCTAATAGAGATGTTGAGGGGGATACCTGGAAGCAAGCGTGGTAAACTGAAGAAAACAATAGAGGAAGGATTCACCGTCGTTGAAATAACAAACGACGTAATCTTAGAATACTGCGAACTCTACGACAAGCTAAAGGAAAAAGGCCAAATCATGAACGATGCGGACCTCCTACTAGCCGCATCTGCAAAAGCCAGCGGCATACCACTAATAACTTCAGATAATGGTTTTAAGAGATTGGAAAATCTCGGAATCAAGATCATCATAGAAGAATAAACAAATGGCGATCATAGCTAAAAAGTTAGAGGACAGCCCAGCATATCCATACCAGCAATAGCTGTAACCCGGCTTTTAAGGGCCGAAAGTGGCGAGGGTACTGAAGATAATTCGCGAATTCCTTAAGGCGAGGACAAAAGTTAGGGGGCAAAAACCATAATTAGAGAGGCTAAAAAGTTGCTGGAACGCTAAGGCTATAGTGTTTGGATATGATGGGGAGCCAACAATATGTCTTGCAGCTACATACCAGCCAATAATCCGCCTATTCTTCCTTTGACAAAATATAAAAAATAGGCGGTTATGGTTTTGATAGGCGGGGGTAGGAAAGCCTGGTCAAAATATAGCAACCACCAGAAATGAATGCTATATGACAGTCCGCAGGGCTTAGAACCCTGTCCCGAAGAAAAAAGGATAAAAGGGGTTCGTGGGTTCAAATCCCACCCCCCGCAAACCCAATTTTGTGTGGGGTTATGGGTGCCTATATCACATATCTTTAGATCGGGATCAATTCTTGATAGCAAAATCTATCATTTCTTACTATTTTTTCACCCATCGTGAATTGGATGGATTTCTTGAATGTTGGTCCTTTGTAGACGAAGGTGTGGAACTCCCCGTTTTCTCCGCATGGGTCGCAGTCTTCAGGAAGCATGTCTAGGAATTCCTGATCATATTCTCTGCCGACATAGCTTTCGGATAGCCTGTTCAAATCAACGCAGACAATCTTTGCTTTGTAGCCAAGCATTAGAAACTCTGCTGCGAGCTCTCTAGTGTTTCGGCCCCATATCGGAAAGATAGGGTGAAGCCCAGTATCTTTCATGTTTTTCTCACGATACCTCCTCACATCCTCCAAGAATATGTCGCCGTAGGCCACTGCTTCCACACCCAAGACTAGAAGCTCGTTGTATGCATCCATCATTTTTCTTTCGTAGACTTCGTTTGTACAATCAGCTGGTATGTATATCTTCATTAGCTTTATTCCAAGGCTCTCGGCCTGCCTGTCCAAAAGTTCCTCTCTTACACCGTGCATGCTCACTCTTGAATAGGTTTCGGTGACTGTGGTGATGAGGGTTGAGACATCATATTTCCCATCCTGAAGAATTGTATGAAGACACATGGTGCTGTCCTTACCACCGCTCCACGACACAGCAATCTTAACCATAATACTCGTCCGAAAAAAGTGTTACAAAAGGCTTCGTTCTTTGGTCTGATTTTTTGTTGTTGCCGAATACTTATATATTGGATGGATTATCCATCCAACCCATGAATAGAGCCGCAAAAATCGTCACAATAGTTTCATTACTAGCCGCCCTAATACTAGGCTTTGTAGCAGGCCATTATTCAGGCAGCCTAACTGGAGGACCTACATCCATTGAGACCAGACTCGTAACCGTAACTGAGAGGGTCGAGACAACTCATACAGAGAAGTGGACGACAACGGTCCTCCAAGTTATCCATAAAGCTGAGCCTGAGACTGTGGTAAAGTATGCTGAGCATTTCTCCATAACCCGGCTCGGGGGCTATACGTTGGTGAGAGATGGTGTTAACCGCACCATTTTACTGGTGCCTGAGAACTCTAGCATACCTAACATCCATGCGGACCTAGTTGTGAGGACTCCCGTAAAAAGAGCTGTCCTAATGTCTGCCACACACATAGCTCTGATCGAAAGGCTTAGAGAATACTCGCCCGAACTCCTTAACAATGTGGCGGGGATAATGTGGGGTGAAGCATATGGATGGTTCTTTCCAGATGTCGAAAAGATGCTGGGGGAGGGGAGGATAAAGGATGTTGGCGCAGCGTGGTCTCCAGACTATGAACGTCTCCTAGAGATCAAACCCGATCTTGTAATGATCTACACTTTCCCCGGAGATCCTGTGGTCTCAAAACTTGAGGAGCTGGGAATCCCCTATGTTGTCAATAACGAGTATTTAGAGACCTCTCTCTTGGGAAGGTTTGAATGGATAAAGTTCGTTGCAGCTTTCTTTAACTTGGATGATGTAGCTGACAGAATATTCCAATATGTGGAGATGAGTAACAACCTAACCGTCTCTAAAGTGCAGGCGTTTATAGGGTCTGGGCAGTCCCGACCGTTGAAAGTCGTATGGTTCTCAGTCTACCGTGGTACTGCTTATGTGTCGGCTGGCGATAGTTATGTGGCGAAAGCCTTGAAGGAACTGGGTGCAGTTTATGTCTTCTCAGACCTCAGTGGGACCGGGAGCGCATCCGTATCCCTTGAGGAGCTTGTTAGCAGAGCAGCCGACGCAGATGTCATAGTCGTTTCGACAGATCTGATAAAGTCAAAGGACGAACTTATCCAGGAGATTCCACAACTGGAGCTCTCTAAAGCCTTTAAGGAGGGGCGGGTCTTCAGGTTTGACGACGACATCTACCAGCTGGGATACTACGATACTGAAGGATGGCTTAAAGACGTGGCCGCCATCCTCTGGCCCGATGTATTTGGAGATAGGGAGCTTGAATACTTTGTCCCGCTTAGGTGAGTGATGTGAGGTATTGGGCCTTCCCCCTCCTCACATCCACGCTCTTTATCTCATTTCTAACATCTATGGTTCTGGGCAGTGTTAGGTTTTCAGCAGATGCGGTTTTACTCCACATAGTAGGTTATCAGCAGCATTCATCTCTTCTAGGGGCTGTTATAGATCTGCGTTTGGTACGTAGTCTGACGGCCCTTATTACCGGTGCGTCGCTAGGTGTTGCAGGCTCCCTGCTACAGTCTCTCTTCAGAAACCCTCTTGCAGACCCCTACATACTTGGGATATCTTCAGGGTCCTCCCTGGCCATAGCCGCAACACTCGTGTTAGGTCTAGGGTTAGGCCTAGTCCAAAGCTATGACCCATATTCTCTGTATATGGCTGGGGCCTTGGGCGCTGCCGCTACATCTGTTCTCGTGATACTCCTCTCATCGTTGATGAGAACCTATATCGGACTTGTCCTTGCCGGCGTTATGTTGGGATATCTTAACGCTGGACTCACAACCCTTATCATCTATACATCAGAGATTGAGATCGTTAGGGCTTTCTATTTCTGGACTTTTGGCACCTTCTCCTCGGCTAAATGGTCTTTGATTGAGGCGGTTTTTCCACTTACGGTGGGTGGTTTTGTAGCTGCATTTATGTTGGCTAAACCCATGAATGCTATAGCCTTCGGAGATGAGATAGCATCTTCCATGGGTGTCTGGATAAGAGGTGCGAGGGTTGCCATCGTGACTGCCGCCTCATCCATAGTCTCTGCAGCTACGGTGCTGTCGGGGGCCGTAGGTTTTATAGGGCTTGCTGCACCCCACATAGCTAGGCTGACAGCCGGCACAGCAGACAACAGAGTCATAATTCCACTCTCAGCCTTAGCCGGAGCCACCATAGCCATAATATCCGATGTAGCTGCGAGAAACCTGATGACACCGTTAGACTTGCCTGTTACGGCTATCACTTCAATATTCGGAGCACCGCTTATAATCCTACTCCTGATGAGAAGAGGTAGGAGGCTTTGATGAAGACTATCCGGCTTTCTGTGGGATATGGTGACAGCCCTATCCTACCCCGTGTAGAGCTGGAGCTAAGACCTGGGGAGTTCACGGTTGTGATAGGCCCTAACGCATCAGGTAAGACGACGCTCCTCAAAACCTTGGCTGGGATTTTGAATCCGATGGGGGGAGCCGTCGTAATATCTGGAAGTGAACTCCACCGTATAAGACCGGGGCGTAGGGCACGGCTAGTTGGGATGGTTCAAACAGGAAGACCTGACGTGGCAGGTATGACCGTGGAGGAGGTGGTTGCTTTGGGTAGGTATCCATGGACAGGGCCTGTCCACATGCTTAGCCCCTATGACCGTAAAATCGTCGAGGATGCGATGAAGAAGACAGCAATAGAATGTTTAAGGGATAGGGAAGTATCTGAGCTCAGTGACGGCCAGTTCCAGAGGGTGATGATAGCGAGGGCTTTGGCACAACAGCCTAAAACACTGATCCTAGACGAGCCCACCACACATCTTGACAGCCGTTCTAGGATTGAGGTGTTCACGCTTTTAAGGGAGCTAGCCCGTAGGGAAGGGTTGATAGTTATTGCATCCACGCATGAGATTGAGTTGGCGTTTAGATTTGCTGACAGACTCATAGCCATAACGGAGAAAACCTTATTGTCCGTTGACGACCCCGAAGAAATCCTCACCGACGAGAGGTTTCTAGAAACCTTCGGGTTTAATCATGTACTTCATCTTTCTCCGATCACGCTTTCGGTAGAGTATAGAGGTGGAGAAATATCGCCTGGCCGGAGGGTCTTCATCATAGCCGGCTCGGGGACAGGGGCTAGGTTATACAGAACCCTCACGAAGGTCGGCTTCAGGATATCTACCGGAATACTCCATGAGAATGATGTGGACTACTTCGTGGCTAGGGGGCTGGGTTTGGAGGTGATTCCGGAGAAGGCCTACAATCCGATAGGGGATTTCAGCTATCATCTGGCGAAGGAAGCATTGCTGGGTTCTGACTACGTGGTTTTCACGAACCCTCCAATCGGCGAGATGAATGTTAAAAACTTAACATTGTTGAGAGATGCTGTGGAGAACGACATTCCCGTATTCGCGCTAGATAACCTCAAAGAAATATCCGTTAAAGGTGTTGAACCAGTAACCTCTACGAGGCAGCTATTAGAAAAAATAGGAACTAAAAACATAAAGAGAGGCATCCGACCACCCAGTATAACCCGGCTGGGAAGCTTGAAGGAGAGATAGTACGGATTAACAGGAAGCTGGCCATACTATATCTGCCGTTGGATGCCCATATAAAAACGATTAAAACTTTTTACCGTGTTAGGTTGTCTGTATCCGTGGTGGGGGTGCCCTAGCCCGGTAGGGGGCTGGCCTGCTAAGCCAGTGGCTCCAAAAGAGCCTCGCGGGTTCAAATCCCGCCCCCCACGCGCCGATGCGATTCCGGTATATTCTATAAAGAAGGAGAAGAGAGGGGAGTGGTTGGCTGGGGGCTTTGTTACGTTA
>BEHD01000014.1 GCA_002898355.1 archaeon HR01 | reverse complement strand
ATGGCCGTCAGGATGGGTACGAACGAGGTGTCGAGACGCGGTATGACGTCTACGGAGATGGGGCATATAGCGAGGCTTGTGGGGAGGGCTGTCTCAGGCGAAGACGTATCCCAAGACGCCTTCAGACTTGCGAAGAGGTTTAAGAGGCTGAGATATACGCTATAACATCCATGAAGGCTAAAGCAATAGCCCATCCGATGCAGGCCCTAGTCAAATACCATGGGCTTAGAGATTGGGAGATGAGGATACCCTATCATGACAGCATCTCGGTCAATCTGGCGGCTTTCCACACGGTCACCGAGGTGGAGTTTGGCGACTTCCCCGCAGACACGGCGGAGTTAAACGGTGTACAAGTGTCGGGCCGTGAATTGGAGAGGATTTTGAAGGTGGTGGATAGGGTGAGACAGCTGGCGGACATGGATGAGAGGGTGAGGATTGTCTCATACAACTCGCTACCCCCCGGCACGGCCAAGGGGCTGGGCTTCTCATCATCTGCAGGTGCAGCCCTGGCCACAGCGGCTTTCAAGGCTGCAGGGCTCGACAGGGAGTATGGCTGGGATTTCAGGCTTCTGTCCAGGATTGCCAGGTTGTTGGCGGGTTCTGCATGCCGGAGTGTGGTGGGATATTACGCCAGGTGGTATGCCGGGACCTGTGATGAAGATTCTTACGCCGTATCGTTCTCCGATGGAGGAAACCTACCCCTCGGAATCATAGTAATACCCCTACCGGCCGGCTTCTCCACAGAGGCAGCACATCGAGAGGCTGAGCTGTCACCCTTCTTTCAGCAACGGTGTATAACAGCCCAGAGAAGATGCGATGAAGTCCAAAAGGCCATAATTGATGGGGACCTGGAAACCTTTGGACAGCTCGTGGAACAGGATTCCCTTGAACTCCACGCAGTCACCATGACGGGGCCCTCAAGACTCGTACTCATGACCCCCCAAACCCTGAAAGCTATAAGAGCTGTCGAGATGATGAGGCGGGAAGGCGTCAAATGCTATTACTCGATGCAGACAGGGCCCACAGTCTATGTAAACACATACAGGGAAGACATGGATTATGTCCTCTCCAGACTGGAAGATGAGGGGTTGAAGCCTATGGTCTCCGGGGTTGGCGGGCCGGCTAGACTGCTCTAGTTTTTAAGGAACCCATTCCACGAAACATATCAAGGAAATGGTGGAGATATCGGAAGAGGATATACCCTTCTTCGCAGAAGTAACTGCGGGAGGCAGAATAACCATCCCAGAGGAGATAAGAAAGATTTTTGAGATAAGGGATGGGGATGCAGTTTTCTGCAGAGTTAGGCTGGTGAAGAGGAAGATGACACAGCAAGAGCCCAGATAAAACCCACACCACGGTATTTATTTGTTCTAGGCCCGATAGAAATGAATAGCGACAGCTCCGCTGTGCGGCATAAGGCTTTCAGGAGACCTGTATGTCTTAGGCCTAGTTTTCCGGTCTCTTTGTCGCGGATGATGTAGGTACCTTTATCAGCTATTTATAGCGGGGCATTCCCGGAAGAGGCTGGAATGGGAGACCCCAAGAGGCAGAGGAAGAAGTATGAGACCCCAAGCCATCCATGGAGGAAGGAGAACCTTGAGGCTGAGCTGAAGCTTTTGGGAGAGTATGGGCTCCGGAACAAGAAGGAGATTCTTATCGCCAACAGCAAGCTACGTAAGTATAGGTCGCTGGCCAGGTCGCTCTTCACGGCTGTGGGTGAGAGGAGGGCTCAGGCAGAGGCGATGCTTCTGGGGAAGCTGTACCGTCTGGGGATACTGCCCGAGGGGGCCACGCTGGACGATGTGTTGAGGCTTTCGGTGAGGGATTTTCTGGAGAGGAGACTTCAGACCATAGTCTACAAGCTTGGACTGGCCAGAACACCCTACCAAGCCCGCCAACTCATAACTCATGGCAAGGTATATCTGGGTGAGAGACGTGTCAAATCCCCGGGATATCATGTACTTAGGGGGGAAGAGGAGAAGATACGGGTTGCGGCTGCTTGAGATGATGGAGAGGTGATATCATGACGGAGCAGGTGGAGAAGCCTCAGAAACAGTTTAAATGGGGTGTGGTTCACATCTACTCCTCCTACAACAACATCATAGTCCATGTCACCGATTTGACTGGGGCGGAGACAATAGCCCGAGCCAGCGGCGGAATGTTCGTTGATGCTGGAAGACTCGAGCCTACACCATACGCTGGGATGAGGGCTGCGGCCTACGTTATGGAGGCAGCCAAGGCAGCCGGCATAAATGCGGTTCATATTTTGGTGAGGGCTCCAGGCGGTGTCAAGTCTAGGACTCCAGGCCCAGCCACTCAGGCGGCCATAAGAACCATCGCTAGGTCAGGGGTCACCATAGGTAGGATAGAGGATGTTACACCCATACCCCACGACAGCGTTAGGAAGAAAGGTGGGAGAAGGGGTAGGAGAGTTTAGACGATAGAGCTTTATCCCCGCCAGAACTTCATGCATGGGGTGGAAGTTTGGCTATCAGGCAGGTGGATATCTCGGGGAAGCGCCCTGTTAGAAGAGAGGCTGTGGCCGTAGGGAGGATAAGGCTGAGGCCGACGACGATTAAGCTGATAAGGGATGGGGCGGTTGAGAAGGGTGACGCCCTACAGCTGGCCAGGGTGGCCGGCGTCCTCGGAGCTAAGATGACCCCTCAGATACTCCCCCTCTGCCACAGCCTCAGGATAGAGAGTGTGGAGATCGACGAAAACTTGGGGGAAGACTATGTGGAGGTGAGATCTAGGGTGGTTGCTACCGAGAAGACGGGTGTGGAGATGGAGGCCCTCACATCTGTCTGCACAGCCCTACTTAACATATGGGATGTGGTGAAGCAGTACGAGAAAGACGAGAACGGCCAGTATCCTGAGGCCGAGATATATGGTGTCAGGGTCCTCTATAAGGTGAAGGAAGATGCAGCCCCATGAGATACACCGCTCCCGGAGCCAGGTAAAGGTTAGGGTAGCCGTCCTGACAGCCAGCACATCACGATATGAGAAGAAGGTTAGGGGCGAGCCTTTCCAGGACGAGTCCGGCCTGCTTGCCGCAGATATTCTAAGGGGTATGGGCTACGAAGTCGAATATCTGGGTGTCGTGAAGGATGATATTCTAATGATTAGAAAGGCCGTGATCGAATCTCTCTCAGGCGATTTTGACATATTAGTGATTACGGGTGGAACAGGTATCTCCCCCACCGACGTAACCCTGGAGGCTGTTAAGCCATTCTTCGAAAAGGAGATTGAGGGGTTCGGAGAAATCTTCAGGATGGAGAGTTTTAAACAGATAGGTGCTGCAGCCATGCTCTCTAGGGCGGCGGCAGGCATAGCCAACGGCAAGCTGGTTATGGCCATCCCAGGCTCTCCCAAGGCCGTTGAGACAGCGCTCAACCTCTTCGGTCGAGAGATACCCCACACGATATTCATTGCGAGGGGCCTTCATTGAAGCTTTTAATCCTAGGTGCGGGCAGTATAGTACCCACACCCAAGAGATTCGCCAGCGGCGTTCTGGCCGAGTTCTCCGGTGAGAGGATATTGATTGATCCGGGTCCTGGCACAATTGAGAGGCTTCGAAGTCTCAATATAACGCCCCACATGATTGATAGGGTTCTGGTGACCCATTTCCATCTGGACCATTTCTCAGACCTGCTACCCTTCGTGATGTCGCGTGCCTTCAACGAATATGGGATGCCTGACTCAAGCCCGAAAAACCTCGATGTGGTGGGTCCTAGGGGGATGGAGAGTCTCTTCCGGAGGCTGGTGGCGGGGGTTGAGGAGTTGAGCTATCTTTCCAAGGTTATGAAATGTCTAGAATACACACAGGTTACCGATATTGATGACGGCGACACCCTCCCCGGAAAGATTAGGGTCAAGGCTGCGTCGGTGGAGCATTTCAACGGCGTCGCCTTCAGACTTGAGGGGGAGGGGATGTCCATCACATATTCGGGGGACACCGTGCCTGATGAGAGGCTCGTATCCCTCGCCAGGGGCGTGGATATCTTAATCCATGAGTGCAGCTTCCCCCACGGGCTTCTGGTGGGTAAGCATACATCAGAGAAGCAGCTGGCCGAAATAGCTGCCAAGGTGAATCCCAGGCTTTTGGTGGTCACCCACCTATATCCCGTTTGGGAGGGCCGTGAAGAGGAGATCGTCAGGGCTGTCGAGAGTGTGGGGGTCAGGGCGGTGGTAGCCCGGGACATGATGCAGGTCATATAGCTATAAGGAGGTGGGTGGAGGCATCACCCATGATACTCTCAGATTTTGATCTCTGGAACTACATCAGGAGTGGCAGGCTCCGGATAGAGCCTTTCAGCGATGATATAGTTAGGGAGAACGGGCTGGACCTGAGGATAGGCGGAACAATAGCGAGATTTAACCGGAACAGAGAAATCTTTGACACCAAGTCCTCGGATGCCAGAGACTTTTACCATTTCGAGGAGGGTGAATCATTCGTCGTCAACCCGGGGGAGCACGTCCTCCTCCACACCAGCGAATATCTAGCCCTACCTAAGGACTTGATGGGTTTTGTAAACCTTAGAAGCAGCTATGCCAGGATAGGCCTTACCATACCGCCCACCATCATAGACGCCAACTTTGAGGGCGAGCTGACCATAGAGCTTGTTGGCGGGGATTTCCCGGTGAGGCTCTACAGGGGTGAGAGGTTCCTCCACGTTGTCTTCGCCCGTCTCTCCTCCATCGTTGAGAAGCCGTATACGGGAAGGTATCAGGGGCAGCGGGGTGTGAGGCTTCCCAGCTTCAAATAGCCTCCCGAGATGGGTGGAAGAATAACCACCAAGTCGCCATCCTTCAACAATAGGGTATCCCAGCGCTCCCTGCCGACTGTCTCGCCGTTCAAGGCTACGGCAAAACCAGGCCTCAGCCCTCCGTCAACACCGAAAACCCTGTCCAGTGAACCCCTATATCTCTCCCTCAGGACTTTTAGGAAATCTGTCAGTGTGGCTCCCTCAGCCAATGTGATTTCATCTGTCTCCCGGCCCGCCATCTCCCTCATAAATGCGAAGAACCTTGTAACTACTCTCATGCCCCCTCTATCCACTGATGTGTCCCGTCTATGTATACTTCCTTCTTGAAAAGTGCTGGCTCCCTCTTGTATCGCTCAACAATAACCGGAAGGGCCGCTAACACCTCCTTCCTCCCCCTGCCACATACAGCGACCAAGACCACGGCCTCACCCAATCCAAACCTCCCCACCAGATGCCAGACACCGGCGTAGTTGAGCCCATACTCCGCCACTACCTCATCGCAAATCCTCTCAATTGCTTGGTTGGCGTGCTCCACATAGGACTCCATCTCGAGAACCTCCACATCCTTGCCGGCCGAGCCGCTGGACTTTACGACACCCACAAAGAAGGCCACCGCACCGGTACGGCCGTCCGACACAAAATCCAGAACTTGACTGAAGACCTTCCTGAGGTCTAGAGAATCCTTCTCATACACTCCAGCGTGGGGGACATCACCCATGGAAATAGTATTGATGACCGGCGATATAACCCTTGGCCGAAAAAATGGGGGTTGAGGATGACTAATCGTGGAATGGCACTTTCAGACAGAAAATGTTGCACAACGGTAGGATTTGACTGAATAATCTCAGTTCCATGCTTGGAGCTTTTCTAGAATTTTCTCGTGGAGCGAATGGTTTATATTCAATAATTTTTCTCATGCTGCCGAGGTTCGAAGAAAAGATAATGCTCGCAAGCCAAAGCACTCGGGAGGTAGTGGTCGGTAAGCACGTCTTCGGTAACCTCTATGACTGTAGCGAGAAACTTCTCACCGATGAGAAGAGGCTGAGGAAGATCGTGTTGGAGGCTGTGGATATCGCTAGGATGACACTGGTAGAGCTGAAGTCGTGGTCCTTCGGCGGGAAGAAGGGCGGCGTGTCGGTGATAGCTCTAGTTCAGGAGAGCCATATAGCCCTCCATACGTGGGCTCACTACAGATATGCCACAATAGATGTCTACACCTGCGGTCCAGAAAGCCAGCCGGAGAAAGCCTTCGACTACATATCTTCAAAACTGAATCCCAAACGGGTATCGAAACACATAGCTGATAGGTCTTCGGTTTAAGGTTTACCTTAAACATTAAAACTCCATCTTTTTTGTCAGGCTTATCCGTTATGGGGCCTCATCCTACTCTCTGTCCAATTTTTTGGACAAGCCACGCCAACAACCCACCAACCCAATTCAACAGAAAAAGATTTACGGATACATCTGTCCGAACCCCCAGCCGATTTGAATCCGCCTCGGCGTAAAAGGCGGCGAAAGACGGTTTTCCAGGGGCAATAACATGCGAAAGGGTCTCCGAAGACCGGTTAATGCATTATCCAGCGAATTATCCATCCCTTCATAGTGCATTAGCCAACGATATGCAATATTGATTGATTAGCCTCTTTTCCCATCCCTTTTGTTCGATTTTTCGAACATAGGGGACTTGCAACATGCTTTTAGCTTAGGTAAATGTTAAAAGTTAGATGTTTTACCTTAAACCATGGTCAAAAGCGGTGCAAAGAAAGAGAAGATAGATGAGAAGGTTCTCAGAGACGCCGTCAAAAGAGCTCTTGAGCAGCCTAGGCTGGCCTTCTACTCCCCCCTGGCGGCATCCGTCTTGAACTACAGGAAAAACGTAATACCTAGGTATAGTATAAGCGATGAACTGGCCAATATTGTGGAGGCGGCTATAAGGGAGAAGTGGCCGGGCCTTGCAACGCGGGCGGGGAAGATGCTTGGACGTGGTGGCGGGATGAGGAGGGCTAGTCGAGAGCGATGATCTGGCGCATCAGCCAGGCTACCCTATTCTGGTCTATGGTTATGGTTCCGGTGTGGAGATATGGGGTTGACAGTAGCTCTTCTAGGATGTAGATGGTCTCGGCGAGAGCCATCTTTCCCTGAACTCCCCTGACGAGACAGGAGGCGAATGCTCCAGTTAAAATATCGCCGGCGCCCACCCTCTCAGCTGCGCTCTCCCTGCTAACCGGTCCATAGAAGGCTCCCCAATCCTTCGACCTGTAAAATACTCCGTCCGGAAGCCCTATCAGCACTTCCTCTGTGCCGTATCCGGCCATAACCTCGGCGGCTCTAAAAATGTTGTTAGTGGCTGTTGCTGAGAGGGCCTCCTCGGCGGAGGCGTGAACTATTCGAGCCTTAAAGACCGTGAAATCCGATACCTGGGAGAGGGTTATCCGTCCCTTCTCGTCGGCCCTCCTCACGAACCCCTGGAGGTCGAGACACCGTTTCTCCACCGGCTGTGTTAGCTGCTGTGGGGCTAGCTCCGAGGCGACGGGGGAGTAGACCACCATGTCCCCCTCTATTTCCTTCAGAAGATGTGTGGGGATGGGGGGCCCCCTGCTTACAAGGGTGACATGCTTCACACCCCCAACGTATGAGAAGGCGAAAGAGGATGAAGGCGTCTCAGCCCAGTGTAGGACAGTCTCGAAACCCCACCCCCTCAACATCTCCAGGTATTCCGGCGGATAGTCAAAACCCACCGAGGAGACCGCCACCACATCACATCCCGAGACCTTAGCCGCCAGTCCGGCGTAGATTGGGGGCCCGCCGGGAACCCTCTCGCCGGAGGGGAGGACGTCGATAGTCAAGTTCCCCACGATGCATATTCTCGGCCTGCCCATCTGGAACCGGTTGAACGGATTAGTATTTAAATGGGCTTTTAGAATGTGTGGGGCGGTTGAGCCAGACAATACAGTCCAATCCAGTGGCTGGGAGACGGGTCAGGGAGGAAGTGAGAAATCTGGAGAAATTTGTTGCTGCAGGATATCGGATAGTGGGGAGCCACTCAGCCGTGAAGGTCTGCCATTGGACCAAATCTGCCTTGAGGGGTGGGAAGATGTGCTACAAGAGCTGGTATGGTATAGATAGCCATAGATGTATCCAGATGACCCCCTCGGTCCAATACTGTAATATGATGTGTGTTTTCTGCTGGAGGTTTCACACGCCCAACCGTGTTGAACCATTTGGAGGCGTCTGGGAGAGTCCGTCGGAGATTTTGGACGGGATTATAAAGGCTCAGAGGGAGCTTCTCTCAGGCTTTGGAGGTAATCCGAAGGTTTCGAGGGAGAGGTTTAAGGAGGCGTTGAACCCGAGGCATATAGCGATATCGCTGGACGGCGAGCCCACCCTCTATCCCCACCTAGACGGGCTTATCAAGGAGGCTGCCAGGCGGGGGATGACGACCTTCCTGGTGACCAATGGAACGATGCCGGAAAGTCTTCGAAAGCTTAGGGAAGGCGCCGAGCCGACCACGATATATCTAAGCCTCTACGGCCCCGACAGGGAGACACATATCAGGACCAATAAGCCGCTGATACCTGATAGCTGGGAGCGGGTGATGCAGTCGCTGGAGATTATCAGGGAGATGAGATGCAGGAAGATAATACGGCTAACACTTGTGAAGGACTACAACATGCACTCCCCTGAGAAATACGCCGACCTCATCAGGATTGCCTCTCCAGACTATGTGGAGTGTAAGGGATACACCCATGTCGGTGAGTCTCAGAAGAGGCTGAAGAGAGAGAATATGCCATCGCTGGAGGAGTTGAGGGAGTTTGGTGAGCGTCTGGCAAGGATACTTGGATATGAGAAGGTCACAGAGGATGCGGTAAGCCGTGTGGTTCTCCTAGCCAACCCAGAGTCACCCTACTTCAGGGAGATGAGGGATAGGGTTTTAACGGTAGGCGGTACCGAGCTCCTGCACCCCATTCAACAGCCTGCTGTAGGTTGACCTTAGGTCCTCGGGGAGAACCCTGGTCTCAGCGACCGTTGTCATGTAGTTGGTGTCACCCTTCCATCTAGGAACCACGTGGAAGTGGACATGGTCTACTATGCCTGCGCCCGCAACCCTTCCCAGGTTGGCGCCAAGGTTGAAGCCGTCAGGGTTTAGGACGTGGCGGAGAAGCCTCACAGAGTAGGATATGAGATGCATCATGTCTGTGAGCTCGTCTCCGCTGAGGTCGGTGATGTTGGGGACGTGTCTGTAGGGGGTTACCAAGACGTGTCCGTTGTTGTAGGGGTAGGTGTTCATGACGATGTATGAGTGTCGCCCTCTCAGGAGGACAAGCCTTTTATCGTCAGCCCTGTCACGTCTTATCTCGCAGAAGATGCAACCCTCCTCATCTTTGGCCCCCTTGATGTATTCGATACGCCACGGCGCCCATAATCTATCCACGCCACCACACCTCATGAAGCCATCTCAGCATAGGATTAAAAGATTAACGCCGGCCTAGCATAGCCTTCAACAACTCGGACCATCGGAGGTGTAGAGACGCTGAAATACCTCCAGAGCTATAGCCGTAATCGAATGTGTTGAGGTAATTTATCAGGGTGTCGACTGGGACGACGTGGGTTATGCCTGAGAGACGGGTTGAGGGCTCGTAGACGGATACTACTACAGGCTGGAACGATACTCTGTTGTTGCCGGGGATGGTTGCTTCGAGATATTTCGCCAGAGCCCTACATCTATCCTCATGCCTCAAGCTGACAGACCTCAACGTCTCTCCCGCCAAAGGCTTCTTCCATCTTTTGCAGTCAACAACTAGGATGACTCGATAACGCCATAGGATTAGGTCTATCTGGAACCTTCGACCCCCCAAGCCGAAGTATATGTTTTCGAGGTGCTGATATCCCGCCCTCCCCCCTATCTCTCTGGCGAAGTCCTCCATCTCCCTCCATGTAAGGTTTCTCACCACCTTGGAAGGCTCGCAGCCAGCCTTCAACGCTGCGACCGCCAAGATGATACGGTGGGCCTTCTCACCTCCAAACCTGGAGAGGACCCTACGGACAGATTCCGAGCTGACCCTCGACCTCTCAGCTATCTTGTCTATGTTGTAGAATCCTTCGGCTGTCTCCTCCAAGGCTGCCAGCAATATCCTTGATATATGCTCCCTGGAGGTCGGCTCCATCTCCGGTACTATGGGCTGGCCAGCCTTATTATAGGCTCTAGAGGTGTCCGTAACGTGTAGATGGCTGGGCATCTGTTGGCGGCCTCGTTGAGGACCTGCTCCAAATCCTCCCCAGGCCTCTCAGAGTCTACCGAGAGTTCTAGTGTTATGCGTCGGATGGGTGGATTGTCTGAAAGACCGGCCACCCTGGCCATGTCCAGCTCGCAGCTGGCCGCTATCTCAGCCTTCTTCAGCGGTATTCTCTTCTCAGTGGCTACGGCGACGAATGTCGCCATGAAGCATGAGGCTATGCCCATGAGGCAGTACAGCATGGGGCCGGGTCTGTTCCCCCCACCACCCATGAAGGATGGGTTATCGGCCTCCATCCGGAACTCGCCCTTCTCCGTCTTGGCCACAGCCTCGAACTGCTTCTCCACATCATCCAGCAGCCACCTCCCCCTTATCTCATTCAGCTTGACGGCTTTACCGCTGTCGGCCCTAACCTCCCTGATGAAATTCTCCACCTTCTCCAGCTCAATATTGTTGAAGCGCATGGATATACCGCCACCGCTTTGCTAAAAATCTTTACGCATCCTATTTGAACAGGTTCTCCTCATCGGGGCGTATTATGGCCCTGGCCGGCACCTCCCCAGGCTTGAAGAGATATCCCCGCACTAGAGCCACTGGGGTTCCTTCATCGGCCTGCCCAATCACCAGCTCGGCGGCGGAGGCTATCTCATCGGCCACACACGTTATCTTAGATGTCAGGGTTCTCCCGAAGAGGTCCTTCTCACCCCTCCTATCCCATAGGGGGTTGATACCGCTACAGCCTATCGCAATGTTCACCGTCCCCCTACGGAAGGGCCGTCCGGATGTATCGCATATTATCACCGCCAGCTCTTTACCGGTCAGCCGTTTCAGGTCCTGCCTAATTCTAGCCGCCGAGATGTCTGGGTCCTCGGGCAGTGTTATCACATAGTCAACACCGCCGGCGTTGGATGCGTCGACACCTGCATTAGCCGAGATAATGCCGTGCCTGCTCTCCGAGATTATGACACCCCTCTCCACCCGGAGGATTCGCTTGCTCTCCCTCAGAATGACCTCAACATGTCTAGCATCCTTCCCCGTCTTCTCCGCAATCTCCAAGGCTTCGGCGGAGGGGTTAATGGTTCTGAGGTCTACCAGCCTTCCCTCAGCCCTTGAGACTATGGTGTGGGAGATGACAACTATGTCATAGTCCTGGAACACTATAGCTGCACGGGTTGCCGATGAGAAAATTATCTCAGCTATGTTATCACCCTTCCCCACTATCGGTATGCCCGGTATGGCCAGGACTTCGATTCTTCTCAGACGGAAACACCGTTAAAGGCCCAGCTTGTCAAGCTTTCTCCTAGCCCTTGTCGCTGCAAGATTCTTTATATCCGCTACCTCCTCCACCTCGCTGGTCTTCCTCTTGACGAATAGGCCGCATCTCCCATCGGGCAGCAGCTTGGCTTGGATACATTGGGCGTAGGGGCACTGGTAGCCTATACAAGGTGCCTCAACCCAGTTACACCACGGCGGGTTCCGCTTGAAATCAAGAGCCTTCTTGGCGCATCTGAAAAACCTGCACAGTGGGTTGCATATTGGGGTCGGTTCCCTGCTCAGTGTCCAGGTCTGCAATTCCGGCCCTCCACGCAAATCGGACAAGACGTAGATGTTTTCCCGGGATATTAGGGTTGCCTTAACCGCCAAGGCTTAACAACAACCCATACAATACCGGTGAGCACCGCAACAACCCCAGCCAAGAAGAACTCCATGGGGATAAGGGTTTGACCTAGAAGGATGTAGTCACTAAACCTTATCTCAAACACGCTCTCCTCCGAGAGATGCGCAGTCTTCCTAGCCAGGAGAAGGCCGTCTGACAGCACGTCAACCCTAACATCAGCCGGGAGCTCTGAATTGATGACCAGCGGCCCTGCTGGTAGGGCGCCGTCAAATACTCTTTTGTTATCGATTTCGACTACGGCCTTCAAGCCTGCGGCGTAGCGGCCTAGGCCGTCCAAGACCCTGACCGTTATGGGGAAGTTCACGGACAGAAGCCTCAAATTTATCTGCTCATCGCCGACGCTTCTGGTCTGGTTATACACCACCAACCCCCTGTAAGTTGCCGACAGGGTGTTAGGGCCTGAGAAGGCGGTCAACCCCACCGACCCGCCCGAGTCCGTGAGGCCGGTCGAACTCCTTCCGGTGAGGGGGTCTTTTATGGAGACCTCCACACCCGACAACGGCTCACCCCTAGAATCCACCACATTAACCCTCACCGATTTGAGCGGGATAACCAACTCTATACTGGTCTCGCCGGAGACTAGGTTGAGGGGCTGTGAGGCCACGACAGACCTCCCCCTATAGGCGGTGATGTTGTATACCCCTCCGACGGTTGTGGATAGGGGTATAGTCTCCAACCTCAGCTGTCCGGAGCTGTCGGTCCTCCCGCCTACGAAGTCGCCCAGCCTCGCTGAGGATATCACCAACACTATGTTGGGCAGGGGTTCTCCATTACTATCCAAGACTTTCGCCACCACATTCCCTACATCAACAGAAAACTCCAGGCTCAGGTCCCGGCTTAGGGAGATGGTGGTGTTCTGTACAGTGACATCCACCCTCTCTATCCGCAACGTAGTCCATACCATGTACTCTCCCACAAGCTCTGAGGAGATGAGGCCCGTGAAGGCTGCTATACCTTCTTGAATAGCGGCTTGCTGGGAGAAGTTTCCAGCCTTCAGGTGGATGCTGGCCTGGCCCTTCAGGATGTTTCCAGCCCTGTCTCTGGCTGTAATGTTCAGGTTGAAGAGTTTAGCCTCCACTGTGTGGGTGGAGGAGGGCTCCTCCAGGATGGCCTCCGATGACGCCACCGTTATCCCCTCCTTAACCACCCTTATCTTATACGGCCCTCCTATCGAGGATAGGCTGCTGTAGGGTATGTTGGGGAATGTGGCGACGCCCGATGCGTTGGTGCGGACCGTTGTAGATATCATGTTGTTGGCCGATGTGAGTGTTACGGGGATGTTCCCCACCGGCCTACCCCCCAAATCTCTAACAGCTACGTCCAGTTTCCCCAGCTGCACAACTAGGACCAGGCTACTCACCGAGGGGATGTCGACGGTGGTTGTGTTGAGGGCTATATCTGATATGTAGGCTGTTACAATGTGTTGGCCGGGCTGGAGGTCTGCGAACGTCGCCCATCCCGTGGCGTTGGTCACAGCCCTGGCGGTGAGGGTTCCCAGGGCGACTGTCACGGTTATCCCCTGCCTCCCCACACCATCCGGCGTAATCACATGGACCTGCAGGGTCTGCCCCTGTCCCACAGCTATCTGAAATCCGAGCAAAACCAGCATAGCCGCTAGAGCTGAGGCCGTCAACCTTCCCAATCCTGAATCACCTATCGGCTTGGGTTTTCTCCGGTCTTTAAGTCTGAAGTCCCAGCTTGGCTGCTAGGGCTTTATGGGCGTCTATTAGGGTCTGTCTGGCGGTCTCGAATGTAAGCCTCTCCAAAGCCCTCTCATAGCTGAGCCACGCATAGTCCCTATGCTCTGGTGAGAGCACCACGTTCAAGGTCTTGGCCCTACCCAGATAGAATACAACTTCCTTCCTAACCAGTAGCTTATCCTTCCTATACTTGTACTGGATGGTCTTCCGAAAGTCAGGCAGTATCTCTATATCCTCTATCCCTGTCTCCTCCCTAACCTCCCTCCTAACGGTATCCTTCTCATCCTCTTGGTCCTCAATATGCCCCTTAGGGAAATCCCAGTGACCCTTCCCATATCTGAGAAGGAGGAACAACAGCTTGGAGGTGTCTTGATAGAAGATGACGGCTCCTGCAGACTTTTCATAGGCTATACCTCTGGTTTCCATCCATCTATCCCATATCTATAAGGGAAATATATGCTTAAAAACTATCGTAGAGGAGAATAGACCAGATATGCAGACCCTATCCAAGCCATCCTGGATAAAGTCGAGGATACCGGCGGGGCCCGAATATATGCGTGTAAGGAATATTTTAAGGCGGAACCTCCTCCACACAGTCTGTGAGGAGGCCCTCTGCCCAAACCTAGCTGAGTGCTGGGGTGGGGGGACTGCCACCATCATGTTGTTGGGCGATATATGCACCCGTGGCTGTAGGTTCTGCGCCGTCAAGACAGGCCATCCCGGCGGCGTGGTGGAGATGGAGGAGCCGGAGCTGGTGGCCAGGGCTGTCTCGGAGATGGGTCTGAAATACGTTGTCTTGACATCGGTCTGCCGGGACGACCTAGAAGACGGTGGGGCGGCCCATTTTGCGGAGACCGTTAGAGCCATCAAGAGATATGACGGCGGGATATTGGTGGAGACGCTGATACCTGACTTCAACGGCTCCCGAGATGCCTTGGCGAAGGTTGTAGAGTCGAGACCGGACGTGATAGCCCATAACGTCGAGACCGTCCCCCGTCTCACACCTTTGGTGAGGGATAGGAGGGCCTCATTCCAGCAGTCGGTGGATGTCCTCCGAATGGTCAAGGAGATGGATGTGAAGATATACACCAAGTCATCCATCATGCTGGGCCTGGGGGAGAGATATGATGAGGTCTTGGATACGCTGAGGGTTCTCCGGTCTGCATCGGTTGACATAGTTACGCTGGGGCAGTATCTGAGGCCAACCCTCCGGCATCTACCCGTTGTGGAGTATGTGCATCCGGAGGTCTTCGAAAAGCTGCGGAATGACGCCTTGGAGATGGGGTTCCTATACGTAGCCTCAGGCCCCCTAGTGAGGAGCTCCTACAGGGCCGGGGAACACTTCATGATGGCTTTGGCGGCGAGGCGTAAGCCGGGGTCTCAGGGTGTTTCATGATATGGCGCTTTTGAATATGGCCCAGGCGATCAACCAGGCGCTACGCTATGAGATGAGCAGGGATGAGCGTGTGGTAGTACTGGGAGAGGATGTGGGGAGGCGGGGCGGCGTATTCCTTATAACTGAGGGGCTGCTGGAGGAGTTTGGGCCCGAAAGGGTTATAGATACTCCACTGGCCGAGGCCGCCATCATAGGGGTGGCGGCGGGTATGGCGATGAATGGTCTGAGGCCTGTTGCGGAGATACAGTTCGCCGACTTCATCTTCGGAGGCTTCGACCAGATAGTCTCCAACGTGGCCAAGATGAGGTATAGGACTGGCGGCCAGTTCTCCGTACCTATGGTTATCCGTGCACCATGCGGCGGAGGCGTCAAGGGCGGCCAGTTCCACTCCCAGAGCCCAGAGGCATACTTCGTCCATACACCGGGCCTTAAGGTGGTTATCCCGTCAACACCGTCGGATGCCAAGGGGCTTCTGATATCCTCCATAAGGGATGAGGACCCTGTCATCTTCTTTGAGCCTAAGAGGATTTACAGGACGTTCAAGGAGGATGTTCCTGACGGCGACTACACAGTGCCTTTGGGGGTTGCCAGAACTGCCAGGCCTGGGTCTGATGTCTCCGTTATAACCTATGGTGCGACAGTCCATGACGCCTTGGCGGCCGCTGAGAAGGCTGCGGGTGAGGGGGTTGACGTAGAGGTGGTGGACCTCAGAACCCTACTACCATACGACAGGGAGGCCATCAGCAAGACTGTCCAGAATACGGGCCGTGTGGTGATAGTTCACGAAGCTCCCAAGATATGTGGTTTCGGCGCCGAGATAGCCGCCTACATCGCCGAGAGGGAGCTACTCAGCCTGGAGGCACCGATCATAAGAGTTACAGGATATGACACACCCTTCCCATACGCCTATGAGAACTTGTATCTACCCAACGAGAGGAGAATCCTAGACGCCATACGTAAAGCCGCCAGCTTCTAGGGTGTGGACATTTGTACGACTACGACTGCGCTGTTTTGGGAGGTGGGCCGGGTGGGTATGTATGCGCTATAAGGCTTGGACAGCTGGGGAAGAAGACCGTCTTAATCGAGAAGGGTGAGCTGGGCGGTGAGTGTACCAACGAAGGCTGTATACCGTCAAAGCATCTAATATCGTATGCCAGCAAGCTCTGGCATCTCAGAAGGATGGTAGACTCCGGCCTGGCCTCAGGAAACCTCACACCCAACATGGAAGGCCATGCGAGGAAGTCCCGTGAGGTCATAGCCAGGCTGAGGCAGGGGATAGCCTTTCTGCTGAGGAGCTACGGTGTAAAGGTTTTGCACGGCGTGGCGGATATCCCCGAGCCCGGAGTTGTGGAGGTTGTGAACGGCGGCAGAGCGAGGTATAGGGTTGAGTCGATAGTGGTGGCCACGGGGACGGAGCCGGCTTCCCTACCATCACTACCCATCGATGGAAAACGGGTCATCGGCTACAGTAAAGCCCTCTTCCTAGAGTCTCTGCCAGCCTCTATGCTGGTTGTTGGCGGTGGCGCTGTAGGCCTCGAGCTGGGCACAGCATACGCCAAGCTGGGTGTGAAGGTGTCGGTTGTGGAGATTATGGACCAGCTCCTGCCGGGCTTTGACCGTGATGCCTCGAGGGTCTTGAAGAGGTCTCTGGAGAGGATGGGTGTGGAGATACACCTAGGCACGACTGTCTCCGCCCACAGGTATGTGGGGGACTCTCTGGAGGTGACCCTCTCAAACGGTGCCAGATATCAGGTGGATTATATCCTGTCGGCTGTGGGGAAGAGGCCGACCGCCTGGTGCAAGAGACTGTCGGAGATCGGTGTCGAGCATGACCCTAAAGGGTATATCAGGACTGACAGCCAGATGAGGACTAGCGTCGAGGGTATTTACGCTGTGGGGGATGTCACGGGGCCGCCGTTCCTAGCCCATAAAGCCTCCAGACAGGGGATTGTAGCCGCAGAGAGTATAGCCGGGTTGGAGGCTAGATTCGATAACAAGGTCATACCATACGGCGTCTTCACAGACCCTGAGGTGGCCTCTATAGGGATGGGTGAGGATGAGGCCAAGGCCATGGGGGGCGATATCGGTGTTGCCAGGTTTCCCCTATCATCGCTCGGCAGAGCTATAGCCGAGGGCGAGACGGAGGGGTTCGCCAAGATTATCTTTGAGAGGGGGAGTGGAGAGGTTAGGGGGTTGGTGGTGGTAGGCCCCCACGCCACAGAGATAGTGGCTGAGGCGGCCCTAGCTATAGAGGCTGGGGTATCCTTGGAGGATTTGGCTAGAACTATCCACATACATCCAACATATTCCGAATCCATCCTGGAGGCTGCCCACATAGCCGTCGGAGCTGGCATACACCATGTCGTCAGATAAGAGGTTGGAGATATACGACTTGGGGCTGGTGGAGTATGGGACAGCGTTAACCCTCCAGCGCGAGCTTGTGGAGAAGAGGATTGGTGGCCTTGTCCCAGATATGCTCCTGCTCCTGGAGCATCCACATGTCTACACCTTGGGTAGGAAGGGTGTGATGGAGAATGTCATAAACCGGGAGCTGCCATGCTACAGGGTTGAAAGGGGTGGCGACGCCACCTACCACGGTCCAGGCCAGCTGGTCGCATACCCGATAGTGAATCTCAACCTCCTCGGAGTAGGTGTTAGAGAGTTTGTCAACATATTGGAGGAAGCATGTATAGAGACGCTGGCGGCTTACGGCCTTGAGGGCTGCAGAATTGAGGGAAAGCCCGGCGTCTGGGTGGGAGGCAGGAAGATCGCATCTATAGGCCTTGCCATAAGACACTGGGTTACATTCCACGGCATAGCTATAAACATCAACACAGACCTAACCTACTTCTATGGGATAAGGCCGTGCGGTATGGAGCCGGAGACGATGACCTCCCTCCAACAGCTTACCGGTAGGATGGTGGAGATGGGAGATGTGAAAAAACTCTTCGGCGGGAGACTGGCGGGGATGCTGGGCTTAAAGCCTGTTTGGCTGGATGGGGGGCGGCTAGAATATTTAAAGGTTTATAAATCCTCCACCACCTTATAAACGGGGGAAAATGCCCAAGGGACCTGAGCCGAAAGTGGAGATACAGAATGTGGTGGCCAGCGTGACGCTATTTCAGAGGCTTGACCTAGCCCAGATACAGAGGACCTTCCCCGATGTGGAGTATAAGCCAGCCCAGTTCCCCGGACTGGTGTTCCGTCTGGCCAAGCCGAAGACAGCCACCCTAATATTCAGCAGCGGTAAGATGGTCTGCACAGGGGCTAAGAGCGAGGAGGAGTCCATCAGGGCCGTCAAGACAGTGGTCAAGGCGTTGAAGAAGGAGGACTTTCTGATAAAGGAGGAGCCCCAGATAGAGATACAGAATATCGTCGCCTCCATAGACCTGCATGGCCGGATTGACTTGGAGAAGGCCGCCTCGATACTGGAGAATGTGATGTATGAGCCTGAGCAGTTTCCCGGCCTGATATTTAGGATGCAGTCACCCAAGGTGGTCATCCTCATGTTTGCCTCCGGAAAGCTCGTCTGCACCGGCGCCAAATACGAGAAGGATGTCTACGAGGCTGTATCCAAGCTGCAGGAGCTGCTGGAGGAGAAGAACCTCATCACATACCATTAAAGAGTTCGAGGCCTGTCAAGATTTGGAGCGGTGCATACCCCATAACCCTTAGGTATATGGCTGTGGCGAACAGTGTTATAGCAGCCGCGAGGATTGCGTAGTCTGAGGGCTTGATGTTTAGGTCCCTCAGGTATGTTCTCTTCTTAGAGGCGCCGAAGCACTTCACCTCCATAGCCTCAGCCAGCTCGTAGGACCGTCTCAAAACATTCACCAGCAGAGGTATGAGGACCGGTATCAGCTTGCGAACCCTTGAGAGGAGACGGCCCCTATCCAGCTCCAGACCCCGGGAGCGTTGGGCATCCATGATGGACCTCATCTCGTCTGCTAGAACCGGTGTGAACCTAATGGCCGAGACAAATGCGAAGATGTATTCGTAGGGTATTCTCAGCCTGCTAAGGGTCAGCGCTATCTCCTCAGGCGTTGTGGTGAGGAAGAAGAGGGAGAAGGAGGTTAGGAAGACTACCAGCCGATATGTGTATGTTACGGCATAGCCTAGAGACTCGGCGAGTGGGCCGCCTGGGAGAAGCCTTGTTACGAGGGTTATTATGAAGACCAGTAGGGCAAGGTATATGGAGCCCCTCAAGGTCCTCAGCCAAAGCCGGAGAACTCCAGCCCTTGCCACAGTGAAAGCCTCCACAGATATCAGCAGGGTGAGTACTATGATGTCTACATAGATGGCCGCCAGTGAGAGGATGAAGATGGATATGCTGAGCTTCACCCTCGGGTCTATCCTATGGATGAAGGATTTTCCAGGCCTAAACCTGAGCCCTTCGAAGATGCTCAAGGCCTCAGCCTCTCCACCAGGAGCCTGGCCGCCGTATCCACATCCACGAGTTTTCGGGGCATCCCCAGGTCTCTCAGCCTAGCCATAAGGAGGGCCAGCTGGGGTGGATGGAGCGAGCATCGGCGTAGGATTTCCGTGTCCGGCAGTATCTCATCAGCCGGCCCATCTGCTACGATAGACCCTGATGAGATGGCTATTATTCTCGGCCTGAGGTCTGCGACAAACTCTACATCGTGGCTGGCCATGATGACGGTGTGGCCCTGAGTGTTGAGGAGCCTTATCATGTGGAGCATCTTCTCCTTCTGGAGGCTATCCTGCCCTATCGTGGGCTCATCCAGAGCTATGATGGGTGGAGACCATGCGAGGACCACGGCGAAGGCTAGACGCTTCTTCTCACCACCGCTTAAGGTGAAGGGTGACTGGCCCGCATATCTCTCGAGGTCGAAGAATCTTAGGGCCCAATCAACCCTCTTCCGCACCACATCATCGCTGTATCCGAAGTTTTTAAGGGCGAAGGCCACCTCATCCCACACCGTGGACTCGAAGAACATGTTCTCCGCGTTCTGGAATACTAGGCCGGCGTGGGTGGCGAGCTGGGCTACAGTATACTTGGAGGTGTCGAGGCCGTCCACAAAGACTTTGCCGGATGTGGGCTTGAGTAGGCCGTTGAGATGTTTCAGTATGGTTGTCTTTCCGGAGCCGTTCTCACCCATCAGAACCACAAGCTCACCCCTCTCAACCGTGAAGGAGACATCCTTCAAGGCCCTGACCCCAGAGGGGTAGACATACGAAACACCGTCAAAGACGATGGCCTGCAATAAGCCTCACCACCCGCTCAAACTCGTCTATGTCGAGGATAACTCCAGGCCACTCCAGATGCCGGGCCATCTCCTTGGAGAGCCTGGCCAGCTTGGGGACTGAGACACCGTAGAGATGGCCGTCATATTTTTCGAAGAAGTCTCTGGGAGGGCCGTCGTAAAGTATCTGGCCCTCATAAATTACCGCCAGACGGTCGGCCCTGGGGGCTATTAGGTCGATTCGATGCTCCACCATCAAAATCGTGAGGCCCAGCTTCCTCCGGAGCCGGTCCACCAGCTCGACCAGGTTCATGGCTGACATCGGGTCTAGGAATGATGTTGGCTCGTCCAGCATTATCACTTTAGGCCTGAGGGCCAGGATAGATGCTAGAGCCACCTTCTGCTGCTGCCCCCCGCTCAGCTCCACCGGAGAACGGTCGGCCAGGTCCTCTATCCCCATCAACGCCAGAGCCTCATCCACCCTATCCCTGATCTCCTCCCTGGGAAGCCCTAGGTTCTCGAGGGCGAACGCCACGTCACTCTCAACGTTTAGTGAGAAGAGCTGGTTCTGCGGGTTCTGGAAGACCATGCCCACATGCTGGGAGAGTATGTGGGTTGGTGTCTTGGAGGTTGGAAGCCCGTCCACATAGACCTCACCCCTCAACTCTCCCTCGTAGAAGTGGGGTATCAGGCCGTTAATACATCTGCAGAGGGTTGACTTTCCCCCGCCGCTGGGGCCGGAGATTAACACAAACTCTCCCTCACCCACTTCGAAGTTTATATCCCGTAGGGACGGTTTATCCTGCCCCGAATAGGTGAAGGATAGGCCTCTAACTTCTATAACCTTCATATCCTATTCAGCTAGCTTGACAGGCTGAACCCCCAGCCTAAGAGAGAGGTGGCGTATGACGTGTTGGTAAATCTCTTCAAGCCTCCCCCTACACCTAAGCCTGGCCACGGTCCGGTGCCCTCCACCAGACCCCTCAAACCTGCTGAGCACAATCTTGACCAGGCTGTCACCCATCCCCAGGCCGGTGTAGGTGACAAACTCGCCCGTGGCCCTTAGGGAGATGTTGGCTATATCCCCCTCCTGCCCACCCACCAAGGCGAGGTGGGCCCCAACACCAAGAAGGGCCCTAGACGAGGAGGACTGGTAGGCCCCCACCTCAGAGAAAGCCATAACCCAATCACCCATCCTATACACCTTCATCCTAGAAGCCGAGAGTATCCGCGCTATCCTCTCCGACTCCTCCATGACAGTCTCAAGCCCTGCCAGTACGTCGTTGGGCACTATCCCGCAGGAGAGGAGCTGGCAGATTTTACGGGCTGTCTCGCCGTCTGCGACGGAGAGCCTGGCGGTGTCATAGTATAGGCCTAGGAAGAGGGCTGTGGATTGGCTGAGGTCTAGCCGCCACCCCACCCTCTCAGCCAGGTCAAACACCATCTCCGACACCGCCTGATACCTGTCAGAGACGAAGTATTCTATCACAGAGCTACTACTATCATCGTGGTGTAGGTGGTGGTCCATGAGGAGGATTGGGACGCCCGATGAAAGAACCTTATCACGCATCTCACCCAGCTGCTCTAGGGAGCCTACATCCACAGCGATGTAGAGGTCGGTCTTCTCCGGCTCGCTCTCCTCAAAGCCCAGCTTAGCCATGATAGCTCTGGCATGGGATGTGGGGGAGTCGGGAATCCTAAAACCGGTGGATGAGGCCCCATACCGTCCCCGGAGAAGTTTTGATAGGACATAGGCTGAGCCTACAGAGTCTGCATCCCCACCCCAGTGGGACAGTATAGTGACGGAGCTTCCACTACACACCTCAGCAAGCCTACCGTCAAGTCTCTCAATTAAGGAGCTATCCCTCATCATCCTGAGCCGAGAGATGGGAGGGCGGATATTTAGGGTAGCACGTTAGCCGCTGCTGGGGCCTCCCAACATCCTCTGAATCTCCTTCTGGAGAGTCTCTATCTGGGACTTGGCTCTGGCCTCCTGACGCTCCAAAACCTTTAGACGTGTGTCGGCCAGCTCCTTCTTCTCATTGAGCTCCGCCAGCGCCTTCTCCTTCGTCGTCTGGACGTAGACAGGGCCGACAGCCTTGTAGACTGAGGAGCCGTCCTCCAGCTTGTTCAGCTCCTCTAGGGCGGCCCCAATCTCGGCCAGCTCAGCCTCTATCCTCTGCTTCTCCGATAGGAGAACGGCCAGAGACTGCTGGAGCTGCTGTAGCCTCAACAGCTGCTGCTGAACATTGGGCGGTATCTCCCTTTCAGCCATGTCGAGCCACCCCGTAGGCGGATATTGAGACGTCGAGGAGTCTGATAAATGAGTTGGCCAAGGCCCTTGCAGCCACCAAATCAGTGGCAGCCATATCCAGCCTTATTCCGCCGGCATGCCTCTCCAGCCCCAGCCGTGTCCTATCCCTTCCAGCCTGCCTGGTCTCCGGCTTCAACGCCCTATACACTATCTCCGCCGTCTCGGCTGGGAGCCGGATATCAACGGTCATCCGGAACTCAGCCATCTCACACCACCCTCTGGCCTGGTGAGTAGGCCTGTCCCGCAAACTTTAGCCCGCATCTCCTACACATCCAAATCCCCACCGAGACCCTTCTAACCCTCATAGACTCGCATTTGGGGCATCTGTGGGTGCTTCTCGCCGACTGGACAACCTCAGCCCATCTCTTCCGTAGTGTGGAGCCGTATCGTGGCCCCAAGCCTTTGGCGATGTTACTGCTTTTCGAGGGCATGGCCCAGACTCTCCAGAAGCTTACCCCTCAGCTCCTGAGATTTCAACTTTCCTATCTCTAAAGCCTTCTTCAGCAGGTCCACAGGCATGAAGCCTGGAGTGTTTTTCTGCAGGGCCGCTACAACGGAGTCGGATGTGTAGCCGGCTATAATGGAGGTGTCCACCACGTTCTCCTCTATGGGTATAGGGTCCACCAAGAGCATATCTTTTATCAAGCCTATGGTTACCGAGACAGGGATTGTTTTTAAGGGTATTGGTATCCTCTCACCCTCCACCTTCTCAACCTTGCCGTCGGCTACCCTGTACTTGGGTAGGCTTCCAGACATCAGCGCAGCCACCGCCGAAAGAACCGAGGTGTCAAAATAGTTTCCATCATAGTCCAGGACGTAGCAGTCGATATATATCATGTAGACTTTCTCACCCTTCACTATCGCCAGGCTCTCCAGGTCTATGGCGTGGCTCTCCCTAAGGCATCTATCCACGACACGGGAGAGTTCTACAGCCCTCTCGTCCGGTGGGCCGGCCTCGAAGGATTTGGAGGCGAGGGGGAGTAGCTCGGCGTTAACTGTGAAAACGCCCTCATTCGGCCTGTCTGGGTACGGCGACCCAACCTCCACCTTAACCCCCGTCAATATCTTGGTGCTGCCTAGGGAGACTATGGCTGAGCCGTCAGCCTTCTCCACCACACCCGTCTTCACAGTTATCCGCCTGTACTCGAGAGGCTCTCTACCGTCTATCCTCCTACCCTCCCTGAGGAGCTCGTAGATGCGGTTCCGTGTTATCTTGGCCGCATAACCCCTCTCACCAATAGCTGTATAGCTCAAACCTCCTCACCACCCGCCTCGATATGGTATCTTCTACGGAGGGCCTCTATCTGGAGCTGCTGGATATGCTTTATGGCGTTACCCGCCATATCCAAACCCTTCTCAATCTCCTCAGTCGTCATCATCCCGTTAAGCTGGAGGAGGACTATGGAGCCCAGCCTCGGAGCCATAGCCACAGGCATGTCCGCCTGCCCATACTTATCCTCCGCCTCATTAATGTCAAGGACTATTACGCCGTCAACCTTTCCCACAGCGGTGGCAGCCACCATATCCGCCATCGGTATACCAGCATCCGCCAGCGCCAGGGATGCGGCCGTTATACCCGCAGTCCTCGTCCCCCCATCGGCCTGGACAACCTCCACAAAAACATCTATCATCATCCGGGGAAACTCCTCCAGGAAGACCACCGTCTCCAAAGCCTCCCTTAAAACCTTGGAGAGCTCTATCTCCCGCCTCGTCATCCCCAGGGGTTTTCTCTCGTCAACGCTGAAGGAGGCCATGTGGTATCGGCAGTTTAGGACGGCGCGGTCAGGTAGCTCGAGGTGTTTGGGATGGACCTCCCTAGGGCCGAAGACCGCCGCATAAATCCTCGTCCCACCCACCTCGATATATGCGGAGCCGTCACTCTTCTCCAGGACCCCTGCCTCCATCTTTATAGGTCTTAGCTGGTCCGGCCTCCTCCCATCGATGCGGAGCCCGTTCTCATCTATCAGCCTAACCATTTTAACCACCCTCCAGTAGGGTTTTGATGAGCTGTGTGACCCTCTCGGTCAGTCCCTGCTTGTGGGCCTCCCTCTCGATGAGGTTTATGGCGGCTATTGCCGCAAACTCGCTGGCCGGAGACCTTCCACTCACCACCACCAAGCCGTTCCGGCCTACCCAGAAGTCACACCCCGTCTCCCTCTTCAGCATCTGAATCATAGAGCCTTTCCGGCCTATCAGCCTTGGGACCTTGGCTGGGTTGACGTTTACAAGGATACCCGCCTTGACCTTCTGAAGGCCTTCAAGGTCGAGGAAGATACCCCTGAGGCCTGCGGACTTGACCTCGGCCTGTATGACGTCTCCCAAGGTCAGCTTGAGGGGTGGTGACTCCCTCTCAGACATCCTCAACACAGCCTTGATATCCCCGCCCAGGTCCACCTCCACGACGTTGGGCTTGATATCTGATACAATCCCCAAAACCTTGTCACCCCTCTCAGGCCTGTACCGGCCGCTCACAGGTATCACCCTCACCACACCCTCCACGGCCTTCGCTATACCAGCCTGGGCGGCGTAGACCTTACCGTTCATAGTGTATGTTCCGGGGCCGCTTCTCCTACCGTTATCCGATAGAAGCTGGCCGGGAACCACCAGCTCAGCCTCTTTAAAATATATCATCTCTAGGTCACCGGGTTAATCTCCACCCTCCCACCACATAGCTTGTTCAGCCTATCTATTAGTTCTGCGTGTAGCCCTGTAGGTATCTCGGCCTGGCATGTCCATGAGCCGTCGCCAAGCCACTTCTCCTCGGTGATGCTTCCCATACTCTTTATCATCCCGTACGCCTTTCCCATCACATCACCCGGAATCCTTATTCTCACCTTCATAACGCCTATCTTCAGGGGCAGTATCATCCTCAGCCTCTCAATCGCCTTCATCGCCTGCTGTTTAGCGTCTGTGAAGGGGTCTATCGAGACCCCCGCCTCCTCCAGCGCCAGCTCGATACGCTGGGGTGGATGGGGTAGGTTGGTTCTGGGGTCCAACGCGTTCCTGGCTATGAAGTCTATGACCTGGCGTCTCTTCTCCTCCACCATCCTCCTCCTCTGCTCAGCCGTTGTCTGGACCTCGCCCTCCAGCAATATCTTGGCGGCTATCTCCTGGATGTTAACACCCCCAAAGACCTTCTTCAGCTCACTCTCAGAGGCTCTGATCCCCTTCTTCCAGTCCCTATAAACCTCCTCATAGGCTATAATCTTGCTTATAGGTATCTTCTCACCCATCTTATACTTTAGGGCTAGGTCTGGGTCCACGAGTATCTCGAATGTGGCCCCACCCTTCTCAAGCCTCGCCACTGTGTAGCTCTCCCTCGCCTTCGGCATTACCTCAACCCACTGGGGCTCACTGCTTCTTCTCCTTGAGCAGGCCCTCCAGCAACGGCTGTAGAGCCCTAGCCTCCACCATGGTGTACTTCCTCGTGGCTACGGGAATCGTGACCAGCCGGACAGTCCAGCCCTCCTCAATCTTGTCGACGGACGCCACCAACGACTTCAACGCCAGCTTAACACCGTCGTCGAGAGAGACGCTTCTGGAGTATTCGTTCTCGAATATCTCCCTCACCTTCTCAGCTCCCCTTCCTATAGCCCATGCGTTATACTCGAGAACCAGGCCGCTGGGTTCGGCGTAGAAGAGCCTCGGACCTGTCCTGTCAACACCACCCACCAGAAGGGCCGTGCCAAATGGCCTCACACCCGCATGCTGGGTGTATAGCTGCATGATGTCACCCACCCTTCTGGCGATGGCCTCAACGCTGGGCTCCTCGTCATAGGAGAGCCTCAAGGTTTGGGAGTATATCCGCGCATTATCCACCAAAACCCTGGCGTCAGAGTTTAGGCCGGCTGTAGCAGCACCTATATGGTCGTCGATTTGGAAGATCTTCCAGGAGAAGTCGGGGCTCTGAAGCTTGGTATGCATCCTCTCCTCCACAGCTAGGACCACTCCCGAATCTGTTATGAGGGATAGTGCTGTGGAGCCTGACCTAACGGTTTCTAGGGCATACTCCACCTGGTATAGCCTACCTTGGGGTGAGAAGACGGTTATAGCCCTGTCATAGGCTCCTGTCATTCCTAACGCCATATCTCCACTCGCCTCTATCATGTCGGACAGTTAACGGGAATAAATAAGGATTCCCAACCGTCAACCCTTATCAGGGAGCTGGGAAAACCCCTTAACGGCTATGAGGGTACTCCTGCTGGCTCTGGCCGCTATCCTGCTGGGCCTAGCCCTCACCATAATAGGTGGTGGAGGATGGACGGGTATAATAATCATCGGGCCCTTCCCCATAGTCATCTCCGATGGCGGACAGCCACACGCCCTGCTGGCGGCTTTGATCATCCTGGCGGCTCTTCTATCCTTTCTCTTCCTCCTGAGGCGTTGAAACCATATATAGCGGGCTGGATGTGGGACTGTGAAAATAGTTGGCCTCATGCCCAGAATGCCGTAGCCGGCTGGTGTATGATAGGGAGACCAAGACATACGTCTGTGAGGGCTGTGGCGGAACCTACACCCAGCAGGACCTCCTCATGGAGAGGGAGAAGGCATTAGCCAAGAAGTTCGACGAGGATAGGAAGAGAAGGGCTAGAAGCGAATATCTTGAGTGGTGGCTTTCATCCAAGGAGACACGCTAGGACTGAGGAGAGTCTCAAGCCTGGCCCCCACAGATAGTAGCCTCCAGTCGGTCCCTATATCTGAGACCAGCTGTATGGATGTGGGTAGTCCATCCCTCGAAAAGCCGTTGGGCATCGCCAGGGCCGGAGCTCCGACTACGTTGAAGAACTCTGTATTACGGAGGAGGGCGGACCTTACATCCAGCTCAACACCGGCCACCTCCACTGTGGATGCGTCAAGCCTTGGAGCCGTTACGACTGTGGTGGGGACAGCGATTATGTCTACATTTTTGAAGAGGCTCCGAAACTCTCTAATCAGGGCCTTCCTAGAACGTAGCGCTGTGATGTAGGAGCTGGCCGGGATGGCCAGGCCCTCAGCCAGCCTAGCCCTGACATCCTCCCCATAATCCCTATGCCTCTCCCTGAACATCTTGAGGTGGAACGCCGCAGCCTCGGAATGGACTATGATATGCCTGCAGTCCCTGAAGAGGTCTGGCCTAGGAAAAACAACATCCAACAGCGATGCACCCTCACCACTCAGCAGGTCCAGCGTCTTCTCAAAATTCCTCCTCACATCCTCCTCCACAAAGTCTAGGAAATAGTTCTTGGGGACACCTACCTTCAAGCCTTTAAGCCTAGCAGCCCTGAAGGCTTTGAAACCCCTCAGGTCTCTGAAAGCCGGTTTCCTAGCTGTGAGGAATGTGAGGAGGGCCAGGTCCCTGACAGAATTTCCCAGATAGCCCACATGGTCCAGGCTCCAGCTGAGGGGCAGCACGCCCTCCCTGCTAATCGTCTCGTAGGAGGGTTTGAACCCGTACACCCCGCACAGCGATGCCGGGATTCTGATGGAGCCCGCAGTATCCGTTCCTAACGCCGCCAAGGCCATGCCTGTGGCCACCGCTACGGCTGAGCCTCCGCTGGAGCCGCCGGAGACCCTGTCCCTCTTCCAGGGATTTATACAGTCGCCGTAGTGGGGGTTCTTGTTGGTGACGCCGAAGGCGAATTCATGGAGGTTGGTCTTCCCGTTTACGGCTCCACCGGCGGCGAGAAGCCTCTCCACAACCTCGGCAGATTTTTCAGCCACATAGTTCTTCAATATCTTGGAGCCCGCAGTTGTAGGATGACCCTCCACATGCATGATATCCTTCACTGCCACTGGGGCGCCTGCGAGCGGCCTCCTTAAACAGTCCTTCAAACGTATAGGGTGGCTGAAGACAGTTATAAAGGCGTGGAGTGAGTTGTTAAGCCTCTCAACCCTATCTTTGACGATTTGATAGCTCTCTTCAAGCCATGCGGGGTCTCGAGAAACCCTGCCGATGAAATCTATGACAGTCCATTCCTTTGTCTTGGATGTCAACCGCCACCACCCACCTCGAGGGGCTCTTCAAAACCAACAAACTCGAGAAGGTTCTCCGTCATTTTCCTAATCCTCTCCAGGGCTTTGCCGGCCAGACCAAGCAGCTCCTCATCATCAGTAAATAGAGCCATCGACAACCCCCTCCCAGACGGGAATAAAAAGGTATAGATTTCTCTGTAAAAGACTAAATATCGTCTGGAAAATTGTTTTGCGGTATTATCGTCAATACCGTGGTGTCATGAATGAAGAACGTATTCGTTGTCGGTACAGCTGGCTCGGGGAAGACCACCCTAACCGGAGCCTTTAGCGAGTGGCTCAGGGACCAGGAGCAGATTGTTGCCACGGTCAACCTAGACCCCGCAGTCCTCAGCCTAACCTACGAGCCAGACGTAGATGTTAGGGAGCTGGTGGACTATGAGAGGATAATGGCCACCAAGGGCCTCGGCCCCAACGCAGGTCTGGTCGCATCTATTAGGGAGGTGGTCCGGCATATGGAGGAGCTCCGGGACATGGTGGCGGATATCAGGGCTGACTGGATTATCGTGGATACGCCGGGCCAGCTGGAGTTATTCGCCTTCAGGAAGGAGGGGAGGGTTCTAGCATCCCAGCTACTGGAGGGGCCGAAATCCATCCTCTTCCTAATCGATTCCATGATCTGTGGGAGCCCGAGGAACTATGCTTCATCCCTCTTCCTAGCCACATCGGTCCAGATATCTCTCGGCCTACCGACCCTCCACATCCTGACCAAATGCGACGCAGCCCCCAAGAGAACTCTGAGAAGGGTCATGGCATGGCACGAGTCTGAAGACGCCTTCGAAGTCGACGCCGGCGCCCGCCTCTCAGGGCTGCAGGTAGTGCTAGCCAGGGAGGTTATCCAGAGCATACAACACATAGCGTCATCCACACCTTTGATACCCGTATCAGCTAAAACCATGGATGGGTTTGTAGAGTTACACTCAGCCCTCTCCATGGTCCTGGGTGAGGGGGAGCTGGAGCTGAGATGAACCAGGACACCATAACAGCCATAGAGGAGGAGATCTACCAGCTGAGAGCCAAGATAGCTGAGAGGAAAAAACAGTTGAGAGGTCTTATCGAGGAGATGGAGAAGCATCAGGCCGAGAGGGATAAGATACATGAGAGGATAAGAGAGATCAGGAACATGAACAGCGAGTCGCTGGAGAAGGCGAAAAAGCTTAGAGAGGAGATAAACGAGATCAGGTCCAGGATCAAATCCCTAACCCCCGAACTGAAGAAGAGAGGTGAGGAGAAGAACACGCTTATCCAACAGCTTAACTCCTCCAAGGCTGTGGAGGGGCTGTCCATGGAGCAGGTCAGCCAGAGGATTAGAATGCTTGAGGAGAAGATTGAGACCGGCCCCCTCAGGCCTGAGGAGGAGAGGAGGTGCTATGAGGAGATTAAACGTCTCACACGGCTGCTCTCCGAGCTGAGGAGAAGGGAGGAGCTGGCCAACAAGCTGAAGAATGTCAAGGATGAGGCCTCGGCCATATGGGCGGATGTGAAAAGTCTGAGGGAGATGCTCTCATCCAAGCTGGAGGAGCTCAAATCTGTCCGTGAGAACATCCAGAGGGTCTGGGAGTCTGTGAAGGAGTTGAAGCCCTTGGCAGACCAGCATCACAGCCAGTATCTCGAATACAGGCAGAAGTCCCAGATGGTCGAGGCGGAGATAATCCTCCTCTCATCTAGGATTCTGGAGCTCCAGGACCTTGTCAGAAAACATAAGGAGGAGCAGGCGAAGTCTAGGGAGAATGAGCTGAAGGAGAGGGTTAAGAGTAGGGCGTTGCAGAAGATATCGGCTGGCGGCAAGCTGAGCTTTGAGGAGATGAGGCTGCTGCTGGAAGACGAGGCCTCGTGGAAGCTTCTGGAGGAGGGTGGTGGATAGCCTACTCCTCCACGAACTGGGATATCGTCGGTATCTCGGGGGGCAGCCCCTTCCGCTTCCTTATCTCCTGAATCACCCTATCCCTTATCGATGCGGGTACAGGCTTCCACTGGCTGAACTCTGTCGCCCAGAACGCCTTCCCCATTGTGGCGCTTCTCATAGCCTCGCTGAGGTCGAAGGTCTCGGCCGCCGGTATCTCACCCTCCACTATCGTCACATATTCCGCCTGCTTAACATCTAGGACACGGCCCCTCTTGCTGGTGATGGTTGAGGTGACCGCACCCATAAGGTCTGGGGATATCTTGGCCTCTATCTTCAGAACAGGCTCCAGAAGGACGGGTGAGGCGCTTAAGACGCTGGCGTAGAGGCTCCTCCATGTGGCTGGCGCTATCTGGGCATAACCCCTGTGGACCGGGTCCTCGTGGAGCTCCACCTGCGTCAAGACGGCCTTCACACCCCTCATATTCTCGGCCGCCAGCGGCCCCTCCTGCATAACCCTCTGGAAACCCCCCATGATCATCGTCTTGGTCTCCTGCAGATACTGGGCCCCCTTGGTGGCGTCCACCAGTATGTTTCCACGGCCGTCTATCTGCCAGACGCTCCTGGCCTCGTCGGCGTCCCATCCATGGTCTCTAAGTATCTTCGCCACCTGCTTCCTATCCATCTCGTCGAAGAGCTCACCCTTCCTGATGAGTTCGATAACCTCAGGCTCGAGGGGTTCAACCTTGGTGTATATCCTGTTATGCCTGTTGGGTGATTTACCCTCGAATACCTTCCCAGCAGTCTGGATAGCCTCCCTGTAGAGGATTATCGGCCGCCCATAAACTATCTCCAGCCCGCTCTTCTGAATCCATGTGAGGGCTATCTCGAGGTGGAGGGTGCCCATCCCGCTGATGAGGTATTCGCCTGTCTCCGGCCTGACAACCGTCACAAGGGTCGGGTCTTCGATGGAGAGCTTGTTGAGGAACTCGATGAGCTTGGGTAGGTCTCTGCTATGCTTAGGCTCCACAGAGATTGTAACCACAGGCTCCGAGACATATTTTAGGGATTCGAAGGGTATCGTCTCCACTGTGGCAAGGGTGTCTCCGGCCCTGGCGTCTGAGACCCCCAGAACAGCCGGTATGTTACCCGCCGGTATGCTGCCCACCAGCTCCCTGCTGGGCCCCATGTAGATGCCTACCTGCTGCACCCTACCCTGGATATTTCTACCCACCACCAGTATTGGGTCTCCCTCTGATATGACCCCGCTGAAGAGCCGGCCTGTCGCCACTATGCCGGCCTGGGGGTCCACCCTGACGTCGGTGACCGCCATAACTGTGGGCCCGTTCTCGTCACACTCCACCATAGCCCTCCCCACCTCACTCTCGATATCACCCTTCCATATCTTCTCGATACGGTATCTCTGCGCCACGTTGGGTGGGGGATGCTTGTTGATGACCATCTCGAGAATGGCCTCGTGGAGCGGCGTCTTCTGCCTCAGCCACTCTATATCCTCGTTGGCGAATGCGTTGATGACGTCGCCGAACTTGATCCCCTTACGCTGGGCCTGCTGGACTGTGAAGCCCCACCTATCCTTAGAGCTTCCTATGGCAACTGTGCCGTCGGCGAAGCTTATCGACCACTTCTCACGGTACTGGGGTTCGGCGTACATGTTGATGAGGTTGTTGACATCCCTCACAATTCTGGCCAGTGTCTCCTGTATCTTCTCGGGTGGCAGCCTCAGCTCCTTGACAAGCCGGTCGATCTTGTTGATGTAGAGGACCGGCCTAACCCTCTCAGCCAGAGCCTGTCTGATAACTGTCTCGGTCTGGGTCATAACACCCTCGACGGCGTCGACAACCACTATAGCTCCATCGATGGCTCTGAGGGCTCTTGTAACTCTCCCCGAAAAGTCCACATGCCCCGGTGTGTCTATGAGGTTGATGATGTAGGGCTTGCCGTCCATCTCGTAGTAGAGGGAGACGTTGGCCGCCTTGATGGTCATCTGCCGCTGCTGCTCCTCCTCCAGATAGTCCAGTGCGAGGGCCTTACCCGCCAAGGCAGGGGAGAGAAGCCCCGCTGCAGCCAGCAGCGAGTCGGATGTCGTCGTCTTCCCATGGTCGACATGGGCTATGATACCGATGTTTCTTATCTGGTCCTTCTGACGTAGTATGTCTACTACTTCAGAGATCTTCTTAACTCGGCCCATACTCCGTGTGATTACCCAACCCAGACCTATTTAAATTAGTGCGTGGAGATGGAGCCGCCACATCAGAATTAGACCATAGGCTATAGAGGCGACGGCGACTTGAATAAAGCTAATGCGTCTGAGGTGGTCTCTAAGCCCTATTTCCTGCCTGCCGGCTTCTCCAGCTCCCTCTTTATACCCTCCACTATCTCCCTAACCTTGGTCTTTGTGGTGGATTCCATCAGCCTGCTACCCACGCTGGCCACAAGCCCTCCCACCACTAGGTCCGCCACCCAGGCCACCTCGGTCCCTCCGTCGGCGGGGTTGAAGTTCAGCGATATATTCAGGTCGGCGGTGCTCTGCATCCCTGAGCCCCTGCCGGAGATGCGGAGGAAGCTGGGAGGGTTCATCTCCTCATATCGGAACGCCATGTTGATGCTTCCCTTTATCATCCCGAGGCCTATCTTGAAGGTGGCCTTGAAATTCCTGTCATCTACCACCTCAAACTTCTGGACGTCGGGGATGAGCTTGGAGAAGTCCTTGGGGTTGGTTACGAACTTCCAGACCTTCTCCCTGTCGGCCTTCACCACGAACTTGTCTTCAAACCGCAAGCTGGGAGACACCTACTCGATGACTGGTTTGCCGCTGGACCTAATCTCCTCCGCAGCGGCCAGTATGGCCTTAACTATGTTCTGGTAGCCCGTGCATCTGCAGAGGTTTCCCGAGATGCCGTGCCTGACCTCCATCTCTGTGGGGTTGGGGTTTATCATCAGATACCCGGCCGCAGCCAGTATCATACCCGGTGTGCAGTAGCCACACTGGAGGCCGTGATGCTCCCAGAAAGCCTTCTGGAGCGGGTGTAGCTCGCCATCCTTGGCCAGCCCCTCTATCGTTATAATACGCTTACCGTTGGCCTGGACAGCGAACATGGTGCAAGACTTGATGGCCTTCCACTTGCCGTTAAAATCCATCAGCACGGTGCAGGCTCCGCAGTTGGTGGTGTCGCAGCCGATATGGGTCCCCGTAAGCCCCGCATACTCCCTGATATAGTGGACTAGGAGAAGCCGTGGCTCCACCTCAAAGGCGTATTTCTGTCCGTTAATCTCTACGGTCACAGGCCTCTTCTTCCCGATCTCCTCAACCCTCTTTCTGACCGCCATAACCATCACCTATATTGAGACACCAGCCCTCTCTAAAGCTTTTTTCAGCGACCGCCTAGTGAAGACCTTGGTCATCTCCCTCTTATACTCCGCCGAACCCCTCAAATCCGAGGATGGGTCGGACATCTCCGCAGCAGCGTTGGCCGCCTCCTCCACCAGCTCCTTCGAAGGCACATTACCCACAAGCACCTGCTCGGCCTTCACCGCCTTGTAGGGTGCCGGAGCAACAGCCGTCACACCGATACCAGCCCTAACAATCTTGTTATTCTTATCCAGGACTAGGACCGAGGCCACACCAACAGTGGCAAAGTCACCCGCCTTCCTCTCAAATTTGAGGTAGGCCTGGCCAACCTTCGGCCCGTCGGGGATGGGGATCGAAACCTCCCTCAAGATCTCGGTGGGTTTAAGGGCTGTCTCGAAAGGACCTTTAAAGAACTTGGAAGCCTTCACAACCCTCTTCCCAGCTCCCTGAATCACCATATCTGCGTCGAGGGCTAAGACGTTGGCAGGCCAGTCGGCCGCCGGGTCCGCATGGGCGAGGGACCCGCAGAAAGTCCCCAAATTTCTAACCTGCTGGTCCGCTATAACCTCGGCCGCCTCCGCCAGCATGGGCAGTTTCTCCCTGATGAGGGGTGAATGCTCTATGTCCGCATGCCTCGTCAAAGCTCCAATCCGTATAGTCTTCCCCACCATCTTTATGTAGGACAGCCCCTTGATGTTGTTGATGTCTATAACATACTGGGGGGAGACAAGCCTCAGCTTCATCATAGGTATCAGGCTCATCCCTCCGCTTAGAATCTTGGCATCACGATATTTCCTCAGCATATTCAAAGCCTGGGCGAGAGTGTTGGGTGCGAGATACTCAAACTTTCTCGGTATCATCCACCAAGCACATATTAAACGAGTTAACAGGTCCCATATATCCGTTACGATGGTTACGTATGATAACACATAAATTGGGTCTATAAACAGTTTAACACGGAGTGTTGAGCAGTTTAACGCCTGAAAGCATCATACAAGAGATGGAGAAGATGCTCTACGTGGCCGATGAGAGTATGGCTACAGCCGTCTTCCTAGCCCTTAGACTTGAAAAACCCCTCCTGATAGAGGGTGAGCCGGGATGTGGTAAGACCGAGGTGGCGAAGGTTCTCGCCCAGATGCTGAAAACCGAGCTGATTAGGCTCCAATGCTATGAGGGGATTACAGCCTCCCAAGCCCTCTATGAGTGGGATTACCCACGCCAGCTTCTCCACATCCGGCTGATGGAGTCCAGCAAATCGGTAGATGAGATATCTAGGGAGATCTTCAGCGATAAATTCCTCCTAAAGAGGCCGCTCCTCGCCGCCCTCCTCCACCAAGGCCCCAACCCGCCTGTTCTGCTGATAGATGAGGTGGATAGGAGTGACGAGGAGTTCGAAGGGTTCCTCCTGGAGGTTTTGGCGGAGTATCAGGTCACCATACCCGAGCTTGGCACGATAAAGGCCGAGAAGAAGCCCATCGTGATTTTGACCTCCAACAGGACCCGGGAGGTGGGTGACGGGCTGAGACGGAGATGCCTTTACCTATACGTCACCTATCCAAGCCCTGAGAAGGAGAGGAGGATACTCCAGCTGAGGGTTCCCGACCTGCCTCCCCAGCTAGCTGATGAGGTGGTGGATTTTGTTCAGAGGCTGAGGGCGATACCGGAGATATCCAAGAAGCCGGGGATATCCGAGACCGTTGACTGGGCCAACGCCTTGAAAGCCTTGAACGCCAGAGAGATAAACCAAGCCATCATAAACTCCACCATAAGCTGCCTAGTCAAGAGTGAAGACGACCTGAATATCCTCAAAGGCGTGGGGATATTTTAGCGATATGATCCTGGACCCTGTCAGGGATTTTGTCATCCTCCTCTCCAACCGTCTAAGGGAAAACGGGGTCAAATGCGGGGTCTCAGAGGACATGGACGCATGTATGGCGCTGACAGCCATCCAGATAAGAAGCGTCTACCATTTGCGGGAGGTTCTACGGCTGGCCATGGTGAAGAGGGTGGATGACTACGAAGTCTTCGACAGAATATTCGAGGAGCTCCTCAACATAAAGAGGAGGTCTGAGACCTCGGAGCGGCCCTCCGAGTATATGCCTGGCCAGGGGGGTGGCGAGCAGAGGAGGACTGAGACGGGTGGGGAGAAGTCAAGCCAGACCATCACCTTCTACAGCCCTATGGAGATGTTGATGAAGAGGACTCTACCCACACCTAGCCGTGACTCGTTCCGCCAGACCAAGAGGGTTATCAAAAGGCTGAGGAGGAGGCTGGCCCTACTCCCGGGCCGGAGGAATGAGGCAAGCACGTCAGGGCTTCTCGACTTCCCCAACACTGTGAGGTCGGCCCTAAGGACATACGGAGAGTTTGTCAGGATAGCCCGTATGAGGCGGAAGATTACCAGATGCAGGCTGATAGCCCTCTTCGATGTCAGCGGCTCCATGGACGCCTACACCTCCTTCCTCATGCAGTCTATGTACGCCCTCGCCCGTCAAGGCGTAGCCCTAGAGGTCTTCGTGTTCAGCACAAAGCTTCACAGGGTGAGCGATTTGCTGAAATATTTCGGCCCTAAGACGGCGGCTGAGAAGATAAGCCAGGATGTGAATATCTGGGGGAGTGGGACCAGGATAGGGAGCTGCCTCCAGACATTCCTGAAGAGGTATGGAGGCCTCATCAGCAAGGGAACCGTCATAATGATTGTGAGCGATGGATGGGATACGGGGGAGCCAGAGCTCCTCAACAAGGCCATGAGCGAGCTGAAGAACAGGTCTGGGAGGATAGTCTGGATTAACCCCCACGCAGATAGGCAGGGCTTCAAGCCTAGGACTATAGGTATGGAGACTGCGATGCCCTACATAGACCTGCTGGCAGGTATGAACTCCCTTCAAGACATGAGAGGTTTTAGAAGATTCTTCGGAAGCTCCCTACAACCCATCGCCCGTAGGCCGGTTGTCAGCAGACAGGGTTCACCCGCTCTGCGCCGCCAATAGAGTCGGAGAGTACATCGGCCAGCTCCTCCCGCATCTTCTTCGTCTCCCGCAGATACCCTCCAGACCCTCCCCTGGCCAGGGCTACTATCTCGGCGAGGATGCTTAAAGCTATCTCGGCCGGTGTCTCCCCACCTATATCTATCCCTGCTGGAGTCCTGATACGGGCCAGCTCCTCACCAGCCACACCCATCTTGGAGAGGGTCTCAAGAACTATCCCAGCCCTCTTCTCGCTGGCTATCAACCCAATATACCAGGCGCCTCCGTCAAGGGCTATCTTGAGGAACTTGTGGTCCTGCTTATGCATGGTGGCCACCACGACTGCGGTGGAGCGGTCAATCTCCACACCCTTCAGGTCTGGGTCTGTGACCACAACATCGGCCACCGACCTATCCCTCAACATATTCTCAGGGTCAGCCACCACCACCGACATATCTAGGAGCTTAGCCATCCTGGCCATATTCTCCACGATGGCGCCGTGACCAACCAGTACAAGCTTCCTCTTCGGCAGGACGGGCTCTATATAGACCTCCATGGTGCCGCCGCACGGCACACCGGTCCCCCGCAGCTCGTCCTCCATCTCCAGCAGTATCGTCCTACTCCTACCATCCTCCAAGCTTTTAAGACCCTCGTGGAGAACTGTCGACTCTACACATCCGCCACCGACCCAGCCCAGCAATGTGGAGCCGTCATCCAGGATTATGGCCTTCGAACCCACCTTCCCAGATGTGTGGCCGACCGTCTTCACCACCGTCGCAATACAGAACCTCCTACCCTGCTGGAGCAGCTCCGAGACCGTCCTGTAAAATTCCTGGCTATCCATCATATCCACCAATCCAAGTACTAAAATATAAGCGCTTCCATATCATCCGCCGAATGGCCCAAGGCTTCAGAAACATCAAGTCCTTCACACCCGTAGAAGAGGCCGTCGCAGCACTTCTCCAGCATCTCAGACCCTTCCAAGAATATGAGAGGCTCCCGGTCCTGGAGGCGGTGGGAAGGGTTGCTGCAAAGCCCGTCCACTCACCGAGAAACGCCCCTCCATACGACGCATCTCACATGGATGGGTTCGCCGTAAACCATCAGGACCTTAAAGCGGCCAGCCTTGAAAACCCCATCCATCTAAGGCTTGTGGGCTCCGCCACACCCGGCCCAAGGACGGCTTACACGCTGAAACATGGCGAGGCCGTGAGAATTCTGACTGGGGCATACCTTCCCGAGGGCGCGGACGCCGTCGTCCCACAGGAGGAGGTCAGCGTCGAGGATGGCCTTGTGAAGATCTCCAGGCCCGTCTCGGCGTATGAATACGTTGACCGGAGGGGGTTCGACATCCGTGAGGGGGAGGTGGTGGTTCAGAAAGGTGAGATGCTAAGGCCTCCAAAGCTGGTCTTCCTAGCCCACCTAGGCGTCTGGGAGGTTGAGGTGGTGAGAAGACCTGTGGTAGGCTTACTCGCTGTGGGGGATGAGCTGACCGACAACCCCCATGAGACACAGATAGGCAAGATATTCAACACCCACACCCACATAATCCAGCACATGCTGACACAGTCAGGAGCCAAAACCAAATACATGGGAGTCATACCAGACAATCTAGATGCTGTAGGCAGAGCGATAGCCGAAGGCCTCCAGTCCTCAGATATGCTCATCACAATAGCCGGCTCATCCGTAGGCGACAGAGATGTCTCATCCAGATTTCTCCGGGACTATGGCGCTGACATCTTCATCCACGGGCTACGGCTCCAGCCGGGAAGGGTGGGAGGCCTAGCCCTCGTCAGGGGAAAACCCTTAATCATGCTCCCAGGCCTCATCATGTCAACCCTCAACGTATTCATGTTCACCGCATACCCAGTCCTACGCTACATGATGGGTATGGAGCCCAGAATATATGCTAGAAGGGTTCGGGCCGAGCTATCAGAAGAGGTACGCTTCAGAAAATATCTAGACTTCAAGAAGGTTGTATGGGTTAAGCTCGTCGAAGAGGATGAACATGTGAAATGCATGCCGGTCCCCGGGGAGTCTAGCGGTATGAGCATACCTGCCAAGACGGATGGGTTTATTGTGGCGGGCCCAGCCGTCGAAAAAATCGAGGCCGGCAAACAGGTCTGGGTGAACATCCCACCCTACTGATAACAGCCCGCCAAGTTTTTAGCCAACCCAAAACATCTCACCCCGGTCTTGAAGGCCCTCAAAATCAAGGTCTACGGCCGAGTCCAGAGAGTCGGCTTCAGAAGATACGTTCACGAGCTGGGTCAGGAGCTGGAGCTGGCCGGCTATGTGAAGAACGAGAAAGACGGCTCCGTCACCGCCTTCATACAGGGAGAGGAAGAACAAATCGAAAAATTCCTCCAACAGATAAAATCCACGCCCCCACCGGCCAAGATACTGAGAATCGAGGCGGAGGACGTAAAACCAAAGCCCAGCCTGAAATATTTCCAGATAGTTTACGGAAAGCTAGCAGACGAACTCCAGGAAGGCTTCGGCGCCATGCAGTCAATATTTATGGACTACTGGGGAGAGTTCAGAGACTACAGAAAAGAGTTCAAAGACTATAGAGAGGAGTTCAGAGACTTTAGAGAAGAGTTCCGGGACTATAGGGGAGATTTCAGAGACTACAGAAAAGAGTTCAAAGACTATAGAGAGGAGTTTAGAGATTTTAGGGAGGAGTTTAGGGAGTTCGTCAAGCGTATGGATGAGTTCGCCGAGAGGGTTACCAAGGTTTTAGAGCTTCTGGTTGTGGAGAGTGGGAAGAGTAGGGAGCTGTTGGAGATTGTTGCGAGGGATTCTAGGGAGACTCGGGAGATGTTGGTGGAGACGATGAAGATGCTTAAGGAGGTGGCCGGTAAGGTTGTATAGTTTGGGGTCGGCTCGGCTCTTCCGCCATCACAGCTCAGTCTGGGGCAGCGGCCTCATCCCCGTCCTGTGGGATGTGTAGGCCACATATTAACCCTGATGCATGAATTATGTGGGTGGGGTTGGCTTTACGGCGTATGGAAATACTTAAAGCAAGGCCTTTATCCTCATGGCGGCGGTGGGGAGAAGTATGTACCACCATGAATATTTGAGAATGGAGGAGGAGGAAGAGTTCGAGGAGGAGTTTGAGGAGGAGGATTTCGAGGAGGAGGAGTTCGAGGAGGAAGAGGAGGAAGAGTTTTAGGGCTATTCTCCCGTCTCCTCACCGTCCTTCTTATGCGTGTAGAGGACTATTGAGGTTACGGTGCTCTTCACACCCGGTATCCTCAGAACCTTCTCCTTTATGAACTCCCTAAACTTATTTATGTCTGGGGCGACCACGATAGCCACGATATCGAATTCGCCTGTCACCTCGTATACATCCATTATCTCGGGGAGCTTGCTTATCTGGCGGGCCACCCTCTCCAGGGCGTTGGATTCTGCGAAGATGTGGAGTATCGCCCTTATCCCAGGCTGTGACATCTATCCAACCCTCCTCAGGCTCATCGTCTTTCCCGGATAGGCGGTCATGATACGGTGTATCTGCTGTTCGTGGCCCTTCTCTATCACCGCCTTTCCAGTCCTTCTCTGGATGTAGGCTATCATGTCCACCTCCCCCGTATCCAACATCTTCGAGACCTCCGCCTCGAAATCACCCACAACGACCTTGTATTCCACCTCATAACCTTCACCCTTGAGGCTGTCCGCCAGCCCCTGGAGGTCTTCAGCTACCCTCTTCTGGAGGTTTTCCAGATCGGCGTCGGAGCCGTTGGCCTCCACCACGCTTACCAGTTTTAGCAGGAAGCGTCTGTCGCAGCCGTGGTATATGGTGGATTTGACTACGTCCAAGTCCTCATAGGGTCTGACCAGCACAGCCACCTTCATCTTATAGCCCATGGGAGCAATCTGTAGGGACTCGTCCCTGCTTATGAGCTTCATCTTGGAGAGTTTTCTCGCTATTACGTAGGATGCCAGGCCCGCAGCCATCCAGGCCAGTCCGATGTTCCGTCCCGCTGCGTGGAAGATTAGGAATAGTGTGAAGGCTGCGGATGTTCCCACAAGGCCGAGGAGGCCTAGCACAGGTATCTCAAGGCCTCTATACTTGATGGAGCCTGGGACCTTCCACGGCCTGTAGTCTTCAACCGCTACGTTTCGGAGCTTTATGAAGCAGTATGTGAGGATGACGTAGCTTAGGAGGGCGCCGAAGGCGTATAGGCTTGCCAGGAATGGTATGTCGCCTGGTAGGGCTAGGAGGATGGCTATCGGGCCCAGAATAGTTAATGGCCTGGTCGGCGTCCTAAACCTGGGATGTATGTTGTGGAGCCATCTTGGCAGGAGGTTGAACCTCCCCATGCTGGAGACTATCCTTGAGAGGCCTATGACGCCTGTGTTGGAGCTGGCGTAGCATAGGATGAAGGCGGCGATGGAGACTATGGGCGTCATCCACTGCCCCAGCAGCGGATAGCTGTTTACCAGTGTGGAGACCGGGTTTTGGAGTGAGGAGGCTATGATACGCCAGTCTAGAGAGCCTGTCGCCAGGATGGTGAATAGGAGGGCTGAGGCTGTGACCGTGGCCACCGTCGCCTTGGCCGATTTGGGTATGGCTTTCTGGGGTCTTCTGGTCTCCTCCGCCGCCTGGGCGATCGACTCTATCCCTATGAAGGAGGACATGGCAAGGGTTATTGCGTATAGGAAGTTGTTGGTTTGGATGTTTAGCCATGGTAGATAGGATACGTCGCTGTGGAATATGTCTCCACCTAGCTTTGTTATCTGCGAGATGAAGAGTTCCGGTCTGAATTTGAGTATGTACCCTGCAGCCAGGATGGCCGCCTCTATGGACAGGCCTAATAGGACTAGGGCTGAGAGGAAGAAGGCTGAATAGCGTATTCCGACGTAGTTGAGGATTAGGAGTATGAGGGTTAGTATTGAGGCCACAACGCCTACAGGTGGAAGCTCATATCCCATGACGGTAATCGACGCATAGTTCAGGATGGGGAGCTGGTATGTGAGATAGCCTGCAGCCGCTACGGAGAAGAGGGAGATGCATAGGAGGTAGGACAACATCATCCCCCACCCCGATATGAAGCCGACCAGCGTGTTGGAGGCTTTCAGGGCGTACACGTGGACTCCGCCGGCGTACGGGTATGTGGGCGCCAGCTCTGCGTAGGCCGCCCCCACACAGATGTAAATAAGCGCCGCCACCAGAAAGGCGATGGGCGCTCCTCCGCCTGCGAAGAGGGTTATGACACCCAAGGCCACAAAGATGTTGGGCCCCACGTCTCCATAACCCATGGCGAAGGAGCCGAACCATCCCACATCCCTTCTGAGGCTTGCGGCCTTGCTGGTCAATTTAGCCACTGCAAACCCCGTTATCCGTACTTAATAATATACATGGCTGTCTGACCCAAATATAAATATAAGGGATTTCACCTCCTCGAAAAAGCCCTTCCAAGAGCCTTTCACACCTATCCGGAAGCCGAGGCGGCAGGCCTCATCCTCCAACCTCTCCAAGTCTGCCAGCGTCGAGGCCACCATAAGGACTAGGCCACCCCTTCTAAGCCTTGTGGAGGCTTGGGCAAGGATGGCCACGGATGTCTCGACCCCTGTGGGGCCTCCGAATATGGTGGCGTCATCCACATCCTCGTCGGGTAGGTAGGGCGGGTTGGATGCCACTACGTCGAAGACCCCGCCATCCCTGATGGCTGTCAGCCCCCATGCCTGGATAAGATGGGTTCTCCCATATTCGTGGGATAGCCTTTCCCTAGCCGCCGCCAACGCCTCTGGGTCAATGTCTATGGAGACGACTTCCGCCGCCTTCTTGAGGAGGGCCGATGTGATATATCCTGTGGAGCATCCGATGTCTGCGGCCCTCTCCATCTCTCCTAGGCCTGATATCGAGTCTTCCAGGAGGAATGTGTCCTCGGCTGGTGTGTATGGGTGTGGGCTCATGGGTATATTCTGGCCCTGGTTCTGGGGAATAGTGTGGCGGTTTTTATGCTCTTCAGCTCGAGAAGCCACTGGATGAGCCTCTCCAGGCCGAGGCCGAAACCGGCGTGTTGGACACTCCCATATCTTCTAAGGTCTAGATACCATTCGTAGTCTTTGGGGTCAAGCCCTTCAGCCTCTATCCTGGCCACAAGCTCTTCAAGGCTGAAAATCCTCTCACCGCCACCCACCACCTCCCCATACCCCCTAGGAGCCAGAAGGTCTGCCGAGAGGGTGACCCTGCCGTCTGAAGGGTCTATCCTGTGGTAGAAAGCCTTCGCCTCCCTTGGGAAGTGGGTGAGGAAGAAGGGTTTCTCGAAGCCCTCGGTCAAAACCCTCTCCTCGTCGGCGCCCAGGTCAGTACCCCATGGGACATCCACACCCTTAGACTCCAGAATCTCCAAAGCCTCCGAATACTTTATCCGCTCGTAGGGTGGCTCCAAGACGTCCAGCCTAGGTTTCCTACCCAGTATCCGCAGCTCCTCACCGGACTGCTGGAGGGCCTGGATGGACGACTCACCCACCAACCTCTCCACCACCCCCATCATATCGGACAGCCCAGCATGGGCTATCTCAGCCTCCACATGCCAGAACTCCGTAAGATGCCGCTTCGTCTTGCTCTTCTCAGCCCTGAAGCTGGGCTGGACGCTGTACACCTTCTCCAGGCCGAATATCGCTGCCTCCTGATAGAACTGGACACTCTGGGTCAGGTATGCTGTCTTTCCGAAATAGTCCACCTTGAATAGTGTGGCGCCGCCCTCCACCGCCGCTGTTATGAAGCTTGGGCAGTTAATCTCCGTAAAGCCGTTCTCCTCAAACCACCGCCTCAAAGCCGAGAGGAGCCTAGCCCTTATCTTCATCAAAGCCGAGACCCTGAGGCTTCTCAAGGCCAGATGCCGGTTATCCCACAAGACCTTGGCTCCAACACCCTTTCTGAGGGGGAAATCCTGGGCTACGCCGCTCAGAACCCGGACCTGTAAGGCGGTCAGCTCCTTGCCACCAGGCGCCCTAGCCTCGGTCCTCACCAAGCCATCCACCTCCACGAGGGATTCCCTACCCACCATAGACGCCGCCTTTAGGGAGGCCTCGTCAGCCACACCGGCCTTGACCGCCACCTGGAGAAGACCCGTGCTATCTCTGAGGTCTAGGAAGACGAGCCTACCGTGGGACCTCCTCCTCATCACCCAGCCCACAGCCTTAAACCTGCTACCATCCTGCAAACCCCTCACATCAGCCAGATACGAGGTCTTCACCGGCCCCCACCACTCCAGCTATCCCCTGTAAGAGCTAGTATATGGGTGTGCCAGGCTTCACAGGGGTCTCCGGGATTACGGGGACGACCCTCTCCTCGCTCTCCACGGCGGTTAGGAGCATAGCCTCGGAAAGCTCCCCACGTATCTTCCTAGGCTCCAGGTTTGTTATGAAGACTAGATGTCGGCCGATAAAATGTTCTGGGGGATATAGCTGGGCCAAGCCCGTCAAAACCTGTTTCCTCACACCCCCAAAATCCACCGAAAGCCTGAGAAGCCTGTCAGAGCCCTTAACCCGCTCAGCCTTCACCACCAACCCCACCCGCAGGTCCAGCTTCTTAAAATCCTCCATGGACACAGTCATGACAGAACAAGGTTTAGGGCCAGATTTTGAGTTTACCTTTTTTCCGAAAGGTTTGACAATAATTTTTTCCGAAAATTTTTTATGCATCCTTTTACACATAAATGACGAGGGGTGAGAGATGCCAGCGAAAAAGAAGAAGGCTAAGGGTAAAACAGCTAAGAAGAAGAAGGCTAGACGGGTAAGGAAACCCAAGGCTCCCGAGCAGCCAGCCCCTGAGGCAGGGGCTGGACCCGCCTAGCCCATTTTTTTATTCCTCGTAGTCCCAGAACCTCCTCCTTAAAGGCTGCACAGCCGTTGTCTTAGGCTTCTCCGAGGGAATTAGCGGTTCGAATAGGGCTATCGACACCGCCGATACTGCCGGTAGTGCGAAGATTGTGAGGAGGTCTAGAGGTGCCTGGCTAAAGATGCGGTCAGTCATCTGGGCCATGTATAGGGTCCAGTGGATGTTGGATTCTACCGAGGGCAATACCATCATAGCCAGACCCAGCCAGCTGATGTAGGCTATACCCGTGGCGAGGAGGGCTGCGGGGAATGTGTCCTTGGCGTGGGCTGCTAGGAGACCTATGGCACAACCCGCCGCAAGCCATATCAGGATGGGTGAGAGCCCGAGGTGGAGCTGCTCCCCACCAATAGGCATGAATGTGGATGCGCCCATGGCTGAGCTGAGGGGGGTTATAAGGGCGGCCAACCCGTTAAAGACCACCGCCAAGACCGCCATCTGGGCTGTGGGAGCCCTCCCGCCGTATATGGAGGCGTCCATGGTTACCGCCGCACCCAACCCTACGAGGATTGATAGGGCGAGAATTGTCAATAGAGCCAGACCAGCCATGGATTGGTTTTCCGAAGATTGTTTTATAACTGTTGGGTCAGGGCGGTGAGGAGGTGAATCAGGCGTATTGTTTTGGGCATCGCCTCCTAATTACCGCCGGAATCTCGGCCACCGCCCCCCTGCGCCTTATAGAGCCTCTCAAGCTTCTCCAGAGTGTCTATCTCGGAAGGGTCCTTGTCGTCTCTAACCCTTCTGATGCGGGCGAATCGGAGGGCGTAGCCGCTGTCGTAGAAGGGACTTCTCTGAACCTCGCTGTAGGCTACCTCCACCACCGTCACAGGCTCAACCACCACACCCCACTCCGTCTCAGCCTTCTTCAGGGAGAGAAGCCTCCGGGTCATCTGCCTGAACCCCTCATCCGTCAAACCCTTGAAGGTCTTCCCCACCATCTTCAGGCTCCCATCCCTACCATCTCTCACGGCGAGGTGGTAGTTGCTGAGCCAGCCCCTCCTCCTCCCATGACCCCACTCGGCAGCCACTATAACCACGTCTAGATACTCAACCTTCTTGACCTTCAGCCAGTACCCACCCCTCCGCCCAGGCGTGTATGGGGAGTTGGCAGCCTTGGCCATAACACCCTCGAAACCATCCCCCAGACAGCGGTGGAAGAACCTCTCAGCCTCGGAGATGTCTGAGAGCATCAGTGTGGGCGCAAGGATATCCGGGCCTACAGCCCTCTCCAGAAGGCTTAGCCTCTCCCACAGAGGTTTATGCCAGACCTCCACATCATCTAGGTAGATGACGTCAAACACCTTGAGGTTTAGCGGTATAATGGCTGAAGCCTTCTGGGCATCATGCTCTCTACCCACCCTCCTCATCGTCTCTTGGAAGGGTAGGGGGCGTCCATCCTCCCCAACCCCGTAAACCTCACCATCCAATATGGCTGTACGGGCCGATACCTTCTCCACAGCCTCCGCCACCACGTCCGGTATGCTCTCTGTTATCTCCTGGAGCCTCCTAGTGTAAATCCTGACAAGCCCGCCATCCTTGTGTATCTGAACCCTCACACCATCGTATTTGGGGCTGAAGAAAGCCCTCCCACCCAGCCTATTCAAAGCATCGGAGACGTCCACAGCCATCTCGGCCAGCATCGGCCTGAAGGGTGTGAAGAGCTTTGGTGAAGCCTCACCCACCATACCCCCCACAGCCAGACTTGTCAGCCGCATCAAATCGCCGAGGAACATATCGGCTAGCCGTATCCTCTCCGGAGTAACACCCGCCAGCTCCGCCAAGGCATCCAGAAGGAGACCCCTATTCACACCATGCCGCATCTCACCGGAGAGGAGGCGGAGAAGCCACTCCCTCTCCAGCTCCGAAGACCCTCCGAAGACAGCCTCCAAAACCATCCTCTTCCTCTCCCTCGCCCCATACCCCGAAATCCTCGAGATCTTCTGGAAGGAGTCCCAGATGTCTCTGATGGTCTTCAGCCCCGGCATGAGGGGCTGTGTGGCTCCAGAGGAGAGTATCTCCCTCACCAGGGCCCATCCCACACTCAACGGGTTCGACCCCCTCTCCGGGGTGGTTCTCCCCACCATCATGAGGGCTGCGATGGCCGCCTCCTCCGGCTCCAGTCCCCCAAGATATCTGGCTAGGATAGATATCTTACCCTTCCTACTCTTCTCAGCCTCCAGCTCGGCGCAGGTCCTGGCGAAATCCCTGAAGGTGTTCAACTCATTCTATCCTTACCCTTTCACCCCTCATCTTGGCCAGCGGTATCTTAAGGTATAGGACGCCGTTCTCATACCTGGCCTCCACACCCGAGGGGTCGAGCCTTCTAGAAGAGGCGATCGTCTTCCGGTATCCCTTCCCAAACCTATGGGGCGAGATAGGTTTGAAGCCTGGGTCCGGCGGCTCCGCATACTCGGCGTAAACCTCGACAGACCTTTCATCAACCCTGAGGTCTATCTTCTCCTTGCTTGTCCCAGGCATCTCTATCACCAGATAGAGGTAGTCGCCGACCTGGAGCTGGTCATGCCTAGGCCTCCTATACTCCCCAGAGAGCAGTGGCTCCAGCTGTAGCATGGAGGACTCGGCCACATCCCTCACCCTATCAGCCAGCTCCCTAACCCACCGGTCCCAATCATCCATCCGGGGCATGACCGTCTAATGGATGGTCTGGCTGGCTAAAAAACTATATGGCGCCACTAATACAAAGCCTGGGATGGTAAAATGCGATAGATGCGGTGTTGACGAGCTCCTACCCTTCAAATGCGCCTACTGCGGCGGAAACTTCTGCCCCGAACACCGGCTTCCAGAACTCCACGGATGCGGCGGGATAATGCTGGCCAAGAGGCCTGTGGAGAGGCGGCCCGCCGCCGAGGGATATATCGGCCCAGGGCTTATAAGGCGTAGGGAGGCCCTCTTCGAAAGGAGTGAGATATCCCACCTACTGGCCGCCTCCGCCCTCATCGCCCTCGCAGGGATATCCATCTTCTACACATACCCCCCGGCGTATCTGGCTTTATCTGCCGCAGGCCTAACCCTCTCATTCATAGCCCACGAGCTGGCCCACAAGCTCTACGCCGTAAGGGCCGGACTGGCGGCCAGGTTCCGCATCTATCCCTTGGGGGCCATCCTCACAGCCGCCACAGCCATACCCTTCATACCCATCAAATTCATCGCACCAGGCGCAGTGCATTTATCAGGTCCTGCCTCCAGCAGGGATATGGGCATGATAGCCCTGGCGGGGCCGGCCACCAACCTCGCCATAGCCCTAGCCCTCTACATCTCCTACTGGTCCGGCGTCTCTGGTGTCATAGGTTTCAGGCTGGCAGAGCTCAACGCCTACCTAGCCCTATTCAACCTGATACCCTTCGACCCCCTAGATGGAGGGAAGGTGATAAGGTGGAGGGGGCTGGCCTGGGCCTTATCCTTCGCCGCCTCCCTCATACTCCTGATAATCCCCAGGCTTCTGTAGAGGTATTACCTTCGACCCCTTATGGGTAAAGCGGCTGGACTCCGCCGGGGGTGGGATTTGAACCCACGCGGCCTGCGGAGAGGCCACAGGCTCTCCAGGCCTGCGCTTTAGAGACATTATTTAGCCTGTCCTCTCTACCTGGCTGAGCGACCCCGGCCGACTATTCCGTCGTATAACTCGTAATTTAAGATTAAGGAGGGGTGTGGTTAGGGTGCTGGTTTTAACCGTATGAGGTTTCGGCGGATACCCTACATCTAGATGCGAAGACATCTCTAAAACCCTTAAGGCCCATCCCCCAGAGCCAGACAGCAACATGACTCACCCCGATGAAAGGCTCTAAAGCCCTAGCCACCCTCCTAAGACTGTACCTAGGAACCTAAGGTATAATGCGTAGAGGACTATAGGCAGAGGAGTCCTAAGACCATCAAGAAAACCCATATGGAAAGAAAAGAACCACCTGGCCATAAATGCGTTGTAGCTTAATTCATAGGCTTTGTCTGGGTGCTTATAAACGGTTAGGCCTATGGCCTAACTATTACGTCCCCTTCTCAATGATGTCCTACTGGAGTAGGGTTGACGAGAGGCTAATAAGGAGGCGGGATCATGCTCGACCTAAAACCGGCTGGAAGAGACTGCTCTCAAGAGCCAGAGCATAGCCCGTGGTTGCCAGCTTGTAAAAGTCCATGGGCGGGCCTCTCTTGAAGATTAGGACGAGGCTCACAGCTCCCAACTCATCAGCCTGATTCCTCTCACTAAGGCCTACTACCCGGCCGTTGACGAGGTAGTTGACCACGAACGGAAATGAATGATAATACATCATGAACAAGACCTGTCATGTCAACCTGTTCATTAAAAATCCAAACAATTTACCCCTAAACTTATCCATGTCATAAATATTTACATATATCACGTCGTTTCCATAACATCTAACATCCTGTTCGGTGAATACAACTATTAGATGAAAAAAGTTGTCCCCAAGCTGTTTCTTAGTTGACTGAAAGTCTTTTCTCTTATCTTCCACCTCTTGATCATTACGTGTCGCCGTAACATCTCCTAGGACAACACCATTTCGCATCATAGGGATAAAAAAAGTCATATTCCTTCTCTCGACTATCAGAAAGACGAAACTTTACCCGCGGCAGAACCGGCACCTTCAACTCTGCTATGATTCTAAACACCCATAACTCAAATATCATGCTCTCTCCAATCAAGAAATTAAACCATTTGGCGTAATCTGATTGAGTAAGAAATGATCCTTTTATCAAGTCCCGCATAAACATACTCAAGTCTTTTAACGCATCTGGAGTATTTTTCGGCGATGTTTTGATATGATCCTTTAAAAACTTACCGAGGAGGTTGCGCGAGAACTCACTGCATGACTTTTCATCTCCATTGAGGAAGGTTTTGAATGATGATCAATTGTTTTCAATTACTCCCTCGACTATTTCTTGAAATCCTTTCTTTCCAATACTATTGTACTTTTCCCTTAGAAAAATGAATTCGCTATAATAACTAGATATCATTTTTCTAATATCGTCTGTCAAGTTGTGATTACTTCCTATATAGTATGTAGAAATGCTTTTTATATAGTCTGTAGGAATGGTATCCATTAGCTTAAATCCATCCAAGTTTAACCTGAAGGCATAACTGAAAGCTCTTAGAATTGACATACTGTATATTAACTCATTTTCCGCTTGTTCCCTGATTTTGTCTAACCACTCACTAAGCTTTTCCAAGAAAGCGGCTATTAACGTATTAAGAGGTTTTCCCTGAATAATGGGTTTTATCTCCGAATCATATAACCCATTAACAAAATGCAACTCGAAATTGAACTCGCTGTTGTCTGTTATTTCTTTTTGGAAATCAGTTATGTAGCCTTTATTGGTTTTTCCCATGCATCTCTTATTAGGGGGAAATTTTCTAAATTTCCTACTGTGGTATCTAATAGAATTCTAGTAAGTTCCTCGTCTACTTTTTCGTTACTATCTTTGTGGGCGATGGTGCGTATGAACAGTTTCTCTAATTCACGCAGTTGCTCTGTGTACCAGTCTGTAATTTGGGGATTCACATCTGCTTGTGAACATGTCTGTGACTTATAAAAATTTATATAGGTTGATTTGTTTATGTAGGTATGTCGTCTGGTGGTTCTTTGTCCGATTTTCCTGACGACATTGCCAAGGATATTTTAGACCTAGCTGCTAGGATTGGGACTACGGCTAAGAAGGAGGGGGTCCGTAAGAGCCAGTTGGAACAGCTAGCCGCCTCCCTAGAGGGCTATCCACATGACAAGTATTGCGTGCTTGTAACGGCCTCATTTGCTAATAGGCAGGTTACAAGGGATAAGCTGCGTCGTGATACCGCTAGGGCCGTTGTGGAGGCTATGAAGAAGATTTATGAATACAAGGAGTCTGGTCTTAATAAGAAAGAGCTGGCCAGAATACTTCTGGACCTGTCTAAGTGGGTTTACGAAGCTGTAGATCAGGTGAGGATAGAAAGGCCAGTAACCAGCTATGAAGAGCTTCTTAGAATCTTTGCGGGGTCTAGAGGGTAATGTCAAAGCTTGGTCCAGACTTGGTACTTGATTTTGATAGGATTAGGAGATTAACCATAGTCGAAGGCGCCTTGGTGAATGAGACACCTTTGCGTGTAGGAGTTGGAAGAGAGGCACCGCTCGGGTCGCCTGTCGAATTGGCGGTAATAACCATGAAGGTGAATGGGAGACGCAGGCCGTACATACCTGGCTCGAGCCTTAAGGGTGTTTTCAGGTCGTTCATCGAGCAGCTGGCAAGGTCCAGCTATCCTCAGCTCCATGACCCCTGGCAGTTCAATGATGTGGAAAATGAAGAAAAGGATGGGTTTTGTGTAGTCTGCGCCATATTCGGAAACAAACAAGTGGCTTCACATGTTAGGATATATGACGCCATGCCCCAGTCGGAGCCCAGCATAAGCATCAGGACAGGTGTAGGGATAAACAGAGAGTTCCAAGCTGTCGAGCCCGAAGTATACTACACCGAGGAGTTCGTCAACCCAGGCAGTAAATGGAAGTTTAGAATGGACATACTCAACATAGAGTTCCCCGGAGAAGGTGATGAGAGGTCTAGGTATCTAAGAGAGCTATTCACCACCCTCAAAACTGTGGGGCTACAAGTAGGCGCCAGGCGAAGCGTGGGAATGGGCCTAATCAAACTCGTGGACGCAAAATACAAGACATATTCCATAGTTGATGGCGCTCTTAAATTAATAGATGACGGTGAGCTTTAACGTGTCGACGTACTGGACCTCTGGAGTGACTCTCCTACGCGGGTTCTCACTAGAAGCCGAACTCGTCAACCTCTCTCCATTAAGAATCGGGAGCGGGAGGGAGCCTCCCCTAGGGTCGATTGTCGATTTGGCGGTCATCAGAATCCGTAGGGAGGGGAGACTGGAGGCATATATACCCGGGTCCAGCTTCAAAGGTCTTTTCAGGAGTCAGTGCGAGACGCTTGTGAGGATGAAGAATCCACGTGTAGAGCCATGCAGTGGCTTGACGAAAAATACCTGCATGGACATTAGGAAGACTGCGGAAGGCGTCACGCTACATACAGCTGTGCAAACCAAGCTGAGGACAAGGAATAGCAAAGAGGCGATGGAGCTATTCTTTCATAACGCATGTCTCCTCTGCAAGGTCTTCGGCGCTCCATCCTACGCTGGGAGGATTTCTTTCTCAGATGCTTATCTACTCAGCGACGCTCACTATGGTGTGAGGACGGGCATAGCAATAGACAGGAGGACAGGGGCAGTCTTCGGAGACTCCCTGTACCAGGTCGAGTATGTAGAGCCTGGTGCGAGGTTCAGCTTCTCACTGAGGTTTAGGAACCTACCCAACTACGCAGTCGGCATGCTTGCTAGGACAATCACCATTCTTAATAACGGTGAGCTGAGGGTTGGCGGATTCAAGACGAGGGGCTTCGGCCAGGTAAAGCTCGAGAGCCTAACCCTGAGATACATGGATTACGTCGGTGCCGGAAAAGTTCTAGACCCCCTTGAGCCAGACACCGATAAGCCTGTCGACCTGAGCAATATAGTGTCTCAGGATAATGGCTACTACACCGCCAGCAAGGAGGAAGCCTGGAAAGCCCTCAAAAAGTTTGAGGAGGTCTGGGACTCTGTCAAGCTCTCTTAAAGTCAATGTCGTCAGAGGTCCGCCTAGACCACGCAATGTGGCCGACGGAATCACGGGTATGTTGGGCGTCACGATAGAGGCCGTGGAGTCTATCCACATAGGTGCGGGGTCCGAGGAGTTTGGCGGAATACCTAAGCCTGAGGAGCTGGAGAGGCTGGTTAAGACCGGTGGGTTCGAGGCCGCTGCCCAGAAACTTTCGAATAGAATATGGACCGAACACAAAAGCTTTTCTTCAGTTGGGGGTAAACCATGCATACCCGGCTCAAGTGTTAAGGGTAATGTCCGCTCTAGGATTGAGCTGAGCCTAGTAAGCCGGAACGGACAGGCCAGATCATGTTTTATAAGGGCTTCGCCGCCGAACATGGCCCGAAGTCTTAGAGCATGGCGGCATAGGAGTATATGGGGGCAGGTGCTCTCTGAAGACCGGTGGCCTCCATGCGACCTGACGAAAGGAGATAAGGTCTGTCTAGTATGTGATATCTTCGGAACAGCCGGGCTGAGAAGCCTAGTACTGTTCGGAGACTTCGTGGGTGACAAAGTTGATCTCGAGAAGTTAGACGTACGGCCTGGATTAAGACTTGTGGTAGCTCCCAAGGGGTCTAGGTTCAAGGGAATCGTAACCTTCAGTAACCTCAAACCTCATGAGATCGGGCTACTGCTGCATGGGATGGGGTTGACAGACGGTGTAATGGGGAGGGCTGTGATGCTTGGCAGGCTCAAGTACGTAGGCTCAGCAGGCGGCAGGCCTATCGGGAAAGTTAGATACATTGTCAACTCCCTCAGTATTTCTAATGTCTCGGAGCCGCTGTTCAATCTTAGTCCGGGGACAAGCATAGAAGGCGGTGAGCTAGAAAGAACGGTTAGAGAAGTCCTCAGAGCCGCTAGGGAGGAATATGGCGGCGGGCTCAGAGTTGTGGAGGAGGTAGCTAAGCGTTGAGCAGGTTCGGATATGTAAGCCCGGGATTCCCTGTCTACAAGGCTAATATCATTCCCTTCCTTGAAGGGGAGAAAAAAGTCCATTGTAAAGAGATGAACGAGCAGGTAGTGAATCAGTGGGAGAGGGCCCTTTTATCGATGAAGGGGTTTGTGGAACAGGTCTATCTCTGCGCCCGACCTATTGTAGAAAAGTTGACAGGTGATGAAAGACGGTACAGAACCTATGAACTTTTCGGTGATGCCATAACTAGCTATTTCAGGATACCGCTGCTCAGAGACCCTTTAATGGGCCTTGCCCCATCCCCGCTCATATATTACGCCGCTGCACGGTTCTACTACCCAGAAACTAGGAGACTATTCCGATGCGACCCAGTATCCTTCATCGAAAACATTATGGACGTGGCGAAAAAACTCTATGATAGGGTTAAGGAATTCAGTAGCGGTGCTGAGATTGAGAGGCTTTGGTTCTCGCTGCCTGCCGACACACGGCCTCTGTACAATACATCCGGCCTAATCCCACACCTCCTCGTCACATCTGCGATATCTTGGGGGTTGGCGATTAACGATGGGCTCGGTAGGGAGGAGGCTGCTAAGCTGAGATTGGCGGCAATCTTCCACGACATCTCCAAGCCATTCAACTTCAGGGAACACTACAAGCTAGCACCAGAAATCCTAGAAGATATTCTGGGAGGGGTCCTGGACGACGCCACAGTCGTAGAGCTTAGGGAATACATAGCTCAGCACCACGTCTTGGCTTCGACCAGCCAATCCAGTATCCTGCAGAAAGCAGACATGCTTGCATCTTCCTCGGACAGGCTCTCATATCTACGCAGGGAACTGGTGGACCCGAGATTAAGGAATGAACGCCTAGACCCGGATATCGGGTATGGGTCAGGGGAGAAGGCGTGGGATTTTTGGAGAAAACTCGAGCCAGACCACATGCGGATACTGAGTGAGGAAGTGGCTGAGGACCTTTTTAAATCTTCAATAGGTTTGGAAAAAAAGATTGACATAGGGAGGAGAGATAACAGAGCTGGTGAAGGCCTGCGCATCGCCCTAGTAGACCTAGGAGCAATCCAGGAATTCATTTCTAGGACAAGGGACCTCCGTTCTGTGGCGGCCTCCAGCCTCGTTGTGGATTCCGTGACGCTTGCTCATCTACCGCTCCTTATACAATCTGTCCTCGATGACCAGGGCTACTGGGTTCCTCTAGAATCCTACCTCGTGATGAGCGGCGGGTCCTTGACTCTTCTACTGCCTGATGGTGTAGCTGGTATGCTGCATGCTCTCTGGGATGATGAAATAGCCAGTTTACTCGGGGAGGTGGGGCTGGCCGCATACTTCGCTTCAACGGATTTTACAGGTGACTACTATTACGATAGCGGACAGCTTGCTGCGCGGATGAGTTATGAGAAGCTAACCCATGAGCCTAGAGGAAAATGTGTAGAGATAGTCAGTATGGGTATAACCACTCCAGACTTTTGCGAACTTTGCTACAGCTCGTCTAGGATAGTTAATAGTAGGTATTGCTCGCTCTGCGAGAAGCTTCACAAGTTAGGGAGTGAAATACATTTCAGGAACAAGTGGGAAAGGGGCTTCAGGCTTGGGCTGGACACCGGCAAAGGGAATGAAATAATTCCCAGAAAATGTTTCGACAGTGAATACGGAGATATAGCTAGGGGTGACGTTATGTATTTGATTGCTGGCCACCCCCATGCCACGCTGCAGCTGGATGAGAGAAAGAGAAACCTCGCGGTGATTAAGGTGGACGGAAATCTCATGGGGGAGTTTTTCGCCGGGGCTCTGTCGCTGAGCGATGCCATTGAGAGGAGTGCGCGGGTAGACATGGCTCTTAAAACCGCTTTAGAGAGGGCTGCGGCGGACTTGTATTCAGGTGTTGAGCTATCAAGCTACAGGCAGCCAAACGACCCGGAGAGGGCTGTTTCATCATTTTTCCTAGGGCTGATGTATGAGGGGGGAGACGACGCCCTCATAATATGCCCAAGCTGGTGCGCCCTACCCATAGCCTACAGTATCTACCAAAATTTTTACAGGGAGCTGGGAGGGGTTAGGGCCTTGAGCGCAGGGGTTGCGGCGGCACCCCCCGAGCACGACATCTGGGCATTAATCGACGCCGCTACTAAGCTGTTGGATGAGGCCAAGAAAAAAATCGGACGTAATATGCCTGATACGGGTGGAATAGCCTTCGACTACATCGAAGGCGGTGTGCTCTCAGGCTCATCGACCCTGTCTAGGCTCTACACATCATATAGAGAGGGGGTTGCCGTGCAGCCTCTCAGCCTTTCAGATAATTATGGCCGCTTATCGTTGAAGGAATTTCTCAAAGCTCTCAAGCTACCTACGGATACAAGGGAGTTATTCAAAACAGCTTTCTCTACGTCTAGAAAAGAAGAAAATGATGAGCAGCGCATGTTGAAAGAGATTAGAAGCTCCATCATCGAGACGGTGAGTGTGTCGAGAACTGTCCTGCATGGTGCAAGGAAGTCAAGAATCCTAGTCCTGCATGTGAACAGGATGAAAAGTCTCCTGCAGAAACCTAAGTCCAAAGAGGTTGATGAGAAGGGAAGGTCCTATGAGATTTTGGAGGACTTGTTGAAGTTGTCTCTCGCCGGCTCTGCGAATGAAGCCGAGATGGTCTTTCCTCTTTTGGAGGTGAATCTTCTCATAAAGTTTTTGGGTGGTGGGATAATATGAAGGGGTTTGGTGTAAGGGTTAGGCCGGCTGGTTTCTTAACTGTTGGAGGGTCTCATCCCGCTGCCATGGGTGCTGATGTAACATTCGCTAGACTTTATAGGCGTGAGAGGCTTGGGGATGCTGAGCTCTATATCCCGGCTTCGAGTTTGAAGGGCTCGCTGAGATCAGCTGCCAGCAGGGTAGCGGCCGCCTACAATGTTGGTCGGTTTACCTCGTGTGGTCAGGTGGACCCTGCTCTGATAGCTATGGCCCATAGGAGAACTGACGGTAGTTTTGAAGAGTGTAGCGTCTGTAGGCTTTTCGGCTCGCCGGGCAGGACCAGCTCACCCAACATCTTCTTCGAAGACTTGATTCCTCAGGGTGGAAGCCCTGCGGTTATCACACGGGTGAAGCTCCGTGATGACGCTTTGAATGCTATGAAAGGCGGTCTCTACAAGTCTGAGGTCATCTGGGGGGTTGATTTCGTTGGAAAGATATTTTACTCTGATGAGGTGAGGGGGCTTCTACCTCTTCTGCTCTTGGCTTTTGCGGAGCTGAGGATGGATAGGTTTGGGAGGAGGTCTGCTATAGACGTTAGGCTGGAAGAGACATCGGCGCTGAGAGATGATTTGGAGCTTACGTGGCATGGGCTTTTGAGGGGGCTTGAGGATTGGCTTTGGAGGGGTGATGTTTGACTTGAGGGTCTGGGATGTCAGGTTGAAGACGGAGAGTCCTATGGTTTTAGTGAGGAGGAGGACATCTGCGGGTTTCGCTGCCCCGCTTCGATATATTCCCTCCACGACCTTGCGGGGGGCTGTGATAACGGCTCTCTACCGCGAGGGTGTGTTTGACCGTCAACGCATTGAGCGAGAGTCGAAGACCCCTGAGTTGGTGGCCTCACCTGCCTACCCGTTTAGGGGTGGGCTTCGTCTCTTTCCTGCTCCGCCCTTCCTTCAGCGTTGTAAGAGATGTGAAGTGATAGTAGGTTACACTAATCTCCGTGATTTGGAGGAGGTGCTGAGGTCTGGAAAGGAGCCGGAAATAGCTGTTGAGTGTCAGAGTGGTCATAGGGCGCTTAAAGCCATTCATCCCGGAGATTTCGTACAGATAAGGCGGGAGGGTGTTTTGGAGCTGCCCGACGGCGGTCAAAAAGAGAAGAAAGATGTTGATGTTTTGCAGTCAATCTCGGTCGCCATCAGTAAGGGGAGGGGGTCCGGTGTAAGGGGGCTTCTCTACTCCTACGAGGCCTTATCCCCTGGTAACGAGTATTGGGCTACAATAGCTGCTCCGGACGATGTCGAGTTTCCCGCCGGTGGGCTGGTCCTTAGGATTGGCCGTGGAGCTTCGAGGGGTTTTGGCAGGGTCTCTCTCACTGTGGCGGGGAAAAGGCCGATGGATGGAGTGGATGTGGATGGTTATGTGCTGTTTTATGCTCTCTCTCCCACAGTAGGTGACGGTGGTGGGACGTATCCAAGGTCTATTGATTTGGGTTCTCTGGCTGGTAGGGTGGGTATGGTGTCTTCGGGTGTGGTTAGGATTGAGCGTGTATATGGTCGGACGGCTTGGATGAGTGGTGGATGGGATATGGCTCGGGGAGTGTATAGGCCTAGGGTTTTGAGCAGGGTGCATGGCTCTCTTCTCTACGGTAGGATAGAGGCTGTTAACGCTGACTGCTCAGCGGGGCTGGCGGCCCTCAGCAGCGTAGGAGTATTGACACAGGTTGGCGAGAGCGTGTTGGCTGGGTTCAATTTATTGGTTCCTGTGGGGGTGTTGGACTCTGCATCTTAGCCATCTTAGATACAAGGCAGTCGGCGAGCTCAGATTTGTTTTGGCTGAGCCGCTTCACATTGGATCGGGTGAGTTTGGTGCGGGGAGAGGGCTGCTGAGATTCGACGGCAACGTCGTCATCCCTGCGTCCACGTGGAAGGGTGCGTTCAGGAATATAGCTGAGCTTCTGGCTAGGAGCATGGTTTCTGTTTTGAGCGGGGTTGAGCGGCTTGCTGTCTTATGTTACTCTGAAGGTCCTGGAGGTGTTGGCTACAGGTGGGATGAGAGGCATATAGCAAAGTTTACTGGCGGTTTGGATGTTGAGATTTTGCGGACTGAGTATAACGGGATACGTGAGGTATTTGTGGAGAATCTTCGTAGCCAGCTGCAGTCTTTTAGTGCGTCGTCTCTGGGAAGTTGGGGTGAGGAGCTTTCGATGATGGTTGACATCGGATACAGACTTTTCCCGGGGGAGGGGGAGGATGATAGAATTGTGGCGGGGCTCAAGATAAAGGATGAAAATGTTGTGTCTAAGCTGTTTGAGGATTATTTGGCGTGTAGGTGTCCTATAGGTTCTCTGCTTGGTAATGGTGTTTTGTCTGGGAAGTTGAGGTTTATGGATACGGTGCTTGGGTCTGTGGGTGTGGAGGAGAGGCCTGGTGTTGGGATAGACAGGAAGAGTGGCAGGGCTCAGGAAGATGTTCTCTACTTCACCGAGGTTGTCCCCGCTGGTACCGAGGCTCGGCTTATGTTGGTTGCGGATAACCTCTCTCCAGGCCAGACTGACTCCAGGCTTTTTGCAGGTGTCCTGGAGTGGTTGAAGGAGTTGGGACTTCAGATAGGTGGGAGGAAGAGTGTTGGTTTAGGGCTTATGGAGCTTAGAGATGCCCGGTTCTGGGTCTGGGAGCTGGGTAAAGGCAAGGATGTGTATGGAGCTGTGTTGGCGGACCCGTTCAAGCAGGCTGGCTCTTTAGATATTAATCAGGCGGTTTCGTGGCTGAGGGGGGAGCTTTGATGGCCTGTGTATGGATTTCTTTGGGGTAAGTTTGGAGTGGTGTATCCTTTGGGTTTTGGGAAATGTTTATAAGGGATGACCTTTATAAAGGCATGTGCAGAAATAAGATAATCGGGAGGTGGTGGGACAAACCGGCTTGGAGAAGCCAAAAACCCCAGAAGAAAGAACGGATTCATTAAAGAAAATCCCATAAGGGAATTGAAAGAATTATACATTCCACGCCTAATCTCTTCTATTGGAACTAAATCTGATTCATTAAAGAAAATCCCATAAGGGAATTGAAAGTTCTACTAGTTCCTCAAGCTCCCTTTGGCTTAACATAGTAGTAACAACATATTGATTCATTAAAGAAAATCCCATAAGGGAATTGAAAGGTTGCCCACCTCTACTGCAGAGGTGGAGGGGGAGCTGGAGATGATTCATTAAAGAAAATCCCATAAGGGAATTGAAAGTCCACCTGAAACCCATGCCAGATGAATACGTTATTGTGTGATTCATTAAAGAAAATCCCATAAGGGAATTGAAAGTCAGGCGTGGGTGTTCTATGATTCTGCAGAAAGTAGAGATACATCTTGATTCATTAAAGAAAATCCCATAAGGGAATTGAAAGGGCTGAGGCTTAAACATGGATACAACAGAAGCATAGACCCTACCGGATTCATTAAAGAAAATCCCATAAGGGAATTGAAAGCCTCAACCAACTATTCATCTTTTGTCAAAACATGGGCTCTATGATGATTCATTAAAGAAAATCCCATAAGGGAATTGAAAGAATCGCTATCTAAGAATGTTTAGACAAAAAAAGTTTAGGGATTCATTAAAGAAAATCCCATAAGGGAATTGAAAGTAGGCATGGCTACTGGCCTCCGACAGGCGCATACCAGGCTAGGATTCATTAAAGAAAATCCCATAAGGGAATTGAAAGCCAAAGAACTGAACCCCGACATAATCATCGCCCTCGGAGACCTGATTCATTAAAGAAAATCCCATAAGGGAATTGAAAGCGTCAAAGATGGACGGTAGACGAGCGGCCGTATTGTGCATCGATTCATTAAAGAAAATCCCATAAGGGAATTGAAAGTATTATGTGGCCCGAGCGAAAATAAACATTAACTTCAGTCGTGATTCATTAAAGAAAATCCCATAAGGGAATTGAAAGTCCAACCCCCCATCTGGGGTTCCAACCCTGCGGCCGGTTTTGATTCATTAAAGAAAATCCCATAAGGGAATTGAAAGTAGAACACTCAGCCACAGGCAGACTTAAAACATATAGTCTGTTGATTCATTAAAGAAAATCCCATAAGGGAATTGAAAGCCATAGAAGTACTGGACGAACGAGGGGGGGCAAGGTGACAAGATTCATTAAAGAAAATCCCATAAGGGAATTGAAAGGCGGCCGCGGCCGAGGCCGCGGTTCTGAAGGCCTGTGCAAGCATTGATTCATTAAAGAAAATCCCATAAGGGAATTGAAAGTAGAGGCCTGCCTCGAAAGGATGAGGCCCGTGGATGCGGGGTGGGATTCATTAAAGAAAATCCCATAAGGGAATTGAAAGGAGTCGCCACCCCGCTTACGCCTCGGCCTCCTCCTCTTGGATTCATTAAAGAAAATCCCATAAGGGAATTGAAAGATAAACAAAATCCATGCCGAGATTGGCGACGCTATTTAGATTCATTAAAGAAAATCCCATAAGGGAATTGAAAGCAGCAGTAGTCTTGCCGACCCTCGTGCTAGCAACAAACATGTATCTGATTCATTAAAGAAAATCCCATAAGGGAATTGAAAGATCAAAGTATTCAAGACATACAACATCATTCCCTCACCCCCGATTCATTAAAGAAAATCCCATAAGGGAATTGAAAGATCAAAGTATTCAAGACATACAACATCATTCCCTCACCCCCGATTCATTAAAGAAAATCCCATAAGGGAATTGAAAGGCATCAGAGACAGAGACAAACACATTCAAAGCATCACAGGATTCATTAAAGAAAATCCCATAAGGGAATTGAAAGCTGGCGGCAGTCCTCACATACGACTTGACTTATGTAGTTTCCGCTGATTCATTAAAGAAAATCCCATAAGGGAATTGAAAGTTCTCCAGCTCTTCCCGCTTCCTACCCTCGGCCGTCAGCATGATTCATTAAAGAAAATCCCATAAGGGAATTGAAAGTTTATTTTCTGCTTCCCTGACATCTCAGCTGGGTTGAGTTATGATTCATTAAAGAAAATCCCATAAGGGAATTGAAAGGAGGCAGGAGGAGCCGAACAAGCTGGCCATGAGAATGGTGAAGGATTCATTAAAGAAAATCCCATAAGGGAATTGAAAGCAATTGCGCTTAATGCCAAATACTTTGCCATATATTTCTCTCGATTCATTAAAGAAAATCCCATAAGGGAATTGAAAGCCAGTATCCTTTCTCACGATTGGTTTTCGACCGAACAGGCATGATTCATTAAAGAAAATCCCATAAGGGAATTGAAAGTCCCCTGAGGCTCCCCGCGGACCTCAGGCATATTCTCTACCGCTGTGATTCATTAAAGAAAATCCCATAAGGGAATTGAAAGAGAAAATCCCCACCGCTAGCTGTGAACGCTAGAAGCTCGGCATGATTCATTAGAGAAAATCCCATAAGGGAATTGAAAGAAATCAGACTTTTTGACAATCTTTGAAAAAGCCACATATTCCCTTCCGATTCATTAAAGAAAATCCCATAAGGGAATTGAAAGTAATCAATAAAAATACCGTAGAAGCAGCTCTTAAAATCAAATTGATTCATTAAAGAAAATCCC
>BEHD01000013.1 GCA_002898355.1 archaeon HR01 | reverse complement strand
CGAGCCGGAGGCTGGGGTCTTCAGGATAGACACGCCAACATACATGGGTGATGAGCAGGTCTACGAAGCCCTCCAATACATAGCATACACGTCAGACCCTGTGAACGGCCCGCCGGCAATCCTTTATACGTATACTCTCACTACCTGAGACGGCGCTTAACTTAACTGGCGTGGCCCGCGAGGTCGTGGGCTCTCTAATCATCGGCATTATAGTAGGCGTCTTATTCGCCTTTCTCTTCACGCATATATTCAGAAAGATACATCAGAAGCTTTTCGTAGACGCCTTCACCCTAGGTATTGTCATAATGGTTTATGGTCTAGCAGAACAGTTTGGTGGGAATGGTGTGGTAAGCGTTTTCGCTTTCGGCCTCGTTCTCGGCAATATGCAGCAGATAAACCAGGCCCTCAACGGTTCAGGGCTCCTATCGGAGAGCAGAACGAGGGGTTTTCAAAACCCCTTATTCAGCGGGTTCGCAGATAAAAAGTTCCACGCCCAGATTGCTTTTTTGATGAAGACATATTTCTTCGCTTTGCTAGGCATGATGTTCCACCTTCCCAACATATTGATGTTTCTCCTCAGCATCGCTATTGTCGCTCTACTACTTCTGGCCAGATATCTTATGATTTACGTGGCAAGCTTTGGAGCCAAAATCACTAGGAAGGAAAGAATCCTCATGACACTGCTATGCTCTAGAGGATTAGCCGCGGCGGTCCTCGCTAGCCTAACATATCAACTACCCATAACGGATACCATTCGAGTTGTGACTATACAAGTAATAATGATTACAGCTATCATATCATCTCTGATACCGCTTGTAGTGAAAAGGGAATGGGATGGTCGTATATAGTGAATATGTACAAGGCCTCCACCCAGATGTTATCCACTATAAATCTCCCTCATGTACGGGATTATCTTCTCCGAGTATATGCGGAAGGTTTTTTCTGGTTCCGGACTAAGGTTGCATATTGTGATGCTTGTAGCCCCGCTTTTTAGGAATTCTTCCAGCTTCTTGATGCATGAGTCAGGGCTTCCGAATGCCGCAACCTCCTCAACAACGGACCTTGGGATTTTCCCAGCAAGCTCATTCATTGCTTCGAGGCTGCTCCTATCCGTTGGGTCCATCCTCTGAAGGGATAAGCTTTCGGGGATCTCTATACCGGTGAGCTCCTTCAGCACCTCTCTCTGCTGGACTAGCACCCCCTTCACCGACGGCGCCACGCATTGGTAGGATTCTTCAAAATCGTCGCTGATGGCCGTATATACTGTGACATCGATATCTAGCTCGTCAGCCCTTCTACCTGACCTTTCCGCACCTTTCTCCACATCCTCCAGATGTCTCTTCAGTGTTTTTGGGGTTTCAACGGCTACTGGAAGCCAGCCGTCGCCTATCATCCCCGCCAGTTCACGAGTCTTAGGTCCTGCGGCACCTATGTATATCGGTGGTGTAGGCTTCTGGAGTGGGCTGACCTGTAGGAAGGCGTCTCTGAGCTGGAAGATTCTCCCCCTGTATGTTGCGGGTTTATCCGGTGTCGCTGACCATAGAAGTCTAATAACCTCCACAGCCTCTCTGAGCCTTCTAACCGGTGAGACCCACTCGATTCCAAACGGCTCCAGGTTCATCACTTCACCTGCCCCTATCCCCAACATCGCCCTCCCCGAGGTCAACACGTCGAGGGTCGCTACCGCCTGTGCTATCTCGGCTGGATGCCGTCTATAGCTGTCGGTGACAGCTGTCGAGAGTCTGACTCTTTTTGTGAGGACGGCCATGGCGCTTAGGATTGTGTGGGCGTTGGGGTACACGGCTCCGGTGTCGGGTATGAGGATGTGGTCGCCCACTCTTACATGGTCGTAGGAGAGCCTGTCGACAAACGTGGTGAGCTGGAGGGTTCTCTCTATAGTTTGCCGGGAGGTTATGATGTGGACACCGAAGTAGCGGAGTATTGCATCCACATTTTTACATATGTTCACTATCAAAAAAGTTTTTTCTAAATATTTGCATCTGCTACGGTAGGATTGGGTGGAGTAGCAGGATTGAGGCTAGACCGACTGTGGGGACGGTTATGTTGTCGTCTATGGGGCCGAATTCGAACTTCTCCACCAGCGATGCCAGAAGCCCTCCAACAGCTCCAGCAAAGCCGAAGGCCATAAAACCTGCGGGTATGCAGAAAGCCATCATGGCCAGGTTCCCCGCAAACGCTTTTGTCCGTCGCCGATATAGTAGGTTGCGGACCAGCCCTGTCACACCGTCACCTACGGCCATAAACATTATCGCCACTATGCTAAGCAGGATATTTCCCAGCAGGAACCCTATCCCCATGATAATCCCCCACATGATGATGAAGTTCACCTCATACATGTTCTCAGCCACCTGATACCAGTGCATTAGTTTTCCCGTTCTGTGGGGTATGTAGTTCCCGACAGCTAGGATGATTACCATAACTGCTATGGGAAGGTATGAGGTGAAGACGAACGGTGTTGCAAGAGCTACTGTGGCACCTGCTAGGACGTGAATCAATTTCCTGTTGTAATAGACCGCCACGTTATGTTCAAGGCCTCTGCCCCTCATCACGTTGTATGTCCACCTAGTCAGTATGAGGGCTGTGAAGAGAACCCAGGCGAGGAGGATGGCAGTGTAGCCCCACTCATGGAGAGGTGGAACCACAAGCATTACCTTCTAACTCGGTTTAGACCTATAAATCTTTTTATGATTCATCCGGGGCCGCCAAATCTTTAGCAATATTGGCTGAAAACCGTTACACGGCTATCTGCCAGAAATCAGGATGAGGGCTAGGATGGCGAAGGCAACTCCTACCATCTGCCTCACTGACATGTTCTCACCCAGCAGTAGCACTGACAATATGATGGTTATGATTGGGTAGAGGGAGGTGGCTACTATGACCAAGCTGGATGGGTTCTGGTCTACGGCGACGTAGAATGTGAGGGCTCCGAGAAAGCCTAGCACACCAGCAGACAATGCTGCAAACCATGATGGAGACTGGGGGGCCAGCTCTGCCCTCGATAACATGATAAAGGATACTGCCGCAATCATGTTTCCTATGGCCGCAATAGCGGTCGTGTCACGCCAGCCAAGAGATGCGGCAGCCACACGAGTAAGAAAACCCCAGCAACCCCAGACCAGAAGTGTCAAGAGAACGAAAAACACCCATCTATATTCCATGAATTATTCACCGTTTAGGAGATTAATCACCTTTCCCATGAAGTAGGTTCCGGATATTACATCATTAAAACCTAATACTGAGCTTGACAGGCTGTTGGCATGGAGGGTTTAACATATTCCCTTGCGAGAGACCATGATGTTATCCTAAGGGTTGTTGACAGGCTTGAGACTAGGGTGGCGGAATGGAGGCGGACGAATAACATAGAACGAGAGAGTCTGGAGAAGTTTATCGAGTTTGCGAAACTTTTTACGGATAGATGTCATCATGGTAAGGAAGAGAGATGTCTTTTCCCATGCTTGGAGAGGAGGGGTATACCTCGTGAAGGTGGGCCCATTGGGGTGATGTTGTATGAGCATGAGATAGGCCGCCAGCTGATAGGGCGTTTAGAGAAAGCCGCAGAGATGTACTTTGCTGAGGGTAGGGGGTTGGATGAGGTGCTTAATATCTGTGAGGACTATATCAACCTGATAAGACAGCATATAGCGAAAGAGAATGACATTCTTTTCCCCATGGGTGAGAAGGTGGCCGATGAGGGGGATAGAGAGAGAACGAATAGTTGTTATGAGGATGTCGAGTTGAGGGAGTTGGGTGAGGGGGAGCATCACAGGCTTGAGGAGCTTGCAGACGAAATCTAGTAGATGGAAAATCATCCCTCTAACGCAGCCTGTGCATCATGGCTAACGTTAGACCAATCGAGGAGAAATACAGGAGTGATATGCCTGCTGTAATGATTGTCTCCGGTGAAGCCCCAGAGAGAAACCATGCAATCCTCGCTATATTTCCCGTGTTCAGCATGATGGCGGGAAGATAGCTTAGTCCGATGTAGGGTGTCCGGCCAGATAGAAGGCTTGGAAGAATTATCGGTGAGTAGGCCAGTATCATGTTGGCTATGAAGCCTACAGTAAATGAGTGTATGAAGCTGTCTCTAAGATAATACCAGGCCGTCGGATATGTTAACCTGCTTAGTGGGGTCAGTAGCCCTAGGGTTGAGGCTGCTAGGAGCCAGGCTGAGGCGATGACGTAGAGCATGGAAAAATAGAGGTATCTAGCCCTATCCCTTTCATCCATCCTAGATATCCACAGCCCGCTCGGAATTCGGCGAAAAGCATCAACGGAGAAGACCCACAAAACCGATGAGGCGAGGAAAAACGTGGATGATAGCGTCTCGAGGGGCTGGCTGCCACTTACGATAGCAGCTAATGCTGTGGACGATGTGAGAAGTTGGGTGGGTGTGAGCATCCACCATAGATCCCTCCTCATGGTGGGGTTAATCCGGAAGCGTACGGTCTTGATGCCTATGCCGAAAATCATGGAGGCTGGGGCTCCGTAAAGGGCGAGCTGTAGCATCCCCTCCCTTAAGAAGGGGCTGACCCCCGATAGCTCCAGCCAGCCGTGGACTGCTATGGCAACAGCCATCAAAACCATCGAGAGAACAATCAAAGGATCAGCAGGGGCCAGCCATCCTTTAGGCCTGCCCAGTACCTTTGCAGTGTGAACCGCCAAGACCAGCGCTCCCGAGAACGCAGACAGATACCCTAGAAGGTTGAAAGGGTAGACAGTGATGGACAGGGCCACACCCCCAGCCAGTAGTACAATAGAGACCTGCCTAAGTCTTACATTCTGCTCCGGAGGTATGTCTCTGAACCTTGGGACAAGAACTGACGCGACAGAGGCTATGAATGTGTAGACAAAACCATACAACACCAGCTTAGGATGATGTATAACATATGCCGTGGATAATTGGGGGTTGGAGATGGAGAGTAGCCAGAGAGCACCTAGGAAGACTCCAGCTAACCCTGTGAGAGTAGCCAGAGCTATCCCGGGAATCGCAACCCTCCTATCAGCTGATAACCTCTCCCTCATCGCCTGAGAGAAATCTCCAACATAATTTAACCCCTTTAACGAGAGATGTCTCGAAGCAGACCCTATTCATGTCTTTCAGGGATAGAGCGCCTAGCCGCCGATAAAAAATATATCCTGGCGGTGACATCTAACCGGTGTATGGACCATATTCTCGAAAGGCTCCCAACATTCCCAGCATCACAGCCACCAGCCAGTAGATGGCGTCTGAAGATCTGTGGCCAGGTCTTGAAGACCCTCGAGCTATCCTTGGAGGAGATAATGCGGTTTCCTCCAACATCCCTCACCTTTGACTTCCGATGTTTGGAGGGTTGGGTGGTGCCCGACACGGAATGGCTCGGTGTCAGGGTTGGCACCTTGCTGGAGATGGCCGGCCCCCTGCCGGATGCACGATACGTGGTCTTCAAGTCCGGGGAGTACTCCGAATGTTTTCCCCTATCCGAGATAGGTGACATGGTTGTAGCCTATAAACATCGTGGAGAGGTGCTGGCCCACGAGCATGGGGGGCCCTTGAGGCTTGTTTTCCCACGGCAGCACTGCTATCAGAGCATCAAGTGGCTTGAGGAGATAGAGCTTACATCGAGATATGTTGAAGGTACTGCGAGAGGGATAGCTTTGAAGAGGATTAGGAATGATATATCGCCCCGGTGACTCTAAGCCTATCCAGCTCTAAGCACATACATTATTAACAGCCGGATTTATGTCATGCCAATATGGAGAGGGAAGGGCTGGCGGGAAAATGCCCCAACTGCGGTGCGCCAATAGAGCTCTCACCCGATACAGTGGTTCTGATCTGTAACTACTGCGGGCTGGCCACGACTCTTGAGGGGGTTCAGGTCAAGCCTTTGATGATTGAGTGTGAAGACTGGGGAGCTGTCAGGACGGCAGTAGATTCTTTCGTCAGGTCTCGAGTAGGTGATGCATCGGTTAGGGAGGTAAGAGCGGTCATGGTTCCCTTCTGGGTGGTGGAGATGGATGTCAGCACTAGATATAACGGCTATAGAAGGGAGATTAGAACCAAGACTACCGGAAGAAGGACAACCACCTACACCGTGTACATTCCTGTTAAAGGAGTCATTAGAGAGAAGGTAGCGGTGGCGGTTTACGGGAGAAGGTTTGAATCCGTTTTCGGCCTGGGACTGGTGAAGAACAGTGTCCTGAGACGGCGGACGGAGTCTCAGCCAATCAACCCGCAGATGTTGAAGGGTTGGGCCGCCATAGGCTCCGAGCTTGACATGAAAGAGGCTGTGGAGGCTGCGAAGACAAGAGCCGCCGAAGAGCATAGGAGGAGGGTTGAGGCTATGGCCACCAAGGTCTTCGACTGCTATACTGAGGCTACCCAGTCAACGGCTTTGCTTGTACTCTATCCTATCGTCGAAGCCCGCTACGAGTCGGCTGGAAAATCCTACAGGCTCTCATTTGACGGCGTCAGAGGCTCTGTCAAGCCCCTCATGGCCGAGCTACCGTTAACCATGAAAGGTAGGGCGGTGAGATCCATCGCAGCAGCGGCCGCCATCCTAGCCATCTCCCTAGCCACTGTAGCGCTCCAGCCATTGATTTGGATAGAGGAAATACCGGACGAGCTCAAGCTGGCCATAGTAGCCGGCCCTCCAGTGGCCTCGATGATAGCGGGAGCCGTAGGTGCATATACGGCGTCTCAGGAGCAGAGGCTGATGAAGGCCGGTGAGGAAAGGGATTTGATGGTGGTGGCCTGAAATGACCAACACAGAATACCAATGCCCCAACTGCGGCGCACTCCACGAGGTGAGGGAGGGTGATGTGGCGATAAAATGCAGGTACTGCGGCTTCTCCTTCAAAACCTTCCAAGACGAGCAGAGATACGTGCTGCCGGTCCACTACGATAGCAGCAGGGCGATAGAGAACTTCCTTCTATGGGTGAAGAAGCAGACAGGTTATGAGGAGTCGCTGCCCTTCAACATCATACTCAAGGATGTGAAGCTCCACTTCCTACCCTTCTGGACCGCCACGGTTGAGGCGAAGACATCATTCACGGGGGTGGGAGAAGACTTGGAATACGGAAACCCGGAAATGGGAGGATATCGAACAGTAAGAACAATCACAAAGCAGGAATCTGGCGTATTCGAGAAATACATCGAGGCAGCCATACCAGCCTCCCCAGAGATAAAGATTGATGAGATGACGGCGGTCTCCAGAGGCAGGCTCTACTTCAGCCACGAATACGTTAAGCAGAAAGGTGGCGTACTACATGGTGCAACAGTTACAAGGGATGAGGCTGAAAAAATGTTTAGGGAGATTGCGGCCTCGGAGCTGACCAAGATGATAGGAAGAGAGGTCGTCGAGGTCACATCAAGAAACGATGAAATCAAGATATCAGACCTCGTACTTGTCTACGTCCCTGTCTGGGAGGTGGTATACATTTTTAAGGGCCGGCAGTACAGGGCCCTGATAGACGCATCGTCGTCAAGGGTGGTTGAGGCAACCTATCCGCCCGACATTCTGGAGAAGGCAAGCTATGCAGGAATGGGGGCAGCGCATATTATAGCGGGGGTTTTGATGGCGGCTCTACTATGGTCTTTCGGCACCCTGCCAGCTACGTCGGCCTTCCTGGGATTCTTAGCCGCAGCCATCATCTACTTCTGGAGAAGCCTCAAACCCACCAAAGCCAGAGAGAAACTTACGGGGAGAACAACCTCGGACTTGGGCAGGGAACTGTTGAAAGAGCTGCGACGCTAGCACTGGAAGGATGGCAGATTTTAGGGTGTTGCATCGAGAAGCCATGATACGGTTAACCGAGGACCGCAGACGATATATGACTTATATGATGCCTCTCGATGTTTATCCGGGGGAGAGTGTAATCGTTGAGTGTTGAGCGTATTAGGAGGGAGATGGGGCTTCTTGAAAGGATAGCCAGCTACATACCGGGGTATAGGGGGTATAAGGAGAAGGAGATGAGGCGGGAGGCCGATATCCTCGTCAGGAGAAGAGTAAGCATGGCTCTCATGGAGAGTAGATCGATTCTCAACAGGCCCCTAACCCCCTCAGCGGCGAGAACCCTGGCCAACGACCAGGACATCAGATTCACCTTCGAGAACCTCAGGGCGGAGCTGGACAGGGCTACCCAGCGCATCGACAAGGCCGTCTCAGGATATGCTGGACTCTTCGACGCGGTCAAGGTCCGGGAGGACAGGTTGGACGAAGTGCTGAACCACGACCTCAAGCTTATAGAAAAGGCAGAGTCTGTCAAGGCGTTGGTCTCAGACCTCGTAGCCATGGATACCGGCTCTGAGGGTTGGAGGGCTAAACTCAACGAGGTGAGGGCCGCAGTCGCCGAGCTGGACCATCTTATAGATGTGAGGGCGGGAATACTGAAGGGTCTGGTGGAGGTGACAGGCTGATGCCAAAGGTTATACAGTGGACAGGTGCTAGAGATTCCGACATCGTATGGAGATATCCTATAGATGAGATAGAGTGGGGGAGCAGCCTAATCGTCGAGGAGTCGCAGGCTGCGGTCTTTCTCAGGGATGGGAAAGCCTACGATGTCTTCAGGGCTGGCAGGCATGTTATCACAACAGCCAACCTACCCCTCCTAGGCAAGCTGTTATCCGCCTTCACCGGCTTCGACAGGGTGCCTTTCAAAGCCTCAGTTATCTTTGTCTCGCTCAAGCAGTTTCAGGGTAAGTTCGGCTCGCAGGGGCAGACGAAGGAGCTGGCGCCCCTGAAGTTCTTTGGAAGCTTCTGGTTCAGGGTTGCAGAGCCCAACCTCTTCGTCCAAGAGGTGGTCGGCTCCCAGGGAGCCTACTCCACGGAACAGCTTCAGGACTTCATCAGGGGATACTTCAACCAATCCTTCATCGACGAGCTGAGCCAGCACAGCATAGTGGATGTCTACGGAAAGCTGGATGAGACCAGCTTCATGGCTAGGAACGCTGTCGGCTCAGCCTTCTCTAGGATAGGGCTTGAGCTGATAGATGTCAAGTTTGAGGGGTTGGACACGACTTCCGAGTGGAGGGATAGGATATTCTTCCTGAGGCAGGGCGTGCCGGCGGCTGAGGTTCTGAGGATGCAGACCGTCACCAAGACGGCTGAGGCCCTCTCCCAGAGCCAGGGTGCGGCCATTGGCGCGGGAATAGCTGTGATACCTCCCCTCTTCCAGCCCCCCGCACAGCAGGCCCAAACAGTCCTTGTGGCATGCCCCCACTGCGGCTTCCAAAACCCACAAGGTGTCAGATACTGCGGGAGCTGCGGCAAGCCGATAACACCACAGCTGCCGACGGTGAGATGCCCCAACGGCCATGAAGTACCTCAGGGGTACAAGTTCTGCCCAGAGTGCGGTGCAAAGATGGCTTCCACATGCCCTAACGGTCATCCAGTACAGCCGGGCGCCAAATTCTGCCCCGAATGCGGTGCCCAGATATCATGATAAAGTATGGAGCCGGAGCCCTTGTCACCATACTAGTCTCAGCTGGGGCACTCCTCATCTTGGGAGGGTCTGGAGCTGTGTCTGTCGAACCTCTAACGGCTCTGGGCCTGGTCCTCTCGATATTCGGGATATATACGGCCGTGTACGGAGCCTCCTCTAAGGACCAGCTCTACTACATCCTATGGGGCGGGATATCACTGGTCATCGGGGTCGGCCTAGCAGCCTCCAACATAGTGAACCCCTTCATCGCAGCCGGCGTCGCCTTGGTCTTTCTAGCGGTGTTGGCCGCCTATTCAACCATGAGGAGACGAGGATGATAAAGAGGGATATCTGCTACGGTAGGTAGAAGCGCTTGGAGCATGTAGTTATTTATATTCCTACGAAGATGAATATTTAAAAACCTCCAATCATATGACGCATGGTGTGCGGCCGTAGTCTAGTCTGGTCAGGACATAGCATAATACCTGTTACCAGCCTGCCACGCTGGGGATCCCGGGTTCAAATCCCGGCGGCCGCACACATTATTCCAACATACCCAAGGAAACGGAATGTGGTGGAGGTTCAGCCGATGGTGATGCTGACCTCAGATTTAGGGCAAAAAATGGAAAAATTAGATTCGGCAACTCCCCTATTTTGTACGTCGCTATTTTTCATCTTCAACTTGTTGATATGCCTGCTGATGCCTCCAAAGACGCTATACTATTCAGGGGTTGTTCTTCTCGCTCTCTTTCACAATGTCTTCCAGGGGTAGGATGAGTTGTGGCTCATGTATGACAAGGCCTTGGGCTAGCCTTCTCAGTGTGGGTAATATCTTGAGAAGCTCTCCTTTAGGTATCACCGTGTTTATAGCGTACCATCCCTTAACCGAGAGCGGGCTGATGGTAGGGCTTTTCAGGCTGGGGAGAAGCGTGAGTAGCTGGGATAGATTCTCCTCTCTAACGTTGGCAAAAACATGAAGCTTCTTGCCGCTCTCCACAACACCCCTCAGAAGCGTCACTATATCCAGTATCTTCTCCCTCTTCTCGGCATCCTTGTAGGATTCCCGGTTGGCTATAAGCCGGGCCGTAGACTCGCCTATAACCTCCACAACCCTTAGGTTGTTCTTCTCCAGCGTAATACCTGTCTGGGATGCGTCCACTATAATGTCGGCGTCCTCGGGAGGCTTAGCCTCGGTAGCTCCAAAACTTAGAAATATCTTCACCTTCTCATTCTCACCCCTCGTCCACCAAGGCGTAACAACCATGGGTTGGAGGCTGCCGTAAAGCCGTCTATATACAGGGTTGGCCATGACATGTTTTAAGGTGGTGTTAAGATATTCTGTAGATATCTTGAGGCTGGGATGGTCCATTATGATTTCGGCCAGCGACTGATGGTTCTTGGTGTTGGGCTCTGCCACCACCAGCTGCACACGTCCATACTCAAGGTCCATCAGCTCAAGCACATCGGCACCTGTCTCCCTCACCCAGTCCAGCCCAGTAATCCCTATATCGTAGGCGCCGGACTCGACGAGAACAGGTATCTCCTGAGGCCTTAAAATCTTCACTTCAAGGAGCGGGTCGTCCACAACAGGCCTGTATGTCCTGTCTGCACCATGGAGTTTGAGCATAGCCCTAGACAGTATATCCAATGTAGCGGCCTCGAGGGAGCCTTTCGGAATCGCAAACTTCACCCTAGAAACGGCCATAGCATCACCTACACACACGACCGAGCCAAGTTATATGTATGGCGGACCGTGAATGCCATCCCGAAGAATAGTGGAGAGGAGAAAATGGGGTGGCCGGCTGGAGGCATCAACAGAACAGCACCAGAGGAAACCCCATTAAAGCCAACTTATATACGTCAAGCCCCCCTTTCACAAGCCATGGCTATCCGAACGCCATGTCGGCTGCGATTCCTGTTAGCAAGCATTTGATTATCACCAACCTCAACACCAAGATGCCATCCAGAAAAGAGGGGGATGACGCTATCCCTGTTTCCTCACATATCTGCCCTGCTGGTCTCGGGCTATGAGGTTTCTCTCCCTGAGATTTGCCATTGTTTTGAGGAATTTACGGTAGGCAGTGCCTGTATAATTCCGGGCCAGCTCTGCTAAGTATCTTGGCTTATCCAGCATTTTTAGAAGGTCCTCTTCCGATACCTCTTGTTTTCGGTCTTCTGTTATTGGTTTGGGTGGTAGGCATGGCTCAAACCTCTGTCTCGGCCGGTCTACAGGTATGGTGGCGTCGAAACCCATCTTGGATGTTGTGACTGGCGGCATATCAGATGGGAGAGAGGGGTCCAGCGGGATGGCCTTGAGGCCGTCAAGGATGAGGATGTCCTCGGACGGCTGGGCTCTATACGTCATAGCCCACACCACCTGCTCATCATCATAGATGTCTATATCCTCATCCACCACAACAGCGTATTTTGGGAACGCCTGTCTCGACGCCGTAAGCAGAAGGGCCAGCGCTGTCTTAGAGTCGCCAGGCGCCCTTGGCCTAATGCTGGCAATAGCCCACATTCCGGCGCCACCTGGATGAAGCCTTATCCCCCTCACATCTATTCCCGCCTGTCTGAGGGCTCTGTAAAGGTCTAGCTCAATGATGGGGAAAAGTAGGTGAAGGTCTGTCCGGCCCGGCCTTCTACCACCATGGGTGGCTGAGAGAAAAATGGGGTTACGGCGGTGGGTTATCGCCTTAACCCGCATCACCGGGTTCATCTTTAGCCCGCCATAGGTGCCTGTGAATTCCCCGTAAGGCCCCTCATCCACCGTCCACCCTATTGGAGGCATTTCACACTCCAGAACAATCTCGGCATTGGATGGAACGTATACGTCTATTGTCTCGCATTTTACCAGCTCCACAGGCTCTCCGCGGATGCCGCCCAAGACCTCATACTCATCCACGTCATAGGGCGAGGAGATAAGAGAGCCCAGAAGATCTATTGTGGGGAGGCCTACCACCACGGCCACCTCTAGGGGCTTGCCCATCTCCAGAGCCCTCTGATAGTAGGCCCTTAGCTTGTGGGGTGCTGTTACATCAACCCCTGTCTCCCGGCTTGTTCTAAGCATCATCCTATAGATTCCAAGGTTATACACACCCCTCTCCGGGTCTTTAGCTATTGCCACAGAGGCCGTGATGTAGGGTGCGGCATCTAGCTCGTGCTGCAGGTGTAGGGGGAAGACCGTGAGGTCCACATCATCTCCCGTCTTCACAACTTCTTTACACGGCCCATCATCCACCAGGACAGGCGGTATCCTCCTCTGCGTTCTCCTCTCCAGCTCCCCAACAACCTCATCCTCTCCCACACCCAAGGCCAAGGCTATCATCTTCCTGTTGGAGGCGATGTTGGCCGCCAGAGGAATATCATAACCGTCTATTCTCTCAATAAGTGTAGCCTTCATATAGTTTCTGGAGATGATGTCAGCCACTTCATGAATCGATACTGGCTGGCTGATACGCTGTAATAGGTTGTTCTCCTCCAGTTTTCTAAGCCATCCACCGAGGGTTTCTGCCAAGGCTCCATGTTATGCGGCTGTGACGGCTATATAGTTTTAAATGAAGAACTTTCCTAGGATGGCATATCTATAGCATAGGCGGCATCCGACAATTATTAAGGAGGTATGACGTCTTAGTGGTAGGGTATGATAGCCTTCAACCTCATAGCCACCACGGATAGGGGAGCCGAGAGGAGGGCTAGGAGGGAGCTTCTGGATCTCTTGTATCTGATGGGTGATGAGGCTGCCGACGCCGTGACTGTTTCTCTGGCAGGGCTTGTGCTGGCCCAGACATCTCTGAATCCTTTCGACGTAGTCTCTGGGATAGCCTCAAAATTTCGTGATGACCCCTTAAGCGTTAGATATCTGATAAGGGTTATACCGATAGAGGTGTTGACCGATACCGACCCGGTAAAGATAGCTGAATGTGTTGAGAGGTTGAAGGGTAAGATAGGTGTTGACGAGTCCTTCCGGGTGACGGTGGAGAAGAGGAGAACAACTATCCACAGTATGGAGATAGTCAAGGCGGTGGCGGCTAGGGTTGACAGGAGGGTGGATTTGGAGAACCCAGACTGGATTATACTAGTGGAGGTTGTGGGTGAGGTGTCAGGCATATCGGTCCTGCGGCCAGGGCAGATATTCCACGCCTTCAAGCAATCATCTTAATAGACACGTCCACACTCATAAGTGCATGGTAGGGCTGAACCGTTCGTGGGAGCACTTCAACAAAGTGTCTAAAATAATACCCGGCGGCGTAAACTCCAATCTTAGATTTTATCCACCCCACCCAATCTACTTCCGCAGGGCTGAGGGCCCTTACATCTGGGATATAGACGGGAACAAGTATATCGACTGCGTCATAAGCCATAGTGGCGTCATCCTAGGATACCAGTATCCAACGGTCTTGGAGGCTGTGGAGGCAGCCCTCGAGTCAGGTATAACCACATCCTACGAGACGGAGCTGGCTTACAGAGTAGCTAAGCTTATCCATGATATAGTGCCTTCGGCGGAGGTGGTTAGGTTCGCATGTACAGGAAGCGAGGCTGTAGCTAAAGCTGTCACAATAGCTAAAGGATACACAGGCAGGCAGTGGATTGTCAAGTGTGAGGGAGAATATCATGGATGGTATGACCCCGTCCACGTAAGCCTCTTCCCATCCTTAGAGGATGCGGGACAGTATGAAGAGCCAAAAACCGTCGTAGAGACCAAGGGTTTGATGGATGGTGTTGAGAAGACTCTGGTGGTTCCCTACAACGACTCTGAAGTGCTGGAGAAGCTTCTGAGAAAGAGGCATCACGATATAGCATGTGTCTTGTTGGAGCCTGTGGCTCATGGTATGGGTGTCATACCTCCTAGAGATGGATATCTCAGGGAGATTAGGGAGTTGACCGAGAGATACAATGTGCTTCTTATTTTTGATGAGATAATATCGGGTTTTAGACCGTCTCCTGGAGGCGCCCAGCAATACTATGGGGTGAGGCCAGACATCACCACACTAGGCAAAGCCATGTCCAACGGCTTTCCACTAAGCGCAGTGGCCGGTGTTGAAGATGTGATGAATATCTCGGCCCCTGTTACTGGTAGGGTCTCCTACTCGGGAACATTCAATGGATACCAGCTAGCTCTTGCCGCCGCCGAGGCCACAATATCCGAGATAGTGAAGAGAGATGTCCCAAGCCATCTACATGAGAAGACAGATTTCTTGGTGAGAAGGTTCAATGAGATGGCTGCTGAGCTGAATGTGGCTGCAAGGGCGCAGGGACTGGCTGGACAGTTTCAAAACTATTTCATAGATAGGCCTGTCTACAACTACAGAGACGCGGTGAAGGCAAACGATTCTGCCTATAAACTCTTCAGGGAGAGCCTGCTAGCCGACGGTGTCTTCTACCTACCCTATAAGCTCTTCCACCATGGAATCACTTTCAGCCACGGAGATGAAGAGATAAGAAGGATTATAGAGGCTTATGAGAACGCCCTCCGGAAGATATCAGACACGAAACTTGGGGCAGAGCCTACGATGAAGCCATCCCTCTAACCACCCGACCTACCCTTCAACCCCAGAAACACTTGCTGGAGGTCCATCTCCATCAGCTCCTGTGGACTCCCCTCAAATGTTTTAACACCTGAAACTAGGACGCACATCCTGTCGGCCAGGTCCAAGGCGAATTTGACGTTCTGCTCCACAAGAACAACCGGTATGCCTCCCTCCTTTATCTCCAACACCTTCTTGGCCACGGATGAGGCTGCCTTGGGGGAGAGGTTGGCGGTAGGCTCATCCAACATCAGAATCTTGGGCTTCGATATCAAAGCCCTCGCTAATGCCACCATCTGCCTCTCACCACCACTCAATAAACCGGCCCTCCTATCCCTGAGCCTGCCAATCTCGTGGAAGATATTATACATCTCAGCCTTCCTTCTGTCCAGTAACCTCTTATCCGATATGTTGTATCCTCCCAACTCAAGATTCTCATCGCATGTTAGGTTGGTGAATATGTTGTCTACCTGAGGTGTGAAAGCCACGCCCGCCCTAGCTATATCCTCCGTGCTACGCCCGACAAGCTCCAAACCATCCAGTCGCACATTTCCTGAGAAAATATTCGTGAGGCCCACCACACTCTTTAGGAGGGTGGATTTGCCGCTACCATTCGGCCCTATAATAGCCACAATCTCCCTCTCACCCACCTCCAAATCCACGCCATGTATTATCTCTACACGTCCGTATCCAGCGCGGAGATTCCTTATCTCAAGCCTCGTCAACCGCAGCATCCCCCGCTACATATATGGACATGAGACGTCTATCCCCCAGCACCTTTCCGGGGGGCCCGCTAAGATATAGCCTTCCACGATGCATTACATATACCCAGTCAGTGTACTCCTCCACCACGTTAAGCCTGTGTTCAATTATGAAAACGGTCAGCCCCTCCCTCTCCCTGAGCTGTGATATTGTCTTAAATATTTTCGATACTAGGATGGGGCTTACTCCGGCCGCCGGCTCATCTAGGAGAAGCAGCTTTGGCTCAGCCATAATAGCACGGCCCAGCTCCAGAAGCTTGAGCTGACCTCCAGAGAGCTCGCTGGGAACTTTATCCGCATATTCTGCGAGGCCCAGCCTCTCTAGAATCTCCAGCCCCCTCTCCATGAAAAACCTCTCCTGCCTCCGGTAAATATTTCTACCAAAGACTGCTGCAACAGGGTTGTCACCCCTTTGGTTTCTGGCAGCGAAGACGAGGTTGTCCAATACAGACATCCTGTAGAAGAGTCTGGGAAACTGGAAGCTTCTCACGATACCCAGCCTGTATATCTTATGTGGTGGGAGCCCCGTTATCTCCCGCCCATCGAAGAATATCCGCCCCACTTCAGGCCTGTAGACTCCAGTTATCAAGTTGAAGAGGGAGGTTTTCCCACTGCCGTTCGGTCCTATGAGGCCGAATATCTTGGAACGCTCTACTTTGAGACTTACATCATCTACAGCCTTTAGCCCTCCAAAGGATAGGCTGAGGCTCCTAGTTTCTAGGATGGTGTCAGCGTCCCCCACTCCTTATTCTCCCCTCCTTCAGCAACCCAGTCGGCCTGAAGGTAACCACCAAGACCAGTAGGACGCCGGTGAGTATGAACATCATGTTGTTGGCGTCTATGGGGAGGTTGAGGTAGTCCTTCAATATCCTCGTCCCTCTCCCGATAGAGGTGAATAAAATAGCCCCAGCCAAGCCGCCGAGAATTGTGGCAGGCCCACCCAGAATACTCATAATCCATATCTGCAGAGTGATGGCTAGTATGAAGAGGTCGGGTGAGACGAAGCCCACATACTGTGAGTAGAAGCTCCCCGCAGCGCCGGACATGGCTGAGGCTAGGCTGAATACAACCGCCTTGACGGCTGTGTTGTTCTTGCCATAGACGCTGGAGGCCAGCTCATCCTCTCTGATGGCCCTCAATATTCTGCCGAATGGGGAGTTGGTGAGAAGCCAGCCCACAACTGCGAAGACCGTGAAGAGTAGTAGGACGAATATGGCTTGCCCGACCAAGTGAATGTCATAGGATATGTTGCGCAGGTCTATCATGGGTGGTATTCCACGTATCCCCAGAACACCTCCGGCCAGCCAGCTCTCATTCTTGAGAACAACCCTGATAGATTCTGCGAAAACCAAGGTTATGATGGCGAGGTAGTCACTTCTCACCCTGATGGCAGGCACCGATATCGCCAGTCCACCAAGTCCTGAGACAAGCATGGCCACGGCTACAGCCAGGGCCGCTGGATAGCCGTTGATGGCTAGAAGCGCAGAGGTATACGCCCCCAATGCGAAGAAGGCTGCCTTGCCGAAATCTATAAGCCCCGAATACCCATACTCTATGTTGAGGCTGAGGGCGAGTATAGCGAAGTAGCCAGCCGTTATGACGCTATCCAATATGAAGAGGTCTAGATTAGTCACGTCTCATCCTCTCTTTAGAGATGAGAGAGCTTAAACCTGTGGGCAGGACTATTATAGTGGCCACCAGAGCTGCGAAGGCTATTAACGCTTTATACTCTGTTGACAGCCCCATCCGACTTAGAGCAACAACCCCGAAGCTCTCCGACAATCCTATGATGTAGGCCGCTGCAAAGGCCCCGCTTACGCTCCCGATTCCTCCTAGGATTGAGACAGCGAACATGGGTATGAGAACCTCCACCCCCAGTTCAGGGATAATTCTTGTATCGGCTGCTCGGAGTGTTCCTCCCAGGGCTGCCAGCATACCCGAAACCGCCCAGACTAGAACTATGACTGCTTCAGATCTAACCCCAGAGAGTCTGGCGAGAACGGGGTTGCTGGCAAGACCGCGTAAAGCCTTACCAACCCTAGTTCTAGAGAGAAATAGGAGAAGAGCGATTAGCGAGGCAACAGCCACCACAATCATGGCGAGCCATAGGGTCGTAAGCCTAACAGGACCCACATCGAAGGGAGAGAATACATGGGAGTAGAAATAAGATTTTCTCCCCGCAATCTCCCACATCAAATACCTCAGAAGTATACCCAGACCCGCAGATGCTATGATAAGATGTAAAAGTGTAGCCCCACGCTTGATAAGGGTTTTAAAGACTGTTATGTAGAGAGCGGCGGCAACACCGCCAGTGAATAACATGCTGAAGGCTAGGCCTGGCCAGAACCCCAGCTTCACCACATCAGCCAGCAGATAGGTGACGAAGGCTCCCACGGCGAAAAGCTCCGCATGGGAGAGATTAGGAAACTTCATCAGCTGATACTGCAGTGTAAGCCCTACAGCTGCAAGAAAATAGATGCTTCCCGTAATGAGGCCGTTGGTCACTGTCTGTAGGGTTGACGGCTCTAAAACCACATCGTTCTCCCAAAGCTGGGAAAGAGAAATAGGGAAAATAAAAAATTATGAGTTTTATATTTTAAGTCCTGCAGCCGTGTCCCAGCTTCCCATAGACTCTATGACGTATTCGTCTCCCCGTTTTGCAACCCGCCATATATCATATGTGGCTAGCACGGCGTCCCCTGACTCGTTCATCATCTTGTGGCCGCTGGGGCCCACATAGTGGTATGCTGCTGGTTTGATTTGGCTGGCGATTTTGGCTCCATCGTATACTCCAGCCCTGGCTATAGCGAGTGCGGCGACCATGGTGGCATCGTATGTGGTGTCGCCGAAGAGGCCTGGCTCTTCACCGAACTCCCGCTTATAATCCTCCACGAACTGTTTAGATGCGAGTGTCTCCGCTGGAGCGCTGGGGCTTGTTCCCATCATATTGGTCTGGAGTAGGTATTCGGCGGCTTTCGCGTCTGCGAAGAAGGATGTGTCCCTCATCCCCTCAGCTCCGAAGCTTCTGATATTGGTGAGGCCTAGGTCTGAGGCCTGCTTCATAGCAACTATACCGCTCTCAACCCATGTGGCCCAGAGTATCGCATCCACGTTGGCATCCTTTATCCTGCTCAGCTCCTCCCTATAGTCACCCTTGGCCGGGTCATACCGTATGCTAAGTACCACAATATCGCCAAGCTGGGCCTTCACACCCCCCTCAATTCCTATTCCGTAGTCGTTGGATACCACGAATGTGGCTAGCCGTCGGATGCCCTGAGACCTTATAAGGTCTGCTAGGGCCTGTGTCTGTACCGCATCGCTGGGCACAACTCTGAAGATGTATTGTCCGCCAATCCTCGAGATGGACGCTGCGGTGGCCGACATGCTGATGAGCGGGACCTTTCTAGAGGTGGCGTAGTCTGCAACAGTTAAAACCTCTACGCTGGTGGCTGGGCCGGCTATAACCTGCACGCCATCCACCTCAACTAGCTTCTTCACAGCATCCAGAGCCTTGTCGGGGAGGGCGAGGCTGTCCTCCGCCACCACTGTGACTGTACTACCGGATAATCCTCCCCATCTATTGATAAGGGTCTCAGCCAGCTTAGCGCCGTTGAGCATCTTAATGCCTATCGGGCCTAGCTCACCGCTTAGGGGCAGAATCACTCCTATCTTCACTTCTCTGGGAAGCTGTGGGGCTGTAACGGTTTGTGTCTGGGTCTGGACATTGGTCACGGTGGCTGTCTCAACCCTACCTCCTGTGGAGGCCCCGGCGAGATATCCTCCCAAGCCGGCCACAATACCGACGCCCACTATAGCTCCGGCCGCTGCTGCACTGCTAATTGCCTTCCTCCTACTTATCTTTCCCGGAGATTTATCATACGGCATACTGATGACAGTTCCGGCATGCATATAAACGTTTTTACAGATTTCACTTTAGGGACTCAAGCTCCTCCTTTAGATGCCATGGAGGAGTGTGATATACATCCTCCAGTATTGCTTGTATGGGTAGTGGGGCTGCCTTTTCCACCTCCTCAATCTTCGAGCTGATAAGCCGGTCGCAGTCGCTGTAGAGCTGCCTGTCCCTCTCCTCATCCCATAGTCCCCTACTCACCAGCTCTTTTTTCAGACGTTTGAGAGGGTCACGCTTTCTCCACTCCTCCAGCTCCTCTCTAGAGATGTATCTGCTTGGGTCGTCGGCGGTTGAATGGGGGGCGAGCCTGTATGTGAAGGCCTCGATGAGGGTTGGGCCACCGCCTCTCCGGGCCTTCTCAACAGCCTCCAAAGTGGTTAGATAGCATGCTTGGATGTCGTTACCATCAATCCGGACACCATCAAGACCATAGGCTTTAGCCTTTACGGCAATAGATTCGGAGGCTGTCTGCCTTGATAGGGGGACAGAGATGGCGTACTGGTTGTTTTGGCAGATAAAGACTACGGGGGCATCTGTGACACCGGCCATATTCAATCCTTCGTTGAAGTCACCCTTGGATGTGGCGCCATCCCCGAAAAAGGCCAGCACAACCGTGTCCTCTCCGCGATATTTCGCTGCTAGGGCGAATCCTACCGAGGTGCAGAGATGGGCGGCAACAGGTCCCGGACCAGTTACTATTCTAAATCTTCTACCACCGAAGAGGAGAACCTCATGGCCTTTGAGAGGGTCTAAGACGGACCCCAGCTGGCGGGCCACCAAAACCTCCAAAGGCACCCTTCTCGCGATGTAGGCCCCCGTCTCCCTGTAGGTTGGGAATATCCAGTCATCAGGTCTTAAGGCGTGGGCGGCCCCGACAGCTATGGCCTCCTGCCCCTCAGACGATGTATAGGCCGCAACCCTCCCCATCCTCTGGAGTTTCACCATCCAGCTGTCAAAAACACGGGCCATCACCATATCCCTATACATCGTGAGAAGCTTCTCCCCCTCAACCATGCGGCTGGGAACAACTTATCAAAATAAATGTTTTAGAACAACTATCCACCCAGATATAGTGGGTATGGCGGCCTTCGCAGCCCTCAGCGTATGGTCCTCACCCGAGGTGAGGGAGAGGCTGGGCTGGTACTATGCTGTGGCCAACAATTTCAAGCCGGCCAAGTATCTCATATGTAGGCGTGTAACAGCCGGTGAGGAGCTGGAGAACCTTGGCGAGGGGGAGCTCTGGGAGCTCCATGCTAGGGCCTCGGAAGAATTCGCAAAAATCTTCAGGGAGGTAAAGGATGGAGGTCTAGAACTGGGAAGGATGGAGCCTGTCAAGCCAAGTCTCCTTGACTTGAAGGTGGCCCTCGTTAAGAAGATGCTAAGACACTGCAACTTCTGTAGGTGGAACTGCCGTGTTGACAGGGTGGCTGGTGGAAAGCATGGCACATGCCAGCTGGAGGAGGAGTCGAGGGTATCCAGCTACTTCCACCACAGAGGAGAAGAGCTCCCCATAAGGGGCACCAAAGGCTCCGGAACCATCTTCTTCACATCATGCAACATGAGATGCGCATTCTGTCAAAATGCAGATATATCCCACGACAAGGATAACGGCGTCGTCTTCACCCCCCAAAGGCTAGCCTGGACCATGTGGCAGTTGAGGATGGAGGGATGCCATAACATAAACCTGGTAGGAGGTGAGCCAACCATACATCTCCACACGATTGTGGAGGCGATCGGCCTCCTCAAATTCTTTAAAACGGTTGACTCGGCCGCGTTAGAGGCGAAGGCCGACCTCTATCTCCCATATAAGATGGATGTCCGTAACGCCTCCTACATGGGTGAATTCAACACACCCATACTATGGAACAGCAACATGTACATGAGTCAGGAGACCATGACCATCCTGAAAGAGCTGGTGGATATCTGGCTCCCAGACTTCAAGTTTGGAAACGACAATTGCGCGATATGGCTGTCTAGGACCCCTTGGTATTTCGAGACTGTTTCTAAGAATCACAAGCTCATCTATGACTGGGGCGAGGATATCGTCATCCGCCACCTCATCATGCCTGGACATGTACAGTGTTGTACTAAGCCTGTCCTCCGCTGGATAGCCGAGAACATGCCCGACGCCCTCGTCAACATTATGGACCAGTACCATCCCGACTGCTACTGCAGCCCTTCAGACCCGCGCTTCGACAGGCGATATCAGTCCATGGCCCGCTATCCCTCACAGGAGGAGATAATGGAGTCCTACAGATACGCTGCCGAGCTTGGATTAAAGTTTGAGGAGATAACTTTTGAGAGGTCTGTCTACGGTCTCCGTATCTAAAACCTTCTCTACCCGAAGAAGCGGATGAATGTGTTCATAGACGATAGCTCCACTAGAACAGCTGTCCCTATCGACGGCTCCACACCTAGGAGCTTCTGATACTCTGTCTGCTCCTGCCAAGCACCGCTGTTGACCAGACTCACTCCATGGTAGCTGATCGACGCAACCCTATGGATATGGCCTGTATGGAGGAGGTCTGGTAGGGTATCTATCACCAAATGGTCCTCCTGCAAGGGGAGTATCTGTGTGTTCTCACCGTAGATGGGTGCTAGATGCCTAGCCTTTATGACTGTGGTTAAGACACGTCCAACGTCCTTCTCCAGTGTGCTGTAGGATGCATCGGGTAGAGACTGTATAATCTCGTCGAGACTTTGCCCGTGATATACTAGGAAACGTCTATCTTCGATTATGGCTGTGAAGGGGTTGGTGGCGAAATTCATAGTCCTGGCCGATGAAAGAATCCTCCTATATCTCTCCTGGATGGGTGGCTGAGGTATCGCCCTCCTCACCGGCTCATGGTTTCCTGGACAGTATAGTATCTGGATGTGTGGAGGGACCTCTCTAAGGAGCTGGGCGGCAGCCCTAAACTGCTCCTCCACATCCCTTATGTCGAGCTCCTTCTCCTGCCCCGGATATACACCGACTCCATCCACCAGATCACCGTCGATGATTAGATAGCGGACCCTCTTGGCCACGCCATCCCTGCCACGGTTAAGCCAGTCTAGAAAGGTTTGGAAGGTTTCAGAGACAAACTTTTTGCTCCCAATATGTGTGTCTGAGATTAGACACGCATATGTCTCCGGCATGTTGAGCCGTGGCACGTTCCTCCCGCTCTCAACGTCGGGTTGGAAAACCTCCTGTAAGATGAATGTCTGACCAACCCTCCGCACCCTGATACCTACAACCTGGTCCAGCAATATGCTGGAGATGTTCCTGACTAGTTCCTCATCTCTGAAAGGTGCGACCACTGTAATGTCGCCCGTCAAGTCGTCGCACTCCAGCATAACCGATTTAGAGGTCTCGACCCTGTTCATCACCATTACAGCCATGTAGGCTTCCTCACCGTCTTTGAGCCTCGCAGCCTCAGCCACAGGTATGAAGCCCACACCCCTCCTCTCCAGCAACCTTCTCAGCCTGATGTAGCGGCTGTGAAAATATCTCTGAAACTCCTCCAGAGTGCCCTCTATCCTCGCATCATCAGCCACTAAATTCTCGATACTGAACCGGTGTATGTGGGGAGGAGTCTCCACCTCAGGCTGGGGGGGAGGTATGGCATCGGGCTTCTGGCTGGACACCTCCAAAATATGTCCAGCCTCTATCACTATAACATCTAGATTCTTCTTTCTGATATGGTCGATGGCTTTTCGCAGGTCTTCCAATGGTGTCAGGCTTTGCTCGAGGCATGTTAGGGCATCCTCTGAGAGCTGATAACCCTCCCTAAGAGCTGTGGCGATTAGATCTCTGGCAACTATTTTAGCCCTCGCCATGCCCGCCCGTAGTGACCTCCACCACGATATTGTCCCTATCCCTCAACACGTATGATGCTGGGTTTGAGATGGGAGACCCATTCACTGACACCTTTACAGTGCCGCAGTAGATATCGAAGCACTCAGGGTCCAGTCTCTTACCCCAGATTTTCATGAAGTCTCCAAGCGTGAATTCTGCGTAGACCGGTGACTCGATGTGGATGACGCCTGTAGCGTCATGGGTGTGTATATATCTTGTCCGGCCGTCAGGCTCTACACCTATATTGGCAGGGATTTCTATCTCCCTCCCATCCACAAATATCTTCAACACGGGGTGGATATGCATTGAGAGACTGTCATGCCCTGTTAGATATCTGCTGAGCAGCTCCTCCTTATCCACCTGGGATGTTGTAATGGATGTTCTGGGTGTTGTGAGGTATGTGGACGCCGCCAAAGCCAGGGCCGACGCTACTAGAACAACGGTTAAGACTACAGGCATGACATATCTGAGTATATAGTATCCGGTGTGCTTTGCCTTAACATGGTTTTTCAAGGCATTATCGCTGTTGAAATCTCTTCCACATCTGCTGCAGCGCTTTGAGACCTTAGCCATTACCTATAAGCTGCCCATCCCGCCCTTGATAAACATATCCCAAACACTGCATATATATAGTGTCGAATGATGTATCTATCCGATTTTGAGCGAAATAGCGGACCTCCTATGGCAGAACCTTTCCGCCTACGGCTATCTAGGGGTTTTCGCCGCCAGCCTACTGGGAAGCCTGATACCCTTCCTCTCAGGCCCGTATTTACTCCCCATAATCTTTGCGGTAATTGCGGGACGTTTCGACCCGTTTATCACGGCTGTGGCCAGTGCCGCAGGCGCGGCCATAGGTAAGCTTGTCCTCTTCAGGGGGTTTAAGAGTGGTAGGGCGCTGCTTAAAGCGGAGGCCAGGAGGAGGATGAGGCCTCTGGAGCTCTTCCTACTCAGGCATGGTTGGATAGCAGTGTTGGCCGCATCCGCTACACCTCTTCCAGATGACATGGTGTACATGCCGTTAGCGGTGGCCAACTACAGTGAAAGGATGTTCCTCCCCCTAGTCTTCGCTGGGAAGCTGGTGATGACGCTCGCCGTAGCCTACGTAGCCCTATACTGGAGTGGCTTGATATGCTATCTGGTGGAGTGTGTAGGTGGCCAAATCACTTTCGGCACCACCCTTGCGATAGCGGCTGGAACGGCTGTTCTAGCCATAGCCGCAGCCTATCTTATAACAAGACTGGACTGGTCCAAGCTTTTAACACGCTACGTAGGTGGGGAAGAAAATGAAGATACTGGTTCTGAATTATAGCGTCGGCAATATTTACAGCATATCCCACGCCCTCTCCAGGCTGGGCGCATCAGTGTCTGTAGAGAAGGAGATTTCTTCCAGAGAATTTGACGGATTGGTGATGCCTGGTGTGGGTAGCTTCACTTCAGCCTCAGAGGCGATATCAAGCTATAGGGGGCTTCTACGGGATGTTATACTCTCAGGCACACCCACCCTCGGAATATGTCTTGGAATGCAGATACTCTTCAACTCCAGCGATGAAGGGCCTGGTAGTGGGCTGGACATATTCGGGGGGAGGGTTGTGTCCCTCCCACCCACCGTAAAAAGGCCTCAGATGGGCTGGAACAGACTGCTGAAGACCCGGTATTCTCCGTTGCTGGAGGGTGTGGAGGATGCCTGGGTATACTTCAACCACTCATATTATCCAGAGCCCACGGACAGGAGCATAGTGGCCGCCAAGACAGAATACGGTGTAGACATCCCCAGTGTTATAAGCCATCGAAACATCTTCGGAACCCAGTTCCATCCTGAGAAATCATCCAAGGCTGGCAGGCAGATACTTCAGAACTTCATAAATCAGGTGAGGAGGTAAGTCTTCTAAAGAAGCAGGTTCTCTCGCCTGTGTGGCATGCAGGCCCTTCAGGATTCACCAGGTAGATAACTGCGTCTCCGTCACAGTCCACCAATATCTCTTGGACATGCTGTATATTTCCCGACTCCTCACCCTTCATCCAGAGCCTCTTCCGGGACCTACTATAGAAGTGGGATAGCCGTGTCCTCATGGTTTTTTCCAAGGCCTCCCTGTTGGCGTAGGCCAAAGTAAGTACTTCTCTAGTAACAGCATCCTGCACCACCACAGGTATGAGGCCGGACTCCCTATCAAATCTAATTTCGTCGATGTTCAACTTCTCACCAAGACCCCTCTTTCCCGGAGAAAGTTCTTCACAGTCTGTATAGGATATTCGTTGAAATGGAAAATGGAGGCTGCAAGCGCTGCGTCGGCACCCCCCTCTGCTAATACACGGTATATATGTTCTGGCGTGCCAGCGCCTCCACTGGCTATGACCGGGATGCTAACCGATGACGCTATCGTCCTCGTCAATTCTATGTCATAGCCGTCTTTGGTACCGTCCATGTCGATGGATGTGAGAAGTATCTCACCCGCACCCAGCCTATCCACTTTTCTAGCCCACTCCAGAGCGTCAAGGCCAGATGGCTTGGTCCCTGAATGGGTGTAGACATGATACCCCGATGGCTTTGAGCTGTCTTTCTTGGCGTCTATAGCCACCACGATACATTGGGAGCCATATATCTCGGAGAGACGTTGTACGAGTTTCGGGTTTTCGACGGCGGCTGTATTGATTGAGACCTTGTCAGCACCGTTATGTAAGACGATTTCGGCGTCTTCCTGCGACCTTATCCCCCCTCCAACTGTGAAGGGGATATCTATCTCAGCGGCGACACTCCTCACCACCTTCACGAGAATTTTACGCTTTTCCAGGGAGGCGGTTATGTCGAGGAAGACAAGCTCGTCAGCGCCTTCATCAGAGTATCGCCGTGCCAGCTGTGAGGGGTCTCCCGCATCCACTAGGTCGGTGAAGCGTCTCCCCTTCACAACCCTCCCATCCCTAACATCTAGACATGGGATTATTCTCTTAGCCAGCGCCACAGCATAAGATAAAGCAACGGCCTATATATGGTATTAACCCTTCCTGAAATCCATCCTCTAGGCTTCAACTCTTCTGAAAAGCCTATAAACCAGCCTGTTCGGGTTTAGCGGACATTACGCAGTGTAGAATTTCCTCATGGACTTTACTCGAAACGAAAAACCCACTTTACAAACCGCCAAACACCACCTCACACTATAAACATACCCCACAACAAACTACCGAAAAACAGCAGCCACATCCAGCAAACCCACTAAAATACTGTGAGGAAAAGATGGAACGGGTTAAGTGTTGGCTGCTGGACTAGTGTTTTGGTGGAGTAATGTTGTTTTTTCTCGGGGTTGATTTGGCGGGTGTTGAGACGAGGCCTTCTGGTATGGCTGTTCTCGATGAGGAGCTTCGTGTGCGGACTTGGGTGCGTTTTCTCGATGCGGAGATTCTCGCCGACGTTGATGAGCTAAGGCCTGTCGCTGTGGGAATTGATGCTCCTCTTGGACTGCCCCGCGGAAGGGCCAGCCTCGAGACAAGGGGGCCCCCACATTTCAGGATATGCGACATCGAACTGCGGCGACGCGGCATAAGGTTCTTCCCCATCACGATAGGGGCGATGCGTAAACTGACAGCCCGTGGAATAAGGCTCGCCGAGGAAATCCGCCGCAGAAACATCCCAGTCTATGAAACATTTCCCGGCGGTGTGCAGGACCTTCTCGGCCTCCCACGCAAACACCACAGCCTCAAAGGCCTAGTCAAAGGACTCCGAAAACTCGGCGTCAAAAACCTGTCCCAGAAAATCTCGGCCGACGAAGCGGATGCCATCACATGCGCCTACGCAGTCTACCTCTGGTGGAGAGGGTTGTGTGAGGAGGTTGGTGTGCCCGATGAAGGTGTGATGATTCTTCCCAAGCGAAGGCCTTGACTATTGTGCAAGGGGGTCGGGACAGCTGTGCTCTTCAGGTTGATGTCTGTCAGTGCTTTACCTCTACGTCCTGAGGACGGGTTTATGATGCCTACACTTTACGGTTTAGGCGAGCTATAAAAACTGTGAGAGGACTTGAAGGCATCTATGGGGGTTAGGCTAATATTTTCTGCTACTAAGGAGGGGAAGCCCGCTCCTAATGCTATAAAAGCAAAAAACAAGGATATATCACTACATGAGTAGCTATAAATTAGGGTTGTAGGATGTAATTTACGAGGTCGTATGTGTATGCCGGGGTCACCCAGACTGGCTATCTGGTCAGGACCAGAGAGGGTGCCAGGCTCATAATCTGGTTGTCGAGAGCCGGTGGAAACGGCCGATAGGGTTCAAATCCCTCCCCCGGCAATATACTCCGTTATGTTCTATATCTGGGAGTTGATTTAAAGAAGGAGAAAAGGGGGGAGTGGTTTGGCTGGGGGCTTTCTTCAGCAGTCCATGTTTTATCAGGTAGTTTTCAAGTCGTTTTTTCTTTCTCTCTATGGTTAGTCCTATGAGTTGGTAGAACCTCAGCCTGCTATCAGCGGGAACATAAATACGGTAGGCGTCTTTATTCGTCCTGTATTTCTTATGTGTTCTGGGGTCTTTCAACGGCGTTCCGGCCTTAATATGTAGTCTAGGCTCTGCTGTCTCTATCCCAAGTCTATATAAAAGCTCCCTAACGTAGTTCAACAAGGATTTATCGGTGTTGATGATGCAAATCCGTCCATCTGTAGTTACGCTTCCTTCGCTGTCGGAGAAACCTCTGAGGAAGGCCGCCATACATCCTCTACAATGCTCTATGAACGGTCTTAGTCTGTCCATTTCTAACGGCTTTCTCAGCAGTTGGTAGAGAGTCTTGGATTCAACCTCAACCACAAACCAGCCCCTATGTTTACTATAACTTGGCTTCAGCGGTTTTCTTCCAAGGACTTTCGATAGACAACCTGCGAACTCTTCAGCGAACTCTCTATCCTTAACAGTGAGGCCTATTCTTACGTCGTTGTATCCTTTGTATTTCTTGGCCCTCTGTTTGCTGTATCCATCCCCAGCTACAACACCTATAATATATGACAGCTCTTTTGAGGGTTTTAGATAGTCTATCGAAGGTATGTATATTCCGTTGTATGGGCTGTGTATTCCACGTATCCACTCGCTTACATGGCTCTTGCTCAGCCTAACGCCGTGAACACTCTGGATACGGTCTATGATTTGCCGATACGACAGTCCCCGTCTCCTCAGCCTAAGAACCTCATCATACAGTCTAATCCTCAGCTCTCTCGGCCTCATCTAAACCACCCCCCTCTCCTCTCCAGCGCCCATGGCTCTTGCCGCCTGGGCCGGGCCAGCCCAGACGCCCCCGAGCCATCATCCAGCCCCTCGGGAGCGGAGCCCACGCCACCTGTAAACCCGGTGGCCCGGTCCGACACATCCTCTACGGACATGCCTCCATACTCCGCCACACCCTCTTCGGATGTGGCTCTCCCGGGAGGCCTATAGGCCGCCGGAGACCCCGACAGAAGGGTTTAACCCCTCCGCCGGATAATCTCCAGCTGAAGGGCCTCCTGTCGGGGCGAATAGGGGGTTGTTGTCGGCGTCTTCGCCACAGACCTTAGGGAACCCTCCGTGTCAGACGCCTCCGTGGCGCCTGGCAGGGATAACCTCCTGAGAAGGACACCACGCCATCCCAGTAGGTATGTGGGGGAGCATTTAGAACCATCGGTATGTTATCTGTCCTATCCTCGATATCCATCCCAGCCTGTCCGAGGCGCATGGCACCTACGGCAGGCCGTACGGCTAAGGCGCATGGCACCTACAGCCGTAGCATCTGGGCGGTATGGATATGGGATAGGCTTCAGCCACGTAGGCCCACCCGGGTTTCTCCATGCCGGGCGGCGCATGGCACCGCCACTCCACCACCATGCATGGCACGACTGGTGGAAGGGTGGCCGGCATAATGGAGTCCCCGGGTTCGTAGGTAAGATGCATGGCACCTACACCTACGGGAGGCGCATGGCACCTCACGAGCCTGCTCCAGCCAACCACCCCCGCCACCCCGTAGCATATGTTATGGGGTGGTCGCCTTTTTTCAGGCGGATAAGGTGGTTGGACGGTCTTCACCGCCTCCTCCCTCTTTCTCCTGCGTCGGCTTCTGAGCCCTATCGTTCCGGGGGTTACCCCATCATCCTCATCCTACTCAGAGCCCCACCACAGATAACATGAAGCCAGATGCATATAAGGAGATAAACCGGGCTATCCACAGCCAACCCACCAGTATAGGGGGTAAATTTTGGGGACTAAGGCGGTAATACCGAGCCGGGTAAAAACCCCCTCATACATGCTCTAGGGCTTGCGTTGCCTAGTGCGGCGTAACAACACAGATACATCAGTCTAAGCCTATTATCCCACCCCTCCACCTCCTTGGGCGGACAGGGCCTTCGGAATCTGCCGTATTCTCGGTATTACCTGACTATTAATGGTCAACCACCCTCTCCAGAGAGGCGAAATTTCCGGGAATTAAGCCCAAGTAATACCTGACCGACATTAGTCAGGCACGGTAATACACCCCATCATCAAGCCCTAGAAAGCCGAAACTTCCCACTTCTAGAACGGTAATACCTCCAAAATCCGAAAACCTTCGTCAGATGCGTGACTATAGATAGCCGGATGCTCTTAATCCGGATGTTGTGTATATTTATACCTCGCTCTTAATCCACTTTCTATGTATTTTATGAGCCACTCCTAGTATCGCTTCAGCCCTTTTAGAAGGCGAAACTCAGGCTCTCTATGGTATGAAGAGCGCCTCTTTATAGTTGGGGATAGCCAACCCACAACATATGGATTAAGGGCGTTGATGGATAGCGCCCATGTCGTCGTCCTGAGGTTTTCCTGTTTTTCTTGTTTTGAGATGTTTTTCGGGGTTATTAATGTGGGGGAGGCTTTGGAAAGCTTGAAGAAAGTGGATGATGGGGTTGCTGTATATGATTTTTCGGAGAAGGTGGGGGAGATATGGGTAGGCGGTGTCGTTGTTTATAGGGAGAGTGAGGAGGTTCCTGTTAGAGAGATTAGCTCGTTGTTGAAGGGTTTTGAGCCTATCGTGGCTGAGGTAAGGATTTCTACTAAGACGCTTTTATCTGTTCTTAGGTTTTTTGAGAGCTTTGAAAACATTAGATTCTCCTTTAAAGATAGTGTTCTGAGCCTCAGCTCTAAGCTTGAGGTCTTTACAGGCTTCTGGATGGGGAGAAGTAGATAACCAATCCTTTACTCTCTATCATATTCTCGGCTTTCTAAAGAGGATTGATAGGCTCGGTGCTCAGATTGTTAGGCTTTTATTCAGTAAAGACCCTGAGAAGGGCGGTCCAAGGACTATTGTTATCGAGGGTAGGATTAGGGATGTGGAGATAACACTATACTAAGCACTAAGGATAGAATAACACAACACCCATGGCTACAAAAACAAAAACCAAGGATATATCACTAACAATATACATAGCACCAAGAATAGAATAAACAACTGATGCCGCTAAAAAGGTGAGGAGAAAAATGCTGCTAGCATCGAGATACTTCGACTGCTGTAGAGAGATGTATGCGAGCATATCTCTGCATACACAGGGTCATGTAAATGCGAAAAATCTTTAGGGGAGTGGTTGGATGGCAGGCGTCCTCCGCTCTATGTTGATGCTAGGGTAGCGCAGTATTATAGTCGTCTCCTTGTAACTACACTTGTGATGGAATTCCGACAAGGCGAACTTTTCGGAATACAAACGGTTATATCAAACAAATTGGTAAGAGTGAAGGAGCCGCTTGGATGTGGAAAGGATAATCAAGCTTATTGGAGAGGCTGAGCAGTCTCTCAAAGTTCTGCAAAGTATATCTTCACTTTCATGGGATATCTTCTTTTCCGACATAAGGAATAGGTACACCCTTCGAATGGCAGTGGTTGAGGTTGTTGAATCACTAGTTGCCGCGTCTGTTAGAATTCTTAGGGAATTAAAAGGTGAGACGAGGCAGATGGGATACGTTGAGGTTGCTAGAAGACTTTTAGATGAGGGGATACTTGCACCAAGCGAGGCAGACGCCTTTGAGGGCCTGATAAGGCTCAGAAACATCATCATTCACAGGTACTGGGAAGTAGATGATAGGAGAATTTATGAGGAGGCTCGGGGTAGTGGAGTTGAGTCTATCAAGAGCATAGTGAAGGGATTGATGGATTATGTTCTGGGAGGCGGAGGAGAGTAACAGGTTCAGGCTACGTAAACTCGAGACAAGTGAAAGGGAGTCAATCTTGTCAAGGATTAAGCAGGTGCTGGAGAAGGATGAAGACATTGTCCTCGCTGTTGTTCACGGCTCATTCATATCAGAGGAGCGTTTTAGAGACATAGATGTAGCCATATACGTTGGAAAAGGGGTTGATTATTTAAGTAAAAAGTTTTCCCTAGAAAAAAAACTTGAAAAAGAAACAGGCATGCCGGTTGACGTGAATGTCTTGAATAACGCTCCAGCATGGTTTATGAATAGGGCGTTGGGCAAGGGTAAGCTGTTGGTTGAGAAATATCCAATTTATGAGAAACTATATCTGTTGAGTTTGGACCAAGTCTGAAACATGTTTAACCTATGTGGGATTATCTATTTTTAGGGCCTACGGCCAGACTCTTGAGCCGCAAGGCAGAGAGCCGCCGAAAAGCTTATCAATATCTGAGTAACACGTTAAACATGGCCGGTGTACCTAGGGCCAGAATCATAGGAATGCAGGTCTACAATCCAGACGGATATCTTGTCGGCACTGTTCAGGATGTGGAGATTCCTCTCGGTGGTGGGGAGATAAGCCTTCAGGTGCTCACCAGAGTCAACACTGTGGAGCGTATTCCTTGGAATAACGTGGGGTCGGTGGGTGACATAATCATGTTGAAGGAGAAGGTGGAGGTTAAGGCTCCAGAGCCGGTAAGCGCTGCCCAGCCCGCACAGGCTACAGCCCCACCACAACCGCTATCCACCCCTATTCAGCCGACGGCAATTCCTCCCCAGCAGCAGGCGGGCGGTTTTCTCTCCAAGCTGCCTTTCGGTAAGAAGAAGGCTACATGCCCCACATGCGGCAGGGAGCTTACATGGATAGATCAGTATCAGAGGTGGTACTGCTACAACGAGGGCCGGTATGTTTAGCGGTACTGCTTGACAAGAGCGCCGTTCTTCTCCAGCTTATTCAGCACTTTTTCCAGATGCTTCTTGGCTGAAAACCTGATGTATAGATAGGTGGAGGACATGGATACCGTGAAGAGTAGGTGGAAGACCAGGCCTAAAAGTATGAGGGCTAGGGGTAGGTCGCCGTTGGCCACTGCGAAGGTGAACCCTATCGGTGAGAAGAGGAAGGTGTATATCTCTACCATCTCCTCTGCGAAGCTGTGTATGGCAGGTCGTCTTATGACATTTCCAGCCCTATCAAAAACCCTCACACCCAGGTCTTCATAGAGCCAGAGGACAGGACCCACGTATAGAGAGCCGGCCGCAATAGCCGCAATGGAGGCTACGGATGCGCCTGCGGCAGCTGAGAAGGGGTCGCCTCCGAAGACTTGAATGTTCAGTAGGTCCAGCACGCTTGCCACCGTTGTTGTTACGCCCAACCCGAAAGCCATCGGATAATATGAGCGGGAGACGATATTCATGAGTGTAGTCTCCTCTGGTGAGGGTGGCTCCACAGCCACAAGCATTATATGACCTCCACCTTTTCTCACCCTTCTCGTCAGAAGATAGGCGGTAAACCGGTCGGCCAGCATATGCCAGAAGAGCCAGGTGAGTATGACCGGTACGACATATCTGAGATAGAATGCTGTGTCGGTGATTAGGGGTAGTAGCGGCATGTATAGGGCGGCTATGACAACGGTGTCTAGCTCGTTCTCGTGGGGGTTGGGGGGCGGCTTCACACCATGCCTCGAGGCACGCATATTCACCAGCATCCCTGCCACCACACCAGACGCCAGTAAAGCCGGGCCCACTGACCATGTGAGAGACAGCGTTATCGCCGTGTACAGGATTGGCTCAGGCCGGATGAGGATGGAGGCGGCGAAGGATGAGGTTGCAAGAAGTAGGCCGCCTGCAGCCGGGTATAGATACCATTTTCTCATAGGGTGCAGCCCGCTGACGGCCCATCCCACTCCGAACGAGGTCACCGCCGGGCCGAGGTCAAACTGGAGTATGTTGAGGAGGGCTGGAAACCATCCTGCCAGCAGTATAAGCCATCCGGCTCTGGCCGCGTATTCTAGGGATGTTGCTATGGCGATGAGTGCGACGCCGGCGAGTGTGATGGCCACACCTGTCCTGATTGATGGCTCGGCCATCTATTCACCACCTCAGGGCGCCAACCCTGCGGAGGATAGCTATCGTTAGGAGCATCGTTAGAATGGCTAGGAATGTGGGGTGTGTGCCGAGGAATAGCTGTAGGGTCTCGCCTCTCTGCTGCACTGAAGGCGCCCTCTGTAGGGCTAGGTATGTGGAGAGGAGCTGGATGCGCAACCATCTGTTGACCAGCTCTTCCGACTTGATTAAACCCCTCTCGATGAGGGGAAAGTATCCATCCTTTACTGAGACCCTGGAAATGGCTAGTGTGACAGCCTCGTGGAGGTCCGGCCTCTCTCCCACGGCCTGTTCGAGCGTTAGGATGAGTATGGGGAACCTGAGGTCCGCCATTAAAACGGTCCGGCCGGCTGCTTGGTCTGCGACAATTCTATCGGCCGGGGTGAGGGGGTCTAGCGGATAGACTTCTAGAGGGTCAACGGGGAGGTAGAGGATTCTGTCACCCGCCCTCCATATCCCATCTATCGCCTCCGCCGTTCTCACGGCCTGTTCAGCCGCAACCTTTGAAGCGTTGAGGTGGGTGTTGGCTGCGGCATCCACCAGAGATGAAAAACCACGGAGCAGCTTCCTATAACCTTCGGAGCTTATCGGTAGTGTCTGGGTTGCTTCAACCACGTAGTCGACGTGGACACTCCACAGAGCCACCAGCTCGGCTGGAGGCTCCAAACCCGCCTCACGGGCTGCCTCCATGAGCAGCGAGAGCTGTTTGAGGGAGCTGGTGAGCTTCTCATATCCTACCGCTGAGTAGTTTATAATATCGTATATGCGTCTGGCATATTCATCCAGCGCCTCCGATACGTCTTCCTTGAGGGGCTGCCCGCCGGCGAGGAATGAGAGGCTTGAGGCTCTGGCTAGGATGGCGGCTTTGCTGGTGGGTGGTGTCCAGCCAATCTTCTTCTCCACACTCTCCAACAGCCTGAGCAGGTTAGCCCTGCTTCTGGGGTCCTTGGTGAGGCCGTAATGGATGGAGAGTAGGTCGGCCACAGTCAAATGTGTTATGAGGTTCTCGCCGTCTTGGACGCCGCCGTCGAAACCCAGGTCCACGCCATCCTCCCTCTCCACTCTAGAGTTGACGGCGTCAGCCACCTTATCCAGCAACATGAGAGACTCGGTGTCGCCTAAGCCAATGTGGAGCCAGCCGGCCATAGAACCCACCAAAGCCTGCGACCTGAGGCTGTTGTAGGGCTCCACAACGCTGCCATCAGAGCCCACCAGACTCGAGAGATAGATATAATCCGCCTTCAGGACATCTCTAACATTGCGGACATCAACGGCCTGAGCCTCCACAGCCTGCGTGGCTAGAAGAATGACTACTAGGAAGATTAGAGCAGTTACTCCGCCCATTCCGGAAGCTCCACACCAGACGAATTAATAAGCGATAGCCAGCCTAAACTGGCGCCACTCCGAAAATATTTAAGCCCCTCCAAATGCAGGGTTGTCCTATGACAGGTGTTTGGGGCAGGCTATCTTTAATATCTTCTCATAACCCCACATACTGTGTTAAAATATGAAGTGTCCGATGGTGTGGCGTGGATAACCCTTAACAGGCCTGAGAAGAGGAACGCCCTCAACAAAGAGCTTAGGGCAGGGCTGCTGCAGGCTCTGAGAGAAGCGGAAAACGACTCAAGGGTTAAGGTTGTCGTTCTTAGGGGTGCTGGAGGGAATTTCTGCAGTGGTGCGGACCTTGAGGAGATGGCTAGGATGACGGGGCTTGAGATACGTGCATACCATAAGGACTACGGGACCCAGCGGATTACGGCGTATATTCAGGAGATGTCGAAGATTGTTGTGGCGGAGGTGGATGGATACTGTCTGGGCGGGGGATGCGAGTTAATGCTGGGCTGTGATATAGTGGTAGCGTCTAGGAGGGCTGTCTTCGGGCAGCCTGAGATTAGGGTTGGGCTGACGCCTGGCGGTGGGGCGACCCAGAGGCTTCCGAGGCTGGTGGGTTTTAGACGGGCCAAGGAGATAATGCTGACAGGCAGGCTGGTCAGCGCCGAGGAGGCGGAGATGATAGGTCTGGTGAACTATGTTGTGGAGCCGGAGAAGCTGGAGGAGAAGACATCTGAGCTGGTGGCTGAGCTGAAGACGAAGAGCCTCCCCATCCTCTCACTCATCAAGAAGGCCGTCAACGCCAGCCTCGAGACAACGCTTTCAGCCGGCCTGGAGATGGAGAAGGAAATCCACTACTTTACTTGGCATACAGAGGATAGACGGGAGGGGGTAACAGCGTTCCTAGAGAAGAGGAAACCAGAGTTCAGAGACAGATAACCCCTAATACACCCTTATAGCCCAGCCAGACATCTAGAGATGAGATAACATGTTGCTGATGATTCCGGGTCCTACCGAGATTGATGAGAGGGTTATCCGTTCCATGGCCAGGCAGATGATAGACCACCGCTCGGAAGACTTTAGGGAGTTGATGAGAAGCGTCGTGGGGAACAGTAAGAAAATTTTTGAGACCAGCTCTGATTTGTTCATCTTCACCGCTTCGGGAACCGGAGGTGTTGAGGCGGCTGCAGCCAACCTCACGATGCCCGGTGATAAGGTTTTGATACCCACCGCCGGCCTTTTTGCGGAGAGGATGGGTGAGGCCTTCCAGGCCTACGGAGCTGAGGTAATACAGGCCAAACTCGACAACGGAGAAGGACCCAGCCCAGATGCAGTGAAGAAACTCCTCGACCAGAACCCCGGCGTCTCCATCGTGGCCTTCCCATACAACGAAACATCCACAGGCATCATCTCGAAGGATGTGAAGGAGATAGGTAGAATATGTAGGGAGAGGGGGGTTTTGCTCGTTGTTGACGCGGTCACTGCCATCGGGGGTGTGAGGGTTGCGGCCGACGAATCAGGTATTGACGTCTGTGTTGCTGGGACTCAGAAATGTCTAGCCGCTCCGCCGGGACTGGCCCTCGTCTCAGTGAGTGAGAGGGCTTGGGAGAAAGTCAGCAAGAAGAAGGTGAGGCCGCCATACTTCGACTTCTTCAAATACAAGCATTTTATGGAGAGGTGGGAGACCCCCTTCACACCTGCGATAACACTCTTCTGGGCCCTTGACGAATCCCTCAAAATGATACTGGAGTTTGGGTATGAGAGATGGCTTGCAAGGCATGCGGCAGGTGCAGCAGCTCTCTACGCAGGCCTGAGACATTATGGCCTCGAGTTGTATGCTGCACGTGGGTATGAGTCGCCCATAGTGGCGGCCATGCATATACCGAAGGGGTTGACTGATACGGCTATACGTGAGACGATGAAGAAAAGATACGGTGTCCTAATAGCTGGAGGCCTGGCCCACTACAAGGGTAAGATGTTCAGGATAGCCAACATAGGGTTGATAGGCCGGGATAAAATCATCTACACGGTCTATGCTCTAGGTAAGACGCTTAACACGCTCGGCATGGAGGCTGATGTCGAGACAGCTGTGGAGCAGGCTGAGAAAGAGTTTGACCGCAACTGGTCGGGCTGAGATGTTCTACGAAGACATCAATCCGGGTCAGGAGATAGTCTCGAGGAGTAGGGTAATAACAGCGGCCGACGTGGAGGTCTTCACCTCACTTACATGGGCGGCTAACCCGCTCTTTCTCAGCGACGCATCAGCTAGGGAGAGGGGTTTTCCAGCCCGTGTGGTCCCCGCAGCACTCATAATATCCTTCGTGATTGGGCTCCTCTACCAGACAGGCCTCTTCGACCATATCACGGCCCTGGTCGGTGTGGACAGGCTCTCGATGAAGGCTCCCTCCCACCCCGGCGACGTTATATCGGTGAGATGTCGGGTGTTGGAGAAGAGGGAGACAAAGTCGCCGGAGAAGGGTTTTGTAAAATTTTTCATCGAATGCTTCAACAACACAAGAAACGCTGTTGTGATGGAGGCGGAGATGTCGTTCCTCTATCTCCGTAAGAATTCTAAATAGGTTCGGTCATCTTCTCGGGTTTTTTGGGGTGGCGGATTGGATGAGCCTCCGTATGTAGTCTGGTTTTAGGGGGGTGTCGGTGATTGTGACGCCTAGATGTGAGAGGGCGTCCTGGACTGCGTTGGCCAGCGCTGCCGGTGCGGCTATCGCCCCACCCTCACCCATGCCTTTGAAGCCTCCCGGCTGAGGTGAAGGCGTCTCCATATGCTCTATCTCCATGTTGAACATCTCCACCGCTGACGGTATGAGATAGTCCATGAACGTGGATGTTAGCAGTTGGCCGTTCTCATCGTAGACCAGCTCCTCGTACACCGCTCCTCCAACGCCGTGGGCTACTGCTCCGTGTATCTGTCCGTATAGTGTTATGGGGTTTACAACCACGCCGCTGTCGTCAAAGATATGATACTCAAGGACCTTGAACTGCCCTGTCTCGGGGTCGACCTCGACTACCGGTATGTGGACTGCATAGCTGCATGTGGTGAAGGCTTTGGGCTCGTAGTGGGCTGTGTATTCGAGTCCGGGCTCCATGTCAGGCGGCATCTTCGTGGGCATCCTCCAGGCCACAGTGGCTATCTCGGCGAAGGATACAGACCTCTCAGGCGCATCCCTCACATATATCCTGCTCTCCGAGGTTTCCAAGTCGTCTGGGTTGGCCTCAAGTAGATGTGCTGCGATGGCTTTCATCTTCTTGAGTAGCTGCTCCCCAGCCCTTATGATGGCTCCGCCCACCGCCACGGTGCTTCTGCTGGCCCATGCTCCGAAGCCGTATGGATGGTTTTTGCTGTCACCCTCGTAGACTACCACGTCATCCAGCTTGGCACCAAGAACATCTGCGGCTATCTGGGCGTATACAGTATAGTGGCCCTGCCCCTGGCTGGCCGTACCGGTCGTCACCACAATCTTGCCCTCAGGCTCAACCTTGATGGTGGCGGAGTCGTAGCCACCCACCTCCCATCCCAGACCCTTGGCCAGCCTCTCGCTGCTGGGCGTGGTATACTCCACATACATGGCCACGCCAATACCTATGAGCCTCCCCCTCCTCCTCTCCTCCTCCTGAATACTCCTCCACTCGTGGTATCTGGCCTGTTTCAACGCCAGCTCCAACGCCTTCGGATAGTCGCCGCTGTCATATACTATCCCGTGGACGTTTTTATATGGCATGGCCTCAGGGCCTACAAGATTCCTCCTCCTTATCTCAACCGGGTCAAGCCCCAGCTCTCTGGCTGCGTCATCCATCAGCCTCTCCATCACAAAAGCGGCCACAGGCCTTCCGAACCCTCTATGGGGTGAGTAGGGAGCCTTGTTGGTGACGGCGCAGTATATCTCGTACTCGTAGTTGGTGAAGTTGTATGGGCCTGGTATCGCAGCCATCGTGACCATGACGGGCTGGGTCTCCGTCCAGAAGGCTCCGTAAACTCCTATGTCGGCTATCACCTTATCCCTTATGGCCAGAAGTTTTCCATCCCTGCTGAACCCGGCCTCTATATAGTGGACCTGCTGCCTCTCATGCCCGCATACCAGCAGATGCTCCCGCCTGGTCTCCACCCATTTGACCGGAAGGCCCAGCTTGAGGGATAGCTGGATGGTTGATACCTCCTCCTGCCAGACACTGGATTTGGGGCCGAACCCGCCCCCCACATCAGGCGCTATAACCCTAATCTTGTTCTCCGGATACCCCAACGCCTCAGCCAGATATGTCTGCAGTACATGTGGGAACTGTGTGGAGTCCCAGACTGTGAGCTCATCCCTAGCCCTGTCATAGTAGCTGAGAACCGCCCTACCCTCTATCGGTGTGGGGGCGTATCTCTGGTTTGTATATCTACGTCTGACGACTAGGTCGGCTCTTCTGAGGGCTTCCTCCACATCTCCAGCCCTGAAGCTGGAGTGCATGATAATGTTGTCACCCCACTCCTCATATAGCAGTGGTGCACCGGGTTCTAGGGCCTTCTCAGCGTCAACAACCGGCTCCAAAGGCTCCATCTCAACTTCGACAGACTCCAGTATGTCGTTGAGGCTGTACCGGTCCTTTGACGCTATGGCCACTATCGGCTCACCCACATATCGGGCCTTCCCCCTGGCCAGCGAGTATCGTGGGACGGCCCTCAGTCCTTTATATCTCATCCATGTTGGGAGGGGCGCCGACTCCTCTGGCATTAGGGCGCCTACGAAGTCGGGATGCTTGACAGCCCTTGAGAGGTCTATACTCACTATCCTGGCGTGGGCGTATCCGGACCTGACAAAGCCTGCGTAAACCATGCCCGGCAGCTTGATGTCATCCACATACCTACCCCTACCGGTCAGTAGTATCGGGTCCTCCCTCCTCTTTATCGCCGCACCGATATACCTACCCATATCTCTCACCCATATCTTACAGTGAATTCACGGACAACCCTCCGTCTCTCCTGGTTGCAGATATCCATGGCTGCTAGGGCGTATACCTTGGTGCATGCTATTAGGTTGGGTATGTAGAGGGTGCCCCTCGTCTCCTTACCCGGACCTCCTGACGGCCCATAGTTAACCGCCACAACGCCGTTCCTTGTAAGGACGTTGGCGTCTGAAGACCATGAGAAGACCACCCGCTCCAGCGGAGCCCCCAAAACCTTCTGATGGCTCCTCTCCAACGCCTTGGCCACGTAAGCATCCTCGGAGACCTCAGCCCAGGCATCGCTGACGTAGATATCCAGCTCAGGCCTTATGCCGTACCGCTTCTCGACTATGGCTAGGGCTTGGCGGAGCTCCTCCTTGACATCTGTGGCCGATCTTCCCGGCGGGTATCTAAGGTCTATGTAGAGGTTGCAGAACCACGGTGTCCTGGAGCATCTCCAAGGCCAGCCGCCTTCGATGGCTCCGATGTTGACGGTGGGCTTGACCCCTTTGTAGGCCATCCTCTCCTGGTAGCCGGGTATCCACTCCTCCAAGACCTGTAAAACCCTGTTCATCTGTAGGATGAGGTTGTTGGTTCCAGCTGAGTGGGCTGTATGGACCATCTGCCCGCGGAGGGATATCTTGGCCCAGACTGAGCCGAAATGTGACAGCATTAGACGGAGGCCTGTAGGCTCTCCCAGTATGGCGAAGTCCGTGATTCCGCCGTGTGTGACTAGGTAGGCTGTTCCATATCCGTACCCCCTAAGATGGGCTCCCTTATACTGGTCCACCTGGGTCTTCTCAATCTCCCCCACCACACCGGCCAGCATCAGGTCTCCCTTCAACTCCACACCGGCGTCGTGGAGGGCCTCCACAGCAGATACATACGCCGCAAGGGCGCCCTTCATATTGAAGACACCCATGCCGTAAAGCCAGTCACCATCCCTGTATGCCCAGGGTGGCTCCAGCCTGTAAACCGGTGAAATGGCCTTTAACACCTCCGGGTCCTCCCTTGGTGAGAAGGATGTGTCGAGGTGTCCGTTGAACATGAGGGATGCGCCTCCTCCTCTCCCATCCCATATCCCAACCGCGTTGTAGCGTCCGCTCTCCACCTCCTGGAGCTTGGCCTTAAGCCCCACCTCCTCCATCATACGCTTATAGAGCTCCGCACATTCACCCTCGAAGCCTGTCGGGCTCTCCACGTTAGCCAGCTCCAGCGTACGTTTTACCGTCTTTGCCTCATCCACCCTGGCCAGCACATCCTCAACGGTGACCGTCAACACTCAAGCACCCGGCATGCTGAAGCCGCCGTCGCATATAACAACGTTCCCAGTCATGTGTATCGAGTCGTCAGAGGCTAGGAAGAGAACTACAGGCACTATATCCTCTGGCCTTCCAATACGTCGCAGCGGAGTATGCTCCACAATCCATCTCCTCCTCTCAGGAGTCCAGTCAGGCCTCGAAAGGAGGGATTCAGTCTCCATATATCCAGGCGCCACAGCGTTCACACGGACCCAGGGTGCGAAGGCATGGGCATAGGATTTGGTAAGACCCAGAACACCGTATTTCGATGCAGCATATTGCGGGGCTCGGGGGCTGCCAGTAGATATGACGTTGGAGCAGACATTAACTATCACGCCCGACTTCCTCTCCAGCATCCTGGAGCCTATCTCATGGGTCATAAAGAGGGTGCCCTTGATATCCACCGCCAGAACCCTGTCTATCCGCTCCTCGGTTATCTCACGCCATGACATCTGCCCTGGAGCTGTATCCCCCACGTTATTGATCAGGACATCTACCGGGCCGAACTCCCTCCACGTCTTGGCCACAGCCTCCCTCACCTCATCCCATCTCGTTATATCCGCCTTCACAGTGTAGGCTCTGCAGCCCATCTTCCTAATCTCTTCGGCGGTCTTCTCAGCTGACTCCTTCGAGGTGTTATAGTGCACTACTATGTTCCCACCCTCCCGGGCGAGGGCTAGGGCTATCAGCTGGCCAAAACCTCTGCCAGCACCCGTGACGAAGCAGTTCAAGCCTTCAAACCTTCTACCTGGTGGGTTGTTCCTCTTGACAGGAGTTATTTCACCTTCAACCTTCGGCTCTGTGGGAAGCCTACCCCAGCTCAATACCTACACCTCACCACTATGGTGGTATCTGGAAGATATTAAGGATAGAGACCTGTACAAGGCCATGCTAGAAATTCTGAAACCCTTTTGCGGAGCCACCAGCCAGAGCCAACATCTAACGTAAAGCAGCCTAGTCGAGGAGGCCTTGGTAGGCGGCTAGCTCCGCCGTTAGGATTGTCCCCCCAGCAGCACCCCGTATGAGGTTGTGGCTTAGGGATATCATTCGGACGTTGTTGCCGTCCACCCTTATTCGCCCCACAGAGACAGCCATCCCCTGAATACTTCCCGCATCAACATCTATCCTCGTCTGGGGCCTGTCAGGCTCCCTTCTAACAAGGATAGGCCGTCTCGGAGCTGTGGGCAGGTTAAGCTCTTGAGGCAGGGAGACATACTCCTCCAGCAGGTTTACGACCTCCTCGGCTGTAGCAGGTCTCCCGGTCTCAGCTAGAATAGACTCCATATGGCCGTCTAATGTTGGGACACGGGTGCATGTGGCCAGGACATAGGTCTTATCATATCTAATGGCGCCGTTTTCAAGTCTACCCAATATTTTACGGGTCTCCGTCTCCACCTTATGCTCCTCGCCGGAGATGTAGGGTATGACGTTGCCCAGTATCGAGAGGGAGGCTACACCCGGGTATCCGGCTCCTGAGACCGCCTGCATGGTCGTTACCACCACCCTGTTGAGGCCGAGGGCCTTCCAGAGGGGGTGCAGCGGTAGGACAAGGCCTACAGTTGTGCAGTTGGGTGTGGTCACGATATATCCATCCCATCCACGGTTCTTCCTCTGGACTTCGATGAGGCCTAGGTGGTCTGGGTTGATTTCGGGGACTATGAGGGGGATGTCCGGCTCCATCCTATAGGCTGAGGCGTCGCTGAAGACTGGGAAGCCGGCCTGGGCGAATAGTGGCTCCGACTCCCTCGCAGGCTCGGTGGGCAGGCATGAGAAGACAAAGTCGGCGTCTACGTGTTTGGGGTCGTTAGGCAGCACCTCCATATCAGCTATATCCGGCGGTGGTGGTGGAGCCTCGCCACGGACAGCCTCCACATACTTCTTCCCCACAGACTCCTTCCCTGTCAGACCTGATATCTTAAACCAGGGATGGTCCTTAAGCATCTTGATGTAGTGCTGGCCGACCATGCCTGTAGCTCCCAGAATCGCAACCTTATACCGCCTCACGTTTTCACACCTCGCCCAACACAGTGGATAAAGTGTCCTTAATGAGTTTTAGAGCCTTCTCAGCCTCCCTAGACGAGACGAATATCCTTATGGATGAGCTTATCGTGAGTATGCCGTATATGTTTATGGCCTGGGCTGCCAGCGGCTGAATTATCTTGTGTATGACCCCGGGTGTGGTCTCCAGCATGGAGCCATACACCCTGAGGAGGCTGAGACTTGGGAAATGGCTTATCGCCTTGCCCATCCTGCTTGCGACGAGGTAGTCGTGAAGCCTTTCAATCACCTCCCCGTCTCCGTCAAGATAGAGTATCAGTGAGCTCTCCTCAATAGAGGCTGCGATAAGTCTGGCCTGTGAGGCTTTCAAAGCCTCCACAACCCCCTCCAGCTTGGCGGCCTCCCCCAGCTCCCTCCCGATAATCGTCACCATGGTTACGTTGTCGTGGTCCACTGCGACGTCGAGCTCCGGTGTTGGAGAGGAGAGGATGACTGTCCCGCCGCTCTCCAGGGAGTCCATCGTCCCTATCCTGAGCCGGAGATTGGGGGAGAGATATTTCACAGCCTTCGCATGCAACACTTTTGCTCCTCCCCTGCTGAGCTGTAGTATCTCGCTGGCGCTTAAAACCTCCACAACGTCGGCGCCCGAAACGTGTTTGGGGTCAGAAGAGTAGACACCGCCCACATCCTTCACCAGTATCACCTCGCTGGCGTTGACGCAGTTACCCATGAGGACGGCTGTTGTATCGCTTCCACCCCTCCCGAGGGTTGTTATACGGCCGTCTCTGGTAAGACCCACATATCCGCAGACAACAGGGACCTTGCCGGCGGCTAGGAGTCTGACCAAGCCGGCCGACCGGGCTTTACACTCCTCCAAGATAGGTGATGCGTCGAGATGTTTGTCGTCGGTTATGACTGGCCATAGCTCGGAGCTTGGGTCTACGACGACGCTTTCCAGGCCGGTTTTGGAGAGGGCTACGGCGAAGAGTCTTGCGCTTGTCCTCTCACCCATGGCGAGAACCTCGTCGAGCAGCTCAGGCGGTGTCTCCGGGTTCAGTCTCTGGGCTGTTCTTAGAAGTTCGTCAGTCACACCCCGGAGAGCTGAGACGACCACGAGGACTCCCACACCCCTCTCCACCAGGGATTTAACCCAGCCCGCAGCCCTCTCAATATTCTTCTCATCCGAGAGAACTGAGCCACCGAACTTTACAACTACAAAGTTCTTCAACAAAACCACCCCAAAACCATGATGAGAGGAAAGTTCTGAGGCGGCCTAGATGCGGTAATAGGTATAGCCGCTAAAGCGGTAAAAGTGAGCCGCCTTCATCTACCGCATCCGCCTCAGATGCTCCATCCAATCTTTTTATTTAAAGGTTTTCCAGGCGACACCCAACCTTAAAGAGGGAATAGCTCATAAACAGGCTCTGAGCCTGTTCTGCCATGGTCCTTCTTAGGAGGTTTCTGGCGGAGCTGGTGGGAACCTTTCTACTAGTCTTCGTGGGCAGTATGGCGGTGGATTCCTCCTCCTCACTGGTGGAGGTGGCTCTGGCCCACGGCCTCACGTTGATGGCTATGGTCTATGTGATAGGGCCGGTCTCGGGGTGCCACATCAACCCAGCCATCACGGTATCCCTCATGGTTTTCAGAAAGGTAAGGGCTGTTGAGGGGCTGGCCTACATAGTCTTCCAGCTGCTGGGTGCGTCTCTGGCAGGCTTTCTCCACGCCGTAATTCTGCCTGAGAGCGGGACCTTCTACGGTCTAACTCTTCCCGGCGGTGCGATAAACGGTGATGAGGGCGTTGCGTTGCTGGTGGAGGCTGTGGCCACTTTCTCGCTGGGTTTTGCTGTCTACATGGCCGCCGTATCGGGCAGGGTGAACGATGCCGTCTCAGGGCTTGTGATAGGCTTAACCCTGGCCGGGGCTATTCTGGCTGTAGGCCCGTTGACGGGGGCCTCCCTCAACCCGGCCAGAACCTTCGGGCCTGCGCTGGCCAGCGGCAACTTCACAGCCCACTGGGTCTACTGGATAGGCCCCACGGTGGGCGCCCTCGTAGGCATGGCTGCCGCAAGGACAGTCGCAGGAGAGAAGTAATTCTTTTACCGGCGATGTTTGATGAGCCAGTAGACCTTCTCCGGCGTCATGGGTATGGATAACATCCTCACGCCCACGGCGTCGTATAATGCGTTGGCTATGGCGGGTGCAACGGATACGATGCCTATCTCTCCAACCCCTTTGGCTCCGAAGGGCCCGCTCTCCTCCCCATCCTCCACGGCCACCACCTCGATCTCTGGCACATCTTTGATGCTGGGAATAAGGTAGGTGGAGAAGTTCAAAGTCCTCATCATACCATTTTCTATCACCGGGTTTTCCATCAGGGCGTACCCTATACCCTGGGCCACAGCCCCCTCCACCTGACCTGTGAAGGTCTGGCGGTTGACCACACGGCCGGCATCCACAGCGGACACGACTCTGAGCACCGAAACAAACCCTGTCAGGAGATTAACCTCCACCAGCGCCAGAGTAGCGCCGTACATGTAGAAGAGGTGAGGTATCTCGAGGCTTCCGGGTATAGGTGTCGTACGGGGCACCTCGTAGACGCCCTCCACATATGTGGCGACACCACCCTCAGCCATCATGGAATGTATCGCCGAGTAGGGTATTGCTTCCCCCTTCATGGTGTGGGCGTGGCCGTCTGAGAATCTGAATGATGTTTTAGGGTCGCCTGTAGCCTTCGCCAAGACATCACGCATTAAGTCGAGCATCTTCTCGGCTGCGATTCTGAGGGCGTTGCCTGAGAGGAAGAGCTGTCTTGAGGCTGATGTGACGCTTGTGTCAGGTGTCTCACCGGTGTCGGCTAGGATAACCCTCACCTTTTCAGGGCTACAGGCTAGGAGGTCTGCGGCGAGCTGGGTTAGGCTCTGTATGATTCCCTGCCCTATCTCCGTTGAGCTGGCCCTGACGGTAAACCCTCCGTCAGCGTTGAGCTCCAACGCTACAGAGCCACGGTCTGGCAGGGCTCCCAACGTATATCCCTTCACGGCAGCGGCCACTCCCACACCCCTCCTAATCCACTCATGGTTCTGGACTCCCTTATACTCTCCCCTCCTCCGCCAGAGGGGGTGGTTCCGCAGAGATTCGAGGCATTTATCTATGCCCACACTACCCTCCAGCTTGTTTCTGAAGACGCCGTAGTCACCTTTGCGCACCACGTTTTTGAGCCGTATCTCGAGAGGGTCTAGCCCAAGCCTCTCGGCCAGCTGGTCCATCTGGCTCTCGATGGCGAATATGACTTGGGGGCTTCCAAACCCTCGGAAAGCGGACGCCACCATGTTGTTGGTGTAGACCAGGGTGGCCTTGATGTCGATGTTGGGTATCCTGTAGGGCCCGTTGCAGTTCTCTATAGCTACGTCGAGAACGGCCGGTCCTAGGGATGCGTAGGCTCCCGTGTCAAAGATAATCTCGGTCTGGTTGGCTAGTAGGACCCCATCAGCCGAGGCCGCCGTCTTCATCCTCACTATCGACGGATGTCTCTTCACACCTGCGATGTTGGACTCCTCACGGCTCCAGACCATTCTGGCAGGTCTCCCAGTCTTCAGCGTTACCAGGGCGAGATGTATCTGGACCGTTATCTCATCCTTGCCACCGAAAGCCCCTCCCACGTGGGGTGTTATAACCCGGACCTTCTCACGGGGTAGGCCGAGGGTGTGGCATATCTCCTCCCTATCCCTGTAGGGTGACTGGCCTCCTGCCACCACCGTTATCCTACCCCTCTCATCTATGTAGGATATCCCCGCCTCAGTCTCGAGATAGGCGTGTATCTGGGCTGCGGTGGTGTATGTATTCTCCACCACTACATCCGCTTTGCTGAAGGAAGTCTCTACATCACCATAGGTTATCCTTGTCCTCCGGCATATATTGCCCCCCTCATGTATTCTTGGCGAGTCCTCACCCATGGCCTTCAGGGGGTCTGTGACGGCTGGAAGCGGCTCGTAATCCACCCGGACGAGGGGGGCGGCCTCCTCAGCCTCCTCCCGTGTCTCGGCGGCCACAAGGGCAACCGGGTCACCCACATATCTGACACGGTCATCGCAGAGAACCGGCCTATCCTTGACGAAGACCCCATACCTGTTGTTGGGGATGTCCCGATGCGTGTAGACCGCCACAACGCCGTGATGTTTTAACGCCTCCGAAACATCTATGGATTTTATCCTGGCGTGGGGTAGGCCGCTTCTAACAGCCACAACGTAGAGGGCGTTCTCTGGGAAAAGGTCGGATGAATATACCGCTGCACCGGAAGCTTTTTCGTAGGCGTCTCTACGGGCCAGCGGCTTACCGACCCACCTATATTCTAGGGTCAACGCCCCATCACCAGCCTCTTCAAAGCCATGTATACATAGTTGACAGCCATCTCAGCCCTGTAGCCGGCAGAGCCCCTCACATCATCTATTGGGCTGATATCGTGGATGACGGCCCTGGCAGCCTGACGGAGGTTCTCATCATCCGGCTTTGCACCCTTCAGAATCTCCTCACTCCTCCTAGCCCTCACCACCGTTGGAGCCACTGCGCCGAGGGATATCTTAACATCCTCGATAACCCCCTCCCGTCTCCTCATCCAGACAGCCCCGTTAACGACTGAGATGGCGTCGCCCAGCCTTAGCCCATGCTTAAAGAACAGCCCCCTCCCATCTGTGTCGGGGATCTTGAAGGATATCTCGGCCAGTATCTCGTCCGGCGCTATATCCATCTTCTTGTAGCCCTTGTAGAACCTCTCGATAGATACAGTCCTCTCCCCCTTTCTCCCCACGATTTTCACTGAGGCGTCGAGGACGTATAGGGGTGGCAGCGAGTCAGCGGCAGGAGATGCGTTGACCAGGTTCCCCCCTATGGTGGCCTTGTTCATTATCTGTATGGAGCCTATGGTGTTGGCTGCCTCGGCCAGGAATGGCACATGTTTCTGTATAGGCTCCGATGCGGCTATCTCCGAGAATGTTGTGAGGGCGCCTATTCTGACCATTCCATGCTCCTCACGGATATAGCGTAGCTCCCTCAACCCGTATATGTTGATGAGGTCTCTCCTAGGAGCTAGTCCATGCCTCATCTGGATTATCAGGTCTGTCCCCCCAGCTATAATCTTCGTCCTGCCACCCATCTTGTCCAGAAGCTCCAGCGCCTCCTCAAGGGTTCTCGGTGTGAAGACTTGGATATCGTATAGGGAGACCATCCTAATCACTTATAGCCATCTTTACGGCGTCGAGAATCTTCACATAGCCAGTGCATCTGCAGAGATTCCCCCTCAGGGCCTCCTTCACCTCCTCAATACTCGGGTTAGGGTTTGCTCTGAGAAGCGCCTCAACAGCCACAACGAAACCGGGTGTGCAGTATCCGCACTGGACCGCCCCAGATTCTGCGAAGGATTTAACCACTTTAGAGCCGGCCAGCCCCTCCACAGTGGTGACCTCCCTCCCCTCCACTTGGGAGATTAGCGTTAGACAGGAGTGGACAGCTTTACCGTCGAGAAGGACAGTACAGGCTCCGCAGTCTCCACTGCTACATCCATCCTTGGTTCCTGTGAGATGAAGTATCTGCCGCAACGTCTCTAGAAGGGTGTATCCGGGCGGGGCTTCCACCGTTGTAGGCCGGCCGTTAAGGATGAAGCTATACCTGCCCACAACTCTGACACCACTCATCGGATACAGGATGCGGTGCTTGATAATAAAGATGCTAGATGAACTTGATCCCGGTTGCGGGGCCTGCTACACGTAGGCCGCACCGCATACTTCAACCATATAAATAACTGCATAACCTTCCGATTAGACAGGTTATGAGCAAGCCGATTGGTGGTAGGATAGCTAGGTATCTGATTAAGGGTGTTGGAGCGGGGCTTGCAGCAGCCTCGATATACATAGCATATCTCTACTCCACCGTATCCTCTATAGCCTACCCGATAATATCAGCCCTCTTCGTCATGGTGATAGCGTTCATGATAATCGGCTCCATACTCGCATTACTTTTCTGAATGTGAGCGATGTGAGGTCTGAGATACTTCTCAGATGTATATCATGCGGCCGTGAATTCCCAGCCGACAGCATAATCTACTTCTGCGGAGACTGCGGCAACCTACTGGATGTCGTAGGCGACATCGGCCGTCTAAACCCTATAGAGCTCAAGAACCTGTGGGCCAGCCGGAAATTCACCATGTGGCGGTATCGGGAGCTCATCCCTGTGGAGCGCGAACCCATCACCCTCCACGAGGGGGGGACCCCGCTCTACCGGGCTGAGAAGGCGGCCAGATGGGCCGACGTAAAAAACCTCTACGTCAAATTTGAAGGGGGGAACCCTACGGGAAGCTTTAAAGACCGTGGCATGAGCGTGGCCATCACCAAGTCCCTGGAGCTGGGGAGGGAGACCGTTATATGCGCGTCGACGGGGAACACCTCGTCATCGATGGCGGCCTACGCTGCAGCCGCCGGAGTGAAGGCGATAGTCCTAGTGCCCCGGGGTAGGGTTGCGGCCGGCAAGCTTTTCCAGACAATGCTTCATGGAGCCGAGACCTACACCGTGGATGAGGGGTTCGACACAGCCCTCCAGACAGTCCTCTCATCGTCGAGGGAATCCGGCATATACATCCTGAACTCGGTGAACCCCTGGCGTATAGAGGGGCAGAAAACCCTGGCGTATGAGGTTTGGGAGGTTTTGGGGGATGGGGAGTATGTGGTGAGCGTGCCGGTGGGGAATTGTGGGAATATATCCGCTATATGGAAGGGTTTCAAGGAGCTTGAGATGGTTGGGCTGGCCAGGACCCATCCCAGGCTGGTCGGTGTTCAGGCCGAGGGCGCGTCACCGTTCGTCGACATGGTGAGGAGAGGTGATGAAAGGCTTATCCCGGTGGAGAGTCCGAGGACTATAGCGTCAGCCATAAGGATAGGAAAGCCTGTTAACTGGCTTAAGGCCTTGAGGGCTATCAGGGAGTCGGAGGGTCTGGTGGAGAAGGTTAGCGATGAGATGATTCTGGAGGCCCAGCGTCTTCTCGCATCTGGAGAGGGTATAGGGGTGGAGCCGGCCTCGGCCGCATCCCTTGCAGGCGTGAAGAAGCTGAGGGAGCAGGGCCTCTTGGACAGGTCCGAGACAGTTGTCTGCGTCGCAACAGGCCACGCACTGAAAGACCCCAACCCAGACCTCGTCCCCAACAAACCTAGAGAGTCCTCATATCTCGCTAGGAGGTGAGATAGTAGTATTCGCCCTGCTGCTTCTGCAGCCTGTCCAGCTGGGAGCCTGGCTTGTTTACCCTTGGCCTCTTCGTTTCATGGTCTCTTCTAAAGGTTACACCCATGTCCCTTAGGAAGGTGTTGAACCCGTTTCGAAGGTCTGTCGGCCTCTCAGCCACTCCATATCTGCCAGGCTCACCTCTGAAGACCATGAGGCTTGTGGAGGCGAAGTCTAGGACGGTGAAGTCATGCTCTATCAGGAGGATGTAGACACGCATGTCGAGGGCTAGCCTCCGTATCAGCCTAGCCATATGATATCGCTCCTCCACGTCGAGGTATGCGCTCGGCTCGTCTAAGACGTATATTTCGGCCTGCCTTGAGAGGGCCTCGGCCACGCTCACCTTCTGAAGCTCCCCACCGCTCAGCTCCGAAAGCATCCTATCCATCATCTTTTCAAGTCTGAAGGGCTGGACTATCATGGAGAAGTAGGTGGAGCTGTCAAACCTCTCAGCCGCCGCATCCCTCAAAACCTGCTCCACCGTGATATCGCGGGCCTCCGGATACTGGGGCTTATAGCTCACGGCCTTGGGGTCGAAGGAATAGCCCTCGTCGGAGTGGTCTACGCCGGCGATTATCCTGGCGAATGTCGTCTTACCTATACCGTTGGGGCCTACTATCCCTAGGACCTCGCCCCTAGCCACGTATCCCGGCGAAATGGAAAGCCTGAAGCCCTCATAGGTCTTGGACATCTCAGGCCACTGCAGCTTCTCAACCCCCTCCTCCATCCTAGAAGGCGGCTTCACCTGAAACTCAATCCTCTCAGGTCTAAACCTGAGGTTTTCATCGGGGATGAAGCCCTCCACGAAGATGTTTATCCCCTCCCTACAACCGTAAGGCCCAGCCACCACACCATAGACCGACGGCTCACCATAGAAGACGAATATGATATCCGAGAGATAGTCCAGAACAGCCAGATCGTGGTCGGCCACCACAACCCTGGAGCCCCTCTCAGCCAGCCGCCTAATCTCGGCTGAAACCCTCATCCGCTGACGTATATCGAGGAAGCTGGACGGCTCATCCAGCAGGTAGAGGTCAGCCTTCCTCAAGATGCATGCGGCTATGGCTAGGCGTTGGAGCTCGCCACCGCTGAGGGCTGAGACATCTCTATCAGCCACGGCATCCAGCTCCAGAGCCTTGATTACTTCATCCACCTCGTCGGCTGGGGCGACCCTCTCCAATATCTGGCGGACGGCCCCCACCACGACCTCGGGTATCTTGGATACGTTCTGGGGCTTGTAGGAGGTGACGATTTTTCTCTCGGCCAGTTTTTGGAGATGTTCCTGGACTAGTGAGCCTCTGAAATGCTTGGCCGCCTCACTCCAAGTCATCTCCTTCTCCAGCTCTCCGAAGTTGGGTTTCAGGACTCCGGCTAGGATGGATATGGCTGTGGACTTGCCTATGCCGTTCTTCCCCAGAAGCCCCACCACCTTACCCGGCTCCGAGTAGGGGAGCCTGAACAGCTTGAACTTGTTAACACCGTACTGGTGGGTGAGGCTATCCCTAAGCTCCGAGGGAAGGTTTATGATGGTTATGGCTTCGAAGGGGCACTTCTTGACGCAGATGCCGCAGCTTATACAGAGCGTCTCGTTGATTATGGGGTAGCCGTCATCACCCATCTTGATGGCCTCAATCTTGTTTCTCACAGGTGGGCAGTAGGTTATGCATGGCCAGTTGCCGCATTTCTTGGAGTCGCAGGAATCCCTATCCAGTACCGCAACCCTATGCTCCGCTAGCATATCGTAACACCTCTGGATGGTTGGAGAAGCTCAGCCACGCTAAAAGCTGGAATATCTCATGCCAGACTACCTGCGTTGGATGGGCTGTCCACCTAAAAAACCTTTGAAAGCCTACCCACAGCCATTATGGAGAGGAGGCGGCCCAGCTCCCTCCCACGTAGCTGGGACTGCCAGTCAACCCTGTCGCCTCCGTCTCCAGCCAGGAGCCTGATACATCTCGACACAGCCTTTGCGGGTGTGAGGCCCGTAACATCCAGCTGGGAAACCCGGCGTGGGCCGAGGGCTTGGACGGCCTCGAGATAGCACACCCCCAGGAACTCGGCCTCGAGGTTCTCGGCTATCTTGGATTTGGGGTATCGCCTCCTCAGAAGCCTTCTGTAAAGCCTGAGGGGGTGGAGCCTTAGGACTATACAGCGGGTCCCCCGTATATGCAGGTCTACCACTATGTGGCTGCTTAAAACATATCGACGGCCCTCTCGGAAGGTCTCTCCCAGCTTCCGGGCCAGCTTCGAAGGCTCCACGAGGAGGGAGCCGGTGGAGGGGTCGTATCCTGAGGCGATGCCAGTCCTACCCACGTATTCAGGTATGTCTATGAAGACGGCGTCAAGCCTTCGGGCTAGAGCCATACCTATGGATGTCTTCCCCACACCGGGAACTCCTGAGACCCATAAGACCCTCATCACGGCGTAATCTTTTATTCGCCGCCTTAAAACAGTGTGGTGGGTGTATCTGGGCTGTGAGGGCTGGAAGGCTGGTTCTCCTGTCCGAGGTGGATGATGGAGGGCTGGCGGCGGCGATATCAAGGTCTCTCCGGGAGGTTTACGGGTTGGATGTGGAGGCTCGTATGGTGAGGCTGGAAGGGGCCGAGAGGTTCTACAACAGGGGCCGCGGCCAGTATGATGCGGCCGGTCTGATATCGCTGGTGTCGCCAGCCCGGGATAGGCTGTTCCTCATCCTGACCTGGAGGGATATCTACGTCGCTGGCTTGAACTATGTCTTCGGATATGCGCCGGGTGGTGTGGGCATAGTCTCCACGAGTAGGCTGGACCAGCGTCTCTACACAGGCGAGTATGACCCCCACCTCTATATCGAGAGGTCTGTGAAGGAGGCTGTGCATGAGGTGGGGCATCTACTCGGCCTGTCCCACTGCCCAGACCCGCTCTGTGTCATGCATTTCAGCAACAGCATAGAGGATACGGATAGAAAGTCGTCCCGGCCATGCACCAGATGTATGCTGAAAATCTAGCGTCTAAGCTGTCCCAGTATGTAGTCGGCTATCTTCTCGGGGACATCCACGCCTGTGGCCTGCATCAGCCCTTTAAACTCTGGGACGCCGTTCACCTCGTTGACGAGGTAGCTACCGTCCACGGTCTCGAATATGTCGACGCTGACTAGGTCCCCGCCCACCGCCCTGGCCGTCTTGATACTTATCTCCCTCAGCTCATCGTTTAGGAATGCGGTGACAGGGACGCCGCCCCTAGCCACGTTAGTCCTCCAGTCTCCGTCACCCCTATACCTGTATATGGCGCCCAAAACCTCATCCCCGAGGACAACCGTTCTCACATCCCTATTGGGGATGTCGATATACTCTTGGATGAGATGGGTCTTCATTATGGTTGAGGATATCATCCTCCTATGCTCCAACACCGTTTTGAAGGTGAGCTCGTCTTTTATGAGGGCCACCAGCCTACCCCAGCTCCCTATAGGCGGCTTATCCACAGCGGGGAGGCCCACATTCTCGAGGGCTTTAGCAGCAGCCTCATCATCCAAACCCACCGCCGTTCTGGGGGTTGGGAGTCCGGCGGCCTTGAGCCTAGAGACCGTCAATATCTTGTTACCGGAATAGATTATGGCCTCCGAACTGTTTATCGCCCTTACCCCAACCCCCTCCCTAACGGCTGCAGAGTGGGCTGCGTTATACATCGAGATGCATCTGACGAGGCTTATGTCGACGGAGGGCTTATCGAATAACAGGTGCTGCTGCCTCACATTCGTCAGCCTCACCGACAGCCCGCGCATCTTGGCGGACTTCAGGATGAGCTTCTCCTCAACCCTTGGAACATCGTAGATTATCTCAAGCGTTTGTCCAGCCATCTACCGAGCCACTGGCCAGAACCGTGATGCTCCGGCAAGGATATAAATCTATCTCCCCAAAAGATGTTACCGGCATGAGGCTTCATCGTGTGGCTAGGCTCTCGGAATTGCCGGAGGGCGCACGGCTAGTGGTGGAGGTTGAGGGGGAGCAGGTTCTGATAATCAACGACAACGGAAAGATATACGCAGTATCCAACATCTGCACCCACGAGTATGCGGAGCTGGAGAACGGGCTAGTGGTCGACGGCACTTTAACATGTCCGGTTCATCTCTCGAGGTTTAGGCTGGAGGATGGCCGTGTTCTCAACCCGCCGGCCACGAAAGATCTCAAGACATACCCTGTATCTGTAAAGGATGGTGAGGTGTTTATAGGGCTGGGGTGAGTGGGTTGGATTCGGCTGTCCTGCTGGCAGGCATGGCGTTGATATTGGCCGGGTTCATGATGTTGGTGTTTTACCTCCTCCGGATGGTTGGGCGTGGCCAGGTTAGGGGAGGGGGTTTCTCCGTGATATTGATAGGGCCTATACCGGTTATCTTGAGAGGTGGGTTGCGGGCATCACTCCTCACCCTACTGCTGGCGGCAATACTTCTAATTCTGGCTTTGTATTTCTTCGGGTTCGGGCATGGATAAGCTGGTGGAGGCTCTGAAAGAACACTCAATCCAGTGCAGGCTGTTGGAGAAGGCCGATTTGGGGCCCTACCTATATGACGGGCTGAGAAGGTATAGAGGCTTCGAGAGGCATACGGAGCCCTCCAAGCTCGTGGTTGTCTATCCCAAGTCAACAGATGAGGTTGTGTATGTGGTCAGGTATGCGAACATGTTTAAAGTCCCCATCGTCCCTGTCGGCGGCATGACAGGTCTCATGGGTGGCGCTATACCGTTAACCGATTCCATAATGTTGGATATGCGTAAGATGAACAGGGTTTTGGAGGTAAGACCTGAAGACCGTCTCGTAGTATGTGAGGCTGGCATTACACTGGCCGAGCTGGATGAGAGACTCTCGAAGGAGGGGTTGATGCTTGGCCACGACCCATGGACAAAACAGTATGCTACGGTTGGAGGCAGCATAGCCACCAACGGTATGGGATATACCGCAGCATCATACGGCTCCATGAGAAGACAGGTTCTCGGGCTGGAGGTCGTCCTCCCCACGGCGGAGGTTCTGGGGACAAGATATGTGGAGGATTCGTCTACAGGTCCAAGCCTCGCCAACCTCTTCATAGGAAGCGAGGGTGTGCTGGGCGTCATAACAAAGGCCGTGCTCAGGGTCTACCCCATACCAGAGAAACGGATGTTTCTAGGATATAGGTTTCCAAGCTTTGAGGAGGGTTTCAGGGCTTTACAGCGGCTCAGCGGTGTAGGCCTAACACCCACCTCTCTCGAATATGGTGAGGTCTTGGATGAGCCGTCAGACCCCCTAGGCGACTATGAGAGCGAGCTATTCATAATGGTTGAGGGGGTGGCGGAGGAGGTGGATGCGAAAACTAGGAGAATATCCGAGATAGTTGAGAGATGTGGAGGTGTGAAAACTGATGATACGTGGCCCCATGATTTCTGGAGAAGAAGACATGAGGTAGCTCAAAGGTTCATGAATCACGTCTTAAAGGGTGATATCGACCGGCTCTGGGGTGACAACATCTTCGACTTCATCCATGTCTCCCTCCCAATCTCGAAGGTGTTGGAGTATAGACGGCTCAGTGGGGAAGTGCTTTCACGGAATAGGTTCCTCATCGTGGATAGGGGGGTCTGGAGGCATCCGGAAAACTTCTCAATAGCATATGTTGGACAGGCCAGAGATAATGCGTTGAAGATGTTGAAGGAGCTGCTGGCGACAGCCCACAGCCTGGGAGGCTCGATGGAGTACTGCCACGGAGTAGGTATTAGACTGGCCGATATGATGGCCTATGAACACGGAGTGCCGGGCTTTAAGCTCCTTCAGAGAATCAAGAACGTGCTTGACCCAAACAATATAATGAATCCTGGGAAACTAGGTTTTTAAACCTGGTGCAGACTGCTGGACAACCCTCTCATCAAGGCTCTGTAAGAACCATATGGCCTCCATGGCGGCCATACACCCAAACCCGGCCGCCGTAATAGCCTGCCTGTATCTCTTGTCGTGGACATCTCCGGCGGCGAAGACGCCTCTAACATTTGTCCTCAGCCCTTCATAGACCTTCACATACCCATCCTCGTCAAGCTCCAGCTGGCCGGCGAATATCTCTGTGTTGGGTTTATGGCCTATCGCCACGAAGACCGACTGGCATGGGATGACCCTGACCCCGCCAGTCTTCAGATTCTTAACCCTCACACCCTCCACCTTATTGGCGCCCAGTATATCCTCCACCACGCTATCCCATACAAACTCTATCTTCGGATTCTTCAACGCTCTCTCGGCCATCGCCTTAGACGCCCTGAGCGTATCCCTCCTATGGACGACGACCACCTTCGAGACGAGGTTTGATAGGAAGAGGGCGTACTCCATCGCAGTATCGCCGCCCCCAACAACGACTGAGGTGTCGCTGCCCTTGAAGAGTGGCCCATCGCATGTGGCGCATGACGACAGCCCCCTCCCTAGAAGACGTCTCTCAGACTCGAGGCCGAGCCATTTGGGAGATGCACCCGTAGCCACTATGACAGCCTTCGCCGTATATTTCGTATCCCCCACATAGACCTCCAGGGGATATGTTTTGAAGTTGACACCGGTAGCATCGTCATAGATTATCTCGGCGCCCTGATTCTCAGCCTGCTGCCTCATATTCTCCATCAGGTCAGGCCCCATAACACCTCTGGCGAAGCCTGGAAAGTTCTCCACCTCGCGAGTTAGTATCAGCTGTCCTCCAGAATTGATACCCGCCACCAGAAGGGTCCTGAGACCAGCCCTACAAGTGTAAATCGAGGCGGTATAGCCTGCAGGACCACCACCAATAACTATGACATCATATATTTGACTCATCAGCCAGAAATGATTTAAGGGGAATTTATGTTTTTAACGCTTAAATTAGAGAATTCACCTATAGGAAAAACGTGGCCAAGGACCCTGTATGTGGAATGGAGGTAGATGAGCGCAAAGCCGTCCACAAAAAAGAGCATGGAGGCAGGACATACTATTTCTGCAGCCCATCATGCAAAGCCTCATTCGAGAAGGACCCTGCAAGATATGCCGGACGAGCGTAGTAGAGTAAACTCTAATACCCGCCGCAAGCACGACGCTCTAAAATGCCTAAGGTACGTGTGGCGCAGGTATCCGAGCTACCTCCAGGCACGCTGAAAACCTACGAGGTTGAGGGAGAGCACATACTTCTCGCCAACGTGGATGGCAGGATATACGCCATGGGAGCGATCTGCAGCCATGAGGAGTGGGACCTGAGCGAGGGGACTTTAGAGGGCGAGACCGTTATCTGCGCAGGGCATGGCGCTATCTGGAACCTGAAGACTGGCCGGGCCGAATTCTCGGAACCGTTACCACCCCTACCCACCTACAAGGTCGCAGTGGAGAACGATACGATATATCTAGTGGTCGAGTAAGTCTAATAGACGGCTTATACAGCCTTTCTACACGATGGAGAAGCATCTCTTCATATGTTCAGCATGCGGCGCCCGATACCGGCTCCAAGGCTGGAAGGCTGTATGCCCATCATGCAAGGCGGAATACACACTCGAGAAGGCTGTGGAAAACCGTAAAGTACATGGGGTAGGCCTCAAAGACCTTCTCCCGATACCCATACTAGCTTATACAGTCTTGTCGGCGGCTCTCCCAAGCCAGCCAAACATATTCAGACTACTATCAGACCTAACCACAATCCCTGAACCAGTTTTCTACGCCCTATTCCTCGTCAAAGCCCTAACCGCCTATCTAGGCTCGGAGATAGGCCTGATAGCTGCAACGGTGTCGGGTGTGGCGGTGGCCATATTATCGGCCACGGGTCTCCAGTCATCGGGGCTGTCCTCGGCTGCGGCAATGGTCTTGGGAGCGTCCTGGGCCACATTCTCGGCTCTGACATGGGTTAAGATAAGGAGAGCACACATCGGAAAAGATAGTGGAGAACTTATCGAGTTCTCTGGCTGGGGCGGCGATTAAGCACCTCCTCAAAGACCCTATAAGTCTCATCATCATAGAGGACAAACAATATCTTCTCCAGCGAAGTCCTCTCCCTAAGAAGATAGTCTATCGTGGTGCCGATCATTATCTCAGCACATCTCTTCTTGGGAAATCCGAATACGCCCGTCGATATAGCTGGGAAGGCCAGAGACTTTACGTTGTATTGGGTCGCCAGCTTCAGGGTGTTGAGAACTGCGTCAGAGAGCTTCCTATCCTCATCCCCCTCACCCATCCTCGGACCTACAGCATGGATGACGTATCTAGCCCTCAGCCTGCCAGCACCCGTTATCACAGCCCCACCCACCGGGCAGTACCCTATCCTGTCACATTCCTCCTGAATAGATTGGCCACCCCTCCTCAGTATCGCTCCCGCAACCCCGCCACCCATCTTCAACATGCTATTGGCCGCGTTAACCACCGCCTCCACATCGCAGAGGGTTATATCACCCTTCAACAGAGCTATCTCGGTTGAGCCAACCCTCACAGGGGATATAATTATATCCAGCCAAATAAAACCCTTGACAGGGATATAGGAAGCCTCACAGGCTGGACGAGATGGCTGAGAAATGCTTCAAGGTGGAGCTATTCATACAGGGACTCGGATGGCGGCCACTCCACGAATACTCCAGCCATTCAGGCCTCGTCTCAGAGATGGAGGACGCCGTCAAACTAGCCCTAGCCGAGATACTTCCCAAAATAGAGAAGGCCGAGGTATATGGTGTAAAGGTGGGGGAGCCCGTAGGCTTTAGAATACTGGAATCCGCCGGAGGCCGGCCGCAGCCAATACCGCCGGAGTGTTCAAAGATACGATGGGAAGACCACAAGCACTTCTTCTACAGACGGGGCTCCGCCTACATGCTCTACAAGTTCTGGAGCTGGCCGGACTAGCTATGATGGACCAGCACTTCCTCGTCGACGAGGACGTGTCCAGAACCCTTGTGGGCCTGGCCGAGATCTCCAGCCATGACAGGGTCTTGGAGGTGGGGGCGGGCTACGGAACAATCACAAAGTATCTGGCCGAGTCTGCTGAGAAGGTATACGCCGTCGAGAAAGACGGGCGGCTGGCCCGCCATCTGAGAGGACTGGCCCGGAGATACCCCAACATAGAGGTCATACATGGAGACTTCACATCTATCAGGTTAGAAGACTTTAGCAAGGTTGTGGCGAACCCACCCTTCCAGCTCGTGGAACATCTAATCACCCGTGTCCTACTGCTCAACCAGGCACCCATGGCCCTCATAATACCCCAGCCGCTGGCAGCAAGACTCACCCAGAGAACATCCACCCTCCTCTCCCTCAAAACCAACCTGGCATACCATATCGAAGTAAAGAAGGTGTTGGAGCCAAATGTTTACTCACCGCCGCCGAAGAGGAAAACCTCAATAACCATCTTCAAACCCAAAACCATGACGCCCACCGAGGAGGTGATGCTGGAGATGTTTAGACAGGCGGATAAGAAGACCCGCAACGCATTAAAGACAGCCCTCTCCAGATGGATGCCGAGAAGAGACGCCGAAAAAACCGTAGAGCTATCACCCCTCACCGACAGAATCCTCGAAAGAAGGGTGGCCAGACTAAGCCTCGGAATGGTCCTGGAGGTTATGGCTGTGGCCAACCAACATTTTTATCAACGCATTCACGAAGGTTGGACATGGCCGAGGTAGGGTAGCCTGGTTAGCCCTCAGGGCTGTGGACCCTGCAGCGTGGGTTCGAATCCCACCCTCGGCCTATGCATCCAGAAAGGAGTCCAGCTGCTGGACTCGTCAACGGTACCGCATTAGGTCTCAAAAGTTTATAAATAGTAATAATCCCCCCTACGATAGGTAGGCACATGGATGAATCTTGATGGGTGGAAACCGAGCCAGAGGCGTTATATTAGAATTTGTGAGGGAGATGAAACCCGAGGCAAATCTCAGGTGGGCTTTAGGCTGTTTAACAAAGGGTTTTGACATGAGTAGAGATGAGGCTGTAAAAGTTCTATGGAATGACTTGATGACAGAAGATAGGCTGAAATTAGGAAAATGCAAGGTGGGTTATGTATGAAGAAAGGGACTAGGACCAGTAGTTTCGGCTCTCCCGGAAGGGAGGCGCATGACTCTACGCCTTTTTACAGCCGTAAGCTTTATCAAGGCACTGTTCTCCCCAAGCCTAACGATAAAGAACTTGTTGAGAATCTTGTTCCAGAGGATTTTTTAGATAAAATTATTTTAGGCGATGCTAGAGAAATCCTTCGTAAGTTACCTAGTAGCTGTATTCACCTTATGGTTACTTCTCCGCCTTATAATGTTGGGAAGGAATACGACGAAGACCTTACACTTGGTGAATATTTAGATTTCATAGAAGAAGTCATGCATGAAGTGTATAGAACACTTGTTTGGGGTGGGAGGGTCTGCTTCAATGTAGCAAACCTTGGAAGGAGGCCCTACATGCCCCTGCACGCATACCTGATAGAGGTATTTGAGAGGATTGGGTTTTTGTTTAGAGGAGAAATTATCTGGGATAAGGGGGATGCCGTGAGCGGCGCCTCAACGGCGTGGGGTTCCTGGCAATCTGCAGTAAATCCCACCTTAAGAGACCAGCATGAATACATACTGGTTTTATCTAAGGGTGATTTCAAACGGGAGAGAAAGAATAAAGTAGACACTATTACTAGAGATGAGTTTCTGGAATATTCAAGAAGCGTATGGCGGTTTATGCCCGAATCTGCTACAAGGGTTAGGCATCCAGCGCCTTTTCCGGAGGAGCTCCCATACAGGTGCATTCAGCTCTACTCATTCAGGGGAGATGTTGTATTAGACCCATTTGTTGGCTCGGGCACCACATGTGTAGTCGCACACAAGACTGGCAGGCACTTTATCGGTATAGACATTAATGAAGAATACGTGAAAATAGCCCTAGAGCGTCTTAGCGATGCTACTGCAACAAAAATGCTCGACGAGTTCACTTCCCATCAATAGTAGAGGCCAGCTCCTTAAGTAACTCATACCATTTTTTCCAGTATTTCTCTCTTAACGATTCAACAGGAATAGACTCGTATTCTGTGAAGACAAAGTTTCCCTTAATCTGTGCTTTTCTCATTAATTCTTTCACCGCTCTTCTACTTAAGCCAAAACCTCTAGGATTAGTGTTGCTTCGAGGAATCCACCATACCTGTATTTGTTTCTCGTTTCTAACAGTTTCTAAATCATCGAGCTCAAACACACAAACGGAGATGCGGTTACTCTCTTTATCTCTTACTACGTAGAGTATCGGATTTTCAAATGTAAATCTCTCTACTCGTTCCCTACTGGGAAAGCCGTTCCAAGCAACTTTGATGACACCAATTTCCTCACTTGTTTTGAGACTATATTTTACCTCGTCTGCTCCGAACCTAATTGAAAAATCCCACCCTCTCTCCATTTCAGGCGCCATATTCACATCCAATCCCAATTCTTCCTTTAACAGGAGCCGAATCGCATTTTCCCGTCTCTTACCTACATCAGGCGCAACCCCTTCAATATACAACAGCTGCCAGATTCGTCCGAGAAGCCTAAGAACATCCATTCTGTTTTTTAAAAATCCGATTAACGGGTCGGGCATCCTTCTCCCCACTTTTCGGGGCCTTATTAAATTTACAAGCGCCTAGTATCCTACTCTTCCGGAATCGGTGTAGAGGTAGACTGCACGCTGGTTTAGGGACGGGGTCGTGATTCAGGCAGGGAGGTGTAACACTGGGCTGACAGTGCCATTAGCCGCAAGTCTTATAGGAGGCCGTATGACTGCCACCCCATGAGCCAGATAGTCAGGGCCGATGTGGCCCTAGCCCTCATAGCCTTCCTCTGCCTGGGCCTAACCGACTTCATCAGGAAACGGGGTACACTCGCAGGGGCCAGCCCAACCACCTACCTGCTAGTGGAGACAGCCATCCTCTTAGCTATACTGCCCCTGATGGCTCTCATCACAGAGAGGGGGGCCATAAGCCTGGACAGCGGGGTACTGACCTACGCACCCCTCTCAGGCATCACGATCTCGATAGCTTTGCTGGCCCTCATGTATGGTCTCAGGCTGGGTGAGGGTAGCACCGTGATACCCCTAGCCCGGCTCGGCCTCGCCCTCGCCACGGTCCTCAGCCTCCTACTACTCCATGAGCAGATAACGTGGAGTAAGGCCCTTGGGCTTGCTTTGACTGTTGCAGCTGTCTTCCTTCTGTCGAGATAGTGGAGGCCATGACAATCAGGGGGCTGGAGTGGATAGCCCTAGCCCTGGCACTACTATTGATAGCCATTCTAGTGCTGAGGAGGGTTAGACGGGTTAGGAGGCGTAGCCGCCGCTTCAGGATTGGGTAAGTGCTAAGATTTGGGGGCTCCCACCCCATAATATCTACGCTGCAGATAGATTAGCGGCAGCTCATCCGAATATATCTCGCACCCGGCCACCTCACCTACTATAAGCTTGTGATCACCCACCCCGTAGATATCCACAGTCCTACAGAAAAGGGCGGCCACAACGCCGTCTAAGACAGGGTAGACACCATCCTTCACGGTATATCCGACTTGGGAGAAACGTCTCGAATGCTCAGCGTATGCGAATATATCGGAGACGGCCTCCTGCCCCTCCCCCAGCAGGTTCACAGAGAACCTTCCCGACTGGAGTATTGCCTGGCAGGTTCTGGTATCCCTCTGGAGTGCTACGACTACCAGCGGCGGCTCAAGAGATACGGAGGTGAAGGAGCTTACAGTCATGCCGTGGGGTACGCCGTCAACATAGGTGGCTACAACCGTGACACATTGGGGGGTGCGTCGCATGAAATCCCTGAGACAGTCCATAGGGGCCGGTGTCTTGGGAACAGCTATTAAATTGTTTGATTAAACACAAAAAATTGATGCCTGGGTGAGGTGTAGCTCACTCTGTCGACACATAGAACAAAGCCTATCCCCGCACTATATAATACCAACAAACCTGGC
>BEHD01000012.1 GCA_002898355.1 archaeon HR01 | reverse complement strand
CCTGCCGGGGAAGCCTATATCACCCCTATCCACCACTATCTTGCCACCCCTCATCTTGGCCAGCTCGCTACAGGCGATGCTGAGGGCTCCCTTAGACCTCCCCTCACCAGAGGGAATTATCACACCCGCCGACTTGATATCGTGGAAAAACCTCTCGAAAGCCTCGATATTCACCGAAGACACGTTGTTGTATATCCGGTTAACATAGCCGAGACTACAGACCGTCTGCTCCATAACAACCAAAAGACTATGCGGAGATGCTGGATAAAAAGATAAGCAGGCAGACCCAGCGTAAACCCCCACAAACATTCTTAAATTGAAGAGTCGGAACTCCACCATACGCAGCGGGGGACGCCAAGCCTGGTCAACGGCGAAAATGCCGAAAAGGCAATCCTCAGTCCAATGCTTAGGCCTTCATCCGGTTCCCAGACACCGTCAGAGACCTGCCGCCAGCCAATTCCCTCCTTTTTCCTCCTTTGAAATTAGGGTTAATATAAAACGTTAGTGATTGGTTCTACATGGCGGGGGTAGGAAAGCCTGGTCAAAATATAGCATCTGCTACCGATGCTATATGACAGTCCGCAGGACTGAGGCTCCTGTCCCGAAGAAAAAAGGATAAAAGGGGTTCGTGGGTTCAAATCCCACCCCCCGCAGATGTATGCAACGCTGCCCCTCTTCAAAGAATCTCTGGTTGCAAGAACTGCGTAAACATATCCTTCGTGTCTCTGGGGGATGTGACAGCTGCTACTTTATTTGAGCCGTCTCCATACCGAGGAGACATTTATACGTGATGTATGTAGTCTTATACATTTGCATACTTTTGTAGGCACATAGCTAAGTATCTCAAAGATTACATGAACACGTATGTCTGGCGTTAGTCGCCGAGATTTCATGAAGGTGGCTGTAGCTACCGCTGCAGCGGGGACAATAGGCACGCTTGTCTCGGTGCCACGAGAAGTGCTTCTCCAGCTTCAGACAAATGTTCTGCACGCTGACTCGGGTTACAGGTTTGTTGAGGATGGCTGGGTGGCGAGCACCTGTCTCCAGTGTCCGGCCGGCTGCGGCATAGCCGTACGAGTGGCCGAGGATAGGGCGGTGAAGATAGAGGGTAACCCCCTTCATCCCATAAACAGGGGCTCCATATGCCCCAAGGCCCACTACGGACTCCACATACTCTACGACCCCGACAGGATAAGGACGCCGCTCATCAGGGTTGGGGAGAGGGGTTCGCCAAAGTTCCGGGAGGCGGGCTGGGAGGAGGCCCTGAGCCTTGTCGCATCTAGGCTTGCTGAACTGAGGAAAGCCGGCACGCCTGAGAGGTTTGTCTGGCTAGACGGCCGGGTGAGGGGGAACATGGGCGACTTCATCTCAAGGTTCACCAACTCCTACGGAACACCAAACCGGATAGGCCACAGCAGCATCTGCTCCGACGGAGCGGTGATAGCCCACTACCTCACACAGGGAGTCAAAGCATACCTCGGATACGACTGGCAGAACACCAACTACCTCCTGCTATTCGGCGCCTCCTTCCTAGAAGCATGGCGTCCCACAACGAGGCTTCTGAGAAGCTACGGCCACATCAGGGCTGAGAGACCTGTGAGGGCCAAGATAGTTGTTGCGGATGTGAGATACTCAACCACCGCCGTCAAGGCTGATGAGTGGCTTAAGATAAAGCCCGGAACAGACGGCTCGCTCGCCCTCGGCATAGCCCACGTCATAGTCAGAGACAAGCTATATGACAGGGAGTTTGTCGAAAACTACACCTACGGATTCGAGGAGTATTCGGAGCTGCTGCTATCTAAGTACGGTGTAGATTGGGCTGAAAAAACCACAGGTGTCGAGGCTGAGACGATTGAGAGAATAGCCCACGAATTCGCGACAACAAAGCCAGCGATAGCTGCTGGACAGAGGGGCGCCATGATGCAGCCCAACGGAGTCTTCAGCTACATGGCCATACACTCCCTCAACGCGTTGGTTGGAAGGATCGGTAAAAAGGGTGGAGTGATTGTCCAGAAGTCACCGCCGTTCAAACCATGGCCATCCCTCGAGCTTGACGACGTAGCCAAGACAGGTTTGAGCAACATGAGGATAGACTACGCGGGGACGGAAAAGTATCCATTCGCGAAAAATGTCTATCAGCAGGTTCCGGAATCGATACTCGAGGAGAAACCCTACCCCGTCGAGGTGTTAATGACCTACTACACCAACCCCGTCTTCTCCTCGCCCAACGTAAGCACATGGCAAAAAGCTTTGGACAAGATACCGTTCATAGTGAGTACATCACCTTTCATGGACGAGACCACATCCTATTACGCTGACGTCGTCCTACCGGACCACACCTACTTGGAGCGGTTTATGGATGATGTCATCTACCCGAGCCTTGGCTATCCGGTGGCCTCCATACGCCAACCAGCTGTCAAGCCACTCTACAAGACGGTGAACACCGGCGATGTCATAATACAGCTTGCCAGACGAATCGGCGGTGCCGTTTCCTCAGCCTTCCCATGGGAAACCTTCGAGGAGGCGATTAGATATAGGTGGAGCGGTATATGGGAGAGCGGTAGAGGCAAGGTAGGCCCGATAAGGTTAAGCCGGATGAACAGCCTTGAGGAGTTCTGGTCCAACGTCCTTAAGTACGGTTTCTGGGCCGACCCACCCTACGCCTTTGAAGACTATGATCACGAACTGCAGACAAAGACTAAGAGGTTTGAGTTCCACTCCAAGGCAATCGAGGAGAAGCTGACGACTCTGGCGGAGAAGCTTTCGGAGAAGGAGGGCATACCATTCGATGAGGCATTTGAAAAAATCTTAAACAACCTAAACATCAAGGCGAGGGGCGGGGAGGTCTTCCTACCACATTATGAGGAGCCGGAGTTCGTGGGCGGCTCAGATGAGTATCCCTTCATCCTAGCCACCTACAAGTCAATCATGCATGCGGAGGGGAGAGGCACCAACAGCCCATGGGCCCTGGCCAGCTGGGGGCCGTATGTGAGGATGGGCTGGAGAAACTGGGTTGAGATACATCCCCTCGCAGCCGAGAAGCTCGGCATCAGGGACGGTGACACGGTCGTGGTCGAGTCTCCCGTAGGCCGCCTAGTGACAGTGGCGAAGATACGTCAAACCTCCTCGCCCGAGGTGGTTGCCATGCCTTTCGGAATAGGCAGGTCCGCCTACGGCAGATGGGCCTCCAAGACAGGTAGAAACGTGAACACCCTACTTGTGGAGAGGCGGGAGATGCTCTCAGGCTCAGCCGGCTTCACATCAACTCGTGTTAGAATCTCCAAGGTGGGTGGTGTCTGATGGTTAGGTGGGGCATGGTTATTGATTTGGATAAATGCACGGCCTGCCAAGCATGCGTTGTCGCATGCAAAGCTGAGAACAACGTGCCTCCGGGAAGCGAGGCTGACCAGCTTTATGGAAGACAGATTGCGTGGATGGACCTTGTAGTGAAAGATGGTGGAGAGAGGACGGTGATGCTTCCGAGGCCTTGCATGCACTGCGACAGCCCGCCATGTGTGCAGGTGTGTCCGGTCGGGGCCACATACCAGCGTGAGGATGGAATCGTTACACAGGACTACAGCCGATGCATCGGATGCCGGCTCTGCATGGTGGCGTGCCCCTACGGGGTCAGATACTTCAACTGGCGTGAGCCGTCTTGGCCTGACACGTTCACAGAGTATCTAAACCCAAGCGTACCTGTGAGACCTGCAGGAGTCGTGGAAAAGTGCACGTTCTGCGTCCACAGGATAGAGAGGCTCAGACGAGACATAGCCTCGGGAAATATGCCGCCCGCCGTCGCCAAAGCTGTTCGGGATGAAGACGATGTGGAGAGGAAGATGGGTAAAGCCGTCGACACCTTGATGCGTAGACTCGTCACGAAGAGCGATGAGGTGGATGAGGCTGAGCCCGATGATATGTGGGAGGATTTCGACTTCAGGGAGCTCAACTACCTGCCCTCATGCGTAAGGTCATGCACAGGAAGAGCCATCATCTTCGGAGACCTAGACGACCCCGAGAGCCTAGTCTCACAGATGGCCCGGAGCAAGAGGGCTTTCAGGCTCTTTGAAGAGTTTGGGACGGAGCCTAAGGTGATTTACCTGCAGGAGGGGAGGTAGATGTCGGAGCGGCGTGAGAGATACTATTCCGTCGGCTTCTTCGGTAGGGGAACATACCTGACGCTGGGTGTCCTGTTGACAGTTATCGGGCTGGCGGTTTATGCATGGCTCCAGCAGCTATCCACCGGCCTCGGTGTGACTGGCCTCAACCGGCCCGCAGTCTGGGGTATATACATGGCGAACTTTGTCTTCTTCATCAGCATAAGCATGTCAGGAACATTCATCTCCGCCGTCATGAGGCTGCTCAACCTCGAGTGGGGAAAGCCCATAACACGAATCGCAGAAGTAGTCACTGTCGGGAGCTTGGTGATGGCCGCGCTGAACATACTGTTCGACGTGGGACAGCTCTTCCGAGCCCTCGTCTACATCCCGTTGTATGGAAGGATTCAGTCACCCGTTGGATGGGACGTGATAGTTCTACTCTTCTACCTCCTCACATCGCTCGGATACCTCCACATCAGCCTGATACCCGACGCAGCGGTGTTGTCAGAGCGCTCCACCAAGTTTTCATGGTTTTACAGGCTCCTACGATATGATTGGACAGGAAGTGAACAACAGTCCCACCTACTAGAGTCGGGGCTGAAAATACTCGCAGTAGTAACCATCCCCATAGCGGTCATGATGCACACGGTCACTGGATGGATATTCGGAGGTATGAAAGCTGTTCCCACATGGAACGACGCACTCTTCGGCCCCTACTTCATAATAGGTGCGCTGCTCTCAGGGCTCTCCCTCATCATAATCACAGCAGCCGTCATCAGAACACGCTACAAGCTCCACGAAATAATATCTGAGAAGGCGTTCATAAACCTCGGTAAGATACTGGTGGTCTTCCTCCTAGGCTACCTATACTTCTTCCTGGCAGAAACCTTCACCGTCAGATACGGAGCCGCCGCCGAGGATTTCCATGTTTCAGAGTTTTTGTGGACAGGGCCCTACAGCCCGTTCACATGGTATATCCTTGCCTCGCTTGTGGTTCCCGGCATAGTCCTCCTCATCCCCTCCCTGAGAAACTACAGAACAGTAGTAGCCATGGCAGGTATAGTGCTTCCGGCGATGTGGGTCAAAAGAGTCCTGATAGTTTTACCGGGCCTCCTTAACCAGGTAAGGCTTCCAACAGTCCAGACCGCAGCCGCCAGCTACGTTCCCACATACGTTGAGCTCCTACTCACCGCCGGCTCGTTCGCGGGACTCGCCCTCGTGCTCCTGCTTTTTACGAAGCTCTTCCCAACATTCCCCGTGTGGGAGATTTTCGGCCATACAAAGACTAGGGAAGAACCTACCTCAAGGATATCGCTACGGTCCGTTTTCACGGGTTGGATGTCTGGGATATCCGTCTCGTCGGCCTACTTGTTTGCATGGGCTGTCTCCACCCTAGCCTTGGGCGAGAAAGCGGCCACAGCCTACTCGGTGAAGCTGATGCCGACATCTATACAGGTGTTTGTCACACCGGGGCTCTTCACATCGTCGATGATTAACCTACTAAGCGTGGTGGTGCTCGCCGGGGTTCTAGCGATACTGTTTGTGAGAAAAGGCTGAGCGAAGCCGAAAGCATCTCCGCCGTAAACCTTAAGGAGGAACATCCCTTACATCATACAGCCCTGAAGGGGTTTGTATCTGTTTAGGGTAGCCTCCATCTCACTTTTTTGAGGAGTATGGTGAGGGCTACTCCTGTGTGGGTGGCTAGGGCTATCCAGAGGAGGGCTGCCTCGCCTCCCAAGTCGACCACACCCAGTGACTCCTGTATTAGCCGGGAGGCTGTGGCCGATGGGATTGCGTAGGCTATCCACCGAAGGTTTCCGGGGAGGAGTTCTAGGGGGTAGAAGACCGGTGGGAGGACTGAGAGGAGGCCTGTAATTATCGGTGTCCATGTCCAGAGGTCTTTCACGTCTCTGGCTAGGGTGGAGAGGAGGAAGCCGAAGGATGAGAAGGTCAGCCAGATGAGCGGCAGCGATGAGAAGACGGCTAGGAAGAACCGGGGTGTGAGGTCGGCCAGGAGGCCGGCTATCGAGAGCATCAGCGCCATCCCAGGTATGGCTGAGAGACCGTTGGCCATGGCTAGGCCGAGGACATAGGCTGTAGGGCTTATCGGCGACGCCACATAAACCTCCTGAAGCTTCAGCACAATCCTGTTGAAGGCCGCCTCCGTCTCCATGGATACACTGGCTGCGAGGGTTATCATTACAAGTCCTCCAGCTATTGCGTAGGGTGCTCCGAGGCGGCCGCCGTAGATGTATATGAAGAAGAAGAAAGCCAGGGGTGATAGGGCGTAGTGGAAGGACCAGAAGATATTTCTTCTGAGCTGTGTGTATCCGTAGAACCATGAGATGGAGAGGGCGGCCATCATATTCCTGCCGAGGATACCGCCTCTAGCCCTCATCCTCCACACCCCTGCCAACCAAGGCTATGAAGGCATCCTCCAGGGATGCAGGCCTGAAGATAGATGGCTTCCCAGCCCTGACAGCCCACTCGAGGAGCTCGTCACACCTCTTCTTATCGGCCAGCACCCTTACACTCCTTCCCAAAACCAGAACCTGGCCCACCCCCCGCAACATCTCCACATCCAAATCATATCCCGAAATCTCCACACACATCTTCTCACCCAACGCCTCCTTGACATCGCTCACATGGCCAACCTTAACAAGCCTCCCACCCTCTATTATGCCAACACGGTCTGAAAGGGTCTCGGCCTCCTCCATGTAGTGGGTGGTGAGGAAGACGGTCTGGCCATTCTCCGCAGCCGCCCTCCGTATAACCTCCCAGACCTTCATCCTAGTCAGCACATCTAGACCCAGGGTCGGCTCATCCAGGAACAGGAGGTCTGCGTCCGTTGCGAGCGCCATCGCCGCCAGGGTCCTCTGCCTTAGCCCGCCCGAGAGCTGGGAGCATGTCCTATGGGCGTACTCCATCATGTCCAGCTCCTTCAAAGTCTTCAGCGTCCTAGCGCTGGCCTCGAAGATGGATAGGCCTCGAGCCAGCAGGTAGTGGAATACATGTTCGTAGGGTGTGTTGAGGAGGGCCGGCCTACCCTCCTGGGGTGTCAAGGCTATCCTCTTCCTGATCTCCTGGGCCTCCGAAACCACGTCAAACCCAAGAACCCGTAAATCGCCTCCGCTGGGCATCAGCTGGGTTGAGGCTATCTTGATGAATGTGGTCTTCCCCGCACCGTTCCTGCCCAGAAGCGAGAAGATGCAGCCTCTGGGGACGTCCAGGGATACGTTATCCAACGCCAGAACACCTCCGGGATACCTCTTCCAGAGGTTGAGGGCTGAGATGGCGGTGTCAGCCATGCCGGAGAGCCCTACCACCGGCTAGCTTAAAACCTACACCCTAAAACAACAAACCGTCTGTCTTAGGCCGCCGCCCTAACCATGCCCGCTCCATGAAAACCTTCTGCCCCCAAGCCGTCCAGAGTAACACGGCAGTCCATCGAGGGGTCACAGACTCAACCCCCATCCAGCTCTTTTTGAGAATGTGTTCCGGCACACGCCCCTTGACATCCCCGACCTACTCAGCTCCGTAGAAATCTCAGTATAACCTCGTTGAAAATCTCCGCCTTCTCCTCGTGAACGCTGTGACCGGCCATCGGCTCCACATGAATCTCGGCTCCGATTTTCTCGGCCAGCTCAAGGTTTTTCCTGAAAGGGACTATGTTGTCCTTTTCACCGAGGACGAACAGCTTCGGACACTTTATTGCATAGACAGAATAGCTATCAAACTCACCCCATATCTTGACCGCCTCGACCAGGACGGGCCCCGCCCTCCTAACAGACTCGTAGTATCCCTCCACAACCTCGTCACTCAAAACACTCTTGTCGACATAGATGTCTTGGAGAACGCGTTTGATAAAGTATTTCCTCACTAGGAGGCGGGTCATGAGGCCGCTTAGGAGTCTGTTTCTAGCGAGCTCCATCGCCAAGGGCCTCCGGCCCGAATCAGCCCCGAACAGGCTGGGGTTGACTAGGATAAGCTTCTCAACCTTCTCGGGATAGGCTGCCGCAACATGGGCTGCTACAGCTCCACCCATCGAGTGCCCCACCAAGCTAAACCGTTCAACACCTAGGCCCTTCAGAAATTTTAGGAGAATCTCTGTAACGGTTGAGAGGTTTAGGCCTTCGGATGGTTTCATGGAGAGGCCGAACCCTGGAAGGTCAACAGCTATCGCTCTGAAATGCTTAGCCACCGTGGGGATGTTGAGTCGCCAGCTGAAAGAGGATGCGGCCCAGCCATGGAGAAACACAACCGCAGAGCCTACACCACGCTCCACATAGAAAACATCTACGCCATCCACGGAGACCCTGGAGCCTGTGGATACGTGCTCAGACCAGCTGACCAAGCCAAACATCCGTCGAAACGTAGCGATATTAAAAACTTCACCCCACCCACCTTTTCGTGAAAAATTGCGTGATGTCAAGGCTTGTGCCCAACCCAATACCCAGCAACAAGTCAGACTAACCTAACCGATACCAACAAAAGAACAATCCACTACATCCTAATCACCCTAAGCTCCTAGGGCTTAGTATATGCTCACCTTTGGACCTCCAATAATGTCTGAGGCTATCATGTGTGCTCTTAGATTAACATTTAAATGACACGGGTTTATATATTTGTGACGTATAGGTGCGTGATTTGCCTTGATGGGCACGGCTGTCAGGTGTCTGGAGCTGTTGTTGAGGAGCCCCATGTCCGTGAAGGATTTGGCTTTTAAGCTGGGTGTTAGCAGGCGGCAGGCTTACAGGGTTCTAAAGTTTCTGAGCGAGAATGGCTACGTGGAGAGGATGGGCGATGCGTTCACCATATCAAATACCTCGCTGGGCAAAGCCATCCTCGACGCAGCCTCCAGATATAGTGTTCCAACAATATTGGGAGGGTTGGCGGAGCAGATTCTACCACATCTTCTCAATCCGACTCGGTTAACGGATTTGGCTCAACTTACAGGGTTCTCCGAGTCTGCTCTGCGAAAAACCTTAACCACCTTGATGGAGAGAGGAGCCGTGAAAAGGGAGGGATGGTATTACAGGCTTGCAGACGACGAGACACTACAGCGTTTGGCGCAACTTTTGAAGGAGAAAAACCTGTTGAAAAAAGTTGAGCCGAGAGCATCCATTCTCTACACCAACAGCTTCATAATCAAGGCTGTCCCCAAAGGTGAAAAAGCTCTCGGCGAGTTAACGGCTTTCTCCCGCTTCCCACAATATGGTGTGCAGTTTCTAACCGACCGTGACTACTACGTATACCCCCCGACCAAGATAGGGCCTGAGAAAGTGCTGGTTCACGCCCTCCTTTCATCCAAGTCAAGCTACGAGAGAAGTATGTGCGCCCTCTTTTTCCGCGTCAACAGAACAAGAATAGATATTTTTGAGGCTCGTAAAACCGCCAAGCATACGCCGGCGCTTAGTCTTCTCCTTGATTTGGAGAATTATGTGGCTGGGCTGCCGGTGTCGAAGCCGGAGCTTTTCCTTCCCTGGGACGAGTTTAGTGATTTATGCGGCGTCTACGGTGTCAAAGTTGAGCCAGCCCCCTCCGCCGTCGAAATTATCTCGAATATTGAGGGGTGGGCGAGGAAGCTGAAAGAAAGTGTCACCGCTTATCTTCTCGGCGGTGTTAACATGGTTCTACGGCAGATCAAGTCCTCTACGAAAGACATCGACCTACTCGTCGAAAACAGCCGTGAATATGAGTTGATTGCTGAGGCTTTGCAGGCCTCTGGATACGAGAAGGCCGTTGAATGGTCGCCCGGCGACAGGGACGCGGAGCCGAGCAACATCTTTATTCATCCAACCATGTTGAGAGTTGACCTCTTTACTTCAAAGGTTTCTGGAATACCTGTCTCGGACGGGGTTAAGGCCCGGGCCTCCTCGGGAATCGTTCTTGGAAAGCTGAGGCTAATGCTGTTCAGCCTCGACGACGTGGCTTACATGAAGCTTTTAACAACGCGGGAGAGAGATGTTTCAGACGTTGCAGAGATAATTAGACGCCATGGAATTAACTGGGAGACTTTTCGGGAAGAGGTTGAAAAGATTCCGCCGGACATCTTGAAACGTAAGGCTTTCGTTATCTTGGAAAACTTAGATGTCCTAAGGATGAGCTATGGGCTGAGAATTCCCCGCAAACTTTATTCATGGCTCAGGCGGATAGCTATTGATGCTGGAATAGAGGAATTGTGGAAGAGAGGTGTTGACAACGCTAGCATCATAGCTAGGGATGTGGGGGCTCATCCATCTTATGTGCGTAGAAAATTGGCCGCTTTGCGGAGAAGGCAGCAGGTTTAGCGGCTTGTTTGAGTCCTTCAAGATATTTTTCGTATTTCTCGGTTGAGCCGACATCATGCCAGAAATGTTCTTTGATGTATGCTGCGAACTTTTGGTGTTCACTTTTGTATTGGATGAATTATCCAACCGGGGTGATGAACAAAACAACCGCCATCCTCTCAATACTTATCATAGTCAGCTTCACCGGTGGGTTCGCTCTCGGCCAGTTTTCTGCGCAGCCTCTTGTCGAGACACGGACATTTGAATCTATCCAGACGCCGACTTTTTCTAAACAACTGTGGAGACGTTTACGGTAGCTAAAACTGCTACTGTGAAGGAGGTTTATGATGTCGCAACGGGTGTGCCGGGTGTTTTCTCCAGCCTGCCGCTATTATAGCAGAACAATAAGGTGGTTTAGCTGGCTTGGACAAATGTCTGCTGCTGGGGAGTAAGATGATGCAATGATACAAACCCTTGGTGTTCGGGGGCTTGGACTCGCCCCTCTCCTCTCACAAACCAGCGGCTCATCATCTTCACATACCCAGCAACAAGTCAGACTATCCCAACCGATACCAGCAGAAGAACCAATCCGCCACATCCTAATCACTCTAAGCTCCTAGGGCTTGGTATTTGATCGCCTTTAGCCCTCCAATAGGATAAGAGAACTATGTTGTAGACTATTTTCACTTCATGTTCGTTGCGTGGCGCATATACCATTATTGCGTTGCCGGGGATTGCATGGCCCGCGAGCGGGTGCCTCTCCCCCCATCCCTTCTCCAGTATCTCGTCTACCCAGTTGGGAGGAGCCATTAGATGCACGCTACCGTCATACGGCGGATGGAGGTGGGCGAACTCCCTCTCAACCATGAACGAATCAATCGAAGTGTTAACCTTCTCCGATGATAGCCATAAAGCCCGTGCTCCCGGAACGGAGATCAGGCTGACCTCCTCCCTGACATCGGGTATGCTGAAGAGCAGGTCTGCTAGCTTGTTATATACCTCCTCTGACGGGTTCTGGCTTATCTGCTGGTGAGGCATCCCCCTCCTAGTCAGGGGCCTCTCCCCCTCTCTTCTTGGCAACCCTTCATGCAGGAGCCAGAAGCTTGGGTAGTGCGTTATCCCCCTCCATCCCATGCCCTCCCCAACCCTCTCGACAGACAAGTCTACGAAATAATGGTCCAGCACGGCTTCACGTTCCATGGCAAGGGGCGGGGAGCAGTAGTCCTCCTCCCACATAACATAACCGTCAAACGAATACCTAGCGTTAGCAAGACCATATTCTAAAGCCCTTCCGAAGGGTTTTAACGAAGATATCTGCCCACTGTTAATCTTATCACGTAGCTCCTTTATCCTGCCACCAATGATTCTGGCTTTGACCAAGTAATACGCCATCCTACACCACCTCAAAGAACATATACTGTTCCCGGGAGCAAAGTCAGTATTTCACCAGTTTCAACCAGTTGTTCGAAGAGAAGTTCCAGCTCATCCATGTGAATAGCTCCTTGTATGATGTATTTTCTGTTTATGACTAGTGTTGGCACAGCGTGTATACCCAGCCTCTCGGCCTCTCGCAGGTCCTCCCTAACCATTTCCTCTACCCTGCCGCTGTTAAAATCGATGAGGAACCTGTCAACCTCCAACCCAATATCGCGGGCGCACTCTGTAAGTATGTTGGTGTCCGCTATGTTTCTACACTCGGTTAGATGTGCCCTCTGTATCCTGTCAAACATATCCCAGTGCCCCTGCTGGCCTCTTTGCAATTCAGCCGCCTTACATGCTCTAAGCCCAGGCATGGAGTATGGGTAGTCAAACTCTCTCTTCTCCATTAGGTCTGCGTTTATCCTATGCTCGTCGTCATTAAGGTTAGCCGCCCTCCAGTGTCTCATTATCTCATTCTTCCCCCTCTCCTTGCTTCCGAATATCTTGGCTATGCTGTCTGGCCCCGGAGCTAAAGCGAAGCATCTATGAACAATCTCAACCTCAGGGAAGCTTGTAGCTATCTTTCTCATGCGTGGGGATAGGCAGTAGCACCATGCGCACAAAACATCGTGAAAGAACTCCACCAATATCCGCATATACCTCAGCCCGTCCTTCGCATGTGGTAGAATAGGAGGTCCCTGAAAGATGTTTTAACTTCACGTCTCTCGATTAGAGCATATTTGTTCCCGAAGTTTCGTTCCACCTCATACTCTTCAACCCCTGGCGGCCCCCAGCTGGAGGTCCTCCTCCTCACGAAGCACCATATAAGGTAATCCCCACCCCTCCGCAGCACCTCGTTGAGGGAGTGGAGGTAACGTATCCTATCATCCGAGTGGGAGAGACTATGGTAGCATCCTACGTCAATAGCCAGGTCGAAAACTCCTAGTCCGCCTAACTTTTTCACCTCCCTAAAGTCTAGGTTGTGGAAATAGCATTTTACCCCTCTTGCCTCCGCCCTCCTCATAGCCTTTAGCAAAGCTATCTTGGATATGTCTAGGCCATGGGCTTCAAATCCCCTTGCGGCGAGGAATATCACGTTAGACCCAGTTCCACATCCTATATCCAGTGCTCGGCAGGGTTTTATGGCACCGCTTTCAACAAGTTCGACCAACTCTTTAGACGGCTCGTCGCTATCCCATGGAGTAAAGCCCGTTAAGTATGCTAGGTCCCAGAAGGCTGACACCCTTCTAAACATCCCTCAGCTCGAAGCTTACTCCATCCTCTCTCGGGAGCCTCAATATCGTGGCCATTAACCCGTATTTCCTCCCCCAGATGCTGCGTATGAGCTGCTTATCCTCTTCTGATTCAACCTTCACAGCCCTCATTCTACGGGTTACGCCTTTTATCGCAACCTCAACCTCCGGGTTAGCGAGTATGTTCTTCACCCAGTCCCTATTCCTCAAAGACGATACGAACATCCTACCATTCTCATCAACTCCAAACCATATAGTAACGGTGTGGGGCTTGCCTGTCTTCCTACCCCTAGTCGTTATCTTCATTGTTCTTTCTTTCGTGTAGTTTAGAGGCCACGAGGCTTGCATAACCAACACCTCTACTGTTAGGCTGGGTAATCTTCGTTTAGATTATACCATGTTTTCCAGTTTCCTATTATGAGGTCATAGTCTACGCAGCCCCTTCGATATGAGATGCTCCACTTCTTGTATAAGCCCTTATCCCTCAGTTCTTTCAGGAGCTTCCTCATCCTCTCATCCCGCTCCTTTATTGACTTTGTGTAGATGAGTATGACACCGTCTTCTTCCACATCATCCTCTGGATGAGCTTCTTCAGGCACGCTTGTCAGCAATTCCCTCGGTATTTTCACCTTCTTTTTAAGCCACTTCCCATGGAGAGTCGAGTCCTTCACAGATTCTCTCAGTAGATACTCCTTAACACCCTGCACATCCGTGCAGTTGCTGAAAAATATCTCCAGCTTCCAGCAGTTTATGCAATATCTATTTGGGGCTCTATATTGTTTCACCAATCTTAAACATTTAGAACATCTATCAGGCTCCCACCCAACCCCCATTCCGAAGTATACCCAGTGCTCATCCTCAAACGTCACGGCTTTGGATGGTATATGTTCTATATCCCGACTCTGCATATTCCCATCTCCGGGTCGCAGGCTATGGCTGTCTTCAACCTCCAGAAGTAGTCGTTCCCAGCTTTGTCGCCGTAGATGAGGCCTTTATCGCTCACGTATTTCAGCATCTCTAGTGCCTGATGCTTTGGGATATCGAGCAGCGTCGCAACCTCCTGCGTGGCCACCTTCCCCCAGCGTCTTATAAAGCCTAGGACCTCGTCCTCGCTCCTCTCTATCCTCCTCTTCACCAGCGAATCCCCTGCGATTTCATCCAGTAGTCCCTCGAAGTATGAGTATCGCCTATAGCCATAGACTAGATGCGTTCTGCCGGTTTCTAGGTTTTTTACAAGGAATGTGGGGAAGCCCGTTATCCCCATGGACCTACACTCGGTTAGGTCTTTGAGGAAGGCCTCCTCAGCCCTTCCGCTGCGTATGTCCTCTACCATCTGGTTGGCATCCAACCCAACCTCCTCCGCAACCTCCGCCTGCACTTCCAGCCTGTGTATATGCTTCCTCTCCGCAGCCGCCCCTTCCCTAAGCCTCCGAAGATACCGTTTAGCCAGTTCTCTATCCTGAAACTCGGCAGCCTTCACAGCTATGTTGGCCGGATAGGTTGATGTGAAGCTGTCCTTTATCTCGTAGAAGACCCTGCTATCCACGGGCATGCCATGCCTCCGTGAGGCATCCTCCCAGTGTGCCGCCACCTGCTCATACCAGCCCTCACCACCAATCTCGTTAACCGGGTCGTAGAAGTCCCGGATATCCCTGACAAGGCCGCCCATCTTATAAGATATCTCCGCCTGGACGCCGTAGACCTCTTTGACCTTCCTCAGAATCGGCTCACTGCCCCAGCACCAAGTGCAGTAGGGGTCGGTGTACTCTATTATCTCCACCATAGGCGACGTTGTCAGGGCACCTCCATGCCTACAGGCCTATTAGGGCGTCTATGGAGAATGCTCCTCCTCCCAGGACTAGCGTTACTATCGCCGCTGCCAGTAATACTGTGTCCAGCTCCCATCCTCCGACGCCCGCCATGTAGCCCCGCATGAAGCTTCTAGATGCTTGGACCATCTGTGTTAGCATCTCTGGAGGCGGAACCATCTTCCCTATCTTGGCTATGTAGAGCAGTGTGGTCCCTATCATCTCCAGGATGAAGAGTATCGAGACTATTCTGGTCAGTAGGCCGAGTAGGAGGAAGAGGCCTCCTAGGAATTCGAGAAGTCCGACGAGGTCGAATAGGCCAGCTGGTATTCCCAGCTGCTTCATCATCCCCCTCATCTGGGGCCTTGCAGGCCCTGCCAGCTTGGGGAGGCCGTGAACAATCATCAACACACCCACCGCTATCCTGACTGCGAGTGAAGCCAAATCTGTGTAGGATGCTAGGTTTTCCAATAGCGCCATCATGCTCACCTACGGTAATCTGCTATACAAGTGCAACTATTTAAAATATCAGGTGACACCAACACCATCAGGGGACCCTACAGATCCAGCCCGGGCAGAAGATACTCCATGATGGATGTTGGGTGCCACGTGAAGGTGAGCCGGTCAGACCCTACGCCAGGAGCTCGGCTTCCTGAAGCTGTGAAGTCAGCTGCTTCACAACCTCACGCAACTCGTTGATATCCACATCCACCTGGGAAGCTATCTCGTTAACAACCTCTTCCACAGTCTTATCCTCGAAGATGTTCCAGACAGCCACCACAGACTCGCTGACCTTGTAAGCCGTCCCCTTATCATTCACCAGGAGTAGGTCACCTTCAGGTGACTGCGTGACCCAGCCTCTCTTGGACAGCCGCTTTTCTTCACCCATTTTTAGACGAGACCGCTACCCCTGCGACAATATAAGCATTAACACATCCTACCACATCAAACACCCGGACTCATCTCAAGGATAGTGTCTCCGTTGTGGATGAAAGCCTACAAGCCTTCTTGATGGTCTGGGTTACGTAGCAGTCCTCCTCAGCCTTCAACAACCTCTAGCTAACATCCCTCATCATTTATCTGTTGTAACAAGCATGGCCGCATCCCCAGTTTCAATAATTTTACGTGGGCTAGGTAGGAGTGAGGCGAGACGCAAGACAGGCGTAGGCTTAGGCATCTACTTTGTCAACCTCTTTTTCGGAGTCAGCACGTTCCCAAAGTTTTCCCTCCCCGTCAACCACTTTTTGAGGGCGTCGGAGTCTGTGATTAGGTCTAAAGAAATTTTCATTCATTCTTTGAAGGTTCAGTGATAGCCATCTCCTCTAATTCATCGAGCGCCTCTTTCAGACGCACGGTGTTAAACCTGAATCTCCCATGCCCAACATACACAAAGTATCTGCTTTTGGCTATCAACGTGTTAAGCTCGGGCCCTCTTATGCTACTTATCACGGCCATGTCGCCAAGGGTGAGACCCGGGTCATTCGTAGCCCCTATTTTTGCGGCTATCAGCTTTCCAATCATTTGCGCAAGTACTCTATACATCCCTTCATCCGTGCTAATTTTCAGCAATATCGAGCCATCCTCCGCTATGCCGATTAATTTTTTTTAATCTTCCAATTTCTGAGAGCAAAATCTCAGTTTCGTCTATCCTCAATTCTTCTAGGCCAGAATGCATGCGGCCTCACACTTTTTCTTGAATGAGGTCCTCCAACCTGTCAAGAATTTCCTTGAGTCGAGCTAGAACCATGATATATTCCCCCCGCTCGACGGATAAAACGTAATGTTGAGATTTTAGTTCAGAAAGCCTAGACGCGACCGAGAAATAGTCAGCACCTAGGCCGCTGCTTATCTCCTCTATCGACGCAGAGTCTTTCTCCACAAACTCAAGCTCCTTTGCCAATCTTTTGCCCAGCAGATACAGCAGTATCTGGTCTCGAATTGTTAATTTCTCTTTGGGAACCACGAATACAATCTGCCCCCTCCTCGTGAGCCTGATAAATTTCTTGACTTTCTCCACGAGTTCGGGAGAAATCTCCTCCTCAATAACCAGGTCCCGCAACTTCTCTTTTATGTCGTTTTTTTCCACAGCACTACCATCCTCCGGTAGGAATTAAACGTTACCTGAATGGGCAAAAGTTGTTCTATCTCAGCTTATCCCGTGCCAGAGTTGTCAAAAAGAGCCAGTTTTATTTTTGTGCCGCGTAGTCTTCTATAACTCCGTGGAGGTATTGTCCTTTAACATTAGATGTTTCTACTACTGTGGGATGTTATACCGCAGACTTGTATCGTGCTGAGGAAATGTCCATTCTGCATGGAGCCTCGGGGAGATAGGACCTGAACTCCTCTTAGAACTTGACCACGGTTTTAACAGCGCTCTCCCAGAAAAAATGTTGTTATTTGTTCTTTCTCTGGAGGGCCTGCCTTACAGCGCTGATGGTTCTTTCCCTGCTTTCTTTCGTGGATGGCATGCCGTGCATCTGGACTGCGTGCTCTATGATTTTTTCAGCAATCTGCTCAGCTGTCTCGCCTTCAGCTTGGAACCCGCACTCCAAACCCAAATCCTTACAGCCAACCTTCGGCATGCCTTGATGTTCACAGAGAGGGTTTTAAGTAATCCCTTTAACGGTTCAAGCCATATCAAGTTCCGGAGGGCTGGCCCCACATATCAAATGTGTGGTGCTATGAGATGCCCAGTAGGAACATCCTGCCGAGTTCTGTTATCTCAACCACCTTCTTCTTCCCCTTCTCAAGCGTTCTAACTAGGCCGAGCTGGACAAGGCCCCTCGAACTTCCCGTCCCGTTTAGATGGTAGCTGAGAAGGGGTTTCCCGAAGGATGTTAGATGGCATAGCTCCTCCAAGTCCTCAACCGCTCCCCCGGACCTCTCCAAAGCCTTCAAGATGGTTGTTTTAGAGGGTGAGACTATCTCTGTGTAGCTCAGCTTGATTATGGGTAGGAGCTGTGGTTTGCCCTCAACCACGGTTATCGCCTTAAGACCGTTGACAAAAGACGATGTAACAGCAGCACACACCAAGTGCTTATCTCCGCTGGATACGTTCACTACTATATCGTCGTACTTGCCCCTACTCTCTTCGATTATCTGTCTGAACAGCCTCATAGTATTGAGTAGGATGGGTTTCTCCACCAGGTACACGTTTAATGGGATGTTCAAGATCTCCCTAATCTCACCTGCGAAGAGCCAGGCTTCATCGTGGAGGTTTTCAAATGTTATCAAAGCCATGCCGCTTATCGGGAGATACCTGATGGCGAGGGTTATCGACTCTTTGTCTTCCTCTCCGAAGGTCGCTATGTGCAAGACCTCGTGGACGTAGTCATTTAGGGAGTCGTACCGGTAATTTTCCGCCCCTGCCACAGGACATATTTCACTGTCCATCGCCATATAATATTTCTCGTATGGCTTATGATTTAAGTAGGTCTTAAACGGTTCAAGTCAAAGCTTATCCCAGCCGCCGGCCATATCGGGTGTGTGGAGAGCCGTAGGAGGGTTCTGATAGCCATCTCTGCGGGTTTAGCCTCCCTTGCCGGCCTTATCCTATACATGAACAGTGGGGAGAGGCAGGGTTCACCGAGGCCGACCACGTCGAAGGCGGAGTCTGATATGCCAAGCCGGCCGGATGTCAAGACAACAACTCGTGGGGATGGCGCCATTATACGTTACTTAGTCCCTCCCGAGGAGATACTTCCCGGAGGTCCTCCCAAAGATGGTATACCGTCGATTGATGAGCCGGTCTTCATCCCGGCTGGGGAGGCCGGCTATCTAGGTCCTGGGGACTTGGTGGTAGGTATCGAATATGGTGGGGTGGTGAAGGCCTATCCCCACAAGGTGATGGTCTGGCATGAGATTGTTAACGATGTGGTTGGGGGGACGCCTGTGGCCATCACATACTGCCCGCTATGCTACACAGCTACAGCCTTTATCCGTATGGTTAGCGGGAGTGTGACGACCTTCGGGGTGTCTGGCAAATTGTACAACAGCGACCTCGTCATGTATGACAGGTTGACGGAGACGTATTGGAGCCAGCATCTGGGTCTCGGGATAATGGGTCCGATGGCCGGCGCCTCCCTAGAGAGGCTTCAGGTGGATGTGATGACCTGGTCAAAGTGGAGGGGGCTGCATCCCGATACTCTGGTCCTCTCCACAGATACTGGCTTTTCCAGGCCCTACGGATATGACCCATACGGCGACTACTACCGGAGTAGAGGGGTCATGTTTCCTGTGAAAAACTTGGATGATAGGCTTCATCCGAAGGCGATCGTCTACGGCCTGGTGGTGGATGGTGTCGCAAAGACCTATGAGCAGGGAACCATCTCAAGGGCTGCGGTGTTGAACGACGAGGTTAACGGCCGGCCTGTGGTTGTGGTTAGTCCTTTCCAGCAATATGTGAGGGCCTACTCCCGTAGATTGGTTGGTGAAACCCTCGAGTTTGTGTATGAGGATGGTAGGGTTGTGGATAGGAAGACCGGGAGCGTCTGGGATATTGGCGGAAGGGCTGTGGAGGGGCCGCTGAAGGGCAGGTCACTGGAGCAGGTTGTTGTGTATCCTGCGTTCTGGTTTGCGTGGGCTGCGTTCTATCCGGGGGTGGAGCTGGTCTATGATGGTGGGGAGCCGGCGTTACAGGGCGCCGATGGTTAAAGGGTTGGCGGCTGCATCAGCCATCACAGCCATATACCTCCTCACAGCGGTTTTGACATCGCCGAATATTGAGGCCCTCAGAGCCGTTCAGGCAACGCTCTCGATTAACCTGTATTTCGTCATAGCACTCTTCCTCACAACCTGGTTCCACTGGTTTGTGAGGGGGTTGTCCACTATGTCCAGATGTAGGCTGGGTGCGGGTTCGAAGGCAGGTTACACGGGCGGCTCGGCTCTAGCCTCGCTCACATCGTTTCTATCTCTTACACAGCTGGGGTGCTGTGGATTCTGGCTCTATGCGTTATCACTCCTCTCCAACACGGGTGTTGTAGGCGCAGCGTTAGCCGGCTTCCTCATCGGCTTCCAACCCATAGTGATTCTGTCGGGCCTATCGCTGATGTGGGTTAGCAGCCTATATATGCTGTGGAAGATTTGGTTTAACAGTTCAAGGTAACCGCTTTATTCAATCCCCATCCCACAGGGGATATGAGTTTTTCGAGGATAGCTGGTGGAGGTATTGCCGGCGGTGTTTTAGGAGGTACAGTCATGACCCTGATCTTGATAGCCAGCAAGGCCATGGTGGGGCTTCCTGCCCTAACAGATTTCATGGTGATGGGTGCCTTTGTCGGAGGCGGAGTTGGGGAGGGGTTCGCCGCACACTATCTCGTGGCTGTTGTCGGTGGAGCTCTCTTTGCAGTGGTGACGTATGGTGTGGCCTCGCTGAGGTTGAACAACATACGGAAATCCGTCCTGCTGGGACTGCTGCTGGGCATAGTCCTGTTCTTCCTGCTGTTTATCCCTGTCCTGATGTTTGGTTTTTCACCCATCATGATGGCTATGATGGGTGGAGGGGCTGCGGCCATGCTTCCCATGGTGGTGGCTATAGGTTTTGTTGAGCATCTGCTTTACGGGGTCACGGTCTCCGCCCTCGTATACGCCTCCACGAGAAAAGCCGGCCAATAGTACATAGACGGGTCTCAATCCGCCGTAATGTAGCCCGTCGAGTGCTACAGCCAAATTTTTATAGATGCCTGCTGTTGGGCTGAAGGGTTGAAGGCTCTGGGCATAGACCCCGGCACAGGTAGTTTTGACCTATGCTGTATCGGTGATGATGTGGGCCTCCTCCACCTGGATGAGTCGGTACCCTCCAGTCTCGTGGCTAGAGAGCCTGAGAAGGTTTTGGGGATGATTCTGGATGTGGGGCCTGATGTGGTGGTTGGGCCGTCGGGGTATGGGCTGGCCTTCAAAAAACTCGATGAGATAGACGAGCTGGACCTAGCCCTAACAACCCTTGAGAAGGCGTCGGACGGCGGTATCTCGGTCCTCTCAGGTGTTAGGAGGCTTCTCAGGCTTATGAGGGAGGCTGGCCTCAACGCCTACACACTCCCGGGAGTCATACAGCTACCCACCGTCCCATCCCACAGAAAGATTAACAGGATTGACCTCGGCACAGCTGATAAAACCTGTGTGGCCGCATACGCAGTATGGGACCAGGCCTCCAGGATGGGGCTCGGCTACGGCGACACATCCCTGATATGCGTGGAGATGGGGTATGGCTACAACGCAGCTGTTGGGGTGGAGGGTGGGAGGATAGTGGATGGTGTGGGCGGCACAGTCTTCCCCGGCCCCGGATATCTAGCACCAGGCCTGATGGATGGGGAGCTGGCCTACCTCCTGGGAGACTTTAGCAAGAAGCTCCTATTCCAGGGTGGAGCCGCCTTCATCGACACAGGCTCAGAGCCATCCCTCGAGGAATTTACAAGGGGTAGATGGGGGAGATACTCGGTAGGTTGGAGATGCTTCCTCGAGGGGGTGGTGAAGGCCGTAGCCATGCTTTTGGCCGTCATGGATGAACGGCCGAGGGAGATAATCCTCACCGGAAGACTCTCCCGCATACCTGAGCTGAGGGCCGATGTGGAGGAGTTTCTCCGACGGCGTACAGGTCTCCCAGCAAGGAGGCCAGCCAACGTCTTCACAAGGAAGGCGAAGGATGTGGCCATGGGTGCAGCCCTCATAGCCAACGGCCTGGCCGGCGGAAAATACTCCGAGCTGGTGGATGTTATGGCCATCAAAAAGTCGGAGGGAACCGTCCTCGACCACATACGTGTCAGGGATTTCGAGAGGGATAGGGTGTTGAAGGGTCTAAGAAGCGACTGATATCTCGGCTCCGGCGTTGGAGGCGCGGCTAACCCTCACATCCCACCCATCCCCCAGCATCCCGCCCAACTCTGCGGCTGCACGGCCCGCCTCTCCAACATCTCTGTAAAGCCCGTAGAGGGTTGGACCCCACGAGCTCTGGCCAACACCGGCTGCACCAGTCGAGATCAGTCCCTCCAATATCTTGTCGGCGAGCGGGTTGGCGAAGACCCCTCCCTGCACCCTTGAGAAGTAGCCACCCACAATCCTCTGTATCTCGGTGAGGGCCTCACCGAAGGCTTGGATGTCCTCCTCATAGAGGGCCGGGAGCATCTTCATCAAGGTCAGCCTACACAGCCTAGCCGAGACACCCTCTTCCATCCTGGGGAGGCTTCTGAAAATCAGCTCCTCCTCGGCATCTGTGGGGCCCCTCAAGCTGCGGGGTATGACTAGGACGAAGGACCATCCGGCTGGAAAGGAAGCCCGAAGAATCGGAGGCGGTATGGTGTCGGCTGAGCCAGCCCTACGGCCGCCATCCACCACGAAGCCCCCCCACTTGAAGACAGCCACACCCACACCCGAGATCTTCCCACGTCCCACAGCCATGGCCAGCTCATCCACAGAAGCCCCGACCCCATGAATCCTGGCCAGGGCCGTGGCCACTGCAAGGGCCAGCTGCGTCCTCGAGCCAAGCCCAACATGGCTGGGTATGCTCCTTTTCACCACAATCCTCTCCCTGAAATCTATCCCATACATCTCAGCCAGCCGCCTCACCGTCTCGGAGACATAATCCCTCTCAAAGCCCTCTATGACTGGCCTATCCCAGCTCTCAGCCTCCAGCTCCAGATAGGGGTTCTCCACAGCCACCCCTATGCCTCCGTAAATCCGGCCCAGCCCACCGTTCAGGTCGAGCAGGCCCATATGAATCCTGGACGGCGTTCTAACCCTTACCCTCAAGGCTGGATATCCACCCCAACACATCCCTGTAGAGCTTCTCCATCAGCTGGGAATAGGCTGTCCCGGCGGCAACCCTATCCACCAACGCCCTATAATCCGCCATCTTCTCCAGAAGCTTAACAGCCTCACCATGCCTTTCAGTCCCGTAGAAAACCCTTACCCTAGTACTATGTATCATGGACTCCATCAAGGCGTGAACCGCCCTCGAATACGCCCTTGGAAGGACCTCCAAAGCCACCATCTTCCTCACCGTGAATACTATTCTCGCCCTACCATCCCTCTCCTCCACAGGCCCCACAGCCTCCAGCTCCAGCCATCCATCCACACCCTTTACAACAGGCGCCTCCACGGTCTCAGCCCGAGTAAACTCCAGCGGCTCCCCAGACAGGGCCTTATAGAAGAGGAGTGGGTCCGAGGATATGTTGGCCACAGCAAAACCCCTACCGACTATGTTCCTGTAGGTCTGGGTGGTGGTAAAGGGTCTGAGGACAAGCCTCTCCCCATCGTCGGTGGATGCTCCCATCGGTGCGGCGTGGGGTAGGCCGTCAGACCCGTAGGTGGACACTATAACCTCACATATACAGCCCCTAAGAAAGCCCAGCTCCTCGAGACTCGTCAAACCTCCCCAACGGTCTCCCTAATCTTCTCGATATGCCTCTTCAACGCTAGGACAAAACCCCCCATCAACCCTCCGTCCACAGCCCTATGGTCCATCGTCACAGCCAAATCCATCACCTGCCCCACCACCACAACATCGTTCCTAACTACAGGCCTCTTCTCGATACGGCCCACACCCACGATAGCTATCTCGGGGAAGTTGACTATAGGGGTGCCGGAGAGGGAGCCTAACGCGCCGTAGTTGGATATGCTGATGGTTCCACCCCTGACATCGTCGAGGGAGAGCTTGCCAGACCTAGCCCTGGCCGAGAGCTCCTCCACCTCCGAGGCCAGCGTCCAAATATCCTTCGACTCCACATTCTTCACTATCGGGACCATAAGGCCTTCGGGGGTGTCAACCGCCACACCGATATTCACCTCCTTGGAGAGGACTATCTCACCCCTCTCATCATCTATCCAGCCATTCAGCTGCGGATACTCCCTGACAGCCGCCACCACAGCCTTCATGATGAGAGGAAGATAGGTGAGCCTGACATCACTCCTCCTACCCCTCAGCTCATCCCTCAGCGACACCAGCTCCGATGCGTCAACCGTCTCAAAGACCGTGACCAGGGCCGCCCTATTTTTGGCCGCCACCAGCTTCTCAGATATCATCCTCCTCAACCCCCTGATGGGTATCCTCACAGCCTTCTCAGCCTCCACAGGCTTTGCGGCCGCCCTCCTCACATCCTCCTCAAGAATCCTGCCACCAGGCCCTGACCCAACCACCTTCTCCAAGTCCACACCCAGCTCCCTAGCCAGCTTCTTCACAGCAGGTGTAGCCATCACCCTCGCCCTGGATTCCCGAGCTTCAGCCATCGAAGCGTGCGGGGCCGGCGGAGGCCTCGGCGCCTCAACAGCCACAGCCTCCTCGGTCTCAATCTCCAGAAGCGGGCTGCCCACCGAGAGGACGTCACCCTCCTTGGCGAGAAGCTGGACCACCCTACCACGGTAAGGTGATGGAACCTCCACGTTAACCTTCACCGTCATAATCTCGGCCAGGGGCTGGTATTTCTCCACGACGTCACCCTCCTTCACCAGCCACCTCAATATCTCACCCTCCGCTATACCCTCACCGATGTCGGGAAGCCTTACAACAACCAAGACACCACACCGCCCACACATCCACAACTAGCCGGGGGGATTTAAATCTGCCCGGCCCTCCGCCAGCAAGGCCGGCACACCTAGAAGGATTATCGCCAGCGGATATGTGAGGGCTATCTGATATCCGTAGCTCTCCGCAAGAAATCCTGAGACCAGTGGGGTGGATACCGGCCCTATGAGGCCGGCGGTGAAGATTATCCTCGCAAGGACTAGGCTCGTCCTCTCGCCCGTGGTCTTGACCAGGTGGCTGTAGAGGATTGGGAAGAACATGGCCGTTGAGGTGGCCTGAACTATCATGGCGGCGATGTAGGCTGGGTTGTAGGGGCCGTAGGCCATGTAAGCAGATGAGACTATGTTGGATAGGAGGATGAAGTAGACTATCTTGTGGAAGCCGAGCCTGTCGTGAAGAACCCCTCCCAGCGGCTGACCCACAACACCCAGAGACCTGCTAAAACCCACTATCGTAGCCACCAGAGACTTCTCAAGGCCGACAGAGTCGACCAGATACAGCGGCACTATAGCCACAACTCCTAGGTTACCCACCAGCGTCCCCGTGGTGAGGACTGTCAGGCTCAGTATGGAGTGTCTTCCCAACGACTTGGTGGGTGTTAGAACGGTGTCGGAGCCTCCGCCGCCACGCCATCCCAGGAGAACGACTGCGAAGCCGGCGGCCACCGAGAGGAGGGCCCAGACAGGTATGGCTGCCACCAGGCCGACGGAGGAGATGAGGAGGGTGAGGACTATGGGCCCCAAGGTCTGGCCTGCGGGTGCGGCTGACTCGTGAACACCTATGATGAAGCCCCTCCGGCCTGCTCCGAAGAGCTTGCTAAGCCAGGGTATGGCTGAGGGTAGGTGGAGGGAGAGGAAGAACCCGGCCGCCACGAGAGCCGCATAGAGGGCGGCCCTCTCCCCTGTCAGCGCTGTGAAAGATAGCGTGGACGCCGCACCCAACGCTCCTAGGGCCACAGCCCTGCTGTATCCAAGCCTCACAGCCAGATGTCCCGACGCTATGTTGGATGTGTAGAAGCCGAGGTTTAGGAGGGCCGGGATGGATGAGGCCTCGGCTATGGATAGCTGGAGCCTCTCACGGAAGTAGGGCGTTATGGCTGATAGGCCAACCCTCGTCCCATGGCTCCAGAACCACGCGGCCCATGTGAAGAGAAGGGCGGACAATCTTCTGGTTGGCCATCTCAACAGTCACACTCTCCTCTCCAAGAGCTTCTCCAGCTCCTCCACCGTGGTAACAGGATACCTGCAGGTGTAGTTTTCGCAGAGGTAGGCTGTGGGCCTGCCATCTACAGGCTCCTTCCCAATGGCCAGGGGGGAGAGCGTGGATATCCCGGCCCGGTTCTCCGGCGTTATGGCCAGGACTGTTCTCAGCGGGTGGTAGGTTTCGTAGATTAGCCTCAGCATCCCATCCACCCCACCGCCACCATCCACCAAGACCACCTCAGTCCTCGGCCCCAGATAGAAGGCCAGAGCCTTCATCAACGTGGTGTAGTCCGCGGGGTTATCCATGAAGCCGCCGCTGAAGGCCTTAAGGGTCTTCTCCACATATTCCAGATAGCGGCCCTCACCCGTCAGCTCGTAGAGCCTTACCAGGTTTAGTGCTGCCACAGAGTTCCCCGAAGGCATCACACCGTCATATCCGTACTTTACCCTGGATATCCCACCAACCTCTTCCACTGAGAAGTAGAACCCGCCATCCTCCCCATCCCAGAAAAGCTCTATCATGGCCTCGGAGAGCTCCACAGCCGACCTTAGAAGGGATGGCTGGAAGACGGTCTCGAAGAGGTCTAGAAGGCCCTGAACTAGGAAGGCGTAGTCCTCCAGGGCCCCCTCATACATGGGCTGGCCGCCGTAGCAAACCCTGCGGAGCCTCCCACCACTCCACATCCTACCCAGGATAAGGGCTGCAGCCTTCTCAGCTGCCTCCAGATACTTCCTCCTGCCTGTTACCTGGTATCCCTTACACATGGCCGATATCGCCAGGCCGTTCCATGAGGCGATAACCTTCTCGTCGATGGATGGGTTCGGCCTCTCCATTCTGGCGTTGAGAAGCCTCTCCCTGGCCTCCTCCAGCCTCTCAAGGGCTATGCCGTACCTGGCCGCCACATCCTCGGGGTCCCTCGGCCTCGTGAGGACCGTCCTCCCCCTCTCAAAGTTTCCCACGGATGTGATGGCGTAGAGCCAGCAAACCGCCTCACCCAGCTCATCCCCTAGGAGGCTGACCACCTCATCCCTGGTCCACGTGTAGAAGACGCCCTCCCCCTCCGATGTGTCGGCGTCCACCGAAGAGTAGAAGCCCCCCTCCGGTGACTGCATCTCCCCCAGCATCCAGTCGAGGGTCTTCACAGCCGTCTCCAGCATGAGGGGTTTCCGGGAGAGCTGGTAGGCTTCAAGATATGCTGTGGCCAGGAGTGCGTTGTCGTATAGCATCTTCTCGAAGTGGGGTATGAGCCATGACCTGTCCGTCGAATATCTGTGGAAGCCTCCCGCCAGCTGGTCGAATATGCCTCCACGGGCCATCTTCTCAAGGGTTTCCAGGGACATTTTGAGGGCTGCCCTCTCACCCTCCCTAAACGCATACATGTGGAGGAAGCTCAGGTATGTGGGCATGGGGAATTTGGGCGCTCCTCCGAAGCCGCCGTAGACCTCGTCGTAGAAGGAGACGAGTATCTCGTAGGCTACGTTGATGGGTGTGGGTGTTAGCTCCGTCTCGGCGGGCCTCTGCAGGTAAAGTGTCTTGACGATTTTCCCATGCTCCTCGGCTGAGCGGAGGATGCCCTCCCTATTCCTCCTCCACGTCTCTGCTATGTTCCGGAGTATCTCCTCGAAGCTTGGTATGCCGGCCCTCCTTCTGGGTGGGAAGTAGGTTCCTCCGAAGAAGGGTTTTAGGTCTGGGGTGAGGAAGACTGTCAGCGGCCATCCGCCGGTCCCCGTCATAAGCTGGACAGCCCGCATGTAGACCTCGTCGATGTCGGGCCTCTCCTCCCTGTCTACCTTGATGGGTACGAAGTTTTCGTTGATGAGTTTGGCGATTCTCGGGTCGTTGAAGGATTCCTTCTCCATGACGTGGCACCAGTGGCAGGATGAGTATCCTATGCTGAGGAGTATGGGTTTCTTCTCCTCTCTGGCTTTCTGGATGGCCTCCTCCCCCCATGGATACCAGTCTACGGGGTTTTCGGCGTGTTGCCGGAGGTAGAGGCTTTTCTCCTGGGCTAGACGGTTGGGTGACATCCTGGTTGTTTGGGCTGGTGGCCTGTTTTATGTCTTGCCTTTGTGGAGTCCAGCCGCTTTACCAAAAAGAGGTCGGTGTGAAAGTGGGGATATGTTTATTATCTGTTGCGCTGTTTAAATCTCTGAGACCTGTCCCAGCCTTTTTAAGTAGGATAGCCTCTCCAGAGTCTGCCGGCTAGTTGGTGCGGGCTCTTCTGTATGTGTTTGCGGCTGCGAAGGGTAGGGCGCATCCCAGCCCTAGAGATGCTAGGACTAGGGCTGAGCTGGCTACTGCAACTGCCGGCTGGCTGCCCGTTAGGAGGGCTAGGGCTAGTATGGGTGGGATTGAGATGGTGGCCAGGGCGTAGGTCCGGAATCTGATGGGGGTTCTCACACGGGCTAGCAGTGTCTTCCTGAAGAGGAGGGCTAGGGGTGCGAGGTAGGTTATTCCCAGCAGTGTTGAGACGACTAGGCCGGCCGTAACCACCGCAAGCTCTGCGTTGAGGGGTTTCAGGGGCTCAGTCAAGATTTTTGAGATTTGCAGGATGCCTATCAGGGGATATATGGAGTATTTTACAGCCTCGCGGAGGACGGGGTTGGAGTATTCGGCCTCAGCTACAGCCGGGCTCCAAGAGTAGTAGAATGCGTTGAAGACGTCCATGAAGGTCTTTCCCGCGAAGGTCTGGAGGACGAAGCCGTCTCGGTACTCCCTGAGTGTTTGAACCGGGGCCGCCAGCTCGGAGCCGAAAGCAGCGGTGGCGATCAAGCATCGTAGGCCGAGGCCAGCCTGCACGGTCTGTGTCACGGTTGTCGGGGTGGCGGTTGTGACTGTGGTGGTCTGGGTGACTGTTTCAGTCTCCTCCCTCACAGATGTTCTGCTAACAGTCCTCTCCTGGGTCACGGTGGTTACAACCGTGGTCTCGGTGGTTTCTGTGCGTGATATGGTGGTGGCCGATGTGAAAGTGACAGTAGCCGCAGATGTCACTGTTACCGTATTTACTGATGTGACTGTAGCTGTGGTGGTTGTGGTGGAGACAACACCCGATGTGACTGTCGCTGTCGCAGTAGTGGTTGTGGTGGAGACCGCACCCACCCTGGCTGTCACCCATATCATTGCCCAAGCAACATCGTCATCGATGGGCGTGTCTCCCGACAAAACAATCAACGCTATTTCATAGTAGTTCCCCCGTGTTGAGGCGGGAAAATCAACGGTGAACTGCCTCACTCCGTCGGCGTATCTTATCTCTTCATCGAGCAGGGGTATAATCTGGGGTGGGCTGGAGCCGGGGACGATCAGGTTTATCTGAATCTCGACGTCGCCGTTGGTGGCTCCCTGCAGGAACCCTACGGCGACCCTAAGCTTGGCTCCGCTTTCGGGGACGTAGACAGGTGTTAGATATCTTCCCTGTATGAAGCCGTCGGCTACCGCCTTGGGCCTTGTCTCGAGAACCCATCCGTAGGTGTTGCCGTCATTTAGAGTGGCGCTTGTAAGGTATCTGGCCACACCGTCACCTCCATAGTCGGTCCCAAAGTCGATTTCTGTGAATTCGTAGGGTGGCACTACCGTGCCTATGGCCCACTGGGTGGTTGGGTCGTTAGCCCTAGAGATGAGGTTGTATATCGCCACCTCCTCCTGGGAGAATGCGTATGGTAGGGATGCTGAGAGGAAGATCGCCGCAAGAGCGGCAACTGGGAGAAGCTTTCCCTTCAAAGAAATCGCTTTAATTCTCGTGAAATTGTTATTAAGCTTTTCGTGCATCGGTAGAGCAGGATAAACTTCCCATCTGGTAGGTAGATGTCTTGACTGCTAATTGCTAACCTTTATTGTCTCTCTTGCTAACCTTTATTTGTCTCTCCACCATTGGGTTTCCACTGGACCTAGGTTCCAGTCGGAACTCACAGTATTCATCACCCACAGCTATGCATTTAGTCTCGGTAACGCTCATCTCGATACCCATGACGGATTCCATTATGCCTGCTAGAAAACCCCTGTAGAATGAGCTGTTGGGCTGGCTCGGGCTTTCAACATCCTCGCATTCAAACAAGTGGTAGGCCCTAACAACATAACGGCCCTCTCGTGGTTTGTATTCCACGAATTCGAGCACGGCCCTGCCGTGTATAATCTCTATTAGCTTCAGCGCTATGGGTAGCCGGTCCGCATAACCCATCCTGATAATATCCGCTCCCAACCCCCTTCCAGCCTCCAGCCCTACATGATAGATAAGTGCATCACCAGCACTCCCCAATCTCTTCCTCATGCCATAAAATAACCCCATGTATACAGGCTTCCTCAAAACTATAGCCCTGTACCCAAGCAGCTCCAACGGGAAGGCCGCCATATTCACCGCAAGGCCGGGCAACTCTGGTCTTAGCGCCACAACCTCCACAACAACGTCCAAACATCTAAGCTCTTCAAGAAGCTCTTCAACGGTAATCGATAAACCAGTGAAGTCGGTAAACACCGCGACATCCGTAAAATCCTCCGGCAGACATTGGCACCTTAGACTGGAGAGGTGCACGATGTTAAGGCTACGGTTCTTGAACACGTTAAGAACTTGGTACAGCGAGCCTGGTTTGTTTGATATCCTCAAATTAAATATTGTAATGTCCCTACCAGGACAGAAGGCTGCATGTCCAATTGACTCTCCCCCCCCCCCCCTCCTCACCTCCCCTCCTCCCTCTCCGACCCCCCCCCCCCCCCCCCGGGCATGTTAAATTTACTGTACAATCCTCCGATATAAGATTTCAAAGACAGTTACAACTTTTATTGTAAGCTTTCACTGCCGGCTTAAGCCTTTATCTCAAAGTCAAGGCTTTGAGATAATACAATGTATTACTTACAGCATCTGTGACAATGAGTCGAGAGTTTGTAAAAGCCTACCTTGATGTACGATTCATCCGATGACGAGCTGAAGCCCAATAAACTCTTTGGATGAGTTGATATATAATGCGATTCCAGCTTGTACCACATGTTGAGATGCATCTATAGCGCTGTAAGATAGCTCAGAGACAAGTTCGTGTACGTAGTTTCGCTAGCGGGGGAAATTATTGGCATTGTAGTCGTCTGGTGAGTTCTCGAGTCTTCAGCGGGTTCTCAATCCTTTCCGGCCTCCTCATACTTGGGGTGGCTGTACTCCGCCGGGGGTGGGATTTGAACCCACGCGGCCCGGGTGAGGGCCACCGGCTTTCTTGACCAGCTTCTTTGATCTCGAGGCCGGCCCACTACCTGGCTGTGGGACCCCGGCTTCCCTTTCTATCGGTCTGTCGGCGTCTTTATTTAGGCTGTTGGTTTCGGGAGCCACTCCCTCATCAGCCTCCTATACCAGCCGTCCTCCTCCTCTATGGTCTCGTATCTTCCGGTCTTCTCGGCTATCTTCTGGGCTAGGAGGTGGTAGCAGACTGGTTTCTCACGGCTTAGAACCCGGAAGAAAAAGTCTTCGCAGGTGCAGTGGCCAGCCCTAGGCAGTATGAGGTAGTCCCGATGCCTTCCCACAACCACCCATCTAACCCTTCCGCTTGGCGTGAAGATGTATTTCTTCACCTTCCCATCGGCGACGGCCTGGTAGGCCTCCTCGAATAGGGCTCCATACTCCCTCTCCAATTCCTCCAGCCACTCTACCACCCGGCCCCACCCCGAAGATATCCGAGTGTACCAAGGCTGACACCCTCGAGGGTTAAAACCTCTGCCTCGTCGAAGTTGAAGGCTCCGGAGCTGAGTATAGGCCCCCGGCCCCTTGGCTCATTTCCAAGCTCGGTGACAGACCTCCCAGTCATCATCTCGTTGAAGCTGGGCATCACCAGCAGCTCCACAGCACCCCTCACCTTCGGCCTCTTCACACCCGTCAACCGTTTGTAGAGCCTAGCCCTCTCACCCACCAGCCTCAGCCACACCCTAAACCGTACTGATTCAGGGCCTACGCCGAGGCGGAGGACCGGGTGGAGATGGCCTGTTACTATTCGGCCCGCATTCAGATGGCTGGGGTCCGGCTTCACATGGCCGTGGGTGAGGAGCAGGTCCTCCTCCTCGATGTAGACACCCTTGGCAGGCGCTATCTCCACCACGTCCGATATCAGGTCCCTCAGGCCTCCGTCATGGTTTCCCGGTATCACCACTATCTCTGAGACATGACGCCGGAGCCTCTCCATCAACGGCTTAAGCATCCTCCTCTCAAGCCCGGATGAGCCTGTGAAGGTGTGTTTGAGGTCGCCCAAGATGTAGAGCCTTCCAGCATTAGCACGCCTGCACTCCTCCCCCAACACCCCCACTATCCTAGGGCTCTGCGGAGGTATATTCACACCCCTACTCCTCATCTCCTCCTCAAAACCCAGATGGAGGTCCGCCACCACCAGAGCCCGGGCCGGCCTCTCCAGAAGTAGGGCTGGGACACCCTCCACAATCCTGGCCATACTCACTTGGAGACCTCGGCCAGCTTCTCAGGCAGGTAGTCGGTCACGATATACTCTAGGCCGTAGCGGCTGAGGGCCTCCAGCTCCGCCTTCTTCTGCAGACGCTTGAAGTTGGCTATCTCCCTCCTCCAAGGGTCTGAGACATATCGGGGGTCCCTCTCCAGCTCCGCCACCCTCCTAGCATCCTCGTCGTTGAACCTCATCGAGGGGAGCTTATACCTCTCTATATCGCTCGCCCATAGTCCGGCCCAGACAGCGTCGGGTATGTTGAGCTCCCTCACATGGGCTGCGAGGGCTGAGCCGAAGATGAGGACGCTGGCTATGTGCATCCCCCACGGGTCTCCGTCGGTGAAGATGTAGACGGGTAGGTTGAGCTCCTGGTTGAGCCTTCTGATGAATCGGCGTGTAGCCCTTGGAGCCTGGCCCGCTGTATGGACTATTATCGCCTTATGCTTCTGGCTGACACCCTCCTCCAGAAACCTCTGATATATGGCGCCCTTCTCCACGACGAAGACCTGCTCGGCGTCGCAGCGGACAAACTCGGCCGTGGTAGTGGCTGGGCCGATCATGGCGCCGTCAGGTATCGTAGTTAGGTCCAGCCTCTTCCCCTCATATCCTGGCACGGTATACTCTATCACTAGGGCTCCGAAGACGCTGGACCTCTCCTCTGGGTAGATGTTAAAGTCCTCCCTGACTGTGCCTACTAGGGTCTCCAGCTCGGTAACTGTCTCATCACTCTCCTGCTGGTCCTCAAAATCAACCCCGAAGCCGAGGGCGTTGTAGAAGGCGTCCCTCAGGGTGCTGGTCTTCCTCTCCCTTATAAGCCTGGATGCGAACATGGCCGTCCAGAGAAGCTGCGCCATCGGCCTGAGATGCTTGATATTCCTCGCAGTCCTCACCAACTTCCTAGGCCCGAGAACATACTGGCGGAGCTTGCTGTCATACTCGATGTTGGAGGTGGTTCTGGAAGGTATCTCCAGCTGGGGGAACTCACCCTTCTCCAGATACTCGACAACCCTTAGCCCGAGGCTCTTCAGGGCTTTAAGAACCCTCTCCCTCGACTCGGCCACCGACGTATGCCTACCAGACCTCTGCCTAGCCATCCCAGCCAATCCAGCCTACGAGGCTCCTCTAAAAGCTTCCAGCCAGCGACGCCGCTACACTCGTGGCCAGCTCCAGGAACGGTGTGGGATACACACCTATAACGATGCCGGCTGCGGCGAGAACAATCAGGGGGATGGCCAGGCTCACACCCACGCCGTGGGCCCTGGAGGCTACTTCGGATAGGGGCTTGAAGAAGATCGCCTGCACCAGTCTGAGGTAGTAGGCCACGCTGATGAGTATGTTGACCACCATCACTATCGATAGGGGTGTGTAGATGGAGCCGGCCGCAAGTCCGGCGGTTACGATGGTGAACTCGCTCCAGAAGACGTTGAGGCCTGGGATGCCGGCTAGGGCGAAGAGGCCGATGGCGAAGCATGTGGCCACGAGGGGGAGCCTCCTACCTATGCCCGACAGCTCCTCTATACTCCTCGTGTTGGTGGCGTGGATGAGGGCTCCGGCGCCTAAGAAGAGGAGGGCCTTGATGAGGGCGTGGTTGAGGACGTGGAAGAGGCCGCCGGCTATCCCGGAGGCCGTTGCTATGGAGAGGCCGAAGACTATGTAGCCTATGTGGGCGATGGAGCTGTAGGCCAGGAGCCGTTTAATATCCTCCTGGAGGAGGGCGAGGAGGTTGCCCACAGTCATGGTTAGGACTGCGAAGACCGCCAGGGCCACACGCCAGTCGAAGAGGGGTGCGGGGAAGACCCATGTAAGTATCCTAAACATAGCGTATACACCGGTCTTTATCACCACGCCGGATAACATGGCGCTTATCGAGCTCGGCGCTGCAGGGTGTGCGTCGGGGAGCCATGAGTGGAAGGGGACCATGGCCGCGTTCACACCGAAGCCTGTTACCAGGAAGGCGATGCTCACATAGCTCCAGACCTCGCCCGCCGCCATCGAGTTGGCCAGAGCCATCCTCAGCCCCTCAATCTCCAGCGTACCGGCCATCCCATACATCAGGGATATGCCGAAGAGGATGGCGGCTGTCCCGGAGGCGCTCATTATCAGGTATTTGAAGGAAGCCTCCACAGCCTCCCAGGTCCGGTATCTGAAGGCCACCAGAAGGTAGGAGGCGATGGACATCATCTCCCAGAAGATGAAGAAGGTGACGAGGTCCCCCGAGAATGAGACACCCACCATACCCGTCACCAGAGCGAGAAGTAACGGGTAGAACTCGGGCCTACGCTCCTCGATGTAGCCGATGGAGAAGATGGCCGCTAGGAGGCCGACGGCCACGAATATGAGGGCCACGTAGATGGAGAGGAGGTCGACATAGATTATGGATGAGACGCCCGCCACATCCCCCGCCACCTCCCTGATGGGGCCTGTGGATGTGATCTGGCCATACTGGGTTAGGGCTGTGTAGAAGGTGTAGGCCAGGGCCAGGACCGCATAGGCTTCGATAAGCCTCCTCAGGCCGTATCTTCTGGAGATTATCGAGATTATGGGTGAGACCCCTGTGAAGACTATTAATGCGGTGAGGGTTGGGGTGAAGTTCATGGATATCGGCCGCTGATGTGTAGGAGTGGGATTTAGGTTTGACTTCCGGCGTGGGGGTGGATGTTTTAGGAGCAGCCGGATGTGGTTCCGCAGTTGGCGCAGACGTAGCATGCACCGCTACGGGCCATGATGCCCCCGCATTCGGGGCAGGCTGGAGCATCCCCGGCGACCTGGAGCGTCTTGACACCTGCCTCCTCCACGGCAGGCTCGTAGTACTCGCCTGATGAGCTGAACCCTATCATCCTATGCTTATCCTCAGGGAGGAACTTGAGGGCCAGCCACCGGAAGATATAGTCTATCACGGACTTGGCGAACCTTATCTGGGGGTTGTCGGTGTATCCCATCGGCTCAAACCTTGTATGGACGAACTTGTCGACGAGAACTTCCAGGGGTACGCCGTACTGGAGCGCTATCGATGTGACGATGGAGAAGGAGTCCATCAGGCCCGCCAGGGTGCTCCCCTCCTTAGCCATCTTCACGAATATCTCCCCGGGTGTGCCGTCATCGTATAGGCCTACCGTGATATAGCCCTCCTGCTGTCCTACACGGAACTTGTGGGTTACGGCCTTCCTCTCGTCGGGTAGCTTACGCCTGACAGGCCTAGGCTTCGCCTCCTCCCTGGGCTTCTGGCCTGATAGGGGCTGGGAGAGCTTGCTCCCATCCCTGTAGATGGAGATGGCCTTCAAACCCATCTTCCAGGCAGCCATGTAGACATCGGCCACATCCTCCACCGTGGCGTTGTTGGGCATGTTAACGGTCTTGCTGATACCGCCGCTGAGGAAGGGCTGGGCCGCAGCCATCATCCGCACATGCCCCATATAGTGTATGAACCTCCTCCCACTCCTCCCAGTCGGGACTGCGCAGTCGAAGACCGGGTAGTGCTCAGGCCTGAGATGGGGTGCGCCCTCTACGGTCTGGGTTCCGCATATCACCTCCTCCGACCTGGATATCTCCTCCTCCGTGAACCCCAGCCATCTGAGAAGGTCGAAGTCCTGCCGGGAATACTCCTCAGGCCTTACGCCGAGCCTCCTGAAGGTCTCCTCGCCTAGGACGTGGATGTTGAAGACATCCCTCAGGCTTGTGGAGGATGGGAGGAGCCGCTCCACCTTCTGGAGGTCTTCATCGTTGAGGCCCCTAGCCTTTAGGGTTCTAGCATTTACGGGCTGCCCACCCTCCAGGGTGTTGGTGCCTATGACGTACTGGATGATGTCCCTTATCTGGGATTCGGTGTATCCCAGCCTTCTCAGAGCTGGCTCTAAAGACCTGTTGACCAGCTTAAAGTATCCACCGCCCACAAGCTTCTTGAATTTGACCAGGGCGAAGTCGGGCTCTATCCCCAGTGTATCACAGTCCATCACGAGGCCGATGGTTCCCGTGGGGGCTATCAGGGTTGTCTGGGCGTTCCTCACACCATACTTCTCACACCGCATCACCGCCTCATCCCAGACAGCCCTAGCCTCGGCCAAGAGGTAGGGTGGACACCCATCAAACTTTGGCAGGCTGGGAGGTGTCTCTAACCCCTCATACTCTCGGGGGCCGGCGCCGTAGATCTCCCTCCTATGATTGCGTAGAACCCTCAGAACATGCTCCCTGTTCATGCCGTAGTCGGGGAAAGGCCCCAGAACCTCCGCCATCTCCGACGATGTCAGGTAGGCCTGCCCAGTCATGAGGGCTGTGATGGCTGCGCAGACAGCCCTACCCTCCTCGCTGTCGTAGGGTAGGCCCATCCTCATCAGGAGGGCTCCGAGATTGGAGTACCCTAGTCCGAGGGACCTGGTCCTATAGCTCATCTCCGCTATCTCGGCCGTTGGGTACTGGGCCATGGCCACCGATATCTCCAGCACGATGGTCCACAGCCTCACCGCATGCCTGAAGGCTTTCACATCGAATCGGCCGGTCTCCTCGTCCAAGAACTTGACAAGGTTCAGGGATGCGAGGTTGCAGGCGGTGTTATCTAGGAAGATGTATTCGGAGCATGGGTTGCTGGCGTTTATCCGTCCTGTGGCTGGGCAGGTATTCCACTCGTTGCATGTTGTGTCGAACTGGAGTCCGGGGTCTGCGCAGGCCCATGCGGCGCTGGCTATCTTGTTCCAGAGATACCGGGCCTTCACCTTCTTGACCACTCTTCCGTCGGTCCTCCATGTCAGGCTCCACTCCCCATCATCCAGAACAGCCCTCATGAAATCGTTGGTCACCCTCACCGAGTTGTTGGAGTTCTGGCCGGAGACTGTCTGGTAGGCCTCACCCTCGAAGTCGGCCGAGTAGCCCGCAGCCACCAGGGCCGCCACCTTCCTCTCCTCGTTGACCTTCCAATCTATGAAGTCCTCTATCTCGGGATGGTCTATGTTGAGGACCACCATCTTGGCGGCCCTACGGGTTGTCCCACCCGACTTTATAGAGCCGGCCACAGCGTCACCCACCTTCAGGAAGGACATTACACCGCTGGAGACACCGCCACCCGAGAGGGGTTCACCCCTAGCCCTTAGGCTGGAGTAGTTACATCCCTCGCCGCTCCCATACTTGTAAATCCTGGCCTGGGTGACCCAAGTATCCATTATACCCCCCTTATTCACCAGGTCATCCTTTATCGAGAGGATGTAGCAGGCGTGGACCTGAGGCCTCGAGTAGCTGTCCGTGGACTGGACCAGCTCGTTCTTCTCAGGGTCGTAGTAGTAGTGGCCTTGAGGCGGCCCCGTGATACCGTAGGCCCAGTGGAGCCCTGTGTTGAACCACTGGGGTGAGTTGGGGGCAGCTATCTGGTCTATCAGCATATACTCCAGCTCATCCTGGAAGGCTTGGGCGTCCTCGGGTGAGGCGAAATATCCATATCTCTCACCCCAGTAACGCCAGCAGCCAACCATACGTCTCACAACTTGTTTGAGGGACTTCTCGGAGCCTAGGACAGGTTTTCCGCCCTCATCTAGGATAGGTCTCCCAAACTCATCTACCTGCGGCACCCCGCTCTTCCTGAAATATTTCTGGGCGAGAATATCGGTGGCCACCTGAGACCAGTGGGCTGGAACCTCCACATCCTTCATCTCAAAAACTACAGCGCCCTTCGCATCCCTTATCTGGGACACTCTCTTATCCCATTTGAACATCTGGAAGACATCTTCACCTGGCCGTGTGTAGAGTCTTGGAATCCTTAGACCTCTGGACTCTACACCATGGCTTGTCTGCTCTAGTGTTGTCATAGCATCCATACCTCCAGCAAGTTGTGATAAAACATGACGTTGGATGAGGCCTTTCAACTAAATTAAAAGGTTATCCGACTAACCTGGCTTCTGTATGACCGCTTTGCTCATTAAATGGTTTTCTGGTCTATCGGGTTATCTCCAACCCCTTCACAAATTCGTAGAGTTCCCTCGCACGGCTGTTCTCCTCAAACCACTTCCTGATGGGTGTGAGGAGCTGGTCCAGCGAATCGGCCACCGCGTTCTTGAGGTCTAGGGGGTGGAGGCCTCCGGCGACGTAGTCCCTCTCCAGCTCTGAGTATTCGAGATACTCCACAGGTCCTCCATATTTGCTGGGCCTCTCCACCTTAAGCCCTCCCCTCATGGGGAAGATGATGTATCTGCAGTATTCGAGGAGTGGGTTGCCCTCCACCTGCTTCGGAGGTGTGTACGCCTTCAGAATCTTCTTCTTTATCGTCTCTCTGTCGTCGTGGACGTATATGCTGGTTTCGGGGAGGCTCTTACTCATCTTCGAGCTTATCTGGATGTCGAGGCGGTCGTTATCCTCCATGCCTTTAGGGCCTTTATAGCCCTCCAGCCCCATCAGCATGTGGTGGTGGACTGCGACAGGTCTCCAATACCCTAGCTTCGGCGCCAGCTCCCTTGCGAGGATGTTGGCCCGCCTCTGGTCCAGCCCCAGCTGGCATATCTGGGCTCCGAGGGTGAAGATATCGGCCACCTGCATGCTGGGATAGATTATCTGGGCCGCCTCCTGCAGCTCGCCCTCGGTCCTGCCCATGATGGGTAGGCATCTCAGGAGCCGTCGGAGGGTGGTGTTCCTCATCACGTTGATGACTAGGGCCCAGTAATCCTTCTCAGCAGCCAGGTCGCTGGCCCAGACTATCTCCACCCTGTCGAGGTCTATGCCTGAAGCCCTCCAGACCTCTATGAAATATTCGCCCACCCTCCTTATCTTGTTGAGGTCTCCACCCATCTTGTTGTTGACTAGGGCGTGCCAGTCGGCTAGGAGTATCTTGAAACGGCATCCAGCCTCCAGCATATCCCTCAGCTTTATCGCCCTCAGTAGTGCGAAGGGTATGTGGGCGAGGCCGCTGGGTTCGAACCCGTCATAGGCGACAGGGTGGGCCTCCACCTCCAGCAGGGCCCTCAGCTCCTCGGGGGTTATCACCTCCTCGGTGGGCGGACGTGTGATTAGCTCCAGCCTCCTCTCGATATCCATGGCCAGCACCTAGTATGCGGTTATAGATGTTTCCAGACCAAATATAAAGACGATTACAGCTATGCCCCACCACTAACACACCGCTTCATGGACGGGTTCTAAACCGTTTCTCGGCGGAGCTTAAGGATGGTGGGGCGTATAGTCTATGTCTCCGATAGGATTTAATGCTTTACGCTGGCCGCCAGCTCATCCAGATATATCTCCATAGCGGCCACAGGCATAGCTAGTCCCAGCCTCTCGAGGACATGGGGCGACACCTCACCCAGAACTCCTACGGAGAGGCCGGACACCTCCAGCGATGCGCAGCGGCCCTCGATGAAGGGTGGCCTATGCCAGGGCCTGTATCTCGCCTCATATCCTAGAAGCCTCATAAGCTCGTCGGCCACCTGCTTCACCTCGGTGTAGTCGGCCAGGCTGTGGCACGTTGCTGCGGCCAGCCTCCTCCTCTTCACGGCCCTCTCCGGCGTATCCTGGGACGGGTGGACTACCACGCCCACCTCGAATATCTTCTGTGGGTAGAGGTTCCTCTGGTTGGAGGCGAGGTTGTGGAGGAGGGAGGGGAGTATGGATGTGCGGAGCATGGTGTACTCTCTTGTGGCCGGGTTAGCCAGTTTCACATGCGGGGCCTCGGCATCCCCCATGTCATAGTATTCGGCCTTTTCGTTGGTGAGGAGGAGGTTCACCACCTCGGTATAGCCGAGACCCACCATAATCTCCGCCAGCCTCTCAACACCCTCAGTCGAAGGAAGTAGGGAGCCGAAGGTCGTCTCACCCGGCAGCTCCGGAACCATCCTCGAGTATCCATATGCTATCGCAATCTCCTCCACCAAATCCACCGGATGGAGTATGTCCACACGGTAGGCTGGATACACCACCTTAACCCTGCCACGGCCCGCCGCCGAGGCGTCCATGCGGGACATCTTCAGAAGCCTGACAACACTCCGGCTATCCAGCTTCAAACCCAGCAGGCCCCCAGCATACCCCACATCAAGATACATTTTGCCGGGCCTAAGGTCTGGATACGTCTTGGAGCCGTCGGGGTATGAGACACGAACCCTCTCCACCACACCTCCAGCATCTGCGAAGGCTGAGACCAGTATGTTGAGGGCATACCCAACCTTCTCCCTGTCGAGGCCCGTTACATCGATGAAGAGGTCGCGGGTTCCCGGCCTCAGCTCCGTGAGGGCTGCGTTGATGACTGGCGGCATCGAGAAGACCTTCCCATCGCCATCCATGAGTATTGCCGCCTTCTCGCCGACTAGGTGGGCATACTTCCTCCCCGTCTCATGGTCTGCGAGTATGCTGCGGGGGGTCATCTCGGCCTCGCCCTTCAACGGCCTGAACCTCACCTCATCCAGCCCCACGGCCCGGTATCTGATGGGTGGCCTGAGGGGTTCCAGGTTGTGAAGGCCTATCGCCACCACCCTCCTGTTACGGCCTAGAACCCAGTGGAGGTCTTCCTGCATGGCGATAAACTCCTCCAAATCATCGGCCCACACCTTCAACCCCCTCACCACAGCGCATGCTATGTAGGGTCTCACATCGGCCACCGAGGGTTCCACATAGACCGTGAAACGGCCGGGCCTCAGCCTATATCTGGGGACGCCCAGGCTCAGACCAAGGACACCCCTGAGGGCGCGGGCTATCCCGTAGGTGCTGGAGAAGTCGGGCCTGTTGGGGTTGTACTCAACCTTGGCCACGCCGTCGGCCACCTCTTCCACGCTCAGGCCCAGGGAGGCCAGCATCTCGGTGAGCTGTTCTACGCTCACCTCCCTACCCAGCAGGGCTGAAAGCTTTGAAAGCCTCAGGTTTACAACAGGCATCTAGAGTTCAACCCTCCCCGCAATTCTGTAGGGCTTTATGGGTGAGGCCCTACGCAGCCATCCGAGGTCGTTGAGGTGGAATGTCCTTATATCCTCCACATCGTAGATGACCATGGCAAGCCTCTCAAGCCCCAGCCCCCAGGCGAGGACGGGGTGGAGGACGCCGAAGGGCCTCGTGGTCTCGGGTCTGAAGATGCCTGAGCCGCCCAGCTCCAGCCATCTATCACCCAGCCGCACCTCCACCTCCATCGAAGGCTCGGTGTAGGGGAAGTAGCTGGGTCTGAAACGGACCTGGGGCAGCCCCAGCCGCCTGTAGAACTCCGTCAACACACCCATCAGCCTCCTGAGGTTCGCCCCCCTCTCCACCACAATACCCTCTATCTGGTGGAACTCGGCGAGATGCTTCCAATCCACCTTCTCGTTCCTATATATCCTGTCGACGCTGAAGACCTTGATGGGCGGGTTCTTCCTCTCGGCCAGATGTCGGATGGTTGTGGCTGTGGTGTGGGTTCGTAGGAGAAGCCTCCCAGCCTCCCTCTCACTCCACCTATACCGCCACCCCCTCGAGCCTGTCCCACCACCATGCTCGTGGACAGCCCTCACACCATCCACATACTGGGCTGGTGGGACGCCTGAGACCGGGTATTCCAGATAGAAGGTGTCCTGCATCTCCCGGGCCGGATGGTCCTGGGGCTGGAAGAGGGCGTCAAAGTTCCAGAAGGCCAGCTCCACGATAGGCCCCTCAATCTCCTCAAAACCCATCTCAACATATATCCTCTTCACCATGCGGATAACCTCCGCCAGCGGATGCCTCTTGGCCGCAAATACAGGCTCCACAGGCGCCTCCACATCATAGCCGCTGAGGGATATGCTACGCCATCTACCGCTTGAGAGCAGCTCCGGTGTTATCCTAGTAACTGTGTTGAGGTGCTCGGAGACAGGCCTCATGGCCAGCTGCTCCGCAACCCGTACCCCCTCCTCGGTGAGGGCTAGGAGGTTGACTGCCTGCTCCGTTAGCTTGACCACCTGCTGCCGTCTAAGAAGGTCGTCCACCGCCTTCCTCAGCCCCGGCTCCAACCCCTCCACCTCCAGCTCACCCTCCCTGGCCAGAGCCTCCACCAGCCTCTCATAAGGCGTCCTCTCAGGCTCTCCATCCTTCAACATCACATATGTGACCCCATCAATCTTCGATATCTCCACCCACCTGTTCCGCAGCCCCCAGATAATGGCTATCTCCAGGTCAGGAATCAAACCCCTCAGCCCATCCACCGCAGCTCTTCCACCCATCCCCGATAGAACCCTCAGGAGACGCCTCTCGGGGAAGCCCTCCGAGAGATATCGACGGCCCTCCACATCGAGGGAGACCCGCCTCACCACGCCCTCCCGCCAAACCGCTACAAGGCCCTTACCCTGAAGCCATCCGCAAGCCTTCGCCACCGCCGAGGCGTCGGCCAGCGTCTCCAAAACCTTCCGATCATATATCACCCCCCTATACGGCTCGGCCATCCTCAACGCCTCGCCGGATATTTCGGCGTAGGTGGACGGCTTCGACAGGCCCTTCAGGGCCAGCAGGACCATCTTCTCCATCCAGTGAAGGACCGGTTTACTCATCCATATCCACCGAAGCCCTTCTTCTGCCTATTCGGTGAAGGTTTTTAAGGCATCGGTCTCCAGCCTGCAAGGTGGATATGGTCCACGAGGAAGCGGAGGAGGAGCATGAGGGCAGCCCATGGCCGGCCGTGGTCGGTCTCAGCACAGCACCCCTCATCACGGGGCTCATCCTACTCCTGAAGGGGATAAATCCAACCTTGGGTCTAGGGCTGGTAGGCTTCTTCCTAGTCATAATCATCTCATTCCTGGCCCGGGAGATAAGGCAGTGGCCCAGGGTCATCGCAGCCTTCTTCTCAAGGCTGAGGAGGACTCCGATACCTGCGGAGCCTGAAGTGGTCTCGGGGGTTGGGGTTCCCACAACAATCTTCCTATTCACGGAGGTGGCCCTCTTCGGTGCGGGGTTCGCCAGCTTCTTCGCCATAAGGGCTACATTCGCCGTATGGCCGCCACCGGGCGCACCCCACCTGGAAGATTTCATACCCAAGCTCCAGACGCTGATGCTTCTCCTCAGCAGCCTGGCCATAGAGTGGGCTGTCTACTCGGTGAAGAGGGATAGAAGAGGTCCGGTCTTTGCAGGCGTAGTCATTACAGCCCTGCTGGGCACAGGCTTCCTCGTCCTCAAGCTGGGTTTTGAATGGCCGCACCTGTGGGAGATAGGCTTCACACCAGACGCTGGTATATACGCCTCCAACTTCTACCTCCTCCTCGGAGCCCACGGCGCCCACGTCCTAGGAGGCGTTGTGGCCCTCGGGATTGTGGCGTCTAGGGCGAGGCTCGGCCAGCTGACATCCAGGAGCCATGGCCTTCTGGAGTCGGTCAGCATCTACTGGCACTTCGTCCACCTCGTCTGGCTCCTCCTCTTCACGATAATCTACGAGGGTGCCTTTATCTGGTGATGGGTATGAGGCTGACATCAACCCATTTCGGCATATTCGTCATCTTCGCAGCCGTCTACACCGCCGGAACTTTAGGCCTGGGTAGGATAGCCTTCGGCGATGTGATGCTTAAGCCCGGCGAGGTTTATTCGCCTTTGGTGGCGCTCTTCGGATGGCCGGCGATCATCGGGCTTGTCTCGGGGCAGCTCATAGCCAACACCGCATCACCCTACGGCCCGCTAGACCTCCTATCACCCCTCTTCTCCCTCATAGGCCTCCTAGCCATAAAATATCTCGGAAGATACACGGTGTTGGCCGGCTCGGCGGTCTACGTGGCCATAACATCTGTATGGCTCTACATCATGGTATCCATCGCAAGGCCTGCCTCAGCCAGCATCCTCTCCGCCTTCCTGAGCCAGGGAGCAGCGGTCATAATCGGGATAGTCATCTACTACATCATAAGAAATCTGGAGCCGTTTAGGAAGAGGAGCCAGCAGCCGGAGAAGGTGGCTGAGCCGGCCCACATCTAGAATTTACCGGGGCGGCCTCACCCTCTCCAAGGTCAAGACCGCTGATCTCCCCACCTTCATCCTGGAGAGCAGTTTAAGGGGTGAGGATTCGAGGAGCTTCTCCAGCTCCTTCTCCCTCATCCCCCTACGTCCCAGCAGGCCTCTAAGCCTCACGGCCAATATGGCTCTACCACCCACCTTGAGTAGCCTCTCCACCTCCGTGAGCATGGCCCTCCTCTGCTCCACACCCTCAAGCCTGTGCACCACCACTACGAGGTCGTAGATGTTGCTGGGTAGATGGACTATACGCTCCACAAGCCTGCTGTAATGGGTTCTCACCTGTGGCAGGCCCAGCCCGGATGACACACCGTCGAGGACAGCCCAGTCGTTGTCAACGGCCACGACCTCGCCATCCGGGCCCACAGCCTCGGCCAAAGACCTTAGAAGCCCCAAATCACCGCATCCTATGACGACACATCTACTCCCCTGGGCCGGTGATGCGGCTGCGATTACTGCATGGGATGACGTGGCTAATCACCCAGGACCAGCCTGTAGTAGGGCTTCATCTTTCCCGGCTGGGCGTCCAGGTATAGGCCCTTCCACTCGAGATAGTGCTCTATGGCGAGGACCGAGTTGTTCCGCCCCAGCCCCGACTCCTTGAAGCCTCCCCAGGGATGCTCCACCGGCAGGGTGTAGTATGTGTTTATCCATACACAGCCGGCCTTAACCCTTTCAGCAACCCTCACAGCCTTAGAGGAGTCACGGCTCCAGACACCTGCGGCCAGGCCGTAGACCGTGGCGTTGGCCAGCTCCACCGCCTCCTCCTCACTCCCGAACTCCGTCACCGTGAGGACCGGCCCGAATATCTCCTCCTTGAAGAGCCTGCTGGACTGAGGTGTATCGTCTATTAGGGTAGGCTGGACATAGTTTCCCTTGGAGAAGTCGCCCCCGTAAACTCTCCTCCCACCAGCCACTATCTTCAACCCCTCCGACTCAGCCGCACCGATATACTCCAACACCTTCTCCATATGGCTCTGGCTGACGAGGGGGCCGAGGTCGCTCTCATCCCTCAGCTGATAGCCCACCCTAATCCTGGAAATCCTCTCAGCCACCATCCTGACGAACTTCTCCTTCACATCCCTGTGGACCAGAAGCCTGGAGCCTGCAGCGCATGATTCGCCGTTGTTGGCGAAGGCTCCGTATGTGACGCCGTTGGCGGCGGTCTCGAGGTCTGCGTCATCGAAGACTATGTTGGGGTTTTTACCGCCCAGCTCCAGCACAACCCTCTTAAGGCTGGCGGATGCGTTCTGCATAATCCACTTACCGGTGGATGTCTCGCCTGTGAAGTTTACAACATCCACCTTCCCGCTTCTGAGAAGCTGGGAGCCGATGGCCTCACCCTTCCCAGTCACCACGTTGAATACGCCTGCTGGAGCTCCGGCCTTGGCGAGTATCTTGGCCAGCTCCAGGGCTGTGGCTGGGGTGTAGCTGGCGGGCTTGGCCACGACTGTGCATCCGACGGCGAGGGCGGGGGCTGTCTGACGGGCTAGGATGAGGAGGGGGAAGTTCCAGGGGGTTATAGCGGCCACAACGCCTATGGGCTGGCGGACCAAGACGCTGAGGTCTCCGGTCCTCAGTATCTGGCTGTGGCCTAGGACCTTGTCAGCCATACCGGCATAGTATTCCAGCATCTCGATGGTTCTCGGGATGTCGCCGAGCCTGCTCGTCCTGATGGTTTTGCCGGCGAATAGGCTCTCCATCCTGGCCAGCTCCTCAGCCCTCTCCCTGATTATCTCGGCGGCCTTCATCAATACTCTGGCCCTTAGACGGTGGTCCGACACCCACGAGCCCTTGTTCCTGTCGAATGCGTCCCTGGCCGCATCTATGGCTGCACCCACATCCTTGGAGCCGTCTGCCACCCGTCCGATGAGACGGCTGTTATCGCCCGGGTCATACCTACTCTGATATTCTCCTGTGGAGGGTCTGACCTCTGAGCCGTCTATAAAGAGGTTTACCTCATAAACATCTTGGGACATACACCGTACAGCCCGCCTCTCCAAATATAAATCTAATCCGGGTAGCCTCCTATCTTGCTGGTGCGACGAGTTCTACCACGTTGCCGTCGTAATCCCTCACCGTCACACCAGAATAGCCCTCGATGCTGTTGAGGAGGCCGTCATCGACTTCGAGGCCGTTCTCCACAATTCTCGCCTTTATCTCCGATATTGTGCCGATATCCATAAGGTTTATGCTGAAGCTTTCGAGGCTTACATGTTCTTGGGAGGCTCTCGGCGCATCTAGGCCGGCCCAGATGTTGGCACCGATGTGGTGGTGGTATCCACCCACCGCCATGAAGAGGGCGGAGTTGGCCAGCCTCATGGTTACGTCGAAGCCGAGGAGCTGGTGATAGAACCTCTCAGCCTTCTCAAGCCTTGAGACATGGAGATGTATATGTCCCACCCTAGTCCCTGCTGGTGCCCGCCACTGGTTGGAGAGGGCCAGCCTAACACCTTCACCCGCCAACTCCCGCAGAAGCGAGTCGATGTTGAGGGGTAGGGTGGCCATCTGGAGGCCTCCGTCAGACCTGTAGCTCCAAAAGCTCTTAGGTCTGTCGACGTATATCTCAAGGCCGTGGCCGTCCGGGTCCCTCAGGTATAAGGCCTCGCTGACTATGTGGTCTGAGAAGCCTTCAAAACCCCAGTTCTCGGAGATTCTCACAAAAATCCTGGCTAGGTCCTTCCGGGAGGGCATGAGGAGGGCTAGATGGTAGAGTCCGACGCTGTTTCCCGGCCATGGGAGGGCGCCCCTCCTCTCCCTCAGGATAATCAACGGCTCGCCATCAGGGCTTCCCAGGACAACCTTTTCACCCAGCCATGATAGATGCTTGAGCCCCAGAAGGCCTGTGTAGAACTTCATAGCCTTCTCCAAGTCGGAGACTGTTAGGTAGACCCACTGGATATGTGTGTCGGGCCTTAGGCCGCCCATCTTTTATCCCGAGATATCGGTGAAGCCTCTCCTTAAAGTATTAGATGTCTCCCAATCTTTTATGCAGCATCCTAATAACATGGTCTACTGGGGGGTGGAGCCTCCTCCTACTCTTCGAGGAGGGGTAGGGGCCGACGGCTTCCAACGCCTTCAACGCCAGCATGTCCGCCTCACCCGCCACATACCTATCCCAACCGCTGAAATGTCTGAAGCTCCCCGGCAGGGTCCAGCTGGGGCTGAATTCATCCAGCATCTCCGGCTCGATGCATACGCAGACCCTGTCCAACGACCTGTGGAGGGATAGGGGTGATGTGAAGACCCGTGCCGGGTCCACCTTATTCTCCACCAAAACCCCTTCAGCAGGCCTAATCCTTGAGATGATATACTGTGTTACTGCGTAGGCTATGTTGAGGGGGCCGTATCTCGCCGCCAGACCGGGTGTGAAGGCTTTGTCGTTGAGATGTATGTGCATCCCTTCACCGCTCCATTTGACGATGACAGACCTTGAGATGCCGTGGCTCTCCAGCTCACCCAATATCTCACCCCCAGCCTTCACCACCTTCACCCAGTCCCCATCCCTAGAGTCGATATCCCATGAAGGCATCGATGAGACTATATCCACCATAGCTCCACCCCGCCAACGGTATCTATGGATAGTGGCGTAGAAAGACCTCGGCCGTAGGGCTTGGACGACTCTACGGAGGTCATCGACACTCTCCACTCTTATGGGCTCTCCGCCGGATGGGTGATACCTCAACATCCTAAGCCCTCCGACGTCTGAGACATGTATGGCCACCCACCTATCCCTGGAGAACCTGGCTATCTCACCGGCCACGTCATCCCGGAGATAGTGCCTCTCCACATCCTCCCAAAGCATCTAGGGCGTCTCCTCCTCAGCCCTCCTCCTAGCTGAGACTATCCTCCTCCTGACGGCTGGGGGTAGTGCTACATCCTCGCGGGTTATTGTGGCCGGCTTTTGGATGGTCAGTCCCACGCCAGGCTCAACAGATATCTCATGCATCACGGTGCTATGGTTGGTCTGACGCATCTTCTCCACCAGAACATACCGATGGAGGACACCCCCTCTTATGGAGCGTCTGAACCTCAATATGCCGTCGGCCACATGCTCTATCCCGAATCCGAAGGCCTCGGAGGTGGTGATGGCGTACTGGCTCACGGCCAGCGTCGTGAAATCCCATTTGGAGAGGACCTTCTTTACGGTGTAGGAGTAGCGGCGTGCCATGACTGGCCTGTCCAGCCAGAAGGCCGACATGGAGTCGATAACCAGCCTCGCCCTACCATATCCCAGCTCCCTCTTAGCCTCCACCACCTTCTCCAGTAGATGCTCCACATCCAGATAGTTGAGAGACCACCTGCTCTCCTCACCCATCAAAGCATCCACGATGATCAGCCTCCTCTTCTCGACGGCCTTCCCCAGGTCGATTCCGAACATGGAGGCCTGCCTGATGATGGACTCCCTCGACTCCTCAGTCGTGACATATACGCATCTATCCTCCTCCTCAACCCCCTTAGCTATGAAGTGGATGCAGAGGATGGTCTTTCCGCATCCAGGCTCCCCTGTGACCGCCACGAAGAAGCCCCTGGGTATGCCGCCCTCTATCAGGTTGTCCAGCCCAGCCACACCTGTGGAGAGCCTCTCCAGCTGGACCATCCCAACATCCCCTTTAATCTGCCAGCTAATAAGCAGATAAGACGGATTATACTATGGCTGTATGGTATGAGAAGGGTTGGGCTGAGGATTGTGGGTGCCCCATGCTCCACATGTCTGATACCGGTGAGGAAGGCCCTTAAAAGTCTGGGGGGCGTCAAGAAGGTGGGAGCCAACTACGTGGCTGACCTGATACTGGTGGACTACGACCCATCCGCAACAACGGAGGAGGAGATAGTCGAGGCTGTGAGGAGGAGTGGATATACTGCGGTCCCGGTTTATAGACGCTAGGGTCTGAAGCCCCACCGGCCCAGCGTCATCGAGTTGAGCGTGACCGTAATGGATGACGCAGCCATGGCCACCGCCGCCAGCACTGGGTTGAGCAGGAGCCCAAGAGAGGGGTAGAGGACGCCGGCTGCCACGGGTATGAGGACTACGTTGTAGGCGAAGGCCCAGAAGAGGTTCTCCTTTATCTTTCTTATGACTTTACGGCTTAGGACTATGGCTTTGACCACATCCATGACGTCATCACGCATCAGTATGATTCCTCCCGTCTCCTTGGCGATGTCTGTCCCGCTCCCAATCGCAAACCCTATGTCAGCAGCAGCTAGGGCTGGAGCGTCGTTGACTCCGTCACCCACCATACCCACAACCTTCCCCTCCCGCTTAAGCTCAGCCACCACCCGGGCCTTGTCGGCGGGCAGGACCTCCGCAAGAACTTTCTCAATCCCCAGCCTCCCAGCTATTGCTCGTGCTGTCCTTCTATTGTCGCCTGTGAGCATTACAACCTCCAGGCCCATGGATTTGAGTCTACTTACGGCCTCTACTGCGTTTTCCTTCAAAGTGTCCGCCACCGCAACCACACCCGTCACCCTACCGTCCACGGCCACGAGCATGGCTGTCTTCCCCTCATCCTCCAACTTCTCAACCACGTTCTCAACGGTCTGGTCCACGGGGACACCGTTGTCCCTCATCAGCCTCCTACTCCCCACCAGAACCGTCTTTCCCTCCACTACAGCCTTAACCCCATGCCCTGGGACGGCCTCGAAATAGGCCGCCGGCTTAACCTCAAGACCTCTGGATAAGGCGTGTTTTACAATAGCCTGCCCCAGCGGGTGCTCCGAACCATACTCGGCCGACGCCGCCAAAGCCAAGACCTCGTCTCCAACGGCAGAGACCGCTACAACATCCGTCACAGAGGGCTCACCCCTGGTCAAGGTCCCGGTCTTATCCAGCACAATAGTGGTGAGCTTGTGGGCCTTCTCAAGGAACTCACCGCTCTTTATCAGCACACCCTGCTGGGCAGCCTTTGAGGCGCCAATCATTATGGCGGCAGGTGTCGCAATACCGAGGGCGCATGGACATGCGATTATCAACACCGAGATGAGTATGATGAGCGAGAGAGAGAAGGGTAGGCCCCAGACATAATTCCAGAAGAGAAAGGCGGCCACCGCCACAACCACTACTGCGGGTACGAAGTATGAGGAGATGAGGTCCGCCAGCCTCTGGACCGGTGTCTGGGATACTATGGCCTCCTGAACCATGTCCACAATCTTTGAAAGCGTCGTATCGGCTCCCACCCTCGTAGCCCTCACCTTCAAAACCCCTGACTTGTTGACAGTTCCGCCGATAACCTCGTCCCCGACATTCTTCTCCACAGGTATGCTCTCACCCGTAATCATGGACTGGTCGACGGTGGAGAAGCCTTCAACCACCACACCATCCACGGGAACCTTCTCACCCGGCCTAACGATGAAGACATCGTCAACGGCAACCTCTTCGACAGGTATCTCAACCTCACGGCCGTCTCTCAGAACCCTGGCCAGCCTTGGCTGTAGGTCCATCAGCTTTCTAATCGCATCCGAGGCCCTACCCTTGACCAGATGCTCCATCGCCCTCCCAAGCATGATGAAGCCTATTATCAGCCCAGACTCGGTGAAGTAGACGGACGGCCCTCCACCGGTGGCTGAGGATATTAGGAGGGTGGGGAAGAATGTGTTGAGGGTGCTGTATAGCCATGCGGCGGTCGTCCCGATGGCTATCAGGCTGTCCATGTTGGCCTGCCGAGCCCTCACCGCATCCCATGTCCCCCTGTAAAACCTCCACCCCGCTATGAACTGGACAGGTGTGGCGAAGAAGAAGAGCCAGAGATAGTTGGGCAGCCCCATCCATGTAAAGTTATGGGCCACACCCAGGAATGCCGGTACTAGATATTCGAAGATGGCTGTAACACCTCCGAGGGAGAGGCTGAAGACAGTCAATATCTTGAGGGTGCGAAACTCCCTCTCCGGTGCGAGAAACTGCTGAAGACAAGTCTCGCTGCAGAAATAGTATTCGACACCATGCCTCGAGGCTTTGAAAGGTGTCTTCCCCTCATCCACATACATTCCACAGATAATATCTTTAGCCATTCAGTTCTATGCGGACATCCGCCTGTAATAAACATCAACAAATTTCCAGCCCTCTACCCGTAGTATGTGAAGGCCTTCAGGATAGAGATGACGGTTCTCCTTACCCCCTTCGCCCGCTGAACTATGTATAAAGCCTAATAAACAATAAATTTTATGATATGTTCAGGATAATAAACTATATATATTCGCCCACCATAAACATCATGCAATGTCAGTGGTTAAACCTGTACTGACGGTTGATGTCAGGGGAGAGATGTGCCCGATGCCTGTGCTGAAGACACGTCAAGCCATAACCCAGATAAACATAGGAGACGTCATAGAGGTTCTGGCTACAGATCCAGCCTCAAAGTCAGACCTCGAATCATGGGCTAGGAAGACGGGGAACAAGATAGTGGCTGTCGAGGAGGCCGAGACCCAGGCCGGCGTATATCGTTTTCTCATCCAGAGGCTGAGGTGAGGGGTGGTTGGCTGAGGAGAAGAACCGGTTGGTGATTGTGGCAAGCCGTGGGACAGCTGACGGCTTGTACCCGGCCCTGATTCTAGCCACCACGGCGGTAGCGCAGGGGAAGGAGGCATATCTCTACTTCACCTTCGGGGGTATGAAGCTTCTCACCAAGCAGATGGCCGAGTCGATAAAGCCCTCGGTAGACCTTGGGGTCAGCAAGGAGCAGCTGGAGCAGCTTCTCTCCAGAGGCGGCATGCCAAGCCTTCTGGATATGCTTAGGATGGCTAAGGAGAGCGGTGTGAAAATCTACGCCTGCTCACCCACGATGAACCTCTTCGGAATGAAGAAGGAGGACTTGGTTGAGGTTGTGGACGACATAATCGGCGCATCCACCTTCCTAGAGATAGCGTCAGACCCCAAGACCCTAGCCCTCTTCATCTAAGGATGGAAAGATTTCGTGGAGACACTCCATCCAGAGCTGGCCCCGCCTAAAGCTGAGTGAAAGACCTGGAACGACTCGAGAATCCGCTCGGGCTCCACACCCATAGTCACCATCATCAGCCTCGACCTCTCACCCGGCCCGGCCCTGAAATGCTCGGGGGCATGTATGACATGCTGTACACCGTTCAAGATAACAAAGTCGCCTCCACCTATCCTTATCACAGCCTTGACCCTAGGTATTTTATCACCGTGAACATATAGGAGGGCGCTGAGCCAGACGCCGAATACAGCCCAATCAACCTCGCCGTCAAAGACAACCGATAGAAGGCTGGACTTGGCTAGGGCTGGGCCGCCGCTTTCCAGACGCTGTGGTGTCCTAGCATCTGCTAGGAATATTTCAGGCTCCAAATCTCCCTTCACAGCCTGCACAACCTCGGCCGCTGGGTTTATGGAGCTTATCAGGCTGGCCAGCTTCTCATCCAACGGAGCCAGGTCAACCTTGGTGACCACTACGAGGTCGGCCATGGCCAGCTGCTTCCTCGCCACATCAAACATCCTCAGAACCTCCTCACCGTTGAGGGCGCTCACGACAGTGACAATCTTATGGACCCTGTAGTGGTGTTGTAGGACTGGGTCTGTCTCGATGGTGAAGCTGATGGGTGAGGGGTCTGTTAAACCTGTCGTCTCAACCACAACATACTCGGAGACGGGTTTGACCCCCCGCATCTCGAGGCTTAGCTCCTCCCGTAGAGCATTCACGAGGTCATCCCTTACGTTGCAGCATGCGCATCCGCCTCCTAGGAGCCTAACCCTCTCACCCACAGTCCTCACCAGGTAGTGGTCCAGCGAGACCTCCCCCAGCTCGTTGATTATGGCCGTAATCCTGGAGCTGTCCCGATACTTTGAGACTATCCCCCTTAGGATTGTTGTCTTACCGCTGCCGAGGAAGCCTGTGAGAATTATAACCTTTCTAGTCAAGCGTCCCACCGGCCCTGATTCTTTCGAGGACTTTTGGGTCTAGTGGGTCGAATGGTTTGCCGAGTATCCTGTGTATCGCCGGCCAGAGCTGGGCCATGTCGTTTATCACTGCCGTCCCACCCTTCCTATCGCTTAGGATGTATTTGCCTCCCTGCCAGAGGGAGAACTCCAGGCCGTAGGCTGAGAGAAGTTTCGCAACCACCGCAGCCCTCCGTATCCTGAGGCGTTGGAGAGACCTGGCCATCCCGCCGCCCGACTCGGCCAGCTCTGACTCCTCCCACGGAACCCTCTCAGCCCAGTGGATGTAGGACTGGAGCTCCCCGCAGATACCGCACATCCAAATACTGGGGCTCCATACCCCTATAAATGGCTGCCTCCAGCAATAAGGTGATGACCTCCCCGGGGCTGGCTGTCAGGGTGCCGAGGAGGATGGGTGAGGCTGTGAGGAGGCTTCTACATTTTAGGGGTCTCCTAGACATGGAGCGGGCCATAGTGGGTGAGGATTCCCACATCCTCATACCTGTCAAATCCCCAGCTGATAACCTTCCTGAGGGCTGCAACCTAGTGGAGGCCATGCTACCGGTGAGAAGTGTGAGGAGGCCGCCTTCCAGCCCTGGCGTATCCTTCGACGTGGTGGGCTCCATAGCCGTAATCAACAGGGAGCTGGACGCTGAGACGGCTCGGAGGATAGGGCTGATGATTTTGGAGGGGCATCCCAACATCAAGACGGTGCTGGTGAAGACAGGCCCCGTCTCAGGTGAGGAGAGGGTGGGAGAGTACAGAGTCGTGGCTGGCATCCCCGAGACTGAGACTGTCCATAGAGAGTCCGGATGCATCTTCAGGCTGGACCTCTCCAAAGTCTTCTTCAACCCCCGACTCTCCACAGAGAGGAGGCGGATAGCGGAGCAGTCTAGACCGGGCGAGGTGGTGGTGGACATGTTCGCAGGCGTAGGCCCCTTCTCCATAGTTCTGGCTAAGATGAACAAGACAGCCAGGGTCTATGCGGCGGAGAAGAACGGATACGCCTTCAGATATCTCGTGGAGAACATAAGGCTGAACCGTCTAGAGGATAGGGTTACGGCGTTCTTCGGAGACTCCTCCACAGTCTTCGAAGGGCTGGATATTGTGGCTGACAGGGTTATAATGAATCTACCCCACCGCTCCCACGAATTTCTCCCGGCTGCGACACATCTAGCTAGGCGGGGAGGGGTGATACATCTCTACACAGTAGTGAGAAACAACCTAGATGAAAAAGTGAGGACAGCATGCGAGACAGTAAAGTCTGAGGGGCGGGAGGTGGTGGCCGTCTCCTCGAGGATGGTTAAGGAGGTTTCACCTTCTCAGGCGATTGCCCGGATAGACCTATGGCTTTAAAGGTTATTTTGTGGCGGTAGAGGGTTATAGGTGTGGGTGTTCGGATAGGAGACATCATCCCCCCAGAGGCTGTGGAGAAGACGAGTATCAAGGGTCTCTCGGGAAGGGTAATAGCGATAGACTCCTACAACATCCTCTACCAGTTCCTCTCCACCATCAGGGGTGTGGATGGAAGGCCCCTAATGGACAGGAGGGGTAGGATAACCAGCCATCTCAGCGGCCTATTCTTCAGAACCGTTAACTTCCTCGCCGAAGGGCTGAAGCCGGTCTACGTCTTCGACGGCAGGCCCCCGGAGCAGAAGATGGAGACTATCGAGAGGCGTGCATCCGTAAGGAGTGAGGCGAGGAGGCAATATGCCGAGGCGTTGAAGGCTGGAGACCTGGAGACAGCTAGGAAGATGGCCCAGAGGTCTGCATCCCTCGAGCAGTATATGGTGGATAGCTCGGTGGAGCTGCTCAAGCGTATGGGCGTCCCCTATGTGAAGGCTCCATCAGAGGGGGAGGCTCAGGCCGCCCACATGGCCGCCAAGGGGGACGCATACGCCTCAGGCTCCCAGGACATGGACTCCCTCCTCTTCGGCTCTCCAAGACTTGTGAGGAACCTATCCATAGTTGGGAGGAGGAAGCTCCCTGGGAGGAAGGAGTATGTGGAGGTCCAGCCGGAGGTTATTTATCTCGATAAAGCCCTCTCACTTCTAGGCATCACTAGGGAGCAGCTGATAGATATCGGGATACTGGTGGGGACTGACTACTCACCGCCCATCGAGGGTGTGGGGCCCAAGACAGCGTTGAAGATCGTGAGGGAGCACGGCTCGATAGATAGGGCTGTCAGGGAGGGCGCGGTATCCCTAGATTTTGACTATCAGTCTGTCAGAGAGCTCTTCAGAAGCCCCAAGGTAACGGATAGCTACCGCCTTGAATGGTCCGAGCCGGACAGGGCAGGCGTCATCTCCCTCCTATGCGGCGAGTACGACTTCTCGGAGGAGAGGGTCTCCAAGGCATTAGACACGTTGGGTGAGAGGGTGAAGAGGCTGGGTGGCACCCTCGACGCCTTTCTAGGCTAGTCCTCACCCACGAGCTCAACTATCTTACGTATCTCATCTAGGTTGGTGACCCTAACCCTTCCATGAATCTCCAGCTTCAACAACGCCTGATTCAGCCCGCTCTTCGAGACCTCCACTCCGGTTCTCTGCAGCTCATCCAGTAGATTCTGCCACATGGCCTTCCCACCCATCCTCTTCAACACGTTGAGAATAGAGTAGTAGATGGACAACCCGCTCAACCAATCATCGCCAGCGGCTTCTCCGAAGTCCTCAGAACCTCACCCAGCCTCTCATACTCCCTCAGCATCTGGGGCGATATACTGGGTTTGACGGTGGTGAAGGCCTCCTCGAAATCTATCTTCATAACCTTCTCCGTGTTTATGTCTCTCCTAAGCGCCGCCAGCGCAGCCTCCCGGCAGAGAGATTCAAGGTCTGCCCCCGAGAAGCCTTCAGTCCTGCTGGCCAGCTCCTCCAGACTGATATCGGCGTCGAGAGGCATCCCCCTAGTGTATATTGTGAGTATCTCAAGCCTCGACTTCTCATCTGGCGGTGGAATGTATATCAGCCTGTCAAACCTGCCAGGCCTCAGTATCGCCGGGTCGAGGAGGTCTGGCCTGTTGGTGGCTCCCACCACCACGATATCTGTCAGCTCCTCGATACCATCCATCTCGGCCAGGAGCTGGCTTGCAACCCTGTTAGCCACGCCCGAGCTATCCTCCATCACATCCTTCCGAGGCGCTATCGACTCTATCTCATCTAGGAAGACAACCGAAGGAGCTGCCTGCCTAGCCTTCCTAAAGGTCTCCCTTATAGCCTTCTCAGACTCGCCAACCCATTTGGAATAGATCTCCGGCCCCTTTATGGAGATGAAGTTGGCTTCACTCTCGGTGGCCACAGCCTTGGCCAGCAGTGTCTTACCGCATCCAGGCGGCCCATACAACAGTATGCCTTTGGGAGGCTTTATCCCCAGCTTCTGGAACTTCTCAGGATATTTGAGGGGCCACTCAACAACCTCTATCAGCTTCTGCTTCACGGTGGCTAGGCCCCCGATATCCTCCCACCTCACGGTGGGTGTCTCCACCTCCACCTCCCTTAAGGCGCTGGGCGTTATCTCCTTGTAGGCATCCATGAAATCCTTCATGGTGACCTCCAAGTTGTTAAGTATCTCGGGAGATATCTTCTCCTCCGAGAAGTCTATGTTGGGGAGTATCCTCCTGATGGCCTTCATGGCCGCCTCCCTGCAGAGGGCGGTGAGGTCCGCACCCGTATAGCCCCTAGTTATCTCACCCAGCTTCTCCACCACAACATCCTTGGCAAGGGGCATACCCCTGGTGTGGATGTGCAGTATCTCAGTACGTCCCTTCTTATCCGGTATCCCAATCTCAATCTCCCTGTCGAACCTTCCAGGCCTTCTCAGGGCAGGATCTAGAGCGTTGGGTCTGTTGGTGGCACCTATCACGATGACGTTGCCACGTCCCTCCAACCCATCCATGAGGGCGAGGAGCTGGGCCACAACCCTCTTCTCCACCTCACCCGTAACCTCGCTCCTCTTCGGCGCGATGGCGTCTATCTCGTCGATGAATATGATGCTGGGCCCCTCCTCCTCAGCCTTCCTGAAAATCTCCCTCAGCCTAGCCTCCGTCTCTCCGTAATACTTGTTCATTATCTCGGGCCCGTTGATGAGTATGAAGTTCGCCTCAGCCTCCGTTGCTACAGCCTTGGCCAGCAGTGTCTTACCGCATCCAGGCGGCCCATATAGTAGAACTCCCTTGGGAGGCTCTATCCCAAGCTTCTGGAAGAGTTCGGGGAATCTGAGGGGGAGCTCTATCATCTCCCTAACCCGCTGAATCTGCTCCTGGAGACCGCCGATATCCTCGTATGTGACGCTTGTCTTCAAAGCCTTCTCCTGGACAACCCTCGACTGAATCGTCAGCTTGGTCTTGGGGGTTATCTTGACTATGCCCGTAGGCCTCGTCTGAACCACCACGAAGGTGAAGAGGTTGCCGAAGAAGAGTACCGGCACTATGTTTCTGTGGACAACCGGATACTCGATGAGCCTGCTCTTGACAAGCTTGGTGAAGTTTTCATCAGGCCTGACTGATGAGTTGTACGGAGCCAAGACCACGAGCTGGGCCTCCTTTACTTGGGCCTTCCTGACCAGCACGTAGTCGTTGAGGGATACTCCGGCGTTGTTTCTGATGTGGCCGTCTATCCTTATGATGTCTTTATCCTTCTCCTCCTCCACGTAGCCCAGCCAAACCGTGGCCGCTGTAAGCTTCTTCCCCCTAATCTCCACCACATCACCCGTTGAGAGACCAGCCTCAGCGCCCACACTCCTATCTATCCTAGCAATACCATAGCCTACATCCCTCTGCTTAGCCTCGGCCACACGTAGTCTAAGCTCCTTAACACTCATCGGAAAAACCAACACCCAAGGATAATTTAAGCGTAACCATCTCTATAAGATACGTGTTACATGTTCAACGCTAATCTCCGACACACCGTCAACCCCTCTCAGGGCCTCCTCCAGCTCCTCCAGCACACCCTCCGAATCGGGCATGGTAAATCCTACCAGGAGGGAGGAGAGGCCGTAACCCATCTCCTCGGACCTGTAGTCCCTCAGCACAACCTTCTCAGGTAGGCTCCTCCTAACCCTCTCCACGATATCCTCAAGGTCTGAATCAGGCTCTTCGGGATATATCCTGATAATGACTAGGACATCGGCCATGGAGACATTCACGGCCCCTTAAACCAGCAGGTCGGACATACATATGGCCTAGCCAGCTCACGGCATATCTCACACCGCCATATCACTGACTTGCCGCAGTTGGGGCATGGAAACGAGACGGCACACTCACTGGCTATAATAGGCCTGTGACACCACGTACATAGAGGCGTTGTCTGTTGCTCGCTCATCGGGATGCCCTCCACCTCTTCAGCTTTTAAGTATTGCCTGGAGATAGTTTTTAATGAGATGGAGGGCGAGGAGGGTGGCTGAGGGGTGGAGAAGGCTCCTCAAGAGGGTGTTATGGTGCCTCTCCATATTCCCCAACCTCCCCAGCCTCTCCGCCATACCGCTCTCACCCACCGAGCGGAAGAGAGTATCTAACATCGCAGGACCGATTCTCGAGACCAGCCTCCTAAGAAGATATGTGTTCTCCAGCTCCCTCTGTAACGGCTTGACCGTGCTGTAAAAGTCAGCCATGCCGGCTATGTGACGGGCTGCAGCCAGGGCATAGAGCCCGCCATACACCACACCGCCACCGGTAGTCGCCTTGACCTGGCCAGCCACATCCCCTAGTAGGAAGGCATTACCTATCTTCGGGTCCGGGAGAGGCGGGCCGACATAGACGGATGAGGAGCTGACACCCAAAATCCTTGCTCCTGGGAAGTACTCCCTCAGAAACCTCAGGCTTAGGGCCCAGGTGTTCTTGACCGCCGCAACCCCCAGCTTCCCAACATCCCCGTCCACCGGAACGAGGTAGGCGAAGAAGTCTGGGAGGTATCGGGTGAAGTATAGGTAGACAAGGTCTGGGTCCTGGCCGTGGCCTGCCACCTGATACTGGATTATCGGTATCCAGGGTCCGAGCCTGTATCCGGGGTATATTCGCCGGGCTATGTGGGCCTTCCTCCCCTCGGCCACCAGGAGATAGCTAGCCTCCACCTGCCCTGCGCCAGTATCTAGGACGTAGCCGCCGTCTCTCCGATGTATATCCCGGACGTGGACGCCCAGGTATATCGTTGCACCATTATCGAGGGCCTTCTCAGCGAGGTACTGGTCGAACCTCTCCCTGTTGCATACTACGGCCACCTCCGATGGAGCCTTGACGGTGAAGCTTTCTCCACTGGGCGATGTGAAGACCGCCCCCATAACCCTGTTCTGTAGATATGGGCCGTCCGCAGGTATCCGGAGAGCCTTAAGGCCCCAGAGGCTGTAAAGCCCTGCACATCTCTCGGGCCTGCCTATAATCGCATCCTCTTCAAAGACCACCACATCAAATCCCCTGAAGGCCAGATATGCTGCAGCCATCAGTCCAGCAGGCCCGGCACCTACAACCGCTGCGTCAGCCCTCGGCCGCAATCCGCTAAATAAAACCTCCACCCATCTATAAGGTTGACCATGGCGGTAAAGGCTGCACGTATCAGAGTTTACGGGCTAGTTCAGGGGGTCTTCTTCCGCGCCCATATGAAGAGTGTTGCCGAGGAGCTGGGGTTGGTGGGATGGGTTAGAAACCTCGAGGATGGAAGTGTGGAAGCCTATGCGGAGGGTGATGAGGCAGCCTTGAGAAAGCTTGTGGAGTGGTGTCATAGGGGGCCTCCAGCTGCTAGGGTTGAGAGGGTGGATGTGGAATGGAGCTCTCCGCAAGGTGAGCTGACAGGATTCATTATCAGATGGTCTTGACCAGCCTCTCCAATATCCTGGCGGCGGGCTGCCCCTCATACAAGCCTGTGGCTATCGTAGCTATGTTCCTAACCTCCGCCTCCTTCAACAAGATTATCGCCAGAGTCAAAACGTTCCTCATCGGCTTCTGGTAGTAGTATTTGGATGCGAGGCTTATCTTGTACTCGGATGCGGTCTTCTCCAGATGCCTTATCAGCGACTGGATATCCCTAACATCCCCCATCTTATGCCATGGGAAGAGCTGGAGGGCCGAAACCGCTTCACCCACCTCCCTCGCAGATATCAGAAGGTCTATTCCGGCCCCATCCATCTCCACACCCCTCTCAGGTATGAACTCCTTTATCTCCGCCGGCGGAAGGTTCCAAGACTTCAGCCTCAGGATGCTGGCCGCTATGCCGGTGTCTAGCTCTAGTGAGATGAGGGGTTTAAAGTCTCTCCTCTCACCCCTGGGCAGGCCTCGGAAAGCCTCCAGAAGCTTTTGCAGGAACATCTTATCCACCACCATGTCGAAGGCCACCAGCTCCTTCTTTGTACTCCACACCTCCATGGCTATCCTTCCAGCCTCAGCCAGGTCGGTCTTGGCTATCTCGGCTACGGCGGCCTGCAGGTCACGGGCTCCAACAGCCCTCAAAACCTCATCCCTCACACCCAGCAGAGACTCGGGGTAGAGGTCCACATACTCCATAATCTCGTCATAGCCCTTGCCGAGGGCCTTCCCCCTCAGCACGGCCTTCAAATTTGAATGGACATATCTCAGGAAGTAGGCGTGGAGGATACGCGGCTGGGCTGAGACATTAACCAGCCTGAAGTGAACATCCAGAAGGCTATGCCATAACGCCCTCTCCACCTTCACGGGTGTGTAGGGCCTTGTAAGCTGGGCTAGGTGGGCTCCGTAGGGTGAAGCCCTCAACCGGTCCACAAGGTCTTCGACGTCCTTCGAGTCGGCCAGCTCCTGGATGAACGAGTAGGGGAAGAGAAGGGACTTTAGTCCGTATGATTTGGCGACACCATATACAGAGTCCAGCTTAAGATTATGCATCCCGGCTCAACTGCCTCCTAGGCCTCTCCCAAAAGCTTCGAGACGACAAGCCTCACCGCCTCGGCGAGCTTTTTCTCAGCCCTAGCCCTTACCTCCTCCGCATCCCTCTCACCCTTCTCAACTATCTCGCGGGCCCGGGCCTCCGCCTCAGCCCTAGCCTGGGCCAGCAGCCTCTCCTGCTGGGACTGTATCTCCGCTATGAGCCTGGCCTTGGTGTTCTGGGCCTCCTTCTCGGCCGCTAGCACAAGCTCCTTCCCAGCCCACCCGGCATCCGCCACCAGCTTATCCAGCTCAGCCTCAACCTCTGAAAGCCTCCTCACCACAGTCTCCAGCTCCTCACCTGTCACACCCACAGCACAGACATTCCTTCATATAAATGTGGTGACTTCGGAAAATTCCCAACAACATCCCCCTCTCTACACTGACGGGAAATCGATGGATGCGGTTTAACTCCTAACCCCAGCCACCAACCCAGTCATGGTGGTTTCCACATCCTTAAGACGTGCCGAGGCTATGTAATATCGTTGACTACGTTGGAGGATGAGGTCTTCAGCCGTCTGAGAAGCATTAGGGACCCCGTATCCGGCGCCCCAGCCATACCCCTGCTCCTGACCGTGAATGTCCAAGACCTTGGGGACGGGCTGGTGAGGATTGTTATATCTCCGAGGGACCCATACTCACCCACCCTCCTAAGCTATGCTGAGGCTGTGAAATCTGTAGCGTTGAAGGTGGCGGGGGTGAAGAAGATACTGATAGAGTGTAGAAACCATGTCATGGCCGACCTGATTAATATGCGTCTAAACCAGGGCCCCTGAAAAAGGTTTAATTATCCAAAATATCATACCCGATAGTGTAGCCCGGTCGTCTAGCGGTCAAACCCATCCGGAGGGCTAGGGATGCGGGGCTTTGGACCCCGCGACGCCGGTTCGAATCCGGCCCGGGCTATATTTTGGCCGACTCTTTAATGGATTCGACTAGGTTCTCCACAGCCTCTTGGGCGACCTCCTCAGTTATGATGAGGGGTGGCTGGATTCTGAGCACGTTCTTATAGATTCCACCGACGCCTATCAGGTAGCCCCTCCTCCTCATCTCGGCCTTAGCCCTGTCAGCCAGCTCCGGCGCCGGCTTTTTGGTCCTCTCATCCCAGACCAGCTCCACACCAACCATAAGGCCACGGCCCCGGACATCACCCATGAACGGTATCTCATCCATAGCCTCACGGAGATGTTTTATCATGGATGCGCCCTGCCTGGCAGCGTTTTCGTGAAGCCTATCTCTTGTAAGGACCCGGATGCCCGCCAATGCTGCAGCGCACGATACAGGGTTGCCCATGAAGGTGTTAAAATGGTCTCCAGGCTCTAGGGCTCTGTCGACGCGTTCGGAGACAGCTATCGCACCTAGGGGGAGGCCGGCGCCCAAGGCCTTGGCCATCGCCATGAGGTCTGGTTTAAGTCCCCAGTGCTCGGAGGCGAAGATTTTCCCTGTTCTGCCGAAGCCTGTCTGAACCTCATCCACCACCAGCGGGACACCCCTCTCACTACAGATCTTCTCGAGGCGTGGGAGGTAGGTGTCGGGGGGCACTATTATGCCTCCCTCTCCTAGTATGGGCTCCACCAGCACAGCAGCCACATCTCCAGATGCGTAATGGTCTATGATCTCGGCCACCTCGTCTGCGCATCTCAGGCCGAACTCGTCCTCTGAGAGTCCTCCGCCGTAGCGGTAGTGGTAGGGGCATGGGGCATGCACCACACCTGGATAGTTGGCGTAGTTGCCCAGCCTGGCCTTGTATTTTCTCTGGCCGGTAAGGGTGAGTGTGAGGGATAGGCGTCCGTGGAATGAGCCCTTCAAAGCTATAACTGTCGAGCCCTGCCTGCCCTCGACTACGGCGGTCTTCTTGGCCAGCTTGACAGCGCCGTCCACAGCCTCGGTTCCGCTGTTGCAGAAGAAGACCTTGCACAGGCTTCTGGGCAGTAAATCCACAAGACTTTTCGCCAGCTCCACCTCTCTCGGATGGGTGTAATAGCCTGAGACATGCATAAACCGGCCTGCCTGCTCGGCCACAGCCCTCACAACATCTGGATGGCAGTGGCCCAAGTTATTGGTGCTGATGCCTGAGAAGAGGTCAGTATACCTATTTCCCTCAAGGTCGTAGATGTGTAGGCCTGAAGCCCTATCTATGACTAGAGGGTCCCTTGGTACAATCCCACGGATGAGATATTTGTCCCTTAGCGCAGCGGCCTCCTCACTATTCATAGATGGTTTAAGCAAAGCCGGCTCTGCATTTAAGCTTTAACGGAGAATACCCTTATTCCCCCAGTCTCCGCTTACCCATATACTCAGTCCGATGTCCTTCCTCAACTTCAATTAAATGCGAATCTATCCCTGTTCCACTAGGAATGCCCTCCTCCTAACAAGCTCCCCAACCCTAGCCACCCAACCCTCAGGCATGTATGAACTCGGCAAGGCACCCAGCCTAGCAAGTTCCGCCAGACACCTAGAATCACCCCTATCACTCTTAAGCCTATTCTCACCAATCATAGTTATTAAATATTCGTAACCTGCTTTCAGATGTAGTTGAGAAAGTCTGAGATAAGGAGGATTAGAAAGCTTGCATTAAGGAGGGTTGAGAGACTGCTGGATTTCGCCGTAAACCACTATGAGTCTTATCCAGACTATGCGGTCGCAGCTGTTAGGACTGCCCAGCGGATTGCGATGCATTACAGGCTTAGGCTTCCGCCGGAGCTGAGGAGGAGGTTTTGCAGAAGATGTGGAACCCCTTTTACAGGGGCTGGAACCTTCAGGGTTAGGGTTAGGAGCCGCCGCTCCACCCATGTGGTGGTTAGATGTATGGCCTGCGGGTTTATGAGGCGCTACCCACTGGGCCGTGAAAAACTAAAATACAGTTCAGGAAGCAAATCCGCAGGATAAGGATGTGGGTGCTGCATGGTGGATACTGTTAAGAGCGTGGCCGCAGACAAGCTAATAGATAGGGTGGCCGAGTATCTCAAAACCTCAAGGTCTATAGAGTCGCCGCCGTGGTCCCAATACGTGAAGACATCGATGGCCAGGGAGCATCCGCCAACAAACCCCGACTGGTGGTTTGTAAGGGCGGCCTCAATCATCAGGAAGCTCTATCTCTTGGGACCTATAGGGGTTTCAAGGCTCCGGGCCTACTACGGTGGCAGGCATAGGCCGGGTATGAGACCTCCAAGACATGTAAAAGGGGGTGGAGCCATAGTCCGCCGCATCCTCCAGCAGCTGGAGAAGGCGGGACTCGTAGCCACCGTCGGCAAGAAGGGTAGGGTACTGACGCCGAAGGGTAGGCAGCTCCTAGAACAGGCAGCCAAGGCGGTTGCCTCTAAGAGGTGATCACCACCTCCAATACCTGAGAAGCAGGAAGATCAAAATCAGTACTATAATTAGGAGCGGTGAAGTGCCTACAAATACTCCGTCAATCCTCACACCCCAGAGAAGTAGTGGATGAACTCTTTCGAGGCTTCCCACTATTTTGCTCAGGAGTGGTGCCGCCATGAGGATGAGGCCCAGCAGTACCAGTAGGAGGCCTAGGATGAATGCTAGGCTGGATAGGCCCTCCCCACCCTGCATCTAGCCCGGGACACCTCTTCCACGGAGTTCGTTGAGAATGTTTAAGACCTCCTCATCGGAGACCTGTTCAAAGTCCTCGTAGAACTGCCCTATAGCGTAGAATATGCTGGGTGAATACCTGCAGTAGACTTCGTCAGCCTCCTTCCTAACCCTGGCCAAGGCCTCCCTGGACGCAACAGGCACGGCCACCACAATCTTTACGGGGCCGAGCTTCCTGAGATGCCTGATAGCCGCTATGACGGTGGAGCCTGTGGCGAGGCCGTCGTCAACCAGGATAACAATCCTGCCGGCTACATCTAGGCTGGGCCGGCCCTCCCTATAGACGCTCACCCTCCTCCTAATCTCCCCCATCTCAGCCTCCGCCGTCTCCTCAACATATCTCCGGTCGACACCGGTCAGCTTTACGATTTCATCGTCTAGGTAGATGGTTCCATCCTCTGATACGGCGCCCACAGCCAGCTCCGGCTGTCCTGGAGCACCCAACTTTCTAGGCACTATGACGTCAAGGGGTGAGCCCAAGTGCTTGGCCACCTCATATCCGACGACCACACCGCCTCGGGGGATTGCGAGGACTATACAGTTCTCACCCTTGTAGTGGGAAAGCATCCTGGCCACCTCCACCCCCGCATGATGTCTGTCGCTGAATAGCACGGATAAATCTGGTGCTGGTTTACTTAATTATCTTTCCTTAAAGCAACGGAGAAAAACCAGTAGGTGAGGGATATGAAGACTATGGTGAGAGAAAGGCTGTTGCTGCCCGTGTAGAAAAGTGTGGCGGGAGCTGCCTGATATGCCTCAAGTGCGATAGAGTACGGCCGGCCCGTAACTGGGTTTATCATATTCTCGACCGGCGAATAAGCGTCTGTAAGAATGGGATAATCGTCGAGAACCGGTATAGATGTCCATAGGCTTTTCTCTAGCAGCTCTTTTAAACCCTTATCGGCTAGTTTGTTGTAGTCTATCACGCATTGGGGGTTTTTACATGCTATGACGATAAGGTTCTGCACAAGCCCTCCCGAAACCTCGGAAGCGGTATAGATAAACATTCTAGGGAATACGGATGACATGGTCTTATAAACTGACCAGAATATGGTGGATGTGTCGCCGTATAGGGATGCTATCAGGTTGCTAACCACCACACCGTCGGCATCCAGCTTCTCCGAGACTAGACGGAAAAACTCTACAGTCATCAGATGAAACGGGACATAGGTTTTGGCGTAGGCATCTAACACAATTAGGTCGTATACCTTGTCGGCGGAGTCGAGGTAACGTCTGCCGTCATCATTTAAGATGGTCAACCTCTCGTCGGATGGGACTTTGAAGTATGTCAGGGCTGTGGATATCACTTCAGGGTCCAGCTCCACCACATCCACATACACTGTAGGAAATTTTTCGAGGAAATATTTTGGGCCTGAAAATCCTCCGCCACCCACAAATAATACTCTCTCCGCGTCATTGGTTGCGGCGTATCCGGCCTCGAAGAAGCGGGTGTACCTATACAATAGCTGGGTTGGGTTGGTGATGTTCATTGCGCTGTGTGGGAGGCCGTTGAGATATAATGTGCGTATACTGTCCCGCTCGACAACCGCCAAGCTATTGTATGGTGTTTCCTTTGAGAAGACCACATCGCCTGATGTAGCGGCTATCTGCTGGGTGTAGTAGCCTAATGGGGATAGGCTGAAAACCAGCAGCAAAGCCAGAAGAACCTTAGGCCCTTTTCCCAGAAGTGGCACCGAGAAAGCCATCAGAACCAGACCAGAACCCAGGATGATACTCCTCACATCTGTCAGGGGTATCAGCACGAATACGGTGGTGAACGTTCCCACTATGCTTCCTATGGTTGAGAGTGAATATATGTTTCCGGAGGAGCTTCCGACAGTCCATCTGCTGGAGGTTACGAGGCGTACTCCGAACGGTGTGACCATACCCATCAGAATTGTTGGGAGGAGTAGGATGGATGTTGTGGCTAGTAGGGGTCCGAACCTTTCATCCAGCTGTAATGAGTGGATGGCCTCCAAAGCCATCGGTGAAATGTAGGGGGTTGCAGCCGTCAACAAGCCAGCCGAGAATATGATGGTGGCGAATGACCTGGCAGTGGGTGAGCGGTCGGCCAGCTTCCCACCCAGCGCATATCCCGCTGAGAGTGCTGACAAGACTACACCGATCAAGCTTCCCCAGACGAATATGCTGTTGCCGAAGACTGGGGCGAGAAGCCTGCTGCCCGTCAGCTCCAAGACCATAACAACAACCCCAGAAGCGAAGACATTCAGGTAGACCAGCAGGGCTGGTATACGGGTTAGGGACATCCTCCTGTGGCTTATTAGCTCTGCTTATTTAGCTCTATCGGAACATCTTTATCTTTAACCATTAAGCTGAATATCTGACTGGGTTGGCGGAGGGAAACGTCGCACAGAAGATAACATACAAATGCGTAAGATGCGGACTGGTATTTGAGAGGGAGAAGCTATCCAAGGTTGCGGAGACAAAGTGTCCTGTATGCGGCTACAACGTCATCAAGAAAAATAAGTCTATGACTGCCAAGCTCATAAAAACATCAGAGATTGGCAGGGACCCATACCTCGATTTCTTCAAAAGCCGGGGATAGATATCGGGGTAATGCCGAGGATATACCGTCGGTTTTTCTAGTTGCCGCAGTTAAATGGAGGCCCGCAAGATACGGTCTATGGCCGTACCCATGTTGGAAGATGTCGCCAAAGCCATAATCTCCCAGGACCTCCTGAACTTGATAACCTACTCCACGTTCTGCATCTCAGCCATAGCTTTTCTGAGGCTGGTAGTGGCCAGCCTTATCGATAGATTCTCTATCTCCTTAGGCGGTCTCTTTAGACTGGCCAGCTCTGTCATATTCCTTGCTGGGGCGCCCCTAGGCCTTCTCTGGATTCTCCAGGAAAACTGGCAACTATACGCTGTCCTAGGACTGTACACTGCCGTGCTGTTTCTCCTCTACACACCTCTGAGAGAATTGTTTGCGGGAGACATTCTGAGGATAGGTGGTGCATTCAGACCCGGCGACTACCTTGAGCTGGATGGGAAGATAGTCAGGGTTGTTGGGATAAACACGTTTAACACCATGTTGATGACATCGGATTTGAAGAAGGTTTTTATCCCCAACACATATCTCCTAAACACTCGGGCGGTGAATTTTTCGAAGTCTGGTGCCGGAGTCTTCTCCGTCACCGTCCGCGTAAACACGAGAAATATTTCTATACAGGATGCCAAGCTGGTGATGCTTAAGACCGGCACCGATTTGGCAAAGAGCGAGATGGCTGCTGGAAGGGCTGCAGAAGTGAGAGTAGTAGGTGTGGACGGTGACAACGTCGACCTGCAGCTCATCATCTACGTGTCGAACCCACCCAAGGCAGAATCCCTCGCCCCACTCATCCTCGAGCGCATATACATGAAGCTATCGGATGTGGCCCAAAGGGCCTATATCTAGGAGACTAGTGGGAAGACGTTTTCGAGGATGTATTCTATGAACTGTGACTCGGATATCCTAGAGAATGATACAACCACACAGTTTCTACTAACGCCGAGTACAGCATTTGTACCCCGCACGGAAAAGACTAGATACCATATCTTTCCGTGTGATAGGTACTCCTCATATTTACCAGTGTTGCTTAGGGATTCGCCGTAGAGAGCCACCTTATCCACCCCGGGAAAGTCGAGGTCGTCGAAATAGATGACCTTAGTTGCTTCAGGGTTCATCTCATGGAAACGTCTCAGGCTCTCGGCTGTTATGTTCGCCTCCACTATGCTGCGATAGTTTAGAAAGAGCTGGTGTGATAGAAATGACGCCACAAAGTTGGCGAAATGCTTCTTCTGAATAACCATCAGGAATGTCCGATCATCTCTTTTCCACAGGATAATCGGAGCTGTGACTGTCTTCAACACAGGTGTCATCTTCCCCCTCTGGTTAACCATCATAATTTTGTCCCTGGAGAAGACCGCTTCAAGCCTCCCCCCAGCAGCCGAGAGCTCGCCAACGGATGTTACCAGCTCAAACTCGGTATCACCGACCTTCTCGTTCTCTACAAGTCTTACGGAGTTGAGCTTGAGGGCTATCTCCTCCAGTGTGGCGGGCTGCTTAACCTCGAATATCTTAGCTGTTAGAACCATCTATGACCGCATCTCCATAGCCACTTTTTTAACCCAATCCTTAACCCTTATCCTCGGCTCAAAACCCAGAACGGTTCTGGCCTGCGAGATATCTGCGACGCTAAATCTGATATCGCCCGGCCTAGCCTCTCTATGGATTAGCATATGGTCTGAGGCTCCGAACATCCTTAAAATCATTCCTGCAAGCTCTGCTATGGTGAGGGGTTGCCCGGAGCCGATGTTGAACCTTGCGAAATTCTCGGATGGCTCAAAATCTAGGGATTTTATGAAGGCTTCCACCACGTCATCCACGTGGATGAAATCCCTCATCTGTAGTCCGTCACCGTATATTTCTAAAGGCTTACCGGACAGACATGCTGTGATGAATCTATCCACCACCCCCTGGCCTGCCATCCCCCCACCATACACGTTGAAGATTCTAAGGACAACCGAATGTAAGCCATGCCTGTAGGCATAAGACTCGAACAGCCTCTCACCAAGAACTTTTGTGGCTCCATAGACGTTCTGTGGGTTTGGCGGGTCTTTCTCGGTGAAAGGCCTGCCACCATCTCCGAAGACAGCCGCCGAGGATGCAAATATCGCCTTCCTAACCTTTTTACGGATACATGACTCTAAGATGAACTCAGTTCCCATTACGTTAACCCTGAAGGCCCTGGCCGGCTGTGTCTCCGCCTCTGTGACAGAGCTTATGGCTGCGAGATGGACTAAAGCCTCAGAGTCATCAAGTCTCTCAGATATTTTTTCCCGTTCTGTTATGTCGAGGATGTGGAGTCTTACGTGATGGCTGTCGAGGAGTTTTTTCAGGTTCTCTATTCTACCCTTTGAGAGGTCGTCTATCACGGTCACCTCGTCTCCCAGCTCCGCCAGCCTCGCCACCAGCCTTGAGCCTATGAATCCTGCCCCTCCCGTAACCACAACCCTCAAGACCGCATATCACCTTCCAGCCCGTACACCTTCAGATATTCGTGGAATACTCTGCTCCAGCTATACTCCGACTTAACCCTTTTATATGCCTCCTCAACGAGTCTGGCCGATAGTTTCGAATCGTTACAGAGCCTTGCGATTTTTTCCACCAACCCTTCGATGTCTCCAACCTTTACCAGCAGGCCTGTCACACCATCCTCCACAAGCTCCCTGTTCCCACCCACATCCGATGCCACAACAGGTGTTTTTAGGGCCATCGCTTCAAGGATAACTGTGCTCAACCCTTCAAGTCTGGATGGAAGGACCAGAACGTCAGAGCCTGCAATATATCCGAGGGCCTCGTTATGGGGCACAGGCCCTACCACTGTGACGTTGGGTAGTTCAGCAGCCCTTCTCGACAGCAGGGGTTTCAGAGGCCCCGAGCCCACCAAAACAAAGTTTAGCTCCCTCGCCCTCTCCGAGGCATCCAGCAACATGTCCACCCCCTTCTCCTTGGAGAATCTGCCCACATAAACAACCTGTGGCGTCTTGACCCGCTTCGGGATATACTTGAGGGTGTCCAAGTCGATTGCGTTGGGGATGTGCTTTACCTCGAAACCCATACTCCTATACACTTCCACAGCATTTTTCGATACGGCCGTGATAACATCGGCCCATGATAACGCCTTCCTCTCAAACCAAGAACCTATACCGCCTAGGATTTTTCCATGGAGAAACTTTACCTGTTCCGAGTAGAAACCATGTATCGTGAGAACTTTTAGGCCTGCTCGAGCGGTCCTCATAGCCGTTGCTGAGGGTATGTTGTGGGCGTGGACCACCCTCCACCTACCTCTCCAAGCTTTCAAGGGTGAGGTGAGGGCGAAGGATGGGTTCTTAAGACCTTTCAAACCTATGATAGGTGTGTTACTCGATGAGATGACATCCACCATGAAACCGGCCGCCGATAGTCTAGAGGCCAGGGCTCCGACATGGGATGCCACGCCACCCAAGCCCTCACTCGTAGGCGATACAATCAGGATGTCCCTCAAACCCTGTTGAGCTTTGCCAAAGCATTAGAAAAACCCTAGCGTAAGAACCCAACATATAAACAAGATGGTTGTGGGTCGCAAAGCTCAGCTGGGCTATTCTAGGTGTTTTGGGTTCTCATTCATGTGTGTCATCATTATAAGCTTTTACCCCTAAGATCAGCGATCACCCTTCTAAATACCTACTATCATCCCAACTCTGGCTAAAATATACGAAGATGCTGTTTGTGGAGACCATCCATCACAGGGAGAAGAAAGCCTCCGCATTCCTACTCAGAACCGACTCATACACGACCCTACAATGCTTACTGCTCCATCCCCAGTAGTTCTCGAATCTGAGAAGAACTCTATCAAGGCATCTTCTCACGTTGTAGGCCGCATAAGCCATTATTTCGGCGAAGAAGTTGGAGTCACTGCCATGCATAATCTTGGTATGAGGCGCCAGCTGCAGAAATGTGGTTAGCATCTCTTCAAGAATGGCAGGATACTGGCTGAAGAAGGATAGATCTACGTATGCGTTGGGATGCTGGCTCAGTATTGTGGCCACCTCCCTGTGCAGGGGGTATCCACCGTGAAGTATTAGGAATCTTGTGCCAGCACGTATTATTTCTCTATCTTCCAATACTGTGTATAGCCCTCGTGGGTCATTGTTAATTGGTGTTAATGCTGGATGTAATGCGCTAGCTACATGTATAAGTATTGGGAGCCCCAACCTCCCCGCCTCAACATATATGTGCTTGAGGATATAGTCCTGATATGCTAGGTGATGATTGTTGGCGTCACCATCCGGATATTTGGGGATGGGTCTCGGGAAGGAATCGACATATTTGTAGGGCTTGTTCTTGGATAGCCATCTGTAAGCTAGGTCGGCCCGCTCCTCATCGACCGCAGATATACCCAAGCCCCTGTAGTAGGCCATAGAGTTCTTTAGTCCGCGGCACCCATCTTCCTTCAATCGAATCAGCTGCTTCGATATAGCATCCACCAGCTCTCTTATGTCTCTCACACCCCTAGACACCGCCCAGCTGGGATGGAGCATATCCACTATGTTGAAAGTCCATGAGAATCTACCTGAAGGCAGTCCATCCAATGCCTGTGATACCTCCTCTACTTCCTCAACTTCGAGGGACAGATCCATTATAGCATGTCCTATGCCCTCCCTATCCATGACCGACCTCACATACTCTTCGAACCCCTCAGCCATGATATCAGATATTTTTGCCTCAACAACATCTATATCAGGTTCTATATTATAGACCTGTGCTAGGTATGTGAGGATGCTCCTTATACGTGGTGCCGCCATCATCTGCCATGTGAAGGCCTCCTCTAATGATTCCATCCCATACCTGCTGGCAAACCCCCTCGCCCATGTTTTGTAGGTGGCCACCAAGCCAACATTCCGAGGTTTGTGGATATGAGCGTCAACTATTCTACTCAGCATGCTCGGCCAGTCTCCATTCATTATTTATGTCTTAGAGGGATGATGGGACATCTGGATGTTATGACTAATGTATGGCGGATGATTGAGGCTAGAATTTCCTATATGGCACGATTGAGTTGAGAAAAGGCGCTTTGGCTCCAACCATCTTTGATGCGGGCCCGGCGGGCTTTGATCCCGCGACCCCCGGGTTAAGAGCCCGGTGCTGTAGGATTGGAGTTCTCTCTACCTGACTGAGCTACGGGCCCGGTCT